>CAZFHI010000001.1:0-128768 GCA_964518875.1 uncultured Oscillospiraceae bacterium
TCTACAGACCGTCGTTTTATCTTTAACTTGGTCTCACATCATTGACAAATGTACACCAATTTTTTTACTTTGAAACGACAATGCTTAAAATTATTTTGCTTGCACTTTGTTTGATGCTGTGATATTATACATCCGTTAAGGAAAGTGAGGTTTTTTAATGTCAGGCACAAGATTAGCAATAACGATATTATTAATGTTGTCTTCCGTGGCTTTGATCATATCAGTACTGCTTCAAAAAGGAGATACGGAGCAGTCCGCAATATTCGGCGGCGCCACAAACAGCTACTTCGGCAAGAATAAGGAAAAAACAAAAGAAGGCAAGCTGGCTACAGCGACAAAGATAACCGCAAGCGTATTTGTCGCGCTGTGCATAATAATGCTTTTTATCTAACAAAAAACAAGATCTTTCGCTGACGCTTTGCGTCAGCTTTTTTTAAGCCAACATTTAAAATTATGATTTGTTTATCCGTAAACCATATATCAAAGTCTTTTTCCGGTATACCCGTGCTTAAAGACGTAAGCTTTTCGTTGCAAGAAGGGCAGAGAATAGGATTAGTCGGCGTGAACGGTTCCGGCAAAAGCACCCTGCTTAAAATAATAGCGCGCCAAATGGAGCAGGATTCAGGCGACGTTTCCTGCGCGGAGTTTTCTCGCATAGGCTTTTTGCAGCAATCCTGGATACCCGAAAAAGGCCAGACCATAAAGGACGCTGTGTTTGAAATATTTTCTTCGCTTTTGCAGGCGGAAGAAAAATTAAAGCGCTTAAGCGATGAGTTGTCTAAAGAAAAAGACGCTGAAGCCCTTAAAAAAATAGGCGACGAGTATTCGAGCACGCTTTATTTTTACGAGTCAAACGACGGATACTCGTTCCGCTCTAAAATTAAGGGCGTTCTATCGGGGCTCGGCTTTTCCGAAGGAGAAGAAATGCGTGAAGCCGCAACGCTTAGCGGCGGGGAACTGACGCGCCTTAATTTAGCGCGCCTGCTGCTCGCAAAGCCCGATATATTGCTGCTTGACGAGCCTACCAACCATTTAGATATACACGCGCTTTCATGGCTTGAGGATTTCCTTTTAAATTACAAGGGATCCGTAATAGTCGTATCGCACGACAGGTTTTTTCTGGACAAGGTATGCACGGATATGCTGGAAATACTATTTGGCATAAGCGAATTTTACCCCGGAAACTATACCGCCTATATGGCTCTTCGCGAGGAACGCTTTGAGAGCCGTTTGCGCGCTTACACAAAGCAGCAGGAAGAAATAGAAAGGCAAAAGCAGATTATAGAGCGCTTCCGCTCCTTCAACAGAGAAAAATCCATACGCGCCGCGGAAAGCCGGCAGAAAAAGCTTGATAAGCTTGAAATTCTTGATAAGCCTGCAGAAGAAAAGCAGATTTTTTTCAGATTCACAGCAAATAAGCGCATGGGCGAAGAAGCGCTTACGGTAAAGGGCTTAAAAAAATCCTTTGGCGGCAGCCCTCTTTTTAAAGACATAAGTTTTTCGCTTTCAGAAGGCGACAGAGCGATAATAATAGGCGACAACGGCATAGGAAAGACCACCATGCTGGAATGCATAATAGGAAAGCAAAAAGCGGATGAAGGCTACGTCAAAATAGGTTCAAACGCGCAGACAGGCTATTACGATCAAAAGCTTCAGGGCCTGCACGACGAAAAGACAATATTAAGGGAAGTGTGGGACGAATTTCCAAGGCTTTGCCAGACCGAAGTGCGTTCCGCCCTGGCGCAGTTCCAGTTTTTGGACGAGGACGTTTATAAACAGGTAAAAAGCCTGTCCGGCGGCGAAAAATCCCGCGTAGCTTTAACAAAGCTTATGCTCAAGCACGATAACTTTCTTTTGCTCGATGAGCCGACCAACCATTTGGACGCAGAAAGCCGCGAAGTGCTTGAAGAAGCGCTTGACCAATACAACGGCACCATACTCGCAGTATCGCATGACAGATATTTTATAAACAGAATAGCAAGCAAGGTTTTGCTTTTAAGCAGCGACAAAATAACGGAATATCCAGGTAATTTTGATGATTTCATACTGCAGTCGGAAAAAGAGCGTCAGTTTGGCAAGGCCTATGCCCCCGGCATTACAAAAACGCAGTTAACTAAAAACCGCAGGCGCACAAAGGAAGCTGAAAAACAGCTTCAACTGCTTAAAAACAACGTAAAAAAAGCAGAGCAAACGGTAGCGCGGGCAGAAAGCGACTTAGCTTTAATTGAAGAAAAGCTTTCACAGGGCTCCCTGTATAACGACAGCGATAAAATAAACGAAGTAATAATGCGTCACGCTAAAGCCCGGCAAAACGTCGACAGCGCGTACGCTGAATGGCAGAACGCCGAGGAAAAGCTTGATGAATTTATTAAAGCCATGGACGATGATTAAGCCTTGATATATGCGTCTTTTTCCGCTATCATTATGAAAAAAAGGAGGTGCCTTATTGTCTGCTCTAAGAAATAAGCTTAAAGAAGTACTGTCTTCGGTGCTTCCGATTGCAGTTATGGTCATATTGCTGCATTTTACGCTTGCTCCGTTAAGCGGCGGCATGCTTATCGCATTTATTATAGGAAGCGTGCTAATCATTACAGGGCTTACAATTTTTCTTTTCGGCGTAGATCTGAGCATAGATTCTATCGGCCGCGGCATAGGCAGTTTCCTTATGCAAAAAAGCAAAATATCTCTTGTAATCGTCGTAAGCCTTATTTTAGGCTTCTTTATTTCAGTCGCGGAGCCCGACCTGCATATATTAGCTTCCCAGGTTTCAGACGTTACTTCTGGGGTTTTAAGCAGGTGGCTTGTAGTAATAGTAGTGTCCGTAGGCGTAGGCATAATGATGACGCTCGGCATGCTTAGGATACTAAAAGACGTTCCCCTCAAATTTACATTCTTATTCGCCTACGGCTTGATTTTTATACTTTCGCTTTTTTCTTCGCCGGATTTCCTCGCCATAGCCTTCGACGCTTCAGGCGCCACAACAGGGGCCCTTACTACGCCTTTCATGTTAAGCCTTGCAGGCGGCGTTGTTTCAATGAAAAAGGAATCAAAGACAAGCGAAGCCAGCAACTTTGGCCTTATAGGTATTTCTTCAACTGGCGCTATAATAGGCGTGCTTTTTTCCGGAGTCGTAATGGGTATAGACAAGCTTTCAGGCGCCTCCCCGGCGTCCGCTCCGGAATTTACAAGCGTAGGCTCCATATACTTAAGCGTAATTCCAGACGTAGCTAAAGATACGTTCCTGTCCCTTTTGCCTGTATTGCTCTCCTACCTGTTTTTCCAGTTTCTGTTTATTAAGCAGGACAAATCAAAGGTAATAGTCGTGCTGAAGGGTCTTTTGCTTACCTATATCGGGCTTCTGCTGTTTTTGTCCGGCGTGAACAGCGGCTTTATGCAGGTTGGGAACACCATGGGCGCTAAGCTTGCAAGCCTCGACAGCAAGGTTCCTCTGCTAATCGTTTCATTTTTGTTGGGGCTTGTAACTGTGCTGGCAGAGCCTGCGGTAATGGTGCTTACGCACCAGATAGAAGATATAACGAGCGGGTACGTAAAGCGCTCCCTTGTTTTAATATTCCTTTCAGTTTCAGTAGGCTTAGCCGTTTTTATGGCCGCTTTAAGAGTGCTCGTGCCCGGCATACAATTATGGATGTACCTTTTGGCGGGCTTCGGCGCGTCTGTAATCATGGCTTTTTTCACGCCCGACCTGTTCGTCGGCCTGGCGTTTGACGCGGGCGGCGTCGCTTCAGGCCCCATGACCGCTACTTTCAGCTTAGCATTTATACAGGGCATAGCTATGTCCACCCCCGGGGCCGATATAGTTTCTGAAGGCTTCGGCATGATAGCTATAGTAGCCATGATGCCGGTAGTCGCGCTTCAGCTTCTTGGCATGCTGTACAAAGCTAAAACAAGGAAAAGCAAATAGGAGGATAAATTATGGCTCCCGATTCAGGCGTTCAGTTGCTTTCTTTAATAGTAACACACGAGCAATCAAAGTTTATTTTTAAAATAGCGAAAAAAATGGGCCTGAGCGTTACTACGCTCTTTGGCTTGGGCACCGTATCAAGCGGCTTTTTAAATATGCTCGGCATAAAAAGTTCAAGGAGAGAAGTATTAAAGATACTGCTTAAATCTGAGCAGACCGCCAGCCTTATAAAAGCCATAGACGACAAAATACAGCTTGAAAAGCCGGGAAACGGCATAGCGTCTTTTACGGGCGTAATAGCGTGCGCCGGCGTTCGCGATATAGAAGCATCCAGGGACAATATAATTGCGGAGGAAAATATGTATCATAAAATAACGGTGATAGTCGACAGGGGAAATTCCGAACAAGTAATAGATATAGCTAAAAATGCCGGCGCGCGCGGAGGCACCATACTGCACGGGCGCGGTTCTGCCGGAAGGGAAGCGCAGACTATATTCGGAATAGAAATAGAGCCTGAAAAGGACCTTGTTATAATAATAACGCCTTCGAGCATCACAAAAAACGTTTTTGACGCACTTACTAAAGAGCTTGACCTTGAATCCCCGGGAAAGGGCGTTATGTTTGTCGAGCCTATAATTGAAACGCACGGGCTGTTTGAAATTAAGGAATAAGCTTAGCTTAAGCGCCGCTAAGCGGAATAAACGTGCAATTATATTAAAAATCGTCGGCGCGTGGTTCTTAAATTATTTAATTTCTTTAATAAAAGTATTATTTCCAGTTCTTGCAGACGTCGACCCATGAAACAGGGTCGGCGTATTTTTCGAGTTCATCTATCGTAAGCTCTATCGCGCTGTTGCCGCTGCCGCACGCAGGGAACACCGTGTTAAATCGCTTAAGCGATACGTCAAGGTAAGTGGATACGCCTTCATTTACGGCAAACGGGCATACGCCCCCTACGGCGTGGCCTGTAAGCTTTTCCGCTTCTTCAGGGCTTAGCATTGAGGCCTTCGTTGAAAATTGTCTTTTATATTTTGAATTGTCTATTTTAGCGTCTCCCGCCGTTACTATAAGCACAGGCGCGCCTTTAACCATAAAAGAAAGCGTCTTCGCTATCCTCGCAGGTTCGCATTTAAGCGCTTTTGACGCAAGCTCCACAGTGGCGCTTGATTCGTTAAACTCCTGTATCCTGTCCTCCATATTATATTTTTTAAAAAACTCTCTTACCCTGTCTATCGCCATGCTTACGCCTCCAACCTTGCAGCAATTATACGCCAAGGCGTCAAAAACACAAAATAATTCAAGGCATCGGCAAAAAGGCCGCGCTTTTTTAATCGCGCGGCCTTTTTGCGAAAAGCTTACTGTTTAATATGCTTAGCGATAAAGTCTTCAAGCTCATTCTGAGTAAATATATGCTTTACAGGGTAAGTAGGATACACTTCCGCCATGCAGCGCTCCGCAATAAGACTTATATCCTCGTCCTTAATGCAGTCAAAGCCTGTTGGAATTTCCATTCGCTCTTCCATAGCGCGTATCTCGTCAACGAACGCTTTCGCCTTTGTTTCGTCGTTTTTCCCGCTTATGCCTACTGCTTCAGCAATATCGGCAAGCTTGTCGTAAACGTACGGGCCAAGAAGCTCGTCGGACATGACGTGCGGAAGTATTACGGACATCGCCAGACCGTGCGGAACGCCGTAAAGGCCGCCAAGGCGATGGCCTATGCCATGGACGTAGCCTACGCCGCCCCTCGTAAAGCAAAGACCCGCATAGTGCGAAGCCAAAAGCATATTGGAGCGGGCCTCTATATTGGCGGGATCGTTATATGCTTTTTCGAGATACTTAAATACAAGCTGCGAGGCTTTGATGCCGTAGTCGTTGAATTTTTTATTGTTGTACCATATATTGGTGTAGCCTTCAATAGCGTGGGTAAGGGCGTCAAGACCCGTTGTGGACGTTATTTTTTTAGGCAGCCCGACGGTGAGCTTTGGATCCAAAACAGCATATTTTGCACGTATATTAGGGTCCATAATAGGGAACTTGTCATGCGTATCAGTATCCGTTATAACGGCCGCGATAGTTGTTTCAGAGCCTGTGCCCGCAGTCGTAGGCACAGCGTACAGCGTGGGACGGGCGGCGCCTTTATGGCTGGCCATGGAAACTTTCATCGTGCCTTTCATCTTTCTTATGGGGCGCTCAGGGCACCACGCGCGCGCTAATACGCCCTTGGCGCAGTCCATAGGCGAACCGCCGCCGACAGCTATAATGCAGTCGCATTTATTATCGCGGTAAGCGCCAAGAGCTGTTTCCACGTTTTCAACGGTAGGGTTCGGGCGAACACCGTCATAAACTGCGTACGGCATTTTTTCGCTGTCAAGCTGATCATAGAGAGGCTGAAGCAGGTTAAGCTTCTGCAGACCCGCGTCTGTAACGATAAGCGGTTTCTTCTCGCCTCGTTCTTTAAGAACGCCGGGAACTTTTTTAATGGCGTCAGCTTCATGTATTATAACGGGGTCAGGGTAGAACCAGCCCCACATATACATTCCAGCGGTTGCGAACACTTCAAAAGTGCGTATGCCAAATTTCTTAAAAGCAAAATTAACGTTTTCTTTGCTCATTTTTTCTCTTCCTTTCTGTTATACGCATTGCTTTTTATCTCGTTCATAGGCTATTTCCTTTTAAGATATCGACAAATAAAGGTTCTCCGAATATAACGCAAATTACGGCAATGCTATATTAACGAATTACGATTAATATTATTATAATGACTTGATGCAAAAAATTCAACAGCTTAACCCAAAAAATACCAGAATTCCAGTTTTTAACCCTTGTTGTTAATAAATAAGCTTTATGCTATAATTCGCTTGCATATTTTTGGTAGGAGGATACCGCTTTGGACGAGATGCATCCCACAGTTTCACAAAATTTCGATAAAGACAAAATAAAGCAATCCATAATAGGCAAGCTTCAGCGATATAACGGGCGCACTATCGAAAGCGCCACAAAGCAGCAGATATATAACGCCGTAGCGTCCACCGTACGCGACTACATAATGGAAAAATGGACTGAAACGCGGCGCAGGAACAAGGAAGCGAACAACAAGAAGCTTTATTATCTTTGCATAGAATACCTTTTAGGCAGAAGCCTTTTTACAAATACCATAAACATGGGCTTTACAGACGTTTTTACCAAGGCTTTAACAGAGCTAAATTTAAACTGGTACGACATAATAAGGGAAGAGCCGGACCCCGGTCTTGGAAACGGTGGCCTTGGCAGGCTTGCGGCATGCTTTATGGACAGCCTCGCAAGCCTTTCCATGCCCGCCATGGGCTGCACCATACGCTACGAGTACGGCCTGTTCAAGCAGAAACTTTCCGGCGGCCAGCAGGTGGAGCTTAGCGACAACTGGCTTGAAAACGGCAACGTATGGGAGGTCGCGCACATGGAAGACGTGTGCGACGTGGTTTTTGGCGGCAAGGTAGTGGAATCCCAGGTAAACGGCCGTTTAACGTTCTCAATCGTCGGAGGCCGCGTTATAGAGGCCGTGCCTTACGACATGCCTATGGTCGGCTATAAAAACGGCGTGGTCAATACGCTTCGCATGTGGCGCGCACGCAGCAAGGAAAGCTTTAACCTCAGCGCTTTTTCAGCTGGCGATTACGAAAGCGCCACGAGGGAGCAGGATATGGCGGCTACCATTTCAAAGGTGCTCTATCCTGACGACAACCACTATGAAGGAAAGACGCTGCGCCTTACCCAAAGCTATTTTTTCGTCAGCGCTTCAATACAGTACGCCATAAAGGAATTTAAGTCTCACAATGGTAACCGCTTTGATTTGCTTCCTGAAAAAGTAGTTTTCCAGCTTAACGATACGCACCCCGGCTTTGCCATACCGGAACTTATGCGCATACTTATGGACCAGGAAGGCTTAGGCTGGGACGAAGCATGGAACATTACTACAAAATGCTTCGCCTACACCAACCACACCATAATGCCGGAAGCGCTTGAAAAATGGCCGCAGGACCTTGTAAAGAGAAATCTGCCGAGAATCTACATGATTTTAGAAGAAATGAACAGGCGCTTAGGCGAAAAGCTGTGGAACTACTACCCAGGCGATTGGGACAGAATAGCTCATATGTCCATACTCGCATACAACAGGGTTCATATGGCGAACCTCTGCGTTAGCGCTTCATCCTGCGTAAACGGCGTAAGCCAGCTTCACGGGCAGATACTGCAGGATAAAACCTTTAACGATTTTTACAGAATACGCCCGGAAAAGTTTACCTACATAACAAACGGCATAACGCACAGGCGCTTCCTTATAGCGAGCAACCCGAGCCTTTCAAATCTTATAACGAGCGCCATAGGCAGCTCCTGGATTGAAAACCCGAATGAGCTTGAAAAGCTTATGCCTTTTGCAGACGACGCGGGCTTCAGGGAGGATTATTACCGCGTCAAGCAGCACAACAAGGAATACTTCAACAAGGTTCTCTCAGACAGGCAGGGCATGGAGCTTGACCCTGAATTCATATACGACGTGCAGGTTAAGCGCCTGCATGAGTACAAGCGCCAGATGCTTAACGCGCTGCATATACTTGTGCTGTACAACCGCATAATGGACGACCCTAACTTCCACATGGTTCCAAGGGTATTTATATTCGGCGCCAAGGCAAGCCCGGGATATGCAAAGGCCAAGATGATAATACGCTTTATACTGTCTGTCGCGAGGCTTATAGATTCTTCGCCGCGCGCTAAAAAAATGCTCTGCGTAATGTTCCTTGAAAACTATGACGTTTCATACGCGGAAGCGCTTATCCCAGCGTCTGATATAAGCGAGCAGCTTTCAACAGCGGGCATGGAGGCAAGCGGCACGGGCAACATGAAGTTCATGATGAACGGCGCCGTAACGATAGGCACGATGGACGGAGCCAACGTTGAAATATATAACCGCGTCGGCAAAGACAACATATACATATTCGGCATGCGCGCCGACACCGTAAGCAATCTGCAGCAGGAAGGCAATTACGACCCCATGCTTATATTTGAAGCCAATTCCGAGGTGCGCCGCGCCATGAGCCAGATTATAAACGGAACGCTCTTCCCGGATAATCCCGCAGTTATACAGGGCCTGTACCACGATTTGCTTTTCGGCTCCTGCGGAAGCAGGCCTGACAGCTTCTTTGTTTTAAAGGACTACGGCAGTTATTCCATGGCTCACAGAAGAATAAACAGAGATATACAGGACAAAGATTCCTGGCTTAAAAAAGCTATTATAAACACTGCTCAAAGCGGTTACTTCGCAAGCGACCGAGCGATAAAGGAGTATAATGAACAAATATGGCATCTATAAAAACAAATGACAACAAACTTTCACTAAGCTATATAGTAACGGCCGGAGTAATCGCCGCCGTATACGCGGCTCTTACCATTCTGCTTGCCCCAATCAGCTTTAACGTGGTTCAATTCAGGGCTGCGGAAGCGCTTACGCTTCTGCCCGTAATACTGCCTCAAAGCATTCCGGGGCTTGCCATAGGCTGCATTTTAGGTAACCTTATAGCTGGAGCCGCCTGGCAGGACATAGTTTTCGGCTCTCTCGCCACGCTTTTGGCGGCATACTCTACGTTCCTGTTTAAAAAGTACGTTTGGCTTGCCGCGTTTATGCCGGTCTTGATTAACGGGCTTGTGGTGGGCGGAGTGCTTTCATGGCTCAACGGGCTTCCGTTCTGGGCGACTGCGGGAACCGTAGCCGTAGGCGAAGCCGCGGTATGCTATATGCTCGGCATACCTTTAATACAGCTTCTTAAAAAACACTTTAAAGATGAAAAGGCGTTGAAGTAACAATGTTTTATTTAGACCCCACCTTTATAATACTTATACCTGGTCTTATACTGGCTTTTATAGCGCAGATAAAGGTACAGTCCGCTTTTTCAAGGTACAGCAGGGTGCCTTCAAGCTTTAACGGCACGGCGGCGCAGGCGGCAGGCTACATGCTGTCGCGTCTTGGCGACAGCGATATAAAAATCGAGCAGACCGGCGGCATGCTTACAGACCATTACGATCCCAGAAGCCACACGCTGCGCCTGTCTGAAAGCGTCTATTCATCAAACAGCATCGCAGCCTTAGGCGTCGCCGCGCACGAATCCGGCCACGCCATGCAGCAGAATGAAAACTACGCGTTTTTAAAGCTGCGCAACGCTTCCGTGCCCTATGTATCAGTATCGTCCAATATAAGCATAACGATTTTTATACTGGGCTTAATAGCGTCCGCTGATTTTTTGGTTAACCTTGGCATAATACTGTTTGCGTCTGGCGTTGTGTTTTCGCTTATTACTCTCCCGGTAGAATTTGACGCGAGCAGAAGGGCGGTTGTTATGCTTAAAGAAAGCAACATTATTACTTCCCAAGAAGAAGAAAAAGGCGTAAAAAACGTGCTAAACGCCGCGGCTTTAACCTACGTCGCCGCCGCCGTTACGTCTATACTTAATTTATGGCGCCTTCTTATAATACGCGACAGGCACAGCAGGGATTAGACTATCAGGTAAACGACAGCCTCTGCAATAACGGCTATAATTACAACGGCAATCACGGGAAGCTTAAGCAAGCTTGCCAGAACCGCCGCAACGCCGCCCACAAAACCTACCGCGGGCTCCGCAGCGTCTACGCTCAGCACGCCTGGAAATATTAAAGCCGCTAAGGCCGTATATGGAATGTATGATAAAAAGCGTTCCCAATACGGGCTTAGCTTTTTTTTGCCGCCGCTTAAAGCTGGCAGCGCGCGCGGGATATACGTTACTATCATCATAAGAAAAATTAAAATATATATGTTCATTTGCTTTTTTCCTTCATATCGTCAGGCAGTATGGTTCCAAAAAAAGCTCCTGCAAGCATGGCGGGTATTACAGAAGTTCCGTTTGGCATTATAACGGAAAGCAGGGAGTTTACCGCCGCTGTAAGCACCACTATTAAAAGCACCTTGGCGCTTCCCTGTACGCTTGGCATAAGCATGGATATAAACGCCGCGTATATGGCTATGCCCAGAGCGTCTGAAAACCTTGCGGGAACAGCGTTCATAAGCGCGCACCCTAAAAGAGTGCCTAAGCTCCATGAAATATATACCATAAGGTTCATGCCGCCAAGATAAGCGGCGTCGTCCTCCTGCTTTTTACTTAATGAAAACATCGTAAAGCTTTCATCGCATATTACGTAAGAAAGCGCAAGCTTCTTTTGCAACGGCGTTTTTTTAAGGCGGTTCATAATGTACGAGCTCATAACAACGTGCCTTAAATTTATTAAAAACGTGCCTAATATTATTATAAGCGGAGAGCTTCCAGCGCTAAGCGCGTTTATTGCAAAAAACTGAGAGCTTCCAGCCACGACTATCATAGACATAAGCGTAGCTTCAACCGTGCTAAGGCCCGCCTTCCTTGCGGCAAGCCCGAACGAAATGCCCACGGATATCATTCCTATGCAAACAGGTATGGAAGTTTTCATGCCTTTTTTAAACGAATCCAAAAGTCTTCACCTCCGTTTAACGGATTATACCACAATTTGAAGCGGGGAAAGAGCCTTAAAGGCCTAGCACTTTCAGCGCGTATTCAAGCGCGCGCAAAATACATAAACAGTAAAACGGCCGTTTTGTTTTTATATTTAATTATTCTTTTATTAAACCGGCTCAGCCTTAAGAGCTTTATTTTATAAGGCGCTACGATACAATAATAAAAAACTTTGGCGCCATGAAAAGCGCCAAAGTGATGAAATACAAAATATTGTTTATTAGCGTTACCAGCTGTATTTAGACGCTCTTTGAACGGCGTTCTGGTGCGCTCCGTCGCGCCTGTCCGTGCCGTGCGTTTTGCTGTTTAAGAAATGTATGCAGAAGTGGCCGTCAAAATCGTTGCCTTTAATGGTATTGTCCTCATGCGGCATGCAGTTCATGCTCGCAGCGTACACATGGCCGTTGTATTTTACTAAAATGGACCTTCTTGACCACGTCCACGATCCGCCTACGGCTTCCTTAAATATGGCGGTCTGTTTGGCGTTTACTGGCTCCGCGTCTATATGGTTATAGCCGCTCCAGCGTTTTGCTGTGAATACCTTGCCTGATTCTATATCCTTTATTGAAAATATGCCGCCCTTGGGAATTTTGCTCGATCCTCCCTTGAACCAGTCCAGCTTTTCCGTTTCTATCGTATAGTTTGCGGCGTTCTTGCCAAAAAGCTTTTTAATGGTGTTGTTGCCGGCGGTGCCGTCCACCTTTAAGCCTGCGCGCTTTTGAAAGTCCTTCACAGCCTGCTCTGTTTGGTTTCCGTACTTGCCGTCTATCGGGTAGCTGTAATAACCTTTTAATTTTAAAGCCTGCTGCAGGGCAGTAACATGCCTGCCTGAATTGTTTTTTCTGCTCGTGTTGGGCACAGGTATCTGGCTTATCCTGCTTATGCCCTTCATTTTAGGGTCGTCCTTGGCGGAAGTTTCGCTTACCTTGCCGAACAGTTTTTTAATGGTTTCATAGTTGGTCTTTCCAGTTACAGAAAGCCCGTTTTTCTTTTGGTAGGTTTTTATAGCGTCCCTGGTCAGGTTGCCAAACTTGCCGTCCACAACGCCCGTATAGCACTTTTTAAGCTGTAAAGCTCTTTGCAGCTTTTCTACGTCTTCGCCGCTGTCGCCGTACTTTACGTTGCACGGGGCGTCTCCAAGCGCTCTTATGCTACTTGCACTTGCGTATTTGCTTTTGCTTTCGTTTGCAATACTGTTCTTTAATTTTTTAAGGGATCCCGACGGCAGGTCCACAAACTTGCTCATAATATAGCCTTCGTCGCTGTCATAACGGGCCTTGTAAAACTCTCCCTTTATTCCAAGCACGGCGACCTTTGTGCCTTTTTTTAGAACCGCATGGTAGCCGCAGTCTGTATTAGCCTTCATGCGGAAGAATACCTTGTCCGTATTTACGGTTCCTGTATAGCTTGGGGAGGCGCTCGCCGTAAATGCGGCAGATGCCATAATTATTATAAGGCCCAGCAGCAATACAAGCCTGTTATTTCTTTTATAGTGCATAATCTCCTCCTAAAAACAGTCTAAAACAGTCCGTTTGTTTGTTCACGCGTATAATATATTACAATTTCGTTAAAATTGCAAGTCTTTTTTAATATTATTTAAGAAATTTCTGCTTTCATTAAATCTGCTTGACGCCAGCGTATAATATTGTTACAATATTTTTAGATTCTATTAAGTTCAATGGAGGGAGCAATATGAAAAAAAATATCCTCGTCATTATACTCGTTCTGTTGGTGGGGATTATGCTTTCCGGCTGCGGCAGTCAGGGTAACAATAACGCGCAGCCTCCTACGCAGGTGCCCACCCAGCCCGCAGCCCTTACGCAGCCTACTGACGTTCCCATGCCGGATTTTGACGCCGTGCTTCCCGAAGGCTACGACCCGGCGTCCGAAGAAGAATCCTCTGTTTTAGCAGACAGCCAGCAGGCGGATTTTGTTAATCCCACAGCGCAATACGCAGGTTCTACACCTATACCCATAGACCCATTGGATATGCCTACCGCAACGCCCAGGCAGGCGCTTACGTTCACATACGCCAAGTACAACGCGGATAAGCTCGGACTAAGCTTTGAATCCGTCGCGGGCTACGAAATAGACGATACGCAGCCTAACACCTATATATTGACTGAGCCGGAAGCGACGGTTAAAGACAATTTCCCCGCGCAGATTACATTAAGCGTCGTTCCGGTTAATAAAAGCTACAACATAAACACATTAAAGTCCGACCTTAAAGCCAAGCTGCAGGATTTAGGCAAAATAAACTACAAAAAGTGGGAGCCTACAAATATAAGCAAGCGCACGCTGCTCGGCAAGGAAGGCTACTACGGTAACTACCGCGGCGAAATGTTTGACGATACCATAGTCCGCGGGAGACTGCACATGTCTATCGTAAACAACAACCTTATAACGCTTAACGTCGCCTGCCCCGGCTGGTACAACACGGATTATATGGGAGTATATTCCCGCATAAGAAGCACGCTTAAAATGCTTCAATAATAAAATACAATAAGAAAATGCCCGTTAACACAGCGGGCATTTTTTAATGCGCTTACGATTGTTTTTAGCTTTCCTTAACCGTTTCAGGCTGCTCGTCATTGTTTTCCTGCGTTTTATTTTCCGCATTTAATGGCGGCTCTTTTTGAACCTGCTTTTCCATATTATCAGGACTTTGCGATAATTCATTATCTGAATCCGCTTCGTCCCGCTTTATTTCAGGGCGAGGAAGCTCGTCCAGAGAAGAAATGCCAAAGTGGGACAAAAATTTATCCGTTGTGCGGTAAAGATACGGCCTTCCAAGCGTGTCTTTTCTTCCGCATACTTCTATAAGCTCTTTATTTACTAAAGACTGCATGGAATAATCGCACTTGACGCCTCTTACGCTTTCAACGTCAAGCCTCGTTACAGGCTGCTTATAGGCGACCACGGCAAGCGTTTCAAGCGCCGCGCTTGAAAGCGACTGCCGCTGCACCGGCTGCAGCATTTTTTCTACGTAGGGGGCGTAAATATCCCTTGTTTTAAGCTGTATATGCTCCCCGAATTTTTTAAGCACCAGCCCGCGCTTATTAAATTCATATTCCGCTTCGAGGCTTTCAACGGCATGCAGTACGTCAAGCTCCGGGAAATCCAAATTTTTAGCTATATCCTTTATGCTTACAGGCTCGCCCGTAACAAAGAGCACGGCTTCTATTATCTGTTTTAGAAAGTTTTCTGCCAAGTTTTATTTCCTTCCTATGAGTTCAATACATATATCCCCGTAGATCTTATCCTGTACGCAGCTTATTCTTCCAAGCTTCAGAAGCTCAAGCAGCGCGAGGAACACTGTAACGGCTTCTTCGCGGCTTTCGCTCGCATCAAGCAGCTCGTTAAAGCTGCTGTTCCCATTTCTGCAATACGCTATTATGCCTTTCATGCATTCCTGCACCGTGTGGACTTCCTTCGCTATGCGGTGAATTACTGCCTCCGTTGTCTCTTCCTCGGGCCTTCTTGCAAGCACCCTTGCAAAGGCTTCGGACAGCCCGCCAAGGCTCAGGCCTTTAAGCTCCAGCGTTGGGGGCGGCAGCGGAAACTCCTCCGGCAGCTTTTCATACATCTTAGCGGCGTTCTTTTCAAACACCTGCATTTCCTGCGCCGCTTTTTTAAGCGAAGCGTATTCTTCAAGCTGGCGTATAAGCTGCGTTTCAGGGTCCTCTTCAGGCTCCGGCTCCGTTTTTGGCAAAAGCGAGCGGCTTTTTATGAGCAGCAGAGTCGCCGCCATCTGTATGAAGGCGCTCGCTTCTTCCATGTCAAGGTCGTCGGCTTCTCTTACTGAAGAAATGTATTGCTCCGTAATATCTGACACGAATATGTCCTTAATATCTATTTTAGCTTTCCCTATTAAAAACAAAAGCATATCGAGCGGGCCGTCAAACTGGCTCAGATGAAATACTTTATCCATTTTTTACATTCCGAATATTTTAAGCATCGCCCAGAGAATATTGCCCTGCACGAAGTACATGACGGCGCCCACCGCGTTTGAAATAAAATCTGTGAAGAACATAACGGCAAGCAGTATCGCCTGGAGTATTCTGAACGTCTTTCCCCCTAAAAACACCTTGCCTTTAAACGCCAGCTGGTTTAAAACGTGGAAGCCGTCAAGAGGCGGAAGCGGCAAAATGTTAAAAAGGCAAAGGCCAAGATTTATAAGCATGGAATGCAGCAAAATCCTTTGTATGTGAAGAAGCCAGGGCGTTTTAATAAAAGGCAGAAGCGCTTCCGCATATTCTGGTATAAGCTGCACAAAAAAGCCATCGCTCTGCGCGTTTAAAAAATAGTTGTATATCGCCCCGCTGTTAAGCGGGTTTCTATACAAGAAACGCCCGACTATTACGGATAGCAGCATGGAAAGCAAAAACAATATAAAGTTAACCGTAATGCCCGCAAGGGATACGACTATGTCGTCTTTTTTGGGGTTCTTGAAATTATTGGGGTTTACCGGCACGGGCTTCGCCCAGCCGAAGCCGAACAGGAACAAAAATATAGTCCCCATAACGTCCATATGCTTTAAAGGGTTAATTGTAAGCCTTCCATACAGCTTTGCGGTAGGGTCGCCAGCCTTGAAAGCGGCGTAGCCGTGCGCGAACTCGTGCATGGAAATCGCGAGCAGCACGGCGGGCGCCCTGTAAAGCATGAAAAGCAAAAAGCCTCTGGGGTCTCTCTCAAGCCAACTAAGCATTGGTTTGCGCTCCTTTTACGGGGTTTTAAGAGAAGCTATCTCTTTTTTTATTTCTTCAGGCGTTTTATAGTTGAGAGGTGAAAACACGCCTTCCAGAGCGCGCTCAAGCTTTTCTGCGGCCGCTTTTTTGTTTCCGTTTTCAATATCGTAGCGGGACAGAAAATAAAGCGTGTCTATCTGCGTCGGCTTTATTTCGTTCGCCTTTTTAAAGTAGCCCTCCGCCTTTTCCCTGTCGTTGTAAAGCCTATAATACATCTGTCCTATATTGTCCAAAACGACGGAATCCTCTTCGTCGTAATCCAAAGCTTTCTTGTTGTACTCCATGGCTTTTTCTTTTTCACCGCACTCCACATAAAGGTAGCCGAGCGTCTGGTATATGAGCCCGCATGGGTATTTCCTATCCGCCGCTTCAAGCGTTGATATAGCCTTTTCCCTGTCGCCAAGAAGAAAGCAGGCGATTGAGTAGTTTACTAAAAGCCTCTGGCGCCTGTCCGGCGTATAGTCCGGCGCTTTCTGGGCTTTTACAAGCATTTCCTTCGCCTTCTTCACGTTTTCTGTTTCGCCGGTCCTTAAAAGCAACGTGGAATAAGGCAGTATATACGCTGCGCGTATAACGCCGCCGCTGTACAGTTCTTCGTAAGCTTTCCGGGCTTCCTGCATTTCGCCCTTCTGGTGCTTTACCAAAGCCGCGCGCACCTTAAGCGCGTCCATAAATCCCATCGTGTTCACCTTCTAAATATTAATTCATGCTGCTGAAAAGCGATATATCCTTGTCGTTGTCTACGCGCGGCCCCATTGTAGGCAGCGGCGTAGGGTAGCAGCGCCACAGCGCCTGCTCGTAGCTTACCTGCTGCGGCAGGTATTCCTGCGAAGCGGCCTTCATGGCTTCGTCCCTGCCCGCTTCAGGCGCCGCCTTAAGCGCGTTCACCTTTGAGTAATCCCCCGCCATCATGCTTTTCACAAGGCCGTATAAAAGATAGTCGCAGCCTTTTTCCACCACGTATTCAGGCAGCTCCTTCATATATCTGGAGTACGTTTCAAGCGGTATATTAAGCCAGTACATAGCGTCGGCGTGCGCTAAGCCCACATAGCGGTAATGCCAGGGTTCAAACTTCACCTGCGTTAAGTCGTACCACTCCGTCTTGTAGCGCATAACGAAGCCGAAGCGGTGGGCGTTTTCTGAAAGCCATTGCCCTTCTTCTGTTTCGGCAAAATTATCGTTTAAATTTTTAAAATTGCTTGACTGTATGTCCATGGTAAGGCCTAACTGGTGCTCGCTCGCCCCCGGCGGCATTACGCTCTGGCGCGCCTTTTCCCTGCTTCCCACGGCCTTTACCTTGGAATTAAAGTTTATCTGCTGTATGCCGTAGCTGCGGTAGCCGGACACCCCGTACAGCGTGTATCCTTTTTCCACGCTCGCGGCGAGGAACATGCTTTCAAGGTGCTCCGCGGCTTCTTGTCGCATGTATATTTTATCTTCCAAAGATTTTTTCCTTGTCGGCACGTCAGGAAGCGCCAGGTCCGACGGCTTAAAGTCTGAAGGCAGCCTGTTATCCATATTTACAAGGTAAACAAGGTCGCTTTCTATATCCTGATATCTTGGGTCGGGCGCCGGTGTGTTTTCGCTTGCTAAGGCGCTTAAGCAAATTAAAATCAAAGGTAAAAATATGTATTTTTTCATCACGGCACCTTATAAAACAACGATACTTCGCTGTCCCCGTCTTCGCCCTCGCCAAGCTCCACAGGGGGCGGCAGCGCGCGCAGCGAATCGCAGTAGTCTTTAAAGTTTCCTCCGTTCTGCTCGAACCTGCTTTTGGCTTCCTCCGCCTGAACGTGGAATTCTTCAAGGGTAAGCTCGTTTTGCATAATATATTGCGCTGCTTCCTTCCCTACAAAGCGGAAATGCCACGGCTCAAATATTATGCCCGTTACGTCCTGCTTGCCGTCCGGATAGCGCAGTATGAAACCAAATTCCGCGCAGTTGTCCTTCATCCACTGGGCTTCCCTTGTTAATGAAAACTCAGGCCGCATGCCCTCCTGCCGCGTCCACTCGTAGTTTAATATGTCGCACGCTAGGCCTGTCTGGTGGTCTGAGGAACCGGGATAAGCCACAACGCCGTCGTCTTTATTATACTTTTCAAGTCTGTTGTAATACATAGTGCTCTGAGTCTGGTAGCTGCGGTAAGCGCTTTTTACATACAATATTACGTCTTCCTCTTCGGCTTTGCCGAACATGCTTTCAAGCGCCTCGGCGGCGTCTTTCCTAAGCTGCATGCCGCGGTTCGTCGTCTTTACTTTTAGATTAACAAGCGGATCGGGTACATAGCTTGAATCTATAAGAGATTTTCTGCTGGTTAAAACCAAAAGCCCCGAATTGTCTTCAACTATTCTCGCATCAAGGGGAAAATCCCACTCGGGGGAGCATTGAGCGTTACAAATGCCTAATAAAAGCAGCGCTAACAGAGTTAAAATGCAGATTTTTTTCATTGCGCAAGCACCTCAAGCAGGTCGGGCGAATACTCAAGCTTTTCCCTTGTCAATTCTTCTACGTAATATTCAAGCGGTATGTCGCGCTCAAATATAGTTTGAGCGTGCTCAACGCCTACATAGCGTATATGCCACGGCTCGTAGCTATAGCCCGTAATATCCTCCCAGCCTTTCTTATAGCGTATTATGTATCCGAAACGGTGGGCGTTCTGCGCCACCCATTTGCCTTCGTCAGTATCGCCAAAGGCGCTTGTAAGGCCCGCCTTTTTTGGAGTGCCTATGTCCATAGCGAGCCCTAACTGGTGCTCGCTCGCGCCCGGGGGCGCTACGTATTTTTGCGCTCTAGCGACAGTACCTACCCTTTTAATCTTCCTGTTGAATATAGTCTTTTGCGTGTAGTAGGAACGATAGCCTGACACTGCGTGAAGCGTATATCCCTGCTCAGTTTCAGCGGCGTCAAAAAGCTCTTTCAAGGCGTCGGCCGCTTCCCTGCGCATTTTTACATCGTCGTTTGTAAGCAGCACGTCGGGCTTTACCAGATCGTCGGGCGCATATGTAGAATCCAGAGTGTAGGTTCTGTTTACCAAAAACAGGTCGCCGCCTAAGCTTACGTCGTAGCTTGTAGCCTTAAGAGAAAAACTGCCAAGCGTAAGCAGAGAGCATATAGCCGCCAATAGCTTTGAAAACATTTACGCTCCTTTCGATAGTTTAAAATCAATCTGCGGGGCCAGCGCGCGCAGCCTTTTAAGCTGCTTTTCATCCATGCTTACAGTAAGCACGGTGCCTTTTTCGTTATGCGATTCGTTTATCACGGTTCCGGAATCCCGTACTACGCTTATAAAATCATATTCGCTGTATGGCACAAATATATCGTAATTCTTCTGGCTTTCCGTTATCCGCTCTTCTATCGCGCTTAACAAGGCGCCGACGCCTTCGCCCGTTTTCGCTGAAACCATTACGGCTCCAGGAATATTAAGGCTGTTTTTGTCTTCAAGCAGATCGCATTTATTTATAACTTCTACGCGCTTCTGGTTTACAGCGCCTATTTTTGACAGGACTTCTTCAACGACCGAATGTTTTTCAACTATGTTCGCGTCCCCGGCGTCTGAAACTATTATTATAAGATCCGCCTGAACAGCTTCCTCAAGCGTAGAATGGAAAGCCTCTATAAGCTGCGTTGGGAGCTTTCTTATAAAGCCGACCGAATCAACAAGCAGAAAAGAAGCTCCGCTTTTAAGTGTAACCTTTCTCGCTAAAGTGTCAAGTGTTGCAAAAAGCTCGTTCTCAGCGTAGGCGTCCGATCCTGAAATTGCGTTAAGCAGGCTTGATTTTCCCGCGTTTGTGTAGCCTACAAGCGCCGCGACGAATACGTCGTTTTGCTTTCGCTGCTTTCTCTGAAGCTTTCTTTGCTTTTCAAGCTCCCTAAGCTGTTTTTTTAATAAGGCTATGCGGTCGCGTATCTTGCGCCTGTCGCTTTCAAGCTTGCTTTCCCCGGGGCCTCTTGTGCCTATGCCGCCGGCCAGGCGCGAGAGCTCCTCATAGTTTCCCGTTAACCTGCCCGCCTTATAGTTAAGCTGCGCAAGCTCCACCTGAAGCTTTCCTTCGCGGCTCTTCGCGCGCTTAGCGAATATGTCGAGTATCAGCGTAGTGCGGTCTATAACGCGCCCCGGCAAAATTCTTTCAAGGTTTGCAACCTGCACGCTGCTGAGCTCGTCGTCCGCAATTATAAGGTCAGCCCCGCTCACCTGCGCTTCCTTCGCCGCTTCCCGCGCCTTGCCTATGCCTATAAACGTTGCGGGATCAGGCTTTAAGCGCTTTTGCAGCGTTCTTCCGACTTCCAGAGCCCCCGCGGTTTCAGCAAGAGCCGCAAGCTCTTCAAGCGATTCTTCGTTTTCTATGCCTAAAAGGTACGCGCGCTCCGCATCTTTTTGCGTCGTTATAAGCTCTTCCCGCCTGCCTGAATCTGGAATATAGTTAAACCATTTGTATTGCTCCATGTGTTCGCGCGGCACGTTATGGAACTGTCTTAAACCATTCTGCGTGGGATCCATAAAAGCGAAGCTTAAATCGTTTATGCCGCCGTCCTTAAAAACGCCTACCGCTATCATGGCGTCAAGCTTCAGGGATTCAAGCGCCGCTAAATCCGGCTCTGAAAGGCGCGAGTCACCGTTCGGGTGCGTATGAACGCAGCGTACGGCGGAAAGATATTTTTCGCCGCGGCGCAGATTTATTGATTTTAGCGGAACAGAGCTGTTCACGCCTACGCTTATATCCAATATGCGCCCGTCGCGGCTCAGATATACGGATATTTCGCGGTTTATTTTAGCGGTGATTTGTGAAATAACGTCCGCTATTGTTTCAGGCACGAACGCCGCTCTGTCGTATTCCAGTTCTTCAAGGAACTCAAGTGTTTTAAGCAGGCTTAATTTTATGCCGTCCTTGTTGCCGTTTATATTTATCATAGCTTTACGCTGCGCAGCTCTTTAACCTGCCTCGCTATTATATCAGCCGCAAGCTTAAGCTGCTCCTCGGTCGTTTCGTTTGACAAACTTAAGCGTATGCTCTGTTTTGCTTCGCTTTCGCTTAATCCCGTCGCAATAAGCACATGGGAAGGCTCTAGGGAGTCTGAAGTGCAGGCTGAACCTGCTGAAGCGGCCACGCCGCATTTATCCAGCCGCATAAGCAGCGCTTCAGAAGGCGCGCCTTTTATTGTAATGTTTATAATATTTGGAAGTCTTAAAGTTTTGTGCCCGTTTAAAACTATATCCGGTATTGAATTAAATAAATCGCGCTCGAATTTGTTCCGCTTTTTTCCCATTTCTTTCGCTTTTTTCTCTATATCCTCGTATGATATTTTAAGCGCTTCCGCAAGCCCCACTATGCCCGCGACGTTTTCCGTTCCCGCTCTTCTGCCGCGCTCCTGCGCCCCTCCTGACAAAAGATTTAATATTTTTGTTCCTTTTTTTATATAAAGAGCGCCCACGCCCTTAGGGCCTCCGAACTTATGCGCGGAAATGGACAGCATGTCTGCGTCCAGCGCCCTCACGTCCAAAGGCAGATGCCCCGCCGCCTGCACAGCGTCCGTATGAAACAAAATGCCGTGCTCGTGAGCCGCTTTCGCCATAAGGCCTACGTCCTGCAGCGTCCCTATTTCGTTATTCGCATACATGACAGACGCTAAAACCGTGTCTTCTCTGATAGCGCCTTTAAAATCTGAAAACAATACCCTGCCTGATCTGTCCGCGCGAAGGTATTCAGCGCGGAACCCCAAGCGCTCAAGCTGCCTGCATGTGTTAAGCACCGCGTGGTGCTCTATGGACGAAGTTAAAATACGCCCGCCTTTTTTAAGCAGCGCCGCGCCCGCTATGGCCCAGTTGTCCGCTTCCGTACCGCCTGAAGTAAAGTATATTTCCGAAGCCTTCGCGTTAAGTATCTTCGCTACTGTTTCGCGGGATTCATCAAGGAGCTTTCTCGCTTCCCTGCCCGTTTCATATACGCTTGAAGGGTTTCCGTATATCTGGCTTACGGAAAGCATTTTATTTTTAACCTGTTCGTTTAAAGGCGTTGTAGCCGCGTTGTCTAAATAAATGCTGTTCATGTATCTGGTTTACTTTCCCGTATAATAAAGTCCTTTTATATTCCCTTTTATTTAAGGAACGTGGTTATAGTACCTGTATCTTGTTTTCGTGTCAATTTAATTAAGAGCTATATCGCTTGCGGCGTAAGAAAAGCGCCGCATGGCTTCATCGATTATTTTTTGATTAAAGCTTGTTTTGTCGCTCATAATTTCCATAGCGCATTTTTGCGCGTCCTCTAAAAGCTCAGCGTCGTAGAACATCTGCTCGTTCGTTTTCCCATGCTGCATGGTCCCTAAAAATTGTCCGGGCCCCCTTAATTCAAGGTCCTTTTTAGCTATCTCAAAGCCGTCGTTTGTTTCGCAAAGCGCTTTTAAACGCTCGTTGGGCTTTCCTAAAAGAAAGCACCAGCTCTGCCTTGAACCCCTGCCGACGCGTCCCCTCAGCTGGTGAAGCTGGGACAGCCCGAAGCGGTCCGCGTCCTCTATTACTATAATGCTCGCGTTAGGCACGTCTATGCCTACTTCAACGACGGTGGTCGCTACGAGCACGTCCGTCTTTCCGGAAGAAAAATCGTTTATTGCTTCAGCCTTTTCTTCCTGGTTCTGAGAGCCGAACGTTAAGCCTAAGCGTAAACTTTTAAGCGGTCCCTTTGACAAGCGCCTGTACATATCCCTTGCGCTCTTCGCTTCGCTTACGTCGCTTTCTTCCACCAAAGGACATATGTAATAAGCCTGCTCCCCTTTTTTAACGGATTCTATAATGAATTCATACATACTTTCGCGCCTGTTTTCAGGCACTATGCCTGTTTTTATCGGTATCCTGCCGGGAGGGCTTGTCCTTATAGTGGACACCTTAAGATCTCCGTATAAGGCTAATGCGAGCGTCCTTGGTATGGGCGTTGCGGAAAGCACAAGCACGTGCGGGGATTCTCCTTTATCGCTGAGCCTTTTTCTCTGCCTCACGCCAAAGCGGTGCTGCTCGTCCGTTATTACAAGGCCAAGCCTGCTGTATTTAACTTTTTCCGAAATAAGCGCGTGCGTGCCTATAACTATGTCCCATTCGCCGGACTCTATATTTTTAAGGGCTTCGCGCTTTTCCCGCGCTTTCATATGCCCAAGCAGCAGCCCGCATTTCACATTGGATTTTTCAAATATTTTTTTAGCCGTCTTAATATGCTGCATAGCGAGCGTTTCAGTGGGCGCCATAATTGCCGTCTGGTACCCCGCTTTGTAAGCAAAATATGCTGCGGCGAGCGCCACTGCCGTTTTACCTGAGCCGACGTCTCCCTGCAATATGCGGTTCATGGAAAAGCCCTGCGCCATGTCTTCAGCTATATCATAGACGGCCTTGGTCTGCTCCTTAGTCAGTGTAAAAGGAAGCAGATTATTAAATTCCGCCATTACGCTTTCACCGGCATTTATAACAGCGGCGGGCGTCTTATGCGTTTTTATGGCGAGCACCGCTATCTGGTAATACAGTATGTCGTCAAAGGCCAGGCGTCTTTGAGCCTGCGCAAGCTTTTCAGCGTTTTCCGGCCTGTGCGCCTCGCGCATGGCTTGCGTAAAAGGCAGAAGGTTAAATTTGCTTTTGATTTCGTCTGTAAGCGCGTCGCTGAAAAGCTCGTCAGCATATGGAAGCGACTGCTCTATAAGCTTTTCAAACGTTTTGGAGCCTATGCCGTCAAGCGCGCGGTATTTTGGCACTATGCCTTTTCTATGCACGGATTCAGGGTTCAAAAGCCCTATCCTGCCCTTATAATTCTGCACGGCGCCGTAAAGCGTCTGCCTGGAACCCATTTTTAAATTTTTCATCATCCAGGGCTGGTTAAAAAAAATAACGGGCACTGTGGCGGTTCCGTCGGTCAGGCTCGCGCGCACTATAACAAGCCCGCCCTTAGCGTACTGTATTGACGGGGACGCCTTTATTGTGCCTTCCGCGCATACAAAGTTCCCCTCTTTAAGATTACAAAGAGGGGTAACGTTTGTAGTATCCTGATATTTTATGGGGTAGGTTGTAAGCAGGTCTTTTATTGAAAAAATGCCCGCTTCGTTAAGCGTTTTAAGGCGCGCCTTCCCTACGCCCGAAAGATCGCAAAGCTTCGCTTCGTGCAACGTATCATTCTACCGAAAGCAGGTAGTAGTAAAGAGGCTGGCCGCCGTTGTGCACTTCCACGTCGCATTCGTCGTACTTTTCCGCTATTTCGTCGCTTAAAGCCTGCGCTTCTGATTCGTCGATGCCCTCGCCGTAATACACGGTTATAAGGCTGTCGTCGCTTGTAACTATCTGCTCCATAAGCTGCATTGCCGCGTCGCGGGAGCTTTCAGTGCATACGGTCACTTCGCCGTTTTTAAGGCCTATTATGCTGCCTTCTTTAATATGCATATTTTCAAAGTCGCTGTCCCGCACGGCGTATGTGATAATGCCTGTGCGCACGCGCTCCGCCGCTTCCTCCATAGCTTCAGTGTTCTTTTCAACGTCGGCGTCCGGCTGGAAAGCTATAACGGCCGCTATGCCCATGGCGACGTTCTTAGTCCTTAACACTATTACGTTCTTTTCGGACATTTCCGCCGCCTGCTTTGCAGCGAGCGTAATGTTGCCGTTGTTCGGAAGCATGAATATATTTTCAGCGTGCGTTTTTTCTATCGCGTTGCTTAAGTCCTCTATGCTCGGGTTCATGGTCTGCCCGCCTTCCACAATGCTGTCCACATTGAGGTCCTTGAATATGGCGGAAAAGCCTTCTCCCATGGACACGGACACTATGCCGTATTCTTTAAGCGGCGTATTGTCCTCCTCTTCGCCGTGGGCTTCTCTGAACTGCGTAAGCAGGTTGTTTATCGCTATGTTGTTTATTTCGCCTAACTCGCAGCCGTACTGAAGCGCCTTGCCAGGGTCGTTTGTGTTTACGCTTACCTTTACACCTGTTTTAAAGTCCCCTTCAACGTTGGCGCGGTTGCCTATGCGGTTTATGCGGCGCCTCAGCGCCACTATGTCCACGTCGCTTACGTCAGAACGCATATGCTGTATGTCAAACTTAGTGGAATAGGCGAACTCTATGTCCTCTATGCGCTCGTAGTCTTCTTCAAATTCAGACTCCGTAAAGACGTCCTTTGACATATCCAAAAGGGATGAATCTATAATATCGCCGCGGAGCACTGCAGAATAACCCGTGTATATAATAAGAAGACCCCTGCCGCCCGCGTCCACAACGCCGGCCTGCTTAAGCGCGGGCAGCATTTCCTGCGTTTGGGAAAGTATTTTTTCCCCGCTGCTTAAAAGAACTTCAAAAAAAGCCAAAAAGTCGTCAGGCTGCTTGTCCGCCTGCTTCTGGGCTTCCTCCGCTATAACTCTCGCTACCGTTAGTATGGTGCCTTCCTTAGGCTTCATAACCGCCTTGTATGCCGTGTCCGCGCTTTTTTTAAGGGCGCTCGCAAAGTCCAAAGGCGTTATTTCTTCTTTATCCTGTATAGACTTTGAAAATCCCCTGTAAAGCTGGGAAAGTATTACGCCGCTGTTTCCTCTGGCGCCCCTTAAAGCGCCCTTGGAAAGCGCGTGCGCGGCTTCGCCTATCGTGGAAAATTCTCTGCTGTTTATTTCCTTAACGGCAGAGATCATCGTCATGGACATATTGGTGCCGGTATCTCCATCAGGCACAGGAAATACGTTCAGCGCGTTTACCGCGTCCCTGTTTTCCTCCAGCAGCTTGGAGCCGGCATTGACCATTTCACGAAAAACAACTGCATCTATAGTTTTAATCTTTTCCAAATTACTGTCCCCCGTAGTGTAACCCGTATTTTAAGCGCAGCGCTTAAATGCGTATGCCTTCAACAGCTATATTTACGTTGCGAACCTCAATTCCCGTCATGCTTTCAAGCTTGTACTTCACAACTTCTTTTATGGCCGCGCATACCGCTGTAACGGATACGCCGTATTCCACTATAATGTAAAGGTCTACGTCTATCATATCGTCCACAGCGCGTATCTGGACACCCTTTGAAAGGTTTTCTCTGCCCAGCCACTCCACAATACCGTCTTTGGCTCTTTTTGAGGACATAGCTACAATGCCGTAACACTCCAAAGCAGCGTAGCCTACCACCTTGAGCATAACCTCTTCTGAAATATATATTGTGCCAATGTCATTTTTTATCTTAAATTCCATTCAAAGAACCTCCTGACAGGATATATACGATATTATTATACCGATTTTTACAGTACTGCGCAAGCTTACACGGCATTAAAAACCGTTTTGTCTGTTAAGCTCGTCTATTTCCGCTTTTCTAAGCGGCGGATCGCAGTATTTGCACGGCGTAAAACGCTTGTTGTCCGCATCGTCAAGCTCTCCGTACGTAAAGGAGCCTTTAAGCGGCAGGTAGCGGTTCCTTATGCTTGAGCAGCGGTCGTCTAAATGGTAGAACTTACCGCCAGTAGGATTGTAATACAGCATAAGAGAATCGTCCGGATATTCGTGGAACCTTCCCGGCATATCGTCCCATACGAGCACCTTTGTTTTTAAGCCTATATTGTTCCACAGCCAGGTCATGTTCAAGCCTTCGTCGTTCTTTTTTCTCTGCACGCGCACGCAGCCGTGGCTCGCCTTGCTGCCAAGCAAAGGCTCCTGCGTGCTGTAATCGTGGTATCCTGTGGATTTGTTTTCTATGTAGGGCACTTCATGTATAAGACAGCCTCCGTTTATACGCATGCCCATATCGCAGTACAGATTGCCTGCCCAAAAGCCTCCCACCCTTGAAACCATAAGGTATTCGCCTGAAGGCGTTTCATTCCATGGCTGCGCGTCAGTGGGTTTGCCAGTTGAAATTGTAAGCTCAGAAAACTTTTTGCCGTCTTTAAACACATACATGGTCTGCGTAAGCTTATCTATTAAAAGGCCGTAATCCGTTCTTGGAGTAATTGTTTCTAAACGGTCCGTTTCAACATAGCCTCGTATAAGCTCGTCGGAATTGCCCCATCCGGGGCGCTTTTTGCAATCCGGGCCGTAGCTGCTGTTGTACACTTCAACATAGGACCAGCCGTTTTCAAGGTTCTTGAGAATATGCACGCCCTGGGATTCGCAGGTTATTTCGCCTGATATATTTTCGTCTTCCTTAGAGCTGTCGGGCGTTGCTCTAAGGCGGTATGTTTCCGTCTGCTTTCTTTTGCCAACGCCTTTTACAACGGTTATGGGCTGCATCATAACCTGCCATATGGCGTCTTCGTTCATATCGCCTACCGGCAGCTTCCAGAACGTAGAGCCCGTTTCGTTTTCATTAACGGGGTCAAGCGTCGGCGGGCGGTAGGATTTTTCAGGCTTTGCAAATTCTGTTGAAAAAGCGGCGGCGTTATCCTGCGCTTGAGCGGCGGTACTGTCCTGCGCTTGAGCGGCGGCGTTGTTTTCCACAACAAATTCAGGCTGCGCCTGCGCTGCCGCGGCTTCCTGCTGCAAAGCGTTTTTGTCTTTCTCAGCTGCTTCAGCCTGTAAAGCAGGCTGCTCGGGCACGCTTATATTAACGCCCACATAATGGGGAGAACTTTCAAAGCCCGTTTCGTCCTCAAGGACTATCGCGAGCATGTGCATGCCGTCTGAAAGCGGCTGATCGTTAAAGCACCCGTCCCATGAAAGTACGTTTTCCCCTGCTGAAGCGTCTGTCGACGCGACGGTCTGCATAACGCCTTCTATATTAAGCTTAGCCGACAGCTTTCCCGCCATGTTGGCGCTTACGTTTATCTGCCAGGGTTCTTTAGACACAAGCTCCGCCGATGAAACCTGCACGGACAATATCATAGGGCTTATGCCGCCCGCGCGCATGGAAAAATCGGCAATGTCAGCGCCGTTTTGCGCTATAACGAGCCTGTAATCGCCCTCTTTTAATGCGTTGCCGTTTGAAACAAGGCCGTTCCATAGGAAATAATTGCTGCCCTGCTTTACGGGAAGGTTATCCTGCAGGGTGCTTAAAACGCCGCCCTGCGAATCCTTAAGGCTTACGCTTACCGTGCCCTCGTGAGGCGCTTCAAAGGCAAAGCTTTCGGACTTCCCCGGTCTTATGAGCATGTCCTGCGCAAACGCCGCAGTATTTGTTAACAGACTTAAAAGTATAAGTACAGTGAATATCTTTCTTACCATATTGCTCTCCTTTGCATGGTTGCCAGATTATAATAACAGAATATTCAGAAACAGACAAGTAAACAAGTTGTAAACATTGTAATAAAACGCTAACTTAGATATAATATGCTTTGGAGGTTTTGATGAGCGATTTTGAAGCTGTATATAATACCCTGCTTTTGATGCGCGCGCCGCAGGTTTTTAACGAGCAGGCGCTTCATAATATTACCCTTAAAACGCTTGAAGCAAACGGCTTTGCTCCAATGCACGAAGTAACGCTTTCAAACGGCTCCCGCGCGGACATAGTCGTTTCAGGCGTGTGCATAGAGATAAAGCGCGGAAAACCTAACAAAAAGGCTTTATGCGAGCAGCTTAAGCGTTACGCTTCATCCGATAAGGTAGAAGGCTTTATAGTGCTTGCAGAAAAAAGCGTGACGATGCCTGAAAGCATATCGGGCAAGCCTTTAAAAACGATTTCGCTTCAACAGCTCTGGGGCATAGCTAACCCGTATGAAGCGGCGCCTGCAAACAAAAAACCAGCCAGAGAAAAACAAACACAGGGTAAAAATAAACTATCGCAAAGCTTTGAACACCCCAAGCAAAATTCCACCGCTTCTAAAACCGACGCTATATTGCCTGAAAGCGAAAATTCGTCTGACGAATATAACGCTTCCATTCCCCCGTACCTTTATGAAACCGCTAGCTATGCCGATACGTTTGGAACCCTGTCTTTTAACAGGCGGAGAAAATGCTGGATGATAAAAGCGGATCCCTATGTAACCGAGCTTGCAAAAAGGCTTTTCCCGGGGAGCGGCGCGTCCAAGCGCGGAATCGCTTATTTTTCTGACAATCCGCGCTCCATAGGCGACTGCAGCTGGCTTATGCAGCGCTACCCGCTTAAAGTAGCGGACAGGGATAAAAAAAGGTGGGAGGACGCGCTTGAAAAAGCGAGGGAACGGTACAAGCGGCTTAATTTTCTGCACCATTCAGTAAAAAAACTTCCCGTAAAAAAAGGCAGCTTTGAAGGAACGCTTATGCCTTTCCAGGAAGAAGGCGCGGCGTGGATGTATTACACTAAAAGAGGGCTTCTGGCAGATGAAATGGGGCTTGGAAAAACGGTTCAGGCGCTGTACTTTGCCGCGGCCTCGCGGCTTTTTCCAGCGCTTATAGTAGTCCCCTCACACCTGGTGTTAAACTGGGAAAGCGAAATAAACCGTTTCCTTAAAATAGACGGGAAGGTGCCGGAGATTCATATAATAAAGGGGCTTAAGCCGTATAAGCTTCCCGAAGCTAAAATATACATAATTCATTATTTGCTTTTGCGCGGATGGAAGCACGCCCTGCCAGATTATTTTTTCCCGCTGGTGCTGTTTGATGAAATACAGGAGCTCCGCCACTCGGGCACAGAAAAATACAGCGCGGCTTCGCTTATATCTTCAAGCTCAGAAAGGGTTTTCGGGCTTTCCGGCACGCCTATATACAATAACGGCGGCGAAATCTGGAACGTTGTAAATATAATAGACTTTAATTTTTTGGGAAGCTGGGAAACCTTTACGCGCGAATGGTGCTACGGCTACGGCAACAACATAGTGGCTAAGCCGGAGCTTTTGGGGAATTTCCTGCGCCGCGAGGGCATGATGTTAAGGCGTACCAAAAATCAGGTTCTGCCGGAGCTTCCTGAAAAAAGGCGCCTCGTGCAGCGCATAGATACGGACAGCGCTTTATACAAAGCGCTTATGGAGCCTGTTATACAGAAGCTTAAAATATGGTATGAAAATAAAAGCCTTACTCCTCAGGAAAGAGTGCTGCTTGAAGGGAATATTTCACAGGGGCAGAGGCAGGCGACAGGCATAGCGAAGGCGCCCTACGTGGCGCAGTTCGTGCGCGCGCTCGTGGAAGACGGCGAAAAGGTGCTGCTGTTCGCTCACCACCACGCCGTTATGGATATATACAAAAGGGATCTTAAAAGCCTTTCCCCCGTGTTCATAACGGGCAGGGAAAATGAAAGCGCAAAGCAAAAAAGCGTAGAGCGCTTTATGCAGGGCAGAAGCAATTTAGCGTGCGTTTCATTAAGAGCCGCGGCTGGGCTTAACCTTCAGAGAGCGAGCTGCGTAGTCTTTGGCGAGCTTGACTGGTCGCCCGCAGTACATTCCCAGGCGGAGGACAGGGCGCACAGAATAGGCCAAAAGGATTCGCTTCTGTGCTATTATCTTGTCGCGCCAAAAGGCAGCGACGCGGACATACAGGACGCTTTGGGCTTAAAGGTGAGCCAGTTTTCAGGCCTTATGGGAGAAATCCCTGAGCCTCAGCCTGAAGCTTACACAAATTACGCTAAAAGGCACGTGGAAAAAATGCTTGAGCGTTTTCTTAAAGGCGGCATGGACTTTTCCGTTTGACAAGCCTTTACCTTGCGTATATGATTTTATTGTTTTGGAGGCGGCATGCGTATACTCGGAATAGATCCGGGCCTTGCTATCATGGGCTACGGCATTATAGATACCGATGAATTTCAAAAGATGCACCTGGTTTCATTCGGCGTGCTTACTACGGAAGCGGGAGTTCCTTTTCCATCAAGGCTTACAAGCCTCAACAGGCAGCTTAAAAGCATTTTAGCTGAGTTTAAGCCTGATGATATAGTGTTTGAACAGCTCTTTTTTAACCGCAACGTAACTACCGCGTTTACAGTCGGCGCCGCTCGCGGCGTGGCCGTATGCACGTGCGCTGAAAAATATCCTGACAGCCTGTACGAATACACGCCTATGCAGATAAAGCAGGCCGTTACGGGCTATGGCAGGGCGGATAAGCACCAGATGCAGCAGATGATAAAGATGATTTTTGGTCTTGAAGACATACCGCGCCCCGACGACGCGGCGGACGCGGTAGCGGCCGCGGTTACGCACGCAGGCGCCGGCAGAGCTAAGCTTCAGTTTAAAATGAAATAAAGGAGCGTTTTAATGTACTCGTATATAGAAGGGACATTGCAGGACAAGGACGCAAGCCATTTAGTGCTGGACTGCGCGGGCGTAGGCTACGAGATACTATGCACTAACGCCGCTTTAAGCGCGGCTCCCATGAAGGGCGAAACCATGCGCGTTTACACATATCTTAACTTAAGGCAGGATGCGATAGAGCTTCTCGGCTTTGTATCCAAAGAAGAAAAGAGCATGTTTTTCAAGCTTTGCACAGTATCCGGAATAGGAGCGAGGAGCGCGATATCCATACTTAACAGCATGCCTTTAAAAGACCTTACAATAGCTATACTTTCCGGCGATTCCGCCATGCTTTCGCGCGCTCAAGGCGTAGGCAAGAAGACGGCCCAGCGCATAGCGCTCGAGCTTAAGGACAAGGTTTCAGCGGACGACATGCCGGCGGACGTTGATTTTTCCGCGTTCGAAAATAACGCGGCCCCTTCAAGCCCCGTAGGCGAAGCCATACTGGCGCTTGAATCATTGGGATATACTCAGCACGAGGCGGCGTCTGCCGTATCTTGCGCCAAAAAGGCCGGAGCGCCCGCGGACAAGGCGGACGAGCTTGTGCGCGCGGCATTAAGAGGCATAGCGAAAGGATAATATGGAAAACGAAAGACTTATTACTACAAGCATGCTTACAGGCGACGCGGATACGGATCTTTCCCTGCGCCCCAAAAATCTAAAGGAATACGTCGGGCAAAAAACCGTAAAAGAAAGCCTGCAGATATATATAAAGGCGGCGCTTCAAAGAAGGGACGCGTTAGACCATACTCTGCTTTACGGCCCTCCAGGCCTTGGTAAAACAACGCTCGCTTGCATAGTGGCTGCAGAAATGGGGCAGAACATACGCATTACGTCAGGCCCCGCGATAGAGCGTCCCGGGGATCTCGCATCCATATTGACCAACTTGTCGCACGGGGACATGCTTTTTATAGACGAAATACACCGCCTGTCCCGCGCTGTTGAAGAGGTGCTCTACCCCGCCATGGAAGACTTCGCGATAGACCTTATGATAGGCAAGGGCCCCACTGCGCGCTCTATGCGCCTTGATCTTCCGCGCTTTACTCTGATAGGCGCTACGACAAGGGCGGGCCAGCTTTCCGCGCCTTTAAGGGACAGGTTCGGCATAACGTACAGACTGCAGCTTTATAACACGGAAGAACTTACGCAGATACTTCTGCGCTCCAGCGGCATATTAGGCGTTCAGGCGGAGGAAGAAGGCATACGCGAAATAGCCAGGAGAAGCCGCGGCACGCCGCGCGTTGCCAACCGCATGCTTAAAAGAGTAAGAGATTTTGCGCAGGTAAAAGGAGACGGCAGGATAACAAAATCAATGGCGCAGGAAGGGCTTAAGGTGCTCGAAGTTGACAGCCTTGGGCTTGACCAGGTTGACAGGAACCTTCTGACCACTATAATGGATAAGTTCTCAGGAGGGCCTGTGGGGCTTGACACGATATCCGCTTCCACAGGCGAAGACTCTACTACAATAGAGGACGTTTACGAGCCGTACCTTTTGCAGTTGGGATTTATACAAAGAACACCCAAAGGACGCATAACAACGCCGCTTGCCTATGAGCATTTAGGCAGGCAGGTGCCTGAGCAGCTGCAGCTTAAACAGGCGGAACAAGTGAGCTTATTTAATGAAAACATCTGATTTTAATTACGATCTCCCGCAGGAGCTTATAGCGCAAACGCCTATGCAGCCGCGCGACATGTGCCGCATGCTCGTGTGCGACAGGTTTTCCTTAAAACGCGAGCACAGGATATTTAAAGACATAGCGGACTACCTTAACCCAAACGACGTAGTTGTGGTAAATGAAACCAAGGTAATACCCGCAAGGCTTATAGGCGTTAAAATTTCAACTAATATACCGGTTGAAGTGCTGCTGCTCAAGCGTCTTAGTCAAAACGACTGGGAAGCCTTAGTGCGTCCCGGAAGGCGGCTTAAACCGGGCGCAGAAATAAGCTTTGGAAACGGCGAGCTTAAGGCGGTTATAGCGGACACTACGGATTTTGGCGGCAGAATAGTAAGATTTTCATATGAAGGCGTGTTTGAAAACATATTGGATCGCTTAGGCGAAACGCCGCTTCCGCCCTACATACACGAAAAGCTTGAGGGCCCCGGCCAGTACCAGACCGTTTACGCCAGAGTTGAAGGCAGCGCCGCAGCGCCGACAGCGGGGCTGCACTTTACAAAGGAAGTGCTTGACTCCATTAGGCGAAAGGGCGTCGACATAGTGCCCGTGCTTTTGCACGTGGGGCTTGGCACGTTCAGGCCTGTTCAGGAAGAAAACATAGAAGAACACAACATGCACACCGAGTTTTTCCAGGTATCTTCTGACGCTGCGGACAGAATAAACAAGGCGCGAAAAAACGGCGGCAGGATAGTATGCATAGGCACTACCGCCGTGCGCACGCTTGAAAGCGTTGTTGACGACAGCGGCGTAATACATCCAAAAAGCGGCGACACAAGCATTTTTATATACCCTGGATTTAAATATAGAGCGACCGACGTGCTTCTCACAAACTTCCATTTGCCGCAAAGCACCCTGCTTATGCTGGTTTCTGCGTTTATGGGGCTTGACGAAGCGCTTGCCGCGTACAGGGAAGCCGTAGAAAAAAAATACCGCTTCTTCAGTTTCGGCGACTGCATGCTTATAGGCAAGGATATAGTTAAAGCCGACGCTGAAAAAACAACGGACGACGAAGGAAAATTAAACAGCGGCGAAACGCCGCTTGAAGGCAAAGCTTAGCGCTATGTTAAGCTTTCTCGCCCGTTTCATTTCAGGCGCCTTCGCCCTGCCTCTCGCAGATTATCTTCTGAGCGGCTTCTGGTGTTATTCAAATGAAACGGCGTTTGTCGCAGGGGCCGCGCTTATGCTTGTGTACGCCCTGATACGCCCGCTTTTGCGTTTGCTTTTAAGCATATTTAATTTTTTAACCTTAGGGCTCGTGTACGCGCTTGTAGACGCGGGTCTGCTGTACTTTATAACGCTTCTGTTTCCGGGCTACATAAAGTACGAAAGCTTCTGGTGGCTTTTCCTGGCGTCGCTTATAGTAAACGCGGTAAGAGCGCTCGCGGGAATAATATTTAAAAAACGAAGGTAAGCGGGTTAGCCTGTAAAATTATTACGGCATAAAAAAAGCGTTTCTATAATCAAGAAACGCTTTTTAAAACTTTTTATAATAAATTATTGCGCCGCAGCCTTGTTCAACGCCTTTGCAAGCCTTGACTTTTTACGGCTTGCGGCATTGCGGTGCATAACACCCTTGGTTACGGCTTTATCCAAAGCGGAGGAGGTAGCCCTAAACTGATCCTGTGCCACAGTAGGATCCTCTGCAAGCACTTTACGGAACTTCTTCACCGCGTTTTTCGCCTGTGTTTTAACCATACGGTTGCTCATAGTCTTAGCCTTGGTAACTCTTATGCGTTTTTTTGCAGACTTGATATTTGCCATCTTCGTTCACCTCCATCCATCTTCCTTGCTCAAAAAGCATTGGATATAATACCATATTTTAATATCATACGCAAGCGCCGGCATAAAAAAACATGTATTATGCTCAAGATAAGCAAAAAAAATTTAAAAATCGCTTGTAATGGGGTTAAAATTGTGGTATTATATCCACCGTCGCAGTAAGACCGCTGTTAAAGGCGAATGCCGTTTTCAGCATAAGCGTACGCGCCATTAGCTCAGTTGGCAGAGCACCTGACTCTTAATCAGGGTGTCCCGGGTTCGAATCCCTGATGGCGCACCAACGAAAATATTTGAACAGACAATCCCTTGAAGTCAATGATTTCAAGGGATTGTTCAATGTTACAAGTGTCCCGCATTTGTGTTCATTCGTGGGCGTAGCCATCAAATAGCCATCAAGTAGCCATCAAATTAAAGTAGGTTGACGGCAGCTATCAATTCACTTGTTTCAATGTGGGTATAAACTTTTTCAGTAAGGTTCATTATTGATTTATGACCAACTATTTTCTTGATCACTGTTTGATTTACATTGCGAGTGACCATCATTGATATAAAGGTATGCCGGGTTTCATGGATGGTATGTTTCAGGTTTGATTGCTGCATTAAAGGCGCCCAATAACGCTTCTTGAAATTCTCATAAGTAAGATGCTGGCCGTTTACAGTAGTTACAACATAGTCACTTTGGGATTTTTCTAAACAAGCCTTCCAGAAAGGTAAAACTTTATCTGCTATGGGTACGACACGCATTGTTCCGGCTTCAGTTTTGGAATCCCTGACAAGAAACCACTGTTCATTTAAGTGTAAATCCTCTTTGCGTAAATTCAACAGTTCGGAAATTCTGACGCCGGAATAAATGAGCATTAGGATTAGGGAAATATATTGATGCTTTTCAATCTGTGACCAAAGAAATTCAATTTCTTCAGAGGAAAAAGCTTGTTTAACTTGTCTGTTTGGCGTTACTTTAACCTTTAACCTATCGGCATAGTTTTTCTTGATAGCGTCATGATCCATACACCATTTGTACATGCGCTGGAATAATAAATGTACCCGTTTAATCGTGGTGTGACTTCCTTCAATGTTATCTAATACTTCCTGCATGTGGTGAGGGCGAATATCAAACATTTTCATGTTGTGAAGCTGTTTAGCCCGTCTATACGCTGTTTTATAGTTTTTGATGGTAGATGGGTTAGCTTCTTCATCGAAAGTGTCTTTCATAAACCTTTCATAGATTTCAGCAAAGGTAATCCTTGACATATCCAAATCATAGGGATTGTCATTATACATAACAAGGGCGTTCATTGCTTCAAGTCTGGTTTCATAGTAGCCTAATACTTTGCGTGTTTGAACCCCTTCATCTGTCCACCCCTTTGTGACCCTTGCCATCCAAGGTTTACGCCTGTTACCGGAAACTTTGTGTACTGATCCAAATCCATTAGGTAATTTCAAAATATGTCATTCCTTTCCTTGCAAATTCAAAGAAGAAATGACATAATATATATGACCATTTCAACTTTGATTGTTCGTCCTTTCATTGTTGGTTGGTTGCCCGGAACCCTTGGTGCTGCTACACTGAGGGTTCTTTTTTTATCGGTTTTGGTTCTTCTTCCATAGCTGATATTCTACTGACTGTTCAATTTCAGCTTGGAAGGCTTCAAATTCTTCTTCAGTAAATACGGTTTCAACACCTGCCTTTCTAATGGTGATGGTATAGGATTCTGTACTAACCTGTTCATTACTTAATAGATAACCTATTGAAACTAAATATGCTTCAAATGTTTCAATAATTTTTATGTCCTTTGAAAGTTGATCCTCGTTTATCCCAAATAACAGCCAGCCTTCTTTTATATTGAAAGCAGTGCAAATGAGTTTTATATGACGGTTACTAACCTTTCTTCTACCATTTTCAATATTGGACACACCTGATTTGGATAATCCAATAGCTTTTCCAAACGCTTCTTGTGATAATCCAAGCTCGTTCCGCAACTTTTTGACCCTATTGTTAATTGATTCCATATGTTCGCATCCTTTCAAACATAATCTTATTACAGCACAAAATGTTCTGAATGTCAATTAAAATTATAAAAAGTATTCAAAAGGTATTGACAATGTTTTCAAACGGAATTATAATTGAAAACAAGAAGAACAAGAAAGGGGTGCAAGGATTGAAATTGTCATCTGAAAAACTGTTTATTGCAATGGCTGAAAAAGAAATGAACATTAAAGAATTATCTAAGAAAACCGGATTATCAAGAAAAACGATTAGTAGACAATTAAACGGAAATACGACAACCAGACCTGATGTAATAGGAAATATTAGTAAAGAACTTAACATTCAGGTTGAAGATTTACTTGAAGATGAACCCGGCGTAGCAGCGCCTATTCATGAAAATTAAGGGTTCCGGGCACTCAACAACAGTGTAGCAGCACTATAACCCAAACAGGGCAACCAATCAAAAATGAAAGGAATTATTAAAATGAAAACCAATTTGAAAAAGATTAAGCCACGGGATATTAAAAACATGATGCTGGTGGCAACGGACGATAACACCCCCGCTGTTTGCGTGATTACTGCCGATGCGAAAGCGCTCAAACACCCCTTAACAGATGCGTTTGAAGTTCATAACTACAATGAGTTTCTGCGTTCATTGAACATCGAAGATGTGAATATTGCCTTCTATGATTATGAGCAATACGGCAACTTGATTACTACTTGTGCCGAAATGTTAAAAATCCAGCGGATTATGAAAAAGCAGCTTTCGTTGGGGAAGGTTCCCGCCACTGAAGTTCACAGCGTGATTTTGGATACCTTGGAAGATGAACATATTGATTGCAGCATGATCTACTTGCCCAACATTTCCCAATATGTCAAAAAGGCAACCAAAGATATTAGAAGGCATTATAAAAATCTTTACGGAATCAAGGGCAATGTTCGTGTGGGATAAGCAGGGATATTTAATTTTTCCCATTTGGAAAAACCCCTAATTTTCATATTGAAACTGACGAAAGGATAGCAGCTTATGAATGTAAAATACATTGAATTTAATGGGAAACACCCCAAAAATAGCAAGCAATACCGAAAATATACTGATAAACCATCTTCAACATGGTTAAGCTATGGTTGTTCATATGATTCTGCCTTTTTGAAGGTGGATATTGATGATTTTGACCATAAAACCGGAGCTTTAGAAGATTCAGTTAAAGGAAAACCCCGAAGTGAAGCCATAGTTGAAATTCTTGATAAACTGGGTGTGAAATACAATGGAATCCAAACAGAACATGGAAAACATTTGTTTTTTCGTAAGCCAGCAGTACTCGAAGAAGGGAACAAGCAGAACTGGCATACTCCTATTGGCATAAAAGCGGAATGGAAATTTCCGGGACGTGATGATCATATTCCCTTAGTAATCAACGGTGTGGAACGTCAATTCTTCAAGGGCAACCTCACGAACACGGATGTTGACGAATTACCTTTTTACTTATATCCCCTTCAAAAATCCAAAGATAAACCCTTTGATTTGACATTTCCCAGCGGCGATAGAACACAAAAGCTGGGTGCATATTTGTTCCATCTGGTTAAAAAGGGATATAGTGCAGAGGGAGCATTTACCATTGTAAAGTTAATGAACACCTATATATTTAATGATCCAATTCCTGATGCAGCGTTATACTCTGAAATTCTGAATGATGCTACATTGGATAAACTTAAGGATCAGCAAAGAGATAAACAACTTACACCTAATGTAATTGCTGATGAAATCATTGACCACTATAAACTTATCCGGGTTAACGGTGACTATTACAGTTACAATGTAGGGGTATATAAACTGTTTAATGCTGAGGAATTACGGGCATATATCACTACTTCATATCCCAAACTAAACGGAAATTTTGAACGGGAAATTATCCGGCATGTGGAAGGACGCAGCTATATGAAGCCACCCGCTGATGATGGAACAACGAATGTCAAGAATGGCATTTTATCGTTTGATGAAGTGGGTAATGTTAGTTTTAAGCCCCATTCACCATTACATATTAGTTTCAAGCAGTTCAATGCTTCCTACCATCCGGGTAAAAGCAGCGAATTGCTTGATAGCACACTTAACCAATGGTTTAATCATGATTCTGGACAAATTAATCTGTTTCAAGAAATGCTGGGTTATTTGTTAATGAATCATGTAAACTATCAAAAGGTTTTCTTTTTTATCGGCCCACCATCGACCGGGAAATCAACGGTTCTAAAACTGATTACTGCTTTCTGTGGTTTTGAAAATGTTTCGTCTATCACGCTGGAAGAAATGAACAAGGATCATGGACTTGCAAACCTGATAAACAAAACAGCAAACATATATGCTGATCTTAGAAATGCCAAAGTTCATGTTTCAGATCGCTTTAAATCGCTTGCTGATGGTGGCGGATTTGAAGTTAACCCTAAGTATAGAAAATCCTTTACATATAGCTTCACCGGCAAGATGCTATTTGGCATGAATCAATATCCAGATTTTTCAGCTGACTTTGAAGGAATCGAACGAAGGGTGATAATTTTTCGGTTTAACCGTGTGTTCAAAGAACACACTGAACAGTTCAACCCTCATTTATTAGAAGAACTAACATCTGATGAAAGCCTTACTGCTTTGCTCAATTATGCTATCTGCGGGTATCAAAGGTTGCTAAAGAACAAAGGGTTTACGCAAACCAAAGAAAGTGGTGAAGCTTTGAAAGATTTCGTTGGTGCTAACGATAATATTCAAATGTGGATCATTGAATCAGGGCTTGATGATGAGTATTTTTTGCGGGAACCTATCAACTATCAAAATAAAGGTTTGTACCCCGATTACGTTTCATTTTGCTTTAATGCCGGGGAACCACCGAAGGAACAGCGCGTTTTCAGTAAATATATTACTAATCACTTTAAGCTGGAATCAGTTGTAAAACGAGAAAAGAATGATCGTTACAGAATATTCCGGCGTAAAACAGCACAATAATTGTCACGTTGTCCTGTTAAAACACGCATTTCCTATTCTTCACACAAGGAAAAAATAAAAATAGAAAAATAATTTTCTCATGTAAAAAGATTAAAATATATATATATTTAACGTGACAACGTGACAGAGAAAGGGGTTAAGAAAATGCGTTTCAGTGAATTTAATCGCTTGTTAAATAGAAGAAACACCCATGATCAGGTAGAAATGCTAACTCCTTTGGCTGATTTACAAATATTTCATCCGGCTAACAATAAGCTGATTAAATTGGTGAAGGATTGTAGATCTGTTGAAATTGAAGGCAGATGGCATATTCAGCCAATAGCTTTATCAAGAACACATGTGTTTATCGTATGTCCATATTGCCATGAAATACACCTGCACGGCAATGCAGATGGGTTTTATGAAGGTGTAAGGGTTCCTCACTGTAATATGGATAATTCACGTGATAATTATAAAATAATCAGGCCAATGAAAGGAAAGAGGATTTATGAGAAATGTAACCAGAAATGAAATGATTGATATGTTTGGTGAAGAAAAGTACCTTGAAGCCAATGAAGCCTTTGCTGGCAGAAATCATTATTTCGCAAAGAACATGAAAACAATGACCGATGAAGAACGCAACAAACTAATAGTTGAACTTGCATATGCTTTAGTACCACTTGACGATATTGCTGAACGGTTTGAATTAAGCAAAAGCCGCATATATAGTATCCTGAACAGTGAACAATAGTTATTCTGATAAAAGCCTGGTAGAACTTAAATTTTACCGGGCTTTTACTATCTATGTCACAAACAGTAAAATAAAGGAAATGGGAGTCGGTTTATGGTAAAATAGTATTGTCGATAGGTATGTATAAAGGGCGGAATTTAGCGGAATTTCCCGCTTTTTTTAGTTTTGTGGAAAGGAAGGTGTGACCAATGACAAAAGAGCAAATGGAAAGGATTGCAATACATGTAATTACAAATCCCACCTTTGCTGAAGCTGCAAGAAAATCAGGTATCAGTGAAAGTGGTTTGCGTAAACTCAGAAAGCGCAAAGTTTTTCAGAAAATCCTTAATGAAACTAAGAATAAAGTGTTTGACGAAGCTTTATTGAAGGCTCAAGGGTACACCTTGGAAGCCGTTGAAGTGTTAAAAACAATCATGGACAACAAGAAAATGAATGCGACTGCAAGGGTATCTGCTGCAAGGGCAATTTATGAAATGGGATTGAACGCTTATACCATTGATGAGATTAAAACAATACAAGAGGATTTGGAACAGAAATATGGTGAGTAAAAACAGGCAATTACAAGAGATATTACGCCGGGTAAAGGAACTGAAAGAAAAGGTTTCTACAATTGATGATCCGGCTTTAATTTTTATTGAATTTGAGACAGACGGAACGATTACCGTTGATGAGCAATATGTGAGTGTAAAAAAGAAACGGATAAAAACAAATAACCGAGTGTTCAAATCCAGCTCTGGTGTATTGGATTATCTTGATAGCATCGCCCATGAGAACCCTATAATCATAGATGATATGGCAATGATACCTAACGGCTTTTATGTTGATACGTCTTTGCTGTTCTGTATGAATCAGGAAGAACTTGCTCATTTATGTACGCTGAATGCGTCAGATACCGCCTATATGGGCTTTTACTTGGATATGGCAAAGAAATATGCTTTCCCATGTGAACTGCCTGAAAACGGCATCCTGAGCGATTTGCGGGGGTGCTGTGATGAACTGACGGTTAAACAGTTGGTAGAACGCTATTCAGATCAAAGGTGGTTTGAGAAATATGAGGCTTAAAACCTATTTACATAATAAAATTATTTTATGAAAATTGAGGAAAAGAAAAATGAAATGGTTACTTACGAAAGAAGTACAGGAAATATTGACGAAATTTGAAACGCTGAAATCACGGCAAATTGAAGATACTTTGCCTGTACTTCTTATCAATGTTGAACAAGATGGTTCCTTCTCAATAACGGATCAAAAAAATGAAAAGTTGATGTTTGATTCTGGAGAGAAAGCCCTTGAATATTTAGAAAACAATAGTGATGGTAAGAGAATCGAATTTGATTATATCAATAGCTTACCTGATAAACTTTATATTGACGGGGTTTTACTTTTCTGTATGAACCAAGATGAGCGCAAGATTTACTTATGAAGAGGCGCATTTTAGTTCCGGGTGGAGAAATCTATTTAAATTTTATGTTGATATGGCAAGGAAATATGTATTTGATTGCAAACTACCTGAAGGTAAATTCTTGAATGATTTAAGAAAATATGCTGATAAAACAACTATTGAAGGTTTGTATTGGCGTTATTATGGTATGGAGTGGTTTAACCGTGAGCAATATTGAAAATCTGTTGCTGGAGGTTTTGCGTCTACAAAAGGAAAAGCAAGCACACCTTCAGACCATCGAAAATACTACCTATCGGACGATTGGCAGAATACAGGTTGATTTGACTGAAGAAGACCGCAAAATTACAAAGAACAAAACTATTGCGCATTATAACCAGCGGATCAGCGAATTGTATGACCGAATGAACGGTAAATTAGAAAATCCATTTATTTGAAAGGAAGAAAAAATGATTAACTTGGTGAAAAATGTAACTGATACTATCGCTGCCTTCAGAAAGAATGAAGAAGAATATATCGCAGCGATAAACAAAACGCTTGAGCCTTACAAAAGCCCTGCATTGCAGCAGCGTTATACCCAAAAAGGATTGCATCAAGCCATTTTAGAAGATATGACAGCTGTTAAAACTGAATGGTTGCGTACTGATAAGGTTTTTAATCAGCTGCTAAATAATCAGATTCAGGAAGCAAAGAAAAAGCTGATAGTCCCTGAACCCAAAAAGGACGCTGATTACAGTTTAAAAATCAGTAATGCTTTGCGTTTTCTGGAATTAGAAGGAAACAACCTAACAGATGAAATTGCTTATAGCATCCTAAAAGACTTCACAGAGGATTTATATCAAATGCAGCTGTTTGAACGGGTGGTAATGCGTTTGTTAAAGGATGGCTATAAAGAAGTTAGCCCTTTGGAAATGCACAGAGATTTCCCTAAAACCTTTGGTAAGTTGCATAAAAATCAATTCATTTTGAATATTTTCAATGAAATGGAAGCGTTAGCCGAAAACCTGTTCATTCGGCCGAAAGTTGAAGGGCCGATGATTAGGATTGGTCTGAATTGTTATGCAACCCTTATGAGTGGTGCCGCTGAGATTTCGGATGAAGCAGATTTGATCAATCTGGCTAAAATCATTGAAAAGACTATTGAACCAAAGGGAAGGGATCTGTCACTTCTTTAAGCAACAATATCCCAATTTACTAACGAAATATGGTATAATGGACACGGAAAAGAATGTCAGCAAATATGCAGCAACAAACGACAAGGAAATGTTTGCTGAAACTTTCAGTGAATACTATGGTGGGGATAATCCACGTGAATTTGCAACAATATTCGGGAAAAAGCTTGATGCTATTTTGAAAGGGGTGAAATAAGTTGATTACATCACCTGAATCCATGAAACAGGGTTATGTAACGGTGAAAAATGGAAAATGGGAAATTAAGCCAGATGCCCCGCAATGGGCAAAAGATGAATTTGCTGAACTTATGGACGCTTTATCTGCTGAACCAGATGAAGATGATATTGTTACACAATATTGATTGAAACTTTAATTTTAAACACCGCCTAAGTTATTACGTTTAGACAATTTATATTTAATATTGTTAATGAGATTATGGAAGGGGTGGGGAAATGACACAGGATGATATTTTAACCTTTGCAAAAGAAAATGGTTATGATGGAGCCGTGTATCTTAAAGAATGGAACGGGTACCAATGTTATGAACCAACTATTGGCGATAGAATTTCCTATATAGGCTTACCCCTTGTAATTCTTACTAAGGGGAACACCATTAGATTATCAACGCCCGAAGAAGCAATGATTATTTGAAAATTTAATTTTAAACACTAACCGCCCATGCAGGCGGTTTTTTAACACCCTTTGACAGGCACGGGCATTAAGCCCAAAGCAAGAAAAAATTAGAAAATTCTTAAAAATCTATGCTTGGATCAGTATCAAAATCCACTACAAAGGGATTGTTCTGTTCCAAGCATTTTTTTACCCCACTTACCTCATTGTCAGGCGTTCCCTGCATCATGAATAAAGGGAATGATTCATTAAAGCAATCACGGTATTTAAGCAACCAATCTTTAAGCATATTTATCACAGCCTTTCATAATCAGTACAACATAAATAGAGGGGAATCAACCTTGAAAGAAAAACTAAAAAAAGCTAAAAATCATCTAAAATCATGGGGACATTCAAAACTGTTTGCAGAAGCTAACACAGCAGAAATAGAATCTTTGGAAAAATTGATAAAAGAATTGAAATATCATGATCCTAAAGAAAATGGTTGTTTTAAGAATAGTTTTATCCGGCTTCGACAAACACAAAAAGAAATAGCTAATGAAACAAAACAACTTGAAGCTGCTGACAAACAAACAGCTAATATGATCAAAAACCTTGGTGATGAAGAATTATCAAATTTGTTAGAATTAAGGTATTGGCAACAAATGCTATGGGCTGAGATTGCAGAACAAACATCGTATAGTGAATCGAAGGTGTTTGTAATGCATCAGAAAGTCCTTTTGCTTGTTTATCAACAGATCATGGTAAATTATGATATAATTAGTGAATAAAACAACAAGGCGGTGTGATTAACATGATATTTCAATGTAAAACAAGTTTATGTACATTTACGCTCAGGCAATTATCTAATGGATATTGGGGTATTTTTATTGGTGATGAATGCTTTTCAGGGTGTTCAACAATTGAAGCGGCAATTGATGATATTAGATGTGGTGTAACTGGTCATGAAAGATGGGATGATTGTTACCTTGAAGCATATGACGAAGTTCCAGAGGATATTCAGGAATGGGAAATTGTGGGTTAATTTCAAAACAGTGACAGATGATTGCTATAATTACCAAATCGGAGTGTGATTGACAAGGGTTTTGCTTTATGTAAACGGATGAGAATGATAATTAGTTTCTTTTGCTAATTGAAAGGAGCGTTAAATGTCTTTAATTGTTACAGTCTATGTCAAGGAAGGCATAGTCATGGCAAGTGATAGCCGTGTTTCGTTCAACCGTTCAATTATATCCAATGGGAAAATTGTTGAACAAATAGGTATTCATGCTTCCAATACAACTTATAAAACATTCTTGTGTCCTAACAATGCAGGAATCTCAGCTTGTGGTGATGCAAGCATTAACAATACGCCTATTGCAGGCTACCTTGAGCAGTTTATTAGGGAAGAGATTACTAATGGAACACAGGTTTCTGAAATGCCTGAAAAGCTAATTAACTATTTTCAAAAACTTTCACCCTCTCTAAATGCCACATTTCATGTGGCAGGTTATGAGGGGGATGATATTCCACATCAATCAATATATCGGATAAACACTCAAGGGCCTTCAACAACGTTAATATCATCACCCGAAGTATGGGGAGCCACTTGGGATGGAGAAGCTGAGATATTGAGAAGGCTTCTTACAGAGTTCACACTGACTATTGAGAACGAACCAAGGGTGATAATTCCGAAGATGGATATACCTTTTCAGTTTTTTACACTTCAGGACGCAATCGATTTTTCAATGTATGCAATAGACACTACAATAAAAACCATGAAGTTTTGTGTTATGCCAGAAAGTGTGGGATTTCCTGTTGATATACTTGTAATTAAGCCAGATGAATCATTTTGGATCAGTAGAAAAGAACTAACTGTTAGATAGAGGAAGAGTAGCATGCAAATCAATCTAAGCAGTTGTGCATTGTGTGGCGCAGTTACGGACTTACAATTATCGCATATCATCCCCAAATTTGTTTTTCGAATGCTAACAAAAACCAGTGTAGGAAAGCTTAGAGGTGGAATGAATCCGAATGTTCCAATACAAGATGGTGAAAAGCATTATATGCTATGCAAACAGTGCGAAGAACTGTTTAGCACTTATGAAACAGAGTTTGCCACCAAAATCTTCTATCCTTTTCAAGAGGGCACACAGAAGCGTTTCCAATATGATGAGTGGTTACAAAAATTCATAGTATCGGTTAGCTGGAGATCGCTCTATTTGGATCTAACTGATTTTGTCAGCAACAAGATAGGAAGTGCCTATGCTATTAGCAATTTAGCAACCTGTGAACAGACCATGAGGAATTTTCTGTTAGGCCAACGAAATGACATAGGGAATATTGAAAACCATATTACTGTATTCCCCTGTTTTGAACAAATAATTGAACCATAATTTGTTTATCGGAAGAGCATAAATTTATTGAACTGGAACCACGTAGCCACCAAACGGGCTGAAAACCTTTGATTTATCTATACTGTCCCGAATTGCGCACCATATTATCCCGAATTATTCGGGATTTTTTATTTACGCTAAATTACCGCGCCTTTAATACGTTAAATTATTTTGCATCGAATGTTTTTATTTCGCTTGTATGCCGCGCTTTTAAAGCGTATTAAATTGCTTTTGCGTAGCGTTATTTTAAGTTCTTTTTCATCGCTACAAACTGCGCGGCGGGCTTAAGCCCCGCTCTTAAATATATTTTTTTAGCGGGGTTGTTTGAGCCGGTATAAAGAGATACAAACTCCGCATTTTCGTTTTTAAAGGCGTCAAGGAGCAGATTAAAAAGCGCTTCGCCTATACGCCGCCTGCCAAAGCCCGGGTCTACGCAAAGCCCGGTAAACCAGCCACGCTTATCCTTCTGCAAGTCGACAGGCCCTGTAAAGCCCACCATACGCCCTTCATATACGGCGGCGAGTATTTTTCTTGGTTTTTTGGGCGGCGTGCCGTCCGCAAAAAAACGCGGGTCTGAATTGCCGCGGTTTTCCTTATGCGCGCGTATTTCTGAAGCTATGGAGTTTCGCCAGTATTCGCTTTTAACGTTGTCGCAAAGCCTGTTAAACTCCACGTCAAAGTTTTTAAGCTCTCCTACCTCTATGCCTTCCCGTTCAAGGCTCGCTATGACAGAAAATATTTCATCCGGCATAGTAAAGCCATCAAGCTCCCTGTACATAGCCGTTTCTTCATGCGTGGCGCAAAAGCCCGAGCTTTTAAAAAATCTTAGCGCTTGGCTTTTATTATATACGCCGGGGATTTTATTGTGCGTGCGTCGGCTTTCAGGTATGCGCCAGCCAAGCTCCGCCGGATTCATGTGGTCTATAAGGAGCGTGTCGAAGCCCTTTTCCTTTGCCAAGCTTTCAAGCTTTAAAACAAGCGCCTTGCCTGTTCCTTTGTTCCTGTGATTATGTTTTACTATAATAAGCGTTAAGTAAATTCCCTTTTCGGCTACGTTCGCTAAAACAAAGCCAATAAGCTCCCCGTTTTCTTCCGCAGCCAAAAACAAGCTGTCCTGTCTTTTTAACGCGCTTTCAAACGCACGCTTAGTTATCGGAAGGTACAGCGCTTCTTTTTGGTTTACAAAATCACAAAAAACGCCGTACGCTTCGTTTATGTATTTTTCTTCGTTCAGCAGTATTTTCATGCGCGTTCAAATGCGGGCGGGTAAACTATGCTGCCAAGGGGCACCGGAATCTTTGCGCCCGTAACGGAAGGCAGATTGCCGCTTCTTCTGTTCATGGTTTCCCTGCCTATTACAGCAAAAGCTACCGCTTCCTTAGCGTCTGAAGAAAAGCCCATATCCTCCTGCGTAATTACGCTGCAGTTTTTAAAGAGCTGTTTAATCATAGCGCGCAGAGCCGCGTTATGCGCGCCTCCCCCTGAAAGCACTATTTTTTGTAAATTCGGGCAGCGCGGAAAAACATAAAGCTCATAATTCCTATACATGGTTTTGGCTGTGTACATTGTTGCCGTCGCTATAAAATCCAAGGGCGCTATATCTTTATGCGAATTTATCTGCTCGTTTACAAACTGCTCGCCATAAAGCTCCCTCCCTGTTGATTTTGGCGGCTTCATGTCGACAAAGGGTATTTCCATCCACTCATTAAGCAATAAATCAACTACGTTGCCGGACTTTGCAAGCTCGCCCGACTTATCGTAAGGCCTGTCAAAAAAACGTCTTGCAAGGGCGTCTATTATCATATTGGCGGGGCCTGTGTCAAAGGCAAAAACGTCGTCTTTTGAAGCGTTCGCAGGTATAACAGTAACGTTGCCTATGCCGCCTAAATTTTGCAACGCTATATCATCCTTCCCGCGGTACAGTATGTATTCTGCGAACGGCACGAGAGGCGCTCCCTGCCCGCCTGCCGCCATGTCCATCGCCCGCATTGAGCTTACGACAGGCACCCCCGTTTCATACGCTATTACTGAAGGCTCCCCAAGCTGCAGCGTTGAAGGCGCAAGCGCGCCCTGTTCAAACGGTATATGGTAAACCGTCTGCCCGTGCGACGCTATGGCGCTTACCTTTTTAATGTCAAAATCAAGGCTTTCGCACAGCATTTTGGCCGTATCCGCAAAATAGCGTCCCAATGAAAAGTTAAGGCTGCACGTAAGCGCTATGTTGGATTTATCAAGCGAGCAGCAGTCCATGATTTCACGCCTTAAATTTTTAGGCATAGGGTTTGTAATAAAGCCGGACAGCTTGACGCTGTCCTTGTCAAAGGCGACAAGCGCCGCGTCGCAGCCGTCAAGCGACGTGCCGCTCATAAGGCCTATATAATACTCCATATCAGTCCTCCAAAGGGTAGTGGCAGGCTACGAGCCTGTCCTTATATTCCAAAAGCTTTGGTTTTTCTTTAAAGCAGATATCCCCGGCTCTTTCGCAGCGCGTGTTGAACGGGCAGCCTTCTGGCGGATTCACAGGGTTTGGCACCTCGCCCTTAAGGTGCTTCCGCTTGCGCTTTACTTTAGGGTCAAGTTTTGGCACGGCGTCAAGAAGCGCCCTTGAGTACGGGTGCATCGGGTGATTATATATAAGTTTGGTATCCCCCGTTTCCATTACGGATCCTAAATACATTACCGCTAATTCGTGGCTTATAAAGCGCACCACGTTAAGGTCGTGCGATATAAATATCATGGAAAGCTGCATTTCTTTCTGCAAAGCTATAAGCAGATTTATAACCTGCGCCTGTATGGATACGTCAAGCGCCGAAACAGGCTCGTCCGCCACTACAAAGCGCGGCTTGGTTATAAGCGCCCTCGCTATTGAAATGCGCTGCTTCTGCCCGCCTGAAAACTGGTGAGGGTAACGCCAGAGCTGGTCCTCCGTCATGCCTATTTTCTCAATCATATCAAGTATGCGCTTATCAAGCTCCGCCTGCCTTAACTTAAAATGGGTCTTAAGAGGCTCCGCTAAAAGCTCGTACACGTTCATGCGTGGGTTAAGGGAAGCGTAAGGGTTTTGAAATATGAACTGCATGTCCCGCCTTTTTAAGCGCATTTCTTCATCGCTTAAGCGGCTTAAGTCTTCCCCTTCAAAAATCACCTGTCCCGCCGTCGGCTTTATAAGCCTTACTATGCTTAATCCCGTTGTGCTTTTGCCGCAGCCGGATTCCCCGACAAGCGCGAACACCTGCTTTTTCTTTACTTCAAAGCTTACGTCTTCCACCGCGCGCACGTAGCCCACCGTCTTTCTTATTACGCCTTCCTTAACGGGGAAATACATTTTAAGGTGTTTTACTTCTAAAATATTGTCGTTCACGCTTCCTGCTCCTCGCTGTGCAAAAAGCACCTGCATTTATGATTAGGGGCAATTTCAACAAGCGCCGGAAGCCCTTCAAGACATCTTTCCAAGCGCCTTGAGCAGCGGTCGTAAAAGCGGCAGTGCTTTTTTAATTCCCCTCCCGCGGGCACAGAGCCTGGTATTGAAAACAGCGTGTCCCCGCCTTCGTTTAATGAATATATTGATTTTAAAAGTCCTTTGGTATACGGGTGCGCCGGGTTTGAAAAAAGCTCCTCGGCTGAAGTTTCTTCAACTACATGGCCTGAGTAAAACACGGCGACGCGGTCGCTTGTTTCAGCTATAACGCCTAAGTCGTGCGTAATCATGATTATAGAAGCGTCTTTTTCTTGCTGGAGATTGTTTATAAGGTCCAGTATCTGCGCCTGTATCGTAACGTCAAGCGCCGTTGTCGGCTCGTCCGCTATAAGCAGCTTGGGGGAATTTATAAGCGCTATCGCTATCATAATGCGCTGAAGCTGCCCGCCTGAAAGCTGATGCGGGTAGCTTTTAAGGGTCTGCTCTATGCGCGGTATGTTCACCTGGCGCAGCACCTCTTTGCAGCGGTCAAGCTTTTCATTTTCTCCCATGTTGGGGAAATGAAACTCAAGCGCTTCCTTCATTTGCCTTTCTATTGTAAATATTGGGTCCAGGGACGTCATGGGTTCCTGAAATATCATGGAAATTTCCCTGCCGCGTATTTTTCTTATCTTTTCTTTGGGGCAGGAAAACAAATCCACCTTTGAAAGCGTGGGCGAATCGAACACAGCGGTGCCTGAAGCCACTTTTAAAGGATACGGCAATAGCCCCATAAGGCTGTTCGCCGTAATGCTCTTGCCGCAGCCGGACTCCCCCACTATGCCAAGGCATTCCCTGCGGGGAACGTTTAAGTCCACCTTATCTAACAGGCGCACGGTTTTCTTCTTGCGCTGCGTTGTAATGCGCAGGTCTTTTATTTCAACCAGATTGCTTTTTATTTTTTCCATACGCCCTCCTTACAGCTTAAGCTTGGGGTCAAGCACGTCGCGCAGGGCGTCGCCCAATATATTGAAGGACAATATAGTGAGCACTATGAACAATACCGGGAATATTACCATCCACGGCGCAAGCTCCATATACACCCTCGCTTCGGAAAGCATGCTGCCCCATGAGGGAGCGGGCGGCTGTATGCCTAACCCCAAAAAGCTCATTGTGGCTTCCGTAAGTATGCCGCTTGAAAGCGCAAGCGTCGCCTGCACGGTAAATGCGGCAAGGGAATTTGGCGCTATATGCGAAAACAGTATTTTGCCGTCCTTAAGGCCCACGCTTCTTGCGTTCGCTATATAATCAAGCCCCTTTATGGATTTTACGGAGGCCCTTACGGTGCGCGTAAAGACCGGAATGTTTACTATGCCTATCGCTATCATGGTGTTTACTACGCTCGGGCCTAACACAGCCACTATGAGCAAAGCTAAAAGTATGGAAGGGAACGCGAACAGCACGTCCATAATCATCATTATAACGGTTTCCGTTTTGCCTTCAAAGTATCCCGCCGCAAGGCCAAGAATAAAGCCCGCTCCCGCGGCAATTGATACAGAAACTATGCCCACGACAAGCGACACGCGCGCCCCGTACAATATGCGGCTGAATATATCCCTGCCGAAATTGTCGGTTCCGAACCAGTACCTGGCGTTTGGCGCCTGAAGCGCGTTTGACGAGTGTATCTCCGCTACGTCAAACTTAGATATATATGGGGATAAAACAGCCATAAGCACTATTATCGCGACGCCTATAAAACCCATCCTTCCCAAAGGGTCCTGCCACAGCTGTTTGAATACGCTTTCCTGCTCCTTATGCTTTTTTCTTTTTAATAAAACTGAAGTCAAGCGCGGCCTCCTAACTGTAGCTTATGCGGGGATCTATATATGTGTACAATATGTCCACCAGAAGGTTCATCACAACATATATCACAGCCATAAAAAGAACCGTGCCCTGCACGACTGGGAAGTCCCGCTTGAATATGCCGTTCAAAAGATACTGCCCAAGGCCTGGTATGGAAAAAATCTGCTCTATTACGACTGTTCCTCCCATAAGTATGCTCAGCTGCATGCCTATAAGCGTAATTATAGGTATGCTCGCGTTTTTAAAGGCGTGTCTGCCTATGGTTATTTTTTCAGGGGCGCCCTTGGCGCGCACGGCCTTTATATAGTCCTGCCGCATAACTTCAAGCATGGACGAGCGCGTCATGCGCATAACGGAGCCCGCCATGGTGCCTCCCATAACTATTGCGGGAAAAATCATAATTTCAAGGTTTTTAAGCGGGTTCTCTGCAAAAGACACATAGTGTATAGGCGAATAATAGCCGAACACCAGCGCTAAAAACAAAATAAGCAGAGTGGCTGTGGCAAAATTAGGCACGGATACGCCAAGCAGGGACAGCACGCGCACGAACCTGTCCGTAGGCGTGTTGCGCTTTAGCGCTGAAAGCACGCCCAGGGGAAGCGCTATAATCCACGCCACTATGCACGCGATTATTGCAAGCTCCGCCGAAACCTTGAAGCGCTTTATTATTTCAGGGAAAACAGGCGCTCCCGTGCGGAAGGATTCCCCGAAATCGCCGTGCAGTACGCCGCCTATCCAGTTGCCGTACTGCACGATTAAAGGCTGGTCCAGACCAAGCTTCTTTTCCCACATCGCTCTAAGCTCCGGCGTTTCTTCTATGCCGAGTATGCCGGAAACAACGCTGCCCGGTATAAACTGCATTATAATAAAAATTATCACGCTTATGCCGAACAATACAGGTATAAGTGTGAGCAGCCGCCTTAAAATATAATTTTTCATTGTATCTCCCGAAACCCGGGCGGCCTGGCCGCCCGGGATTTAGAAAAGCTTATTCCTTTGTTACGTTCTGCAGCTCCAGAGGATGATCCACCGTAGGCGCGTAGCCTTTAAGCGAGGAGCTTGCGAAATAGTAGCTGTAAGGGCTTGCGAAAGTTACGCACGGGCATTCGTCAAGTATTATGTTTATCGCTTCTTTGTAATATTCTTCGCGCTTTTGAACATCGGTAGTGCCGGCGCCCAGGCTTATAAGCTCGTCCACGCGCGCGTTTGAATATTCAGAAATATTTGCGGTGTTGCCGCTTGTGAAAAACAAGCCTACGCCGCGGTTGGGGTCTGTGCCCGCGCCGTTCTGGCATACCATAAGGTCAAATTCATGGTTCTTCCAGTCTTCCACATACTGGGCGTTTTCCTTGTTCTGTATCTTAACGTTTATGCCTATCTGAGAGAGCTGCTGCTGTATAACGGTGCCTGAATTGCGTATGGTGTCGAGCAGACCCACCGTGCATACAACGTCGAATCCGTTTTCATAGCCGGCTTCTTTCATAAGCTCTTTTGCCTTTTCTATGTCCTGCTTATAAAGCTGGTGCTCCGTTACGTCCACCGCCCAGTGACCCATGGACGCCGGTATAAAGCCTGATACCTCGGCTTCGCCGTTAAAAGCAAGATCTATTATTTCCTCGCGGTTAAGCGCGAGCGAAATCGCCTGGCGCACCTTTATGTCCTTAAATTCTTCCTTGTTCATGTTAAGGCATAGCGTCACGTAGTCGCGCGTGCGTATTTTATACACGTCCACGTTCTTAGCCGCGTTCGCTAAAACAAGCATAGCACTGTCGCCCACGATAAGGTCCACCTCGCCTGTGCGCAGGGCGTTCATTCTTGCGGAGCTATCGCTTAAAACGTAGAACTCCAGCGTTTCCATAGCGTAGCCGTCCTTGTAGAAATCCTTGAATTTGTTAAGCGTTACACGATTGTCCGGCACCCATTCGCCCAGTGTGTACGGGCCTGTGCCGCCGTCCGCGCGCATCAAGTCGCCGTTTTTTTCCACCGCTTCCTTATCCACTATGGCGCAGTAGGTTGAAGACATGGAGGCTAAGAACGGAGCGGTAACCTTGGAAAGAGTAAATTTTACTGTATACTCGTCCAAAACCTCTATTTTTTCTATGTTGCCGGCGTAGCTTTCGCTGCTTCCAAGTCCGCCTGTGTCAGGGTCGAGTATTCTTTCAAAGCTGTACTTTACGTCCTCAGCCTTAAGCTCCCTGCCCGAGTGGAACTTTACGCCCTTGCGCATATGGAACACGTAGCTTGTGTCGTCAGGCTGCTCCCAGCTTTCCGCAAGCCTTGGTATTACGTTTAAATCGTCGTCGACGTCGACCAGCGTTTCATACATCTGGTTGATTATGCGAAGCGCGACGTGCTGCGTGGTCGTGTGCGGGTCAAAGCCCGTAGGCTCTGCTTCAGCGCCTATTTTAAGTACGGTGTTTTCCTGCGCGAACGCGGCAACGCCTGAAACAAGCATAGCCGCCGCAAACAGCAAAGCAAAAAATTTTTTCATGTGTTTTCCTCACTTTCTATAATTTATACATGCTCGGCATGTAAATTATTCGCATATTCAAATACCATCTTGCTCAGCGCGCCAGAGTGTCGCTGGTTTTGATTACGCTCAGGAGCTTTGCCCCTGAACCCCTACGCTTAAAATTACTTTGTTTACAGTCTATACATGCTCGGCACGTAAATTACTCGCATATTCAAACACCAACTTGTGCAGCGCGCGCCTTACTTCGTTTGTAGGCTTGTCGTTTTTGTACGGGTAAAAAAGCCTGTTTGTAAAAAGGCAGCAGCCTATGTTGTATTCATTGGAAAAATAAATGGAGGTGCCTGTAAATCCCGTATGCCCGCAGCCCTTCGGGTACTTGTCCCCCGTTTCAAAGCCCAAGCCTCTCGTTGAATTTTGCGTCTTAACCGCGTCTAAAAACAAGGGGTTTTTGGCGTTCATGTAGAGCCTGCAAAGCCTTTCATAGGCGCGCGCATCGGCAAATACGCCCGCGTGCCCCGCTACTCCTTTAAAAAAGTAAAACGCGTTGCCGTCGTTTACCTTTCCCTTTATTGGCTCATGATTGCGCCAGGAATTAAACGTAAGCCCCATTTCTTTAACCATGTCTTCTTCCTGCATATTGCCGTATGAAGAAAAGGCTATGTTGGAGCATTCAGGCAAAAAGCAGATATTGCCTAAGTTAAACGGCTTAACGAGATCGTCGTTCAAAACCTTATCAAGAGGCTTCTGCTCTACGCGTTCTATTATTTTGCCTAAGAGCATAAAATTTATATCGCTGTAAAGCATGCCTTCAGGGCGCGGCTGCGCAAGCGCCCTGCGTAAAACCATATAAAAATCGCCGTCGCTTGTATAAAAAGGGTACCATGCGGGCAAAAGGCTCGTGTGCGTCAAAAGCATTTTTATGGTTATTCTGCCCACGCGGTCGTCTTTTATGCTTTTAAGCTCCGGCAGTATATCTGAAGCCAGCGTTTTAAGCTCTATTTTGCGCTTATCTATAAGAAGCAGAATAATAGTGGACGTGCATATTTTAGTTAATGAAGCCACGTCAAAAAGCGTATCCGCATTTACTGATCCTATGCTTTTAACGAATAAATTTTCATCGCCATTGAACACAGAAACGACAGCGTCCCTGTAAAAACCCGCCTCGCGATAAGACTGCAGCATATTATCCGTTTTTTGTGCAAGTTCAGACAAATTCAATTATTTTCCCGCCATTACTCTCAAAATTTTGTGTGTCCAATGTTACCATCGCGCCCTTGCGTTGTCAAGAAGCGGCTTTACTTCAAAATAAATGAAATTTATACAAATCTTCTTAATTGTATTATAAATTTAAAGCTCAGGGCTTGTCTTTTTTGTTGCAACAAACTGCCTAATCATATATAATAACCTTATTAACACCAAGGAGGCCTGGAATTTGTACAAGCTATTGCTCGTAACCGATAATGAAGAGGTGCGCGGCGCCTTTGAACAGATAGACAACTGGGGACAGATGATGTTCCTGCCTGTTACTGTTATAAGCGATGCGGAGGAAGCGCTCCAATACTTAAACTCCCACGTTGTGGATGCAATCGGCTATGCGTTCGTTAACCATGACCCGAGCCCTATACAGCAATATATAACGGATCATCCAAGCCTGCCTGTTTTTCAGACGCATCAAAGAGGGCAGGCTTTGTTTAGCGAATTACAGCGCATACGCGAGTTTTTGGACCAGATGCACCGCGAAGACGCGGACTCTTACGATGAAACATTTGTTTTCCAGATGCTCAGGGACGAGCTTATGAGCCAGCTTTTAAGGGGGCAGGTAAATTCAGAAGAGGAGCTCATCGCCCGCATAAAGCTTGTGAGAGCGAATGTTTCGCTCACCATGCACTGCTATCTTTTCGACTTCGATCTGCCGCAGGGCGAAGTGTACTTAAACGACCGCTGGCATTACGGCGTTGAGAGGCTTGAGTATGCCCTGCGCAACAACTTTTTCGGCAAATACATAGACGGCGTCTATTACGACGTCGCGGTGCTGAGCCCGAGGCACGTGCGCCTGTTTGCCGCTCCCGCGTTCAACATAGACCTGAGCGACGATGAAGTAGAGCAGGAAGTCAACCAGAGGGTTGAAAGCGTGCTTGAAGACATCAAAAACTATCTCGATTTGGATCTCGACCTTGAAAACACGTACGTGCTTTCAAGCATGAAGGAATTAGTCAACAAAAACGATCAGGAGAATAACTATGGGGATTTTTAATTTTGTAAAAGGCCAGTTTATAGACGTAATCGAATGGAAGGATTCTTCCTCAAACACCATGGTATACCGCTTTGACGACGGCGGCGCAGAAATTATGATGGGCGCGCAGCTTACCGTGCGCGAAAGCCAGGTCGCCATATTCGTAAACGAAGGCAAGATAGCGGACGTTTTCAAGCCCGGCCGCTACGAGCTTAGCACGCAGAATCTGCCCATACTAACGGCGCTTAAAAGCTGGAAATACGGTTTTAACTCTCCCTTTAAAAGCGAAGTATATTTTGTAAACACCAAGCAGTTTTTAGACAAAAAGTGGGGCACTTCAAACCCCGTAATGATGCGCGACCGGGATTTCGGCATGATACGTTTGCGCGCGTTCGGCATATACTCTTTCAGAGTATCAGACCCCGTAACCTTTTTAAAAGAAGTTTTTGGAACCAGCGCGTACTTTACGGCGGAAGGCGTGGAAGGCCAGGTAAGGCGCACCGTTGTTTCAGCGCTTAGCGACGCCATAGCGCAAAGCAGCATACCCGCCCTTGACTTAGCCGCGAATTACAACGAGCTCAGCAACCTTGTGCTAAATAATCTGTCGAGCACTTTCCTTCCGATAGGCTTAAAAATCGAAAGCTTCGTTATAGAAAACATAAGCCTTCCCGAAGCCGTTGAAGAAGCCATGGACAAACGCACGAGCATGGGCGTCGTAGGCGATTTAAACCGCTATACCCAATACCAGACCGCAGAAGCCATAGGCGAAAGCGCCAAGCACGAAAACTCCATGTCGGGCATAGGCGCAGGCATGGCGGCGGCGATGGCCATGTCAAACGCCATGACAGGCAGCGTAAACAATGCTAACACGCAAAGCCAGCAGCCCGAAGGAAAAAAATGCATATACTGCGGAGAAAACATACCCGTATCCGCTAACTTCTGCCCCAAGTGCGGGAAACCTCAGAATGAATCGAAGTGCATAAACTGCGGCAACAGCATAAAACCCGGGACAAACTTCTGCCCTTACTGCGGCGCAAAACAGGCTTAATCCATGATATACCCCATATCGGAATTTGATAACGAGCATTCGCTTATTTCCCCGTCCTTAAGCGACGAGCTGCTCACAGACTTAGGCGGTATAGACACCTGCGTAATGACGTACTTCCCTGATATAGAAAACGTTGAGGACATAGCCAAGGACCTTACCCCTCTGTACTGCTTTCATTCAGGCGCCGCTGAAATTATGCAGTACATTTACAAGGGCAGCGTAATAATAGCCAATATGCCTTCAGGCGCTCCGAGCAGCGCTTCCATTATGGAGGAGCTTATATCCCTTGGCGTTACGCGTTTTATATGCATGGGAGGGGCCGGCCTTATAGACGACAGCTTCGGCATGGAAAACTACATATTGGTAAAGGACGCCATACGCGACGAGGGCACAAGCTACCACTATCTTCCTGCGGAGGAATGCGCCTACACGTCGCCGCTTTTAACGGAGCAGCTCGGCGGCTGCTTAAAAAAGCGCGGCGTTCCGTATAAAACAGGCCGCATATGGTCCACAGACGCCCTGTACCGTGAAACACCTTCGCGCATTAAGCGCAGGCTTGCAAGCGGAGCCGTAGGCGTTGATATGGAATGCGCCGCTTTGTGTGCCGTGGCGCAAAGGCGCGGCGTGGAATACGCGCAGGCCATGTACTTTACGGACTGCCTTTATAAGGATATATGGAGCGGGTTGATGCCGAACTATAAAGAGCTTAGGCTTAAGTCCCTGCGCCTTATAGTGGACTGCGGCCTTGAAATAGCGGAAATGATATAATATTTAAAATTAAGGCTCCGGATTTTCCGGAGCCTTATATATTTAATTTTTAGTATTCTTCTGTTGCAAAGACCGCTGAATACATAAGCGGATCTTATGAAAGGTAAAATGCGGTACAATATATTTGCAGGCGGCATACACATAGAGTCCTCCACCTTTACTCTATACCGCTCGGGCGAAAAGGATTTTCGCATTGCGCGCGGTGAAGAGCTTTTAAGGCGCTACCCTGGCGTAGATAAAAGCAAAGTGAACCTTATACCCATAATGCACGCGAGGGCGCTGCCTGGAGGCGTAGTAAAGCGCGGTTTTTATGAAAAATTTATAAATGAATTTATTAAAGCTCTTGATTCCGCTTTAAAGGAGTATCGCATAGACGGTTTCCTGCTCGATATTCACGGCGCCATGAGCGTTGAAGGCTCTATGGACGCGGAAGGCGATTTAATACGCGCTATAAGAAACAAAATAGGCGACGGCGTGCCGATTTCCGCGTCCATGGACCTGCACGGCAACGTGTCTAAAGAGCTGTTTAATTTAAGCGCCGTTCTTACATGCTACCGCACAGCGCCTCATACAGACGCGTATGAAACGCGCAGGCGCGCCATTAACAGCCTTGTCGCGGTGCTGGACAATAAAAGGCAGGGTAATAAATTAACAAAAGCCATGGCGTCAGTACCCATACTTCTGCCGGGAGAGCAGACCTCAACAGAAGTGGAACCCGCAAAAAAACTGTACGGCAGCATACCGGAGCCTTTAAAAGCCCGCGGCATGCTCGACGCTTCAATATGGATGGGTTTTCCCTGGGCGGATCAGCCGCGCTGCCGCGCCGCTGTTTGCGCTTACGGCTTTGACAAAGAAAATACCGCTTCTTGCGCGATTAAGCTTTCAAACGCGCTTTGGAGCGTAAGGGACGAATTTAAGTTTGTCGGCCCCGTCGCTTCCCTCAGGGACGGGCTTAAAATCGCGTATGATTCCAAAGAAAAGCCGTATTTTCTTTCAGACACCGGGGATAACCCGGGCGCCGGGGGCGATAACGACAGCGTAATAGTATTGCGCGAAATTTTAAATTCAGGATTAGAAAAGCAAAAAAGCGCAGTTCTGCTGTCCATAAAAGACGAAGAATGCGTGCAGGCGTTTAAAAATAAAGCGATAGGCGAAAGAGAGCAGGTTAAAATAGGCGGCAGAATAAGCGCGAACGTATGCGAACCTGTAAGCGTAAAAATGAAGCTTGTTAACAGGTACCGCGACCCGGTGGCTGGAGAAAGCGTAATTTTACAAAAAGATAATTTAAAAGTCGCCGTAACGTCAAACAGGTACCAGTTTGCGACGGAAGCGGGCTTTAAAAACGCCGGGCTAGGTTCATATGACGATTACGATATAGTAATAGTTAAAATGGGCTACCTTGAGCCTGATCTGAGCAGCGCCGCAAAAGGGTGGACCATGCTGTTAACGCCGGGCTCCGTAAACCAGGATTTAAAAAGCGCAGGCTTTAAAAACCTTGCAAGGCCCCTGTACCCCTTTGATAAAGGCTTCGACTTCAGCCCGTCGTTAGACGTTCAGCAGTTTTAATAATTTTAAAGCTTAAAGCGCGGTTTGCTCAAAACGCGCTTATGCATATAATAAATATTAAGGAGGAAACATGAAAGACAGTTTAGAGCTTCTTGTAAAGTACGGCAACGCCCTTTTTGACAAAGGGCTTACAAGCGGCACAGGTGGAAACCTTAGCTTTTTTGACAGGGAAAAGGGCATTATGCACATTACGCCTTCCGGCATACCCTTTGCAGACACCACGGTTAACGACATGGTAGCGATGGATACGGAAGGCAGAATTGTTTCAGGAAGCCGCAAGCCGTCAAGCGAATGGGCGCTTCACCTTATATTTTACAAAAACAGGAAGGACATAAATGCAGTAATACACGCGCATACCACGTACAGCACAGTGTTCTCCGTGCTTAACCAGCCACTGCCCGCGAGCCACTACATATTAGCTTTTGCAGGAAAAAACGTGCGCTGCGCTAAATACGCGTCCTTTGGCACGAAGGAGCTTGCAAAAAACGCCTTTGAAGCAATGGAAGGCAGAAAAGCCGTTTTGCTCGCAAACCACGGCATAGTAACGGGCGGAGCAGACTTAACGGAAGCTTTCAACGTGCTTACCGCGGTGGACTACTGCGCAAAAGTGCATATTCTCGCAAAATGCGCGGGAAATCCTGTAATAGTGCCTGATGATGAAATGGAGCGTATGATTGAGCGCTTTAAATCCTACGGGCAGTAAAGCTATTAAGGAGCTTACATGAAAAATTATATTGTCGAAGTATGCTGCGGCTCGGCTGAGGACGCCATACAGGCTTGCTCTGGCGGAGCGGACAGGGTGGAGCTTTGCTCAAACCTGTTCCAGGGCGGCTTGACGCCGACCATAGGGTCTGTAAAGGCGGTGCGCGAAAAAGCGGACATTACGCTTAACGCCATGATACGCCCCCGCGAAGGCGGTTTCTGTTACAGCGATACAGAATTGCTTACCGCTTTTCACGACGCCGAAGCCTTTCTCGAGTGCGGCGTAGACGGGCTTGTGTCAGGCTTTTTAAACGAGGACGGCACGATAGACGTCGAGCTCACAAAAAAAATTGTGCGCTTAGCGGGAAACGTTCCAGTAACCTTCCACAGGGCGATAGACGTTGTCCCGGACTGGAAAACCGCGATAGACCAGCTTGCGGACGCGGGCGTTGCGCGCGTTCTTACAAGCGGCCTTGCGCCAGACGTTCTTCTTGGGCTTGATACGGTAAAGAGTATGGTTGAATATGCGGGCGACAGGCTTATCGTTATGCCGGGCGCCGGCATAACGCCGGAAACAGCGGATAAGGTTGCGGAGTATACCCGCTGCAAAGAAATGCACGTGTACTTTACTAAGACACGCTCGGACAAATCCACTATTAACAACCGCGCCATATTCTACGGTTCGGCTCTTTATCCTTCGGAAACGGACTACCCCGTTATAGACGCTGAAGCGGTTGGAAAAATAACGCGCAAATAGCGCTTAAAGCGCGCGCTCCGCGCCTTAAGCCATGCGTCCGCTTTTGCTTATGCTTAATCAAGCCTGAAGCATCGTAGCATGGACGTATTTTTCGCATTTGCCGCGCCTTATTTACTCAGCGCGGCCGGCCTTTTTTAATATCTTTGCCGGAAATAAAAACGCTGTTCATACTTATGCTGTTTTAAATTGGAACAGTTGTTAACCGCGCGTTATATTAGCGCCGCTTTATTTATTGCTTGATTTATATATAAACAGCAGCCTTGAACCCAGGGCGCAGCGGGGCAGCGATCCGCGAATAAATGGGATTAATATTAGCAAATAACGCTTAATTTGTTAATTTTAAGGCTGCGTAAACCACTTTTAAGCTATTTTATCGTATTTTTATTTGTTTATTTCCACCCACGCTTTGACACCGTGTTTTTTGACGGCGCGTCGCTTTATACAGCGCTTTACTTAAAACGATTTAGAACTTATAATCATTTTATTATTATTCGAAAGGGGATTCCATGGAATTTTCACAGGATATATTTTTAGCTTTTATTGAAGAGGACAACGAGCAGCACAGCCTGTTTCACGTAAGGCCGTTATTAAGCTCGAAAGGTCCTCTGCCGGAGCATATTATTTCTTCATTTAAGGACAATGGTTTTCTGCGCATAGCGCCGGATAAAAAAGAGCAGTTCACTTTTAAAGAGCGCATGCGCTCATTGGGAAGCCTTTGCATTATAGACCTTTCTGAAGTTGAGGACGAAACGGGCAAAATACGCCCGAACAGGAACTACGCCCCGCAGCTTAACGAAACGCACCAGTTTATTATTTATTCGGATGTAGTAAAGCCGCTTCCTGAAAAGCTTATATATGAAGTGATAGCGGGAGAAAAAGGCAAACCCGTTTCCGGCTGCATGACGCCCATGTGCTTCCTGCGAAGCGGCGGCAGGATAGAGGGCCCGTATACGTCAAAAAGCGGCAGCCCAGCTTCAGGCCTTGTAACAATAGAACCGGACAGCCCGCATATATTCGCCATCAGCCTGCCAAACGGCCAGGAGAGGCTTTTTTTATGGGGAAGAAAGAACAAAGACAAAACACACAAGAAAGAAGTCAGCGAAAGCGGTTCTTGCGAAAAAACGGCCGATCTAACAAGGCGCTGCAAACGCGCCCCGTCCTCCAGCCTTACCGCGGCGGTCGGCAGGCGCAAGAGAGAAAATCTGCGTTCGGCAGGCAGGCTTGAAGAACTGCTCTCCCCCATGGAGGCGTTTAAGGCGGCCGCGCCGCAGATATTTTCCGATGAAAAAAAAGGCGGGGAAGCCATTGACTTTCTTATGAATATACCAAACGCCCAAAGTTTAATTATGCAATCTTTAAACATAAACCAAGGCGAAAACCCTTTGATTGCGGCCTTTAATAAGCAGCTTGACAGCCTTGAAGCGGAGCGCTTAAAAATATCCATTGAAATTGACAGGCTTAAAAAAAGCAGACAGGAGCTTTTTAAAGCGGCTCTTGAAGAACAGGCCGATGCTGACAATAATGAAATAGAGCGTAAGAAAGCTAAAAAGGATTCGCTTTCAAAAGAAATCGCGAGACTTAAGGAAGAGCAGGAAAGGCTTATAAGCCTGAGGAACGACGCTTTAAAACAAATAAACACAGGCAAAGCCATTTTGGCTAAACAAAATGGAAAAGAACAGCCCGCCGCTTACGCGGTGCAGAGAATAAGGGAGCACCTTCAAAGCGCAGGCTTTGACGCGGACATAAACGAGGCCTGGCTTTTGCTTACTCTTATGCTGTTTGAAGATCAAATACAGCTTTGCGCGAAAACTTTGGCGGACTCCCGCAAGGCGGCAAAGGCGATAGCGTCTTCTGTCGGCGCGTCGTTTGCGTCCTGCCTTAAAAATGACGAAAACGCTTTTTTATCTGCCGGCGGGAACGGCTTCGCCTTTATGCTTGTTTCGCGCGGAGGAAGGGACGAGTCTGATGTTACGCGCTTTATAGTGTCAGATAAAATTCAGCCTTATGGAAAATCTTACCCGTACGCTGTTTGGCCCTGCTTTAGCCTTAGCGAAGCTAAAGTAAAATTAAGCTACGAGCAGCTTCTCCCATGCGAAGACGCCTTTGACGCGGAGTTTTTAAAAAATTATATTTCAGATAAAAAGCTTAATTCCATACCCAAGGAAGCGGCGGACGTAATAAACAGCATGATTAAAAACATGCAGACGGTGCCGCGCTCGTTATTAACGCGTATTTTTAACTGCATAATGCTTATAACTCCGCACATAAGCGGCGGCCTCGCTTCAGCGATAGACTTATGCGTATCGTCTTATCTTTTGCCATACGCCAAATTCAGCGGGGAAAATTTAAACGTTCCGCGGCAGATTTTATCAAGCCTGCCCTACACTTCAAAGCTGCTGTGAAATACATAAGCAGTATTCAAAACCCCATAGTAAAGTCCCTGGCTATGCTTAAAAGCCCGCGTGGAAGAAAAAATCAAAACGCATTTCTGGCCGAGGGAGAAAACATGGTAAAAGAAGCCCTGAATGAAGGCAGGGCGCGTACGCTTTTGCTTGAAGAAGATAAAATGGAGCAGTTCAGCAAGTATATTAATTTCGCGGGCTCCGCCTTTAAGTTAGACGCGCCGTCAGCTTCGGCAGTTAATATTAACACGCAAAAAATAGAAACGCTTGTGTTTTCAAAGGAAGCGTTTAAAAAGCTTTCGAGCGCTAAAACGCCTCAGGGCATAGCCTGCCTGTGCAGGATTCCTGATGAAAATTCCTTTGATTTTTTAGGCGACCGCCTCGTTTTGCTTAACGGCGTGCAGGATTCCGGCAACGCTGGCACAATTTGGAGAACCGCTGAAGCCGCCGGCTTCACAGGCATTATAGCGGACGAAAAATCAGCGGACTTTTTTTCGCCTAAAACCATAAGCGCTTCAAAGGGCGCCTGCTTTAGAATACCAGCAAAAAGAGTCGCCGATTTGTCCTGCGCGTTTAAAAAGCTTCCCGGCTTTATAAGCATATCTGCAAGCCTTGACGGCGTTCCCGTTAACGCCGCAAATATACCGCAAAATAAAATCATGCTTATAATAGGCAGCGAAGGGCGCGGCATAGATAAAGAATTATTAGACGCTTCCAATATAAAGGCGCGAATACCCATGCACGGCAGGGCGGAATCCTTAAACGCCGCTGTCGCCGCCGCAATTATGATGTACAGCATAGCGGGCTTTGAAAAGACGAGCGAATAAAATAAACTTTTTGCAAAGAGCGGATAATATTAATTTACGGCTTAAATATAATTCTTATTCCAATTAAAAAACATAAATTTCGTTTTAGTAAAGCAGTGAAAATAAGGCTTTAGGCGCTTAAAGCGCCATACACAGCCGATAAGCAAGTCCGTTAATACTATTCGCTTATATTAAGTGTAAAAAGAGAACCATTTCATCGGTTCTCTTTTTCCATTTTAGCGGCGCTATCCGTTTACGCAAACACGCCAGCTTGTTTTTATGTTATAAAATAATTTTAATTTTCCGGCACGAGCAGGCCTAAATTGCCGTCGTTGCGCAGGTAAAGAACATGCGTTTCATTAGTATCTATATCTATATATACGAAGAAGTTATGTCCCAGCATTTCCATCTGCATTATAGCGTCGTCTATGGACATGGGGCGTACGGTATAGGTCTTCTGGCGCACGACCTCCGGCTCTTTTTCATCCTCAAGCGTTTCAAAAAATTCAGGAGCTTCGGACAGGTTGATATCCTCGCGAAGGCGCTTTGAAAGCTTTGTGCGGTGCTTAAGTATCTGCTTTTCAAGTTTGGCAAATGCCTGGTCTATGCAAAGATAAAGGTTATCCTCGTCCCTTGCTTCCGCGCGAAGGGTTACGCCTTTAAACGGTACTGTTATTTCTACCACGCGGCGGTTTTTTCCCTTGCGGAGCCTTATGAACATTTCAGTATCGTCACGCAGGTAGCGGCTCATGGTTTCAGCTTTTCTTGTAATGCGCTTTGAAATACCCGGTGTAACTGTCATGCCTTTTGCGGTAATTGTCGTTTTCATATAAACAACTCCTTAAAATAAATTCACGATGCTTATAGGGTACACCGCGCCGACCCGTGCAGCTATGAAGCTTAAAACAATATCAAAAACACGCGCTTACATAAATGCACATTTTCCATGTCTAAATTATACAATATTTTTCCTTTTCTGTCTACTTCCTGCCTATTTATACATTTCGAAGAAAAAATATGCGGCGTCTAAGGAAGTTTCGTCTTCAAAAAATATTTATAAAATTCATTTAAAGCTCTTTAAAGCGCAAAAGAGCTGTCGGCGCGGCGCCGTAAATTTGCAATTAAAAAACGCCCTTTCGGGCGAATTGGAGCGGGTGATGGGAATCGGACCCACACAGCCAGCTTGGAAGGCTGGAACTCTACCATTGAGCTACACCCGCAAGATTAAGCTGCGCCCGCAAGGAAGTTTGTGGAGCGGTAGACGAGACTCGGACTCGCGACCTCCACCTTGGCAAGGTGGCGCTCTACCAACTGAGCTACTACCGCATCTGGTGCGGACGGAGAGACTTGAACTCTCACGCCTAAGGCACTAGATCCTAAGTCTAGCGCGTCTGCCATTCCGCCACGTCCGCTTATCTGGTGACCCATCGGAGACTCGAACTCCGGACACCTTGATTAAAAGTCAAGTGCTCTGCCACCTGAGCTAATGGGTCATACGCAAGGAAACTTTACTTACGTCCGGCATGGTAAACGCGCTAAACTGCAATCAATGCGACGCCGATAAGAATAGCATAGTTTTCACAATTCGTCAAGCCCTTTAATGGGCGTTAAATAAATTAATTTTGAGTTTTTATCGCTTTATGCGCGCGCCGTTTCTTAAATTATTGCCTTCTTGCGCTTGCATCAGTTAAAAATATTAATAATTTTGATTTTTTCAGCTTAAAATTAACGGTAATTTTTTTAATTTCCTGGGATTTTAGCATCGCTTAGCACAGCGTTTATTCCGCCTTTTGCATTGCCGCCTTTACACGCGCTTTGCGCGCCTCCCATTGACTGCAAACGCATATAGTGATAGTATAATTTAAGAATCGTAAATATATTAAGGAGGACATGACATGAAAAAATTTATTTCACTTTTTATGACGCTGGCGCTTGTTTTGGCGCTTGCGCCTGTATTCGGCGAAGAACAAGTAACGCTCACGTTTGTTGAAGTTATGACTTCCCCTGAAAGAACGCTTGTGCTTGAAAACGCCATAGCAGACTTTGAGAAAGAAAACCCAAACATAAAAGTAGAGCTTGTTTCCCCGCCGTACGAATCCGCGGAAACCAAAGCGGCTTCCATGCTGGCGACAGGTCAGCCTGTAGACATAGTGGAAATTCGCGACAACTCCGTCGCTGCGTGGCTTAACAACGGTTTCCTGTATAAGCTTGACGACCTCGTTAAAAACTGGGGCGGCAAGGACGAGCTGGTTGAAGCCGCGCTGCTCGCAGGCTCTTCCATGGGAGACGCAACGTATTTCCTGCCGCAGTACCTTTATGTTAAGGGCATGATGGTAAGAACCGACATTCTTGAAAAATTAGGCGTTGAAAAAATGCCGGAAACTACAGAGGAATTCCTTGAAGTTTGCAAAAAGATAACCGATCCTTCCAAGGGACAGTACGGCTTTGCCCTGCGCGGCATAGGCTCCCCCTGCAAGACAACCGACGTTATGATGGTAACGGAAGTGCCCGACATAAGCGTAGACAACATCTACCTTACAAAGGACGGCAAGTTCTTTATGGATACGGAAGGCGGCCGTAAAGCAGTTGAAAACTACTACAAGCTCTTTAAAGAGTGCTGCCCGCAGGACTCCGTAAACTGGGGCTATAACGAGCAGATAAACGCCTTTGTTTCAGGCACCACGCCTTTCCTTGTGCAGGACCCTGACGCCGTAGGCAGCGTTTCAAAGGCTCTTAAACCCGAGCAGTACAATATGATACCTATGCCGATAGGAGCTTCCGGAGTGCGTTATCTGGACTACGGCTACGCGGGCCTTGCGGTAGCCGCAAACTCCGAGCATCCTGAAGAAGCGTTTAAGTTTATCACCTATATGATTTCAGCAGAAGTAAACGCGAAGATCTGCGAGTTCTACGGAGCGCTCCCTGTAAACACCGGCGCGTACGAAAAATCCGAAATGTTCAAGCTCCCTGTTTACAAAGCATGGGCTGATGAAATGGAAGACGAAAAAACCGTGTTCACAAAGTTCCCGCTTGAAGACCCGCGCTTTGCGGAATACTCATCCACCATACACCTCGCGGCGTATCAGAGCTTCCTTTTAGGACAGACAAGCGCCGATGATTTCATCAAAACCTGCACGGAGTACTGGGGTTATTGATTTCATTAACACATAGGGCTGCGTTTACAGCGCAGCCCTGTTTTAAAGCATATAGGAGGGAAGTATGAAAAGAGACAAGTGGTATCTGCTGATGATACTTCCGAGCATCGCGTTTATATGCTTCTTTATTTTTTACCCTTTAGTAAAAGGAACTATAATCGCGTTTCAAGAGTATAACTTATTCAATTTAAAGGATATACATTTTAACGGACTGGGTAATTTTAAGGCAATAGTAAGCAACGAGTATGTTAACTTTGGCGCTCTTTGCCTGAACACCTTAAAATGGATGCTCCTTTCGCTTTTATTCCAGTTTCTGCTGGGATTTTTGCTCGCTATGATGCTAAGATCCCCTTTTAAAGGCAGGAGCATATACTGCGGCTTTGTGTTTTATCCGTGGGCATTGTGCGGCTTTTCCATAGGTCTTATATGGTCGTGGCTTTTTAACGGCCAGTTTGGCGTTATAAACGACCTGCTTATGCGCTCAGGCATTATTTCAGAAAACATAAGCTGGCTTTCGGACCCTAACATCGCCATGTACAGCGTTATAACGGCAAACGTATGGTACGGCGTGCCCTACTTTGGCATAATGCTTCTTGCGGCGCTGCAGTCCGTGCCAAACGACCTTTACGAAGCGGCTACGCTCGACGGGTGCGGGGCTTTTAAAAAGCTTATTAACGTAACGCTTCCATATATCAAGCCGACAATAGTAAGCACTGTGCTTCTACGCAGCATGTGGATAGTGAATTTCCCGGACCTTATTTACGCCATGACAAACGGCGGCCCTGTAAACAGCACGCATATTTTAGGCACCATGATGATAAACAAAATATACAAGGAGTTTGATTACGGTCAGGCGTCCGCTTACGGCGTTGTAATAATGCTCGCATTGCTTTTATACGCGCTTCTTTACTTAAAGTTTACAAGAGCTTCGGAGGAAAACATGCTATGAAAACGAGAAAAGCAAAAAGAGTGGCCTACAACATTCTGCGCGCCATAATACTTGTTATTTTCCTTTTGTTTGCGGTTCTTCCTCTTTTCTGGATATTCATTACAAGCCTTAAAAGCAGCGAGGAGCTGTACGCCCTTCCTATAATCTACTGGCCAGGTTCGCCAAGCTTCGCGGCGTATGAACGGCTGTTTACATACAGCAATTTTAAGCAGTACTTTATTAACTCCATGTCTGTAACGCTCGTTTCTTCAATTATAGCCATGATACTGTCTGTCATAGGCGGCTTCGCTCTGTCGCGCTTCAGGCGCCGCAGGCTTAAAGCGGGGCTTGAAATACTTATGTATTTTACGCAGACCGTTCCCACATTTATGATAATGCTGCCGCTGTTCATGTACTTTTCAAAGCTTAAGATGGTAAACAACCTGCCTGTGCTTGCCACTATTTACATAGCTACCGTTATAGCGTTCAGCACTCTTATGTCCAGAAGCTTTTTTGACAGGATTCCCGTAAGCCTTGAGGAAGCCGCCAAAATAGACGGCTGCAATTTAATGCAGAGCATAATTTATGTGGTTCTCCCTCTTACGCTTCCCGGCATTGCGGCCATATTCTGCTTTGCCTTTGTGAACATATGGAACGAGCTTTTCATAGCCGTTATGATGATAAATTCATCCTCAAAATACACTATTCCCGTCGCCTTAAACTCCTTCATCTCAAAAGCAGGTGTAAGCTGGGACCTTATGAGCGCCGGAATAGTAGTGTCGCTTCTTCCGACAATGATAATATTCGGAATAGGCCAAAAATACATAGTCGCGGGCCTTACGGAAGGCGGCGTGAAAGGCTGAAGCAAAGCGTTAGTCCCGTATAACTCATATGAATCATTATATCAAACTATAAATAATCAAACGGTTTGCAGATTATGCAAACCGTTGTTTTATAGTTTTTAAAATAAATATTAAAATATTTTCTATAAATCATGTTCCGGAAATTGCGCTTAATGTAAAGCAGCATAAAAAATTTTGCGTTTTGGCTAAGCCATGAGAAACAAGCTGTAAGCGTTGGCTGAAAAAAACAAAGCTCGAAAGGAAAATATATGTTCAGAGCATTTGGCGCGTTTTTGTTCGGGCAATTAGCGCGTTTTTATACGAGTGGCTGTCGTGCTTTCATTCAAAGTGTTTGGCGTGTTTTATCCAAGTGTTTAGCGTGCTTTTATACGAGCGGTTGGTGTGTTTTTTCGAATATTTGGAGTGCTTTTATAATAACGTTTGGCATATTTTCATTCAAATCTTTTGCCATGTTTTTATACAAGTGGTTGGCCTGCTTTTATACGAGTGCTTGCGCGCTTTCATATGAGCTGTTGGGGCGCTTTTATCTGAATGGTTGGCGTGTTTTTGTCCGAACATTTGGAGTGCTTTTATAATAACGTTTGGCACATTTTCATTCAAATCGATTGGCGTGCTTTATCCAAGTATTTAGCATGCTTTTATACGAACGGTTGGCATGCTTTTGTCCGAATATTTGGAGTTCTTTTATAATAACATTTGGCACATTTCATTCAAATCGTTTGCCGCGCTTTTATACAATCGGTTGGCCTGCTTTTATAAGAGCGCTTGGCGCGCTTTCATATGAGCTGTTGGGGCGTTTTTATCTGAACGATTGGCATGCTTTTGTCCAAATATTTGGAGTTCTTTTATAATAACGTTTGTCACATTTCATTCAAAGCGGTTAGCGTGCTTTTCGCCGATCGGTTTGCTTAATTGCGTATGATATGCGCGGCTTAAGTTTTAAATTAAATAAGCGCAATGTTCAGAGTAAATATTAATAGCTTAAGGGCTGCGGAAAAGCGCCGCAGCCCTTAAAACAGCGTTGTTCGTATTAATATTTACAGTTCCACTACTTTGCCGTTATTAACGCGGGATTCTTCCGCGGCTAAAGCTACGATATGGCTTTCTGTGGAATCCGCTACGGAGCTTATAAGGCCTGAAGGCGAAGCGCCCGTAATTAAAAGATTGGCGAATTCTTCAAGCAGGCGCTTGTCCCCGCCCGAATGTCCGGAAAAGTCCGAAGTGTATTTGTTTATATCTATAATTTTGTTTTCGCCTTTAAATGGCAGCACCTTTATAATCTTGTTTTCAAGGTCGCCCTGTATTTCACCCATGGTGCCCATTATGCGCATGGTCCTTCCAAGCTGCTCTGTAAATGCGCACATGGTAAAGGACAGAGTAAGCCCGCCGTCCATTTCGACGTTTACCACCTGGTGGTCAACGACGTTGTTGTCGCAACGGAACACGCAGCGGCCGTAAGGCCCCGTTTCAAGGGCTTCCACAAGCTTTTCTTCCGTTGGATCTATGCACAAAACGTTTACGGGCCAGCCTTTGTCGCCTTTTTTAAGGTGATCCATATAAAAACTTACGGCGTTATAAGGGCAGGTTTCTTTTACGCTGCAGTTATCCGTACAGCGCGCGGTTGAGCCTTCCGGCGCGTTTTCTTTTTTAAAGAAGCTTAAATGCCCGAATGAAGATACGCGCTTTGCGTGCCTTCCTGTAAGCCACAGGAAAATATCGAAATCATGGCAGCATTTCTGAAGTATCATGGGGCTTGTTTCATCAGAGTTCGCCCAGTTGCCGCGCACGAAAGAATGCGCCTGGTGCCAGAACCCGACTCCTTCGACGGCTTCTATGCTCATAAGGCTGCCTATGACGCCGGATTCTATTATTTCTTTAAGCTTTTGGTAGAAGACAGTGTAGCGCAGCACATGGCATACGACGACGTTAAGCTTTTTTTCTTCAGCAAGATTCTTTATCTTTAAAAGCTCTTCCTTCTTTTCCGCAATAGGCTTTTCAAGAAGCAGATTATACCCAAGCTCCAGCGCCTTTACGGCCTGATCAAGGTGGCAGCGGTCCGGCGTGCATATAAACATAGCGTCCGCAATTTTTCCTTGCTCAAGCATATCTTCCGCCGAATTAAAGCACATATTTTCCGGCAGCCCAAACATTTTTTGAGTGCTTTTAAGCCTGTCTGCGCGTATATCCGCAGCAGCGACTACATTAAAAGAATCCGACAGGCTTTCTTTTATAATGCGAGCATAGGTATCCATGCCGCGGCTTCCACAGCCCGCTATCGCAACGCTTATTGGTTTGTTCAAAGTAATCCTTCTTTCCGCCCAAAGGCTTTTGCTTAGTATAACGCTGTTTCAGGTTTTATTCAACGCGTATTTTGCCCGCAGCGTTATGCATAAAGTAAATTTTTTATTCGTAAACGCTTGCAATTAGCGAGTAAAAAAGTTAATATATTCATACAATAAATAAAGGCGGTAACATATGAGTAAAAAGTTTAAAGATGTATTGGCCGCGGCCTTTACGCTGTTCACTATGTTTCTTGGAGCGGGCAATATTATGTTTCCGCCTTATGTGGGCGTGCAAGCCGGGCAGCAGTGGTTTACAGCCGCGCTGGGCTTTGTGCTTATGGGGGCGGGGCTTCCGCTCATGGGCTCTCTTGCCGTGGCTGAAAACGGCGGCGACAGCAGCAGAATGTTCAGGGGCACGTGGAAGTGGCTCGCGCTTTCGTTTCATATAGTAACCATTATAATAATAGGTCCCCTTTTCGCCATACCGCGCGCCGCGGCTACGACGGTTGAAATGAGCGTAATCGCCTTTCTCCCCGATGGCTCAAACAAAGATTTAATATTTTTCGTTTCATCGGCGGTGTTTTTTACAATAACATATTTTTTATCCGCTTCTGAAAGCAGCGTGCTCGATACCTTGGGCGGCAAAGTAGCCCCTCCGCTTGTGGCTTTTTTGATTATAAGCGTTGTGATAAGCATAGTTAATCCCATAGGAGAGCCCGCCGCAAGGCAAACGCATGAAAACATTTTCTATTTTGGCGTTACGTCAGGCTACCAGACCATGGACGGCCTCGCCTCCATAGTGTTAAGCGGCGCCGTAGGCAATCTGCTTTTAAAAAAAGGATACAGCGGGCGCGAAAGCCGCAGGATGCTCCGCTTCTGCGCAGCCTTCGCAGGCTTCATGCTGTGCTTTGTGTACATAGGCTATTGCTGGATAGGCGCTTCAACGGGAGACGCGCTTATAAATTTAAACTCCCACACGCAGATTTTAAGCCAGGTTTCCTATATGCTAAGCGGTACGGCGGGCAGGATACTGTTTGTTCTGATTATCGTTTTCGCTTGTCTTACCACCGCAAGCGGCCTTGTGGTAACGTTCGCGCAGTATTTTGAAAAGCTGTTCAAAAACCGCTTAAGCTATAAAACATGGGCCCGCTTTGCGGTAATAGTAAGCTTTCTTATAAGCCTTACAGGCACAAACAGCATTATAAATATTTCAGGCCCTATATTGGAGTCCCTGTACCCCATGTGCGTTGTGCTTATACTGCTTAATTTGTTAAAGGTAGTAAACATTAAAACGGCTTTCAAAAGCGGCATCGCCGCTTCCGCGCTTTTTGTTATATTGCAGCTTATGAGCTTTTTGCCTTTTACATCTGAATTCGCTTCAAAAATAATAGCCTGGCTGCCGCTTGGCAAGCAAGGCTTCGGCTACGTTGTTCCTACTGTTATAGCGGTATCTGCCGGCGTACTGTATGAAAAGAGCGCAAAATATGTCAAAGAAAAACAATAGTATAGAAAAAACAAACGTGATGCGCCTGCTGGACAGCGCAAAGCTGCCATATACGGCGCTTGAAATAAACGCTTCGCGCGCCCTGTCCGGTACGGAAGCGGCGGAGCTACTTAACAAGCCCGCTCAAAGCGTGTATAAGACCTTGGTAACCGTTGGCAAATCCAAACAGCATTATGTTTTTGTGGTTCCGTCCGATAAGACGCTAAACCTTAAAAAGGCCGCCAGAGCTTCCGGCGAAAAATCCATAGCTATGATAAAGGAAAAAGAGCTGCTGCCTTTAACGGGCTACGTGCATGGCGGCTGCTCCCCCATAGGCATGAAGCAAAGCCTGCCCTGCTTTTTTGACGAAAGCGTTTTTCTTAACGAATCCATCATAGTAAGCGCGGGCAAAATAGGCCGTCATATAGAAATCGCCCCTGAATATATTATAAAATACACTAACGCAGTCGCCGCGGACCTGTGCGATTAAGCTTAAAACAAGGTCGGGAAGCGTAAAGCGCGGGCATAAAAATATGGCGCGCCGCGCCGCTGTCTGCTGTTTTTCAGCAAACGACTGTAAGCCGCCTTAAAACAAAACATAAACGGTAAAATTTATTTTTTATAATTATAAAAGCAATTTTAATAATATTGATCGGTTAACCGCGCTTTTTTAAAAACACTTCGTCAAAGTCAAAAGTAGGTCTGCTTGAAAGCATGAACTGCTCCTGGCTGCTTATCTTTTCGTCCTTTGCCTGAAGCTTTTTATAATTGCCGTCGGGCTGCATCTGCCATGCCTGTGTGTTATCTGAAAACTCAGTCGCCAGTATGCAGTGCAGGCGCCGCGCTATATCTATGTCCTTAACAGGTATTGTCAATTCAAAGCGCTTGTCTAAATTGCGCTTCATCCAGTCGGCTGAGGATATAAACGTGTCCTTGAGGCCTTCGTTATAAAACACGAATATGCGCGCGTGCTCAAGATACCTGCCTACTATTGAGCGGACTACTATGCGCCCGTGCTCCGGCACCTTAAGACAGCATACGCCGCGCACCATAAGACACACGTAGGCGCCCGCGTCCGCGGCGTCATAAAGCTCTTTTATTATTTTAGCATCGCTGAGCGAATTCATCTTGGCGACTATAAGCCCGCCGCTTCCCTTTAAAGCGTTTTCCTTTTCACGGCGAATACAGGACGTAATTGTGTCCCTGAAGCTGTAAGGGGATTCTATAAGCTCCAGCATATGGAAGGTATCCGCGAAGCCTAAAAGTATGTTGAAGTACGCCTGCCCGTCTCTTGCAAGCTGCCTGTTGCACGTAAGCAGGCCTATGTCCGTATACGCCTTAGCTGTGGCGTCGTTGTAGTTGCCTGTCGCAAGGTGCATATACTGCATAAGTCCATCGTCCTCGCGGCGCACAACCATAGTGATCTTTGAGTGCGTTTTCCATTTTATGCTGCCGTAAACCACGTTGCAGCCCGCTTTTTCAAGCGCGCGCACCCACTTTATGTTGTTGGCTTCGTCAAAGCGCGCGCGCACTTCTACAAGCACCGTAACCTGTTTCCCCTGCTGCGCGGCCTTTGCAAGAAGAGCTATAAAGGGCCTGGAGCCCGCGACGCGGTACAGCGTCTGCTTTATGGCTAAAACGTCCGGGTCTTCAACGGCTTCTTTTATAAAGCGCACAACTGATCCGTAGTCGTCAAAGGGGTGGTGTAGCAGTATGTCCCCTTCCTTTATTATGTCGAATATGGATCTCGTGTCATTAAGGCGCGGCTGAACCCTTGGGGTAAAGCTCTTGTAGCGCAGATGTTCAAAGCCTTTAAGCTTGCGCACCTCCTTAGACAAAAACGTCAAATCAAGCGGACCGTCTATTTGTATTACTATGTTGCTCTTAACGCCCAAAAGCTTTGTTATGAGTTTTTGAAGCCTTGAATCCTCTTTTTTTGGCATTTCGACGCGTACAAGCTGCCCGTAGCTGCGGCGCTTTATGGTCTTTTCCATTTCATCTATTATGGTGTCAACAGAGCTTATGTCGAGCAGAAAGTCCGTATTGCGCGTTACTCGGAAGGGCATGCACGCGTTTATTTTCGCGTTTGAATAAAGCTCCCCTATAAACATCGCTATAACGTCTTCAAGCAGCATCGCCCTTACGGGTTTTTCATCTTTTATAACTATAAGCCTTTTAATGCCTTGAGGAACGGGTATAAGGCCTACCGCCTCGCTGTGCTCCTCGTGTTTTACGAGCGCCGCTATGTATATCCTTTTAGCTGTTAAAAGCGGGAAAGGATATTTGGGGCTTAATATGCGGGGCGTCAGCACGGGCTCTATCTGCGTTTTAAATATAGTAAAAAGCTGTTTTTTTTCTTCCTTGTCAAGGTCTTTTTCGCTTATAATTTCTATTTTTTCTTCTTTAAGCCTTTTTAATATAAAGTTATTATATATATCATACTGCTCGGCCATAAGCGCTTTCGCCGCGCCTCCGGCCTTTTCAAGCTGCTGAGCGGGCGTCATGCCGGCAGGGTCTGTCTTTGTGCGCCCGGCCTCAATTTTGCGCCCGAGCTTGCCTATGCGCACCATAAAAAACTCGTCCATATTGCTCGAAGCTATTGACATGAAGTTTATCTGCTCCAAAAGAGGGTTTTCAGAATTAACGGCTTCCAACAGCACGCGCCTGTTAAAGTCCACCCAGCTTAATTCTCTGTTTATAAAGTCTTTCTGTTGCATAAAACTCCTTCTAATAAAAATCTCTCGTAAGCACTAAAAGGCTTATAGCGGGCGGATTGAACAAACGTCTTTTAAGAAGCGGCGGGTAAGTGTCGCTCGCGCCAAGCCCGGGGCTTATATACTGTACTACGCCGCGCATATTTATTTTGCCTGAAATGTACTTGTCCTGCGGCCAGTAACCGCCCTGCGCGTCGTTAACGGTCATGGGGGCGTATACGGCTCCTATCCATGGAAGCCTTGCCTGCCCGTTGTTTAAGTGTCCGGACAGTATAATCTGGAGCCTGCCCGGGAAATTCTGCATGCGTATGGTTTCTTCGTCCTGCGTGTTAAGGTAGGAAAGCGTTTCCGCGCTTACAGGCACATGGCTCAAGGCTATATAGGTGTGCTCGGGCAGCATTTCAAGCTTCGCCCGTTCCGTATATTCCAGCGCCTGCATGTCGTAGGACGATTCCAGCCCCCGCTCCTTAAGCGAAAAGCGCATGGCGTCGCTGTCCGCCGTGAGTATATTTTGCGGCAGTATCCATACGACGCTTTTTTTAACCTCCCATTTTACAGGCCTGTCGACGTATATGGCGCCCGCCGCTTTAAGCTTTTCAATCCATTCCGGCGGATCGTAAGCGGAGCTTGGCGCGGCGTCCTCGTCGCCTGATATAAAAAACACAGGCACGTCATTTGGAATGTGTTTAATAAGGCTCAGCATGGCGTCGGGAGAGCCGTTTTTATCCGTAACGTCCCCTGTTACAAAAACGGCATTGTAGTTGTCGTTCTTAATAAGCTCCGCTATTTTTTCCTGGTTTTCACCGAAAAACTGACCGTCAAGGTCTGAAATGTGCAGTAAGGCAAGCCCTTCAAGCCTGTCGCTTAAAGACGGCACTGTAAGCATTACGCGCTGCTTTTTGGGATAATCGTTTAAAACGCCGTTTAAAAAAAGAGCTCCCGCTATAATTATAATAAAAATAACAAATATAAGCAGACAGCCCCAGTGCCTTTTCTTATGCGGAGCGAACAGGTCCTCAGGCATTTTCGTTTACCAGGCCGTAAAAAAGTATGTCGGCGTATTCGCCCTTTACGTAAAGACGCTTGCGCATAAAGCCTTCATTTTCAAAGCCGCATTTTTGCAGCACCCTCGCGGAGCGCATGTTGCGGCTGTCGCACTGGGCTTCAAGCCTGTGAAGCTTAAGCGTAAAAAAAGCATACTCTATAAGCTTGTTAAGCGCTTCCGTAGCATAACCATGCCCCCAGCATTTTTTAGCGAATGAATACCCGATTTCCGCTAATCTATGCTCCGGGTTGAAGGAAAAAATGCTTATTGTGCCTATCATTTTCCCCGTCGCTTTTTCTTCAACGGCGAAGTTTATCTCATGGTTCTGCTTGTTTTCCTTTATCATTCCACATATAAAATAATAGCTTTCGCTTAAGCTTTTATGCGTGTTCCACAGGCAGTAGCGGCTGCATTCAGGGTCGCTTGCGTAAGCGTACATATCGTGGGAGTCCTTCCTTTTCGGAACGCGCAAAATAAGCCTGTCCGTATCTAAAGCTACCTGCTTAAGCACGCTGTAATTTATTGCGTTATACAAGCTCAAAATACAGCCTCGCTAAATGCACTACAAGCTGCGCTTCGTTTTCGCTTTGCCTTACGCCCTTTATGTAGGCGTAAACGCCAAACGCTATGAGGGCTAAAAGCAAAATTATAAGAAGTACTAATCTGAAACTAATGCGTTTTTTCATATCAACACGTGTAATTGGCTCTGAAACCGTTATGTAAGACCGCGCTGTCCGCAATTGGAGAAGCGCCCATGCTCAGCACCTTTTCTGCCATAAGAATCCCCATGCACGTTTTAAGGTCCGTAATTTCACCTGACAAAACCTGCTGAACGGCTAATTTAAGCGGTATGGTTTTGCAGAACAAAAATTCGTCCTCGTCCAGATGAGTTTCTCCTTTGCTTAAGCCCATGGCAAGATAAAGGGAAATGCGTTCAGTGCAAAAGCCCGGCGTTGTAACGACCCTTGTAAGGTATTGCCAGTGCGCGGCTTCAAAGCCTGTTTCTTCCTTAAGCTCTCTTTTCGCGCACTCAAAGGGATCTTCCGCGGCAAAGTCCAGCTTGCCTGCCGGTATTTCCCACGTTAAGCTGTCTATCGCCACACGGTGCTGCCTGACAAGAGTTACGTTGCCTTTATCGTCTATGGGAACTATTGCCGCGGCGCCGTGGTGGAGCACTATTTCCCTTGCGGCCGTCCTGCCGTCCGGCAGTCTTACCTGCCATTTCTGCACGCGCATGATAGCCCCTTTGTATATGTCCTCGCTGGATATAACGCTCTCCTTTATATTGCTGTCGTCCACGTTATCCCTCCTCGCTTATAGAATACGCTATTTAAGCTGTAAATTGCAAGGCTTGAAGCTATAAATATAAAGTAAAGTCTTATTATTTTTTATAAATATTACTTGTTTCCAATCATTATGCTTATTATTTCGTCGTTTGTTTCCCGCATGCCGTCTTTGCCTAAGCGGCCGACGTTTTCTATATTGGCTTCAACGCCTCTGCCGACAATGCCGTCGCCCGCCATAAACTGCTGCCCGCAGCGGTACATATTGTAGCCCATTATTCCTGCGTCTATTGCAGAAGCTATCTTTGCAGCGCACGAAGCCTTGGCGCCGTCGCATATTATGCCTGAAACTATGGCAAGGGCGTTTACCAGGGTGTGTATTATGGCTTCGTAATCCCCGCCCAGAAGATACGCTATGCCGCAGCCCGCCCCCGCGCCTGCGTTCACCGCGCCGCAGTAGGCTGAAAGACGGCCTATGCGCGTTTTCTGGTGTATTGCCGTAAGGTTTGAAATGCAAAGCGCGCGGTAAAGTTTTTCTTTGCCAGCGTTAAGCTCTTTTGCATATACTATCACAGGCACGGAAGCCGTAATGCCCTGGTTGCCGCTTCCTGAATTTATCACAACGGGAAGCTCGCAGCCGTTCATGCGGGCGTCAGACGCGGCGGCGGCCGCGGCTTTCGCGCGGTTTTCAATGGAATTTATATAGCAGCGGCTTATTACTAAGCCAATATTTGCGCCGTAGCTGCCTTTAAGGCCCTCCCGCGCTATCGCCATATTGTATTCTATCTGCCTGTCAAGCACTTCCTTTACGTCGTTTACGTCGCAGGTAGTGGCAAAATCCCATATGCCTTTCATGCTCAATATGCCGCGGTCTGTAAGGGAACCTTCGTCGTCTGAAACAGGCAGTTCAAGCAGCACATTATTGTTTACTTTTTCTAAAACAATATTGGTATGGAAGTTCGCTATGCGCACGGAAGCGCTGTTGCCGCCGCTTGTAAGCGTGACCAATATGTCAAAAACAGGGCCGTTTTCAACGTGCTCTATTGTTATGGGCGTGTTTTTTACAAAGTTTATTATTTCATCCGTTTTTTCTTCGCTTACGGAAGAAATGACCTCTAATTTTTTTGAAGCGTCGCCCGCTATTATGCCGGCCGCGGCCGCGGCTTCTATGCCCTTTTGCCCGCGCGTGTTTGGCACTATAACGGATTTTACGTTTTTTATTATGCTGCCGCTTACGCTGCATTTAACCTTTTCAGGCATGGTTCCAAGCAGCTCCCTCGCGCGCGCCGCGGCGTACGCTATGGCGATAGGCTCTGTGCAGCCCATCGCGGGTATAAGCTCTTCTTTAAGTATTGAAACATAGTCCTTATAAACTTTGTCTGTTTTTTCCATATTTTTCTCCTTTGCGCATTTTTATCCGCCGGGCGTTTTCTGATTGATACAAAAAACGTCCGACCTTACCGCATCGCTCCGCCGCTTTAAACTAAAACAGGCATTAAAGATAGTGCGGCGTCTCAGGCGTAAGCACTTCGCTGCCGTCCTGCGTTATAAGCACCATATCCTCTATGTTAAAGCCGTTAAATTTTTTTATGTAGCAAGGCACTTCCATTGCGAGCACCATGCCTTTTTTTAAGCGCTCGTTGTTCCCGGCGCATATTACGGGATCCTCCGCCGTCTGCGGCCCTAAGCTTATGCTATGGCCCACATGCCCGCGCTCATAGTTTGGGTAGCGCTCCTTAACATAGTCAAACGCAGTATGGTACAGTTCGTCAAACGTAACGCCGGGCTTCGCCGCCTTTATCATCCTTCGCTGCGCTTCATACAGCCTGTCCTTTAATTTAAAAAGCTCAGGGTTAGCTTTTGGCATAAGCCACGCGCGCGATGTATCGGTAGTGTAAAAATCAAACTCAGCGTTAACGCCCGCGTCAAACTTAAATACATGGTCCGCCATTACAATCCTGCTTCCAGGGGGCGACAGGCGGGAGCTTGCCTCTCCAGTTGAAAACATGGACCAGGGGCTTGGGGCGCATACGCCGGATTCCATTACGCTTTCCCTGAACACCTGCGCCATTTCCCTTTCCGTTACGCCGGGGCACACGTTAATGCTTACTTTATAAAAGCCGTCGTCCGCTATTTTGCACAGCGTCTTAAACATTTGTATCTCATCGTCCATTTTAACGCTGCGGGCTTCTATGAACATGCCTGATATGTTTACAAATTCCATTTCAGGGAACATCTGTTTAAGTTTATTAAAATAATTATAGTTCAAATAATCAAGCTCAACGCCTACGCGCTTGTTGTTTAAGCCTGATTCGTCAACTATTTTAAGCAGCGCGCCGTCCTGGGAGAGCGTATTTGTTTTTTCACGGCTTTTAAGGCCGCGTATTTCGCCCCAGGTTTCAGCGCCCACCCACGTGTGGTAAGCGTGAGGCTTTATGTTAACGCGGTCTTTACCAAATTGAGCGCTAAGCTCTTTTATTTTTTCTTCAAACGTAGCGATTTCATAGTCCATTGTAGTAACGTGGACGGCGCTGTTTTTATCTGAAGACAAAACGGCTGTGGAAAAGCTTGGCCGCCTTGTAACAGCGTGCTGGTTCCCGGTAAAGCCCACGGTGTAATGCACGTTTTCAGGCGAAGAAATTATAGCGCCGTCAAGCTTATAAAGCCTCAGGTACTCCTTTACCCTGTCATATTTTGGTGCAACTAAAGGATATTTGTATTTCATAACGGTCTCTTTCATAATTTTTAAGCGTTCTTGAGGTATAAATAATCAGTTTTTGAGCCTTGGGTCGAGGGCGTCGCGCAGACCGTCGCCTACAAGATTCAAGGACAGGGCTATAAAGGCGATAGTAAGCCCCGGGAAAAGCACGCCCCACATGTCATAGCGCATGTATTCCTTGGCGTCAGACAGCATCGCCCCAAGCTCCGGAGCAGGCGGCTGCTGGCCTAAGCCAAGGTAGCTGAGCGCCGCGGTATTAAGTATCTGCGCCGCGACCGCCATTGTGGCCTGCACTATTACAGTTCCCACGGCGTTTGGAAGTATATGGCGGAAAATTATAAACATAGGCGAGCAGCCGTACGCCCTTGCGGCTTCTATATATTCCATGTCCGTAACGTTAAGCACCGCGGAGCGCACGACGCGCGTAAAAGACGGTATCTGCGAAACTATAAGCGCGATTATAAGGTTGTTTATGCCCGCGCCAAGCGAAGCGGAAATAGCTATGGCCAAAAGCAGCGTTGGTATTCCCATGAAAATATCCAGTATGCGCATTATAACGGCGTCCACCTTCCCGCCGTAGTACGCGACGACGGAGCCTAAAAAGCACGCGACGGCGCAAGCGGCTATGGTAGATATAAATCCTACCTGCAGGGATATCCTCGTTCCAAAAAGCACCCTTGCAAAAATGTCGCGCCCGTATTCGTCCGTTCCGAAAGGATGCTCCAGAGAAGGATCCGCAAAGCAGTTGTCCCCGTGCTGCTTTATGGCGTCCGCTTCATAATCGCATATAAGAGAAGCGCACAGGGATAAAATAATTATTACGGACAAAAGAACGAGGCCAAACATGGCAAGCTTGCTTTTTTTGAAGCGGCGCCAGATCTGAGCCGTTCTTCCCCGCCTTTTGTCAGGCTTTTGCTTTTGCATTTTTCCCGGCACCTCCCGTATATTTGGCTTTTATGCGCGGATCGATATAGGCGTACAGTATATCGACTATTAAAACTATAATTACGTTTAAAAAGGCGAGGAACAAAATACACGCCGTCGTCTGCGGAATATCCTTTGAGCGTATTGAAAGTATGGTAAGAGAGCCAAGCCCCGGTATTCCAAATATGGACTCGACCAGTACTGTTCCGCCCATAAGATAGCCGAACTGATTGCCTATTACCGTAACAACAGGCAGCAGGGCGTTTCTAAGCGCGTGCCTGTATACAACTGTTCTTTCCGGCGCTCCCTTCGCCCTTGCAGTTCGCACATAGTCCTGCCTTATAGTTTCAAGCATGTTTGATCGCGTAAGCCTTATAATGCTTGCGGCGGTAGCCATAGCGAGCGTAACGACAGGCATAATGTAGTGCAGAGGCGTTACAGTACCCGTAAACGTTGACGGAAGCCAGCCCAGATTAAGGGCGAATATAAGGGTAAACATCATGGCGAGCCAGAACTGCGGCACCGCCGCAAAAAACATCGCCAAAATGCTGCTTATAAAGTCTATTACGGAATACTGCTTTACAGCGGCGATCACGCCTATGGGTATGCCTATGATAACAGAAAGTATTATGGCGTACAGCCCTATGCGGAACGTAATGCCGAAGCGTGAAAAAATTTCATCGAATACTGGAGAGCCTGTTCTGTACGACGTTCCAAAGTCCCCTTGCAGGGCGTTAACAAGGTACCTTGCATAGCGGACAAGAAAAGGGTCGTTCATGCCAAGCTCCTCGTTCAGCTTGTCAATCTGCTCTTTTGTGGCGGAAGTGCTTAAAATAGCGGACGCGGGATCGCCCGGCGTAAACGACATTATGGAAAAAACTATGAACGACACGCCCAGCAGTATGGGAAATATCAGCAGGATTCGTTTTATGATGTATTTTGTCATAACCATTCCTCAAAGAAGTATGCAGGCGTCAAGCGCCCGCCGCGCCCCAGCCCCGCTTTAAGCGGGGCTTGAGGCTAAGGCAGCATGTGTGTTTTATTCTTTTAACCGTTAATATGTAAAATCAAGCGTCGCTTTTCGCGCGGTAACGCGTTTAAGCGGAAGATCAGTTCCAATGCATGTCGCTTAAAGTGCTGAAGCCTGACGTGTACGCGCGGTCTACGATCAGGTCCTTATTATGCGCGCAGGTTACAACGCGGTTGTAAATAGGCACTACGACGGCGTTTTCGTATATTACGCGCTCTATTTCAGAATATATTTCCGCGCGCTTTTCCGGGTCCTGGCATACGGCGCCTTCTGTAAACGCTTTATCCACTTCTTCGCTGTCAAGGCGTGAAAAGTTATAGCCGCCTATCGCGCTGGAAGAAAAGACCGTGTTCCACAGGTCCACGTCCGGCCCGAACGTCTGGACGATGGTGGACATTGAGAACTTGCCGGATTTCATGTTGGACACCCAGGTGTTGGTTTCAAGCATCTGAACGTCTATATTTACGCCTATCTGCTTAAGATCTTCCTGGTACACGATGGCTACCTTCTTGTAGCTTTCCATGCCGACTATGAACGGTATTACTTCGCCGTTATAGGATGTCTTCGCCAGGTACTCTTTTGCAAGCTCCACGTTGTATTCAGGGCTGTCGTACTTTCCGGAGAATCCCGCCGTACGCTCGTCCCAGATGTGCGTTGACGGATTAGCCACGCCGTTCATGCCCATGTTTATTATGTTCTCGCGGTTTGTGGCAAGCATAAGCGCCATGCGGAAGTTTGGATCCTTTACCCAGTCCGCTTCAAGGTTCATTACTATGTACCCGCTTCCAAGCGTTGGGTTTAAGTCCATAGCTATGTTCTTGTCCTTTTTAAGCATGGGAACCGCTATTGACGGAACGGTATAGGTTAAGTCTATCTCGCCAGTTTCAAGCGCGTTTAATGCCGTATCCTGGTTAGTGAGCACTACAAACTCCACGTCTTTTATCTGCGGTTTTTCTCCGTAGTAGTTTTCGTTGCGCTCAAGGACTACCTTGGAGCCTGAGACCCATTCCTTGTATACGTAGGGGCCTGTGCCGCAGGGCGCCTTTTTGATGTTGTCCCCCGCTTCATTAACGGCTTTCTCGTTCATTATGCATACCTGCGCCGCAACGGAAGTTAAAAACGGCACATAGGGAGCGTCCAGAACGATCTTTACCGTATAATCGTCAAGCGGCACAACGTCCACTATATTTTTAGTGTAGTTTGACATTTCGCTTGATTCCTTCGCGCGCATCATGGAAAATTTAACGTCCTCCGCCGTGAACTTTTCGCCGTTGTGGAACGTTACGTCGTCGCGGAGCTTGAACGTGTACTCTTTTCCGTCTTCGCTTATGGAGTAATCCGTGCAGAGCACCTTTTCAAATTCGCCGTTGTAGAAACGGAGCAGGCAGTCAAATATGTTGTCATACACTACCTTGTCAAGGTCCATGCCTGAATTGTAGGGGTCAAAGCCTGCAAAGTCAGAGTAGACGGCGATCTTCGTTACGTCCTTATCCGCATGAACCGCGGCTAAGGGTGAAAGCATCAGCACGGCTAACAGCAGTGCCATTATCTTATAGTGTTTCATTTGTTTTCTTCCTCCTTTTTTAGCTTTATTCGAACAAAACACATCCGACTTGATGATTTTCGCTGACCTTTTTCAGCGGTATGTCGCGCCCGGTGCATTCTTTTTTAACGTAGGGGCATCGCGGCGCAAAGCGGCACCCAGGGGCAGGATCTATGGGGCTTACGATTTCGCCCTTTATCTTTCTGCGTGTTTTACGGCGCTTATCCGGGTCGATAACGGGTATGGCGTCAAGCAGCGCCTGCGTATACGGGTGCATGGGGTTTTTAAAAAGCTCCCTCTTTTCCGCCTTTTCTATGCACTGCCCTAAGTACATTACCATTATTTCGTTCGATATGTGCTTAACGACGGAAAGGTTATGGGTTATAAACATGTAGGTAAGCTTTCTTTCTTCCTGAAGATCCATTAAAAGGTTTAAAATCTGCGCCTGTATTGAAACGTCAAGGGCGGAAACAGGTTCATCGCACACGATAAAGCGCGGGTTTAAAGAAAGCGCGCGGGCGATGCCTATTCGCTGCCTGCGGCCTCCGTCAAGCTCGTGCGGGTAGGCGTTATAAAGCCTTGAAGCCAAGCCCACGGTGTCCATAAGCTCGCGCACCCTGCCTTCAATTTCGTTTTTTTTGCAAAGCTTGTTTACAAGCATTGGCTGCGCTATTGTTTCGCTTATAGTCATTCTTGGGTTAAGCGACGCGTAAGGGTCCTGAAAAATTATCTGCATCTGAATGCGCAGGCGCCTGAGCTCGTTTTTTGAAGCCGCTGTAATATCCACGCCGTCAAATAAAACAGTGCCTGACGTAGGCTCCAGAAGGCGCAGTATAGTCCTGCCCAACGTTGACTTCCCGCAGCCGGATTCTCCCACTACGCCTAAGGTCTTGCCCTCGCAGATGCTTATTGAAATATCGTCCACGGCGTGAAGCTCGCCAGCCGCTGTATGGAAATACTTTTTAAGGTTTTTTGTTTGCAAAATTACCTTGTCCTGCATATATTACTTCCCCTCCGCTTCGTTTTTAAACAGATGGCAGCATATCATATGCGTACCAAATAAAGCCTTGCCGGGGCTTTGCTCTTTGCATATATCCATGCATTTAGGGCATCTCGGGTGGAACTTGCAGCCGTTAGGCAAATTCGTAGGGTCCGGCATAAGGCCGTTTATTGGGTTAAGCCTTCTGCTTTCAACTTCAAGGTTAGGAATGGAACCAAACAAACCCTCCGTGTACGGGTGCCGTTTTGTGTCTTTATATATGTCTTTAACGGTACCGTATTCTATTATTTCGCCGGCGTACATTATGGCGACGTTGTCGCAGGTTTCCGCTACAACGCTTAAGTCGTGCGTAATGAGCAGTATGGAGGTGTTTATTTTGGTTTTAAGCTCCTGCATCATATCAAGTATCTGCGCCTGTATGGTAACGTCAAGCGCTGTCGTGGGCTCGTCCGCCAATAAAAGCTGCGGCTCGCAGGCTAACGCCATAGCTATTACGACGCGCTGCTTCATTCCTCCTGAAAACTGGTGCGGGTATTCGTTCTTCCTGCTTTCGGATATGCCTACAAGCCTGAGCATTTCATCTACGCGCTTTTCGCGCTGCTGCGCGGTAACGTTCCTGTGCAGCTTTATGGCTTCTCCTATCTGCTCCCCTACCGTCATAACGGGGTTAAGGCTCGTCATAGGGTCCTGAAATATCATGGATATCTTTTCACCGCGTATTTTCCGCATCTCGCTTTCAGAAGCCTTTACAAGGTCCTTGTTTTCAAAAAGTATTTCGCCTTCCGTTACCCTGCCTGTAACTTTAGGCAAAAGGCCCATTATTGTAAGCGCCGTCGTGGTTTTCCCAGCACCCGTTTCCCCCACGAGTCCTAACGTGCTTCCGCGTTCAAGCGTTAAATCTATTCCGTTTACAGCGCGCACAATACTATCGTCAGACTTGTATTGGACTGCAAGGCGCTTTATTTCAATCAATTTATCTTTCATATTTAACCCCTTTTAATACAAGTGCTCTTTAAGCATCTGTATAGACTGCGCGTTAAGCCTGTTCCAGATTTCGTAAACCCTGACGCCTGATTCGACATTATTCATTTTTTTCATAAGGCACGGGCTTGAAAATACAGCGGCCGAGCCTTTCGCGAGCTCCGGCCAGTTTTTAAGGTCCTTCTCGTAGCGGATCTCCACATGAAGGTCAGGATAGTCGCGCTTGATAAGGTTTATAAAGCCTTCGGCGGATTCGTCCTTCCTGCAAAAAAGCGCAATTTTTGAGCCTGCTTTAAGAGAATTAAGCACGCCTATCACTTCTTTTGAAATTTCCACTGTCATGCCGCATATAATGCCTTTAAAATTAGGGCAAAGCTGCTGAACCCTGGCATAAGTAAAATATGTGGTTACGATAGCGTCAAGGTTTTCTATGTGCTCATAGCCTTCAAGGGTTTTAATAAGATTATCCAATGGCACCTCCTGCACGAGCACGTCCACTTCGCGCGCTATTTGCTCTGCGTGGCGGCGCCCTATGACGGGATCCGCATATACAAATATTATACGCCGCTTGCTGTTGCTTAAATACTCGTCAAGAGTGTTTTTTACGGTGGAGCGTATGTCTTCAACGGGCAGGCCGTAGTGTATGGCGCTTTTTATAGTAGCCACAAGCTCAGACCTTATGTTCTGCAAGTTCACGTCTTCCATTTGAACTACCGTGCCTATGTGCGGCCTTGTAACCACAAGCGACTGCTCCTCAAGCTTTTTGTAGGCCCTTCTTACCGTGTTAATGCCAATGCCAAGCTCTTGAGCGAGCGTTCTTATGGGAGGAAGCTTTTCCGTAAAACGGATTTCTCCAGTAAAAATGCTCCACCTTATGTTATTAACAAGCTGATCCACCAGGGGCGTCTTGTCGGACTTTCTTACAGCCCAGTTTTTTGAATATTCTTTCATTTATCTTCCCATGTTAAAACAATAGACACATTGCCTGTATTATTGTTACTATTGTTGCTATCAAAAATCATTATATACCGGCAAATCCGTTTTGTAAATATGTAATTTTCAATAATATTTATTTTTATTATATGATAATAAATTAAGTTGTTTAATTAAACGCCTGCCGCGCGCCGTTTTTACCGCAGATATATTTTTTCGCGGGATTCCTGTAGTACTAAAGGCAAAGGAACTATTTCCGTAAATTTCGTTATATCGTCGGGGTCTCTTTTAAGAAGCACGCTTTTTTCCAAAAATATTATGCTGTAATCGCCTAATACGCGGCCGTCTATAAAATTTCCGTCTTTATCAAACGTAACCATAAAAGCCGCGCTGCTGTCTAAGCCCGACAAGTCTTTCATATATCCCGCGGCGCAAATGCTTCCGTCTGCATTTTCATATATATTTTTAACGGTGAAATAAGCGCCGTTTCCCGCTATTTCACGGGACCAGACTACGCCGCCTGCCGCGTCAAGTCTTTTTATAAAGCTGTGATCGTTTTCTTCCTGCATGACGCATACAATAGTATCCCCGTTTTTAAGCTCATGCCATACGGGCAATACACGCTCTTTTTCCCCTATCGTCCAATTTATATTATAATCAGCGTCAAGCGCCGCAAGTATTCCGTTCATAAAGCAGCCTTCAGGAAAACTTACAATTAAATATCCATATGTATAGTTATTCCCCGTTTCCGTTACTATGCAAGCGGCGGTAGAAAAGCCTTTCAAAAGCGCTTTGCTTGTTATATTATCCCACGTGGTTTTGCACAGCAGCCTGGCATTAGTATCTTTATCTATCTGCGTATATACAATACCGTCTTTTACAGCGATAGGGTTAAGCATTTCATCGCTCAGCGGTTTATTTTCATATATTGCCCCGTCAGGGCTCAAAAGCATAAGTTCCCTTTGTTCAGGTGTTTTTTGCGCGCAGGTTACTGCAAAAGTACCGTCCTCCCTTTCACAAAACGAAAATATATTAGGGATCTTTGTTTCCCAAAGCAGATTGCCGTTTTTATCAAACAAAACTAATCTGTCTATTCCGTCGCCTTTTTCAAAAGCGCCCCTTAATGCCAGCAAAATATCGCCGTCTTTTGTAAACAGCCGCCTTTCGCATTGATTAACATAGCTTAAAAGCAAACTTTCGTTGTTGAGTATTGAAGGCTCCGCAAAAACCGTATTTAAGCTGATACACAGCAATAATGCCGCTATGAATAATATTTTAAGTCGTTTCATAAAAGTTCCTTTCTTTTGACCGTTTTATATAAAGATACGATAGGTTTTTCTACAGCATAGATATGTTCAAAAACAGAGCAAGCTTGTTTTTACACCCGTATAATAAATAATAAAACTGCTTATTGCAAGGCTTTTAATTATAGTATAAGTGCAAGTAATAAATACAAAATCGCGCGGCTTTTCCGATATTTAAATCATATTTTATATTGCCGCATATACGCCTTGCCGCTAAGTTTAAAACCTATTCCCTCAGCTTTTGTCCCGCTCGGTCTTCAAAATTATTTTACATTTATTGCGGGAGGTCAATACGATGGAAATATTCTCAGATAAATATTTTAATGAAATATATATACCATTTTTAAACGCGGAGGAAAGGTACCAGCTTTTTTACGGAGGTGCGGGAAGCGGAAAATCCGTTTTTATAGCGAGCCGCATAGCGGCGGACTGTTTTAAGGGCCGCAACACGCTTGTAACAAGGCAGGTGGCTTCGCGCATAAGAAGTTCCTGCTTTAATGAAATTTTAAAGGCCATAAGACGCTTTGACGCCATGCACTGTTTTGAAATACGGGAAGGGCTTATAACCTGCACGTATACCGGCGCTCAGGTGCTTTTTTCGGGGCTGGACGACGCGGACAAGCTTAAATCCATAACGCCTGAAAGGGGCGTAATTACAGACATTTGGATAGAAGAAGCCACAGAAACCGATTACGACTCCTTTAAGCAGCTGGACAAGCGCTTAAGGGGAATAAGCGAACACAAAAAGCGTATGACATTAAGCTTTAACCCGTCTAATAAATCCCACTGGATATACGAAACATATTTTAAAAACAAGGACGTTGCGCGCCCCGTCCACCGCGAAAAAGATTTGGTAATGCTGCACAGCACTTACAAAGACAACCGCTTTTTAACGCAAGACGATATCGCGGCTCTTGAAAACGAAAAGGACGCCTACTACCGCAGCGTATATACTTTAGGTCTTTGGGAGGACACGCGCGGGCAGGTGTTTGAAAACGTAATATACGAGGACTGTTCCGGCAAAAAATTTGAAATAAACAGCCTCCGCTGCGGGCTTGACTTCGGCTTTTCAAAAGACCCGGCCTGCGCTTTACTTATAAGCTATGATAAAAAGAACAAGCTTATATACGTACTGCGCGAATGCGTACTATATTCCTGCACTAACGACCGGCTGGCTGAAAAGCTTAGGCTTTTCGCACCCCATTTAAACGTATTTTGCGACAGCGCGGAGCCTAAAAGCATCGCGGAGCTAAGGCGCTTAGGCATAAGAGCCTACCCCGTTAAAAAGCCTAAAGACGCCGTGCGCTATTCCATACAGTGGCTTAGGCAGCACACAATAATAGCGGACAGTTCCTTAAGCAGTTTTCCAAAAGAAATAGCGGGCTTCCGCTTTGCAGATAACGGCCAAATAAAAGCAAACGCCGGCGACCACGCGATAGACGCCCTTCGCTACGCCCTAAATGGGGATATGTTTTTAAAACAAGCGGTGATTTCAAAATAAATCGGATTTTAAATTTTTAAAATGAATAAGGCTTTATTGTAATTTTAAAAAAAGCCGTATTTTGCTAAAAACGCTCATTGCCCTAAGCAAAAGACTCATTAGTCAAACCTTATGACTGGCGCAGTATGTTTATGCTCGCCACAAACAAAACAAATATAATAAAGTTTGTCAAGGCGCCAACATCTGCGTCAATTAAAATTATGCATTAATAGACTTTATTATAAAAAGCATTTTCATATATAGAATTTATACCTAAATGTTTAAATATTTTGCCGTTTATTTAGTGTGTTTTTAACATAGCTTTTTGTCGCATATGTTTGACTTCGGCACTCCTTTTTTAAAAAATCACAATCCCATAGTTGACAAGCCCTTATTTATATGGTACTATGCGTCGGCTTTAAAAACAGCCGCCCGCAGGGAAACCTGCAATACAAGGGGGCTTTTTTTAGAAGGAGGAGGTTTTTAATGTCACAAGTAAAGCAGGGCTATGTGCCCAAAAAGAACTCACAATTTGATATTGGATACTTGCCTGATGAAAAGCCTACATTTGTTAGGCTTTTTCTTTATGCTATTCAGCAGGTAATAGTAATGTTTCCCGCTACTGTTACAGTAGCTTTAATAACGGGCTTCCACGTATCCACCACCATCTTCGCAAGCGGCCTTGCGACAGTGTTCTTCATACTTATCACCGGCAAAAAAATACCTATGTATTACGGCTCAAGCTTTGCCTACTTAACAGCTATAGCCTCCATGGTCGTGGCTGAGGGCGGCACCATGGGAGCGCCCGGAACCTTCATCCTGCCTACGGAGCTTATTTCAAAAGCGCAGTTTGGCATAGTGCTTTCAGGCTTCGTTTCAATAGCGGCAGGCCTGCTCGTGCGCATGGGCGGCATGGAAAAGGTAGAAAAAATTCTCCCGCCTACAGTAACGGGCTCTGTCGCCATGGTTATAGGCTTAACGCTTGCAGGAAACGCAGTGCGCGACGCCGCCCCTATGATGGACGCGGCTGGCGTACTGCTTGAAGGCCAGACCAACTGGGTATGGCTTATATCCTTAACGACGCTTATATCAACTGTGCTTTATTCAAAATACCTTAAGGGCGTGCTTGGACAGCTTCCTTTGCTTCTTGGCGCTTTAACGGGATCCGCCGTAGCGCTTTGCGTAATGCTGCTTGGCGGCGGAAACTTCTTCAGGTCGATACCCGAAGGCTCGCTCGCGGCATCAGCATGGAAGCTTGGCGACGGGTCGATATTTGCGCTGCCCGCATTCAGCCTGCCTACTCCAAACTGGATGAGCGTGGCCGCCATAATGCCTATCGCCATAGCGACAATACCAGAATCCACCGCGCATATGTACCAGCTTGATACCTATGTAAACGACCTTGCCAATAAAAAAAGCAAGCCGCATTACAAGCTCTCCCAAATGCTCGACCGCAACCTTATAGGCGACGGAATCTGCGATATGATTTCAGGCGTAATAGGCGGTCCTGCCGGAACCAACTACGGCGAAAACATTTCAACCATGGCTATTACAAAGGTCTTCTCAGTAAGCGTCATGTTTGCAGCGGGCATATTCGCCATGCTCATAAGCTGCTTCACGCCGCTTATACGCGTAATCTACGGCATACCGCAGGCTGTAATAGGCGGTCTTGAAATATACCTTTTCGGCGCCATAGCGGCTCAGGGCATAGCGATACTTATAGACAAGAAAGTAAGCATGTTCGACTCCAAGAACATAGCCGTAATAGCAAGCATTTTAACGCTCGGCCTCGGCATAAACTACGGCTTTGGCGGCAACATCAACTTTTTGGGTCTTCAGGTGCCCGCCGTCGCAGGCGCCGCGATATTCGGCATAGTTTTAAACGCCATACTTACTATCGGCGAAGGCAAAAAACAAAAAGAAGCCGCAAGCGAAGAAAAATAATATTTCTTAATTATAAAAAACCGGCGGGAAATTCCCCGCCGGTTTTTTAATGGATTTTTTTGTTTCGCGTCAAGTTGCGGTTAAAATTAAAAAATGTTATACTGTTTTTGATAAGACTATTTACAATAAGACTAAACAAATTGCTTTCTAAACGGCTAAAGTATTTTAAGCCAAAGCTTTAAACGGAAGACGCCCAAATGAAAAAAACATTCACCGTTATTTTGCTTTTAGCAGTCTTTATTTGTTCAAGCTCAAGAGCCTTAGTCGGCAAATGCCCGGAACTGGACTACGCATTTTCGTGCCTTGAAAAGGGCAATCCTTTTGTGGACAGGTACGACAAAATAACGGGCAGCGACATAGCGCCGCTTATGGAGCTTGGCGTGCCGTACTTCTGGGGCGGGCGCGACGTAAATCAGTTTGGGCATGTGCGCTCGCCGTGGCAAAACTCCAAATACTATAAAACAGGCAATTTCTATATGTACGGCTTTGACTGCGCGGGCTTTACGCAATGGGTGCTTAAGAGCGCAGGCAGAGGCAGGCACCCATCAATAAGCGAAATGTTTACAAATATTAACCTTATGAAGAACCGTTATCTGGATTTTGAAAAATACAGCTATCCTGAAATCGCGCGGCGCGCTGAGGCCGGCGACCTGCTCGCTGTAAAATACGCGGGCGGACGCCATGTAATGATGTATATAGGCACTTTAAGAGATTTTGGATATACCAAGGCTTCCGTGCCAAAGGCGCTGCGCCCTTACCTGCGCTGGCCGCTTGTGATACACAGCTCTTCAAACGCTTTTTACTATGCGCGGTATAAAAGGCACATAGACGAGACATATAAAATAACAAAGGTTATACCGCCCGACGGCGGCTGCATGGTGTCCATTTTAGGCGTTCCTTTATCTGAAGCGACAAGCCGCGCAGAGCGCTACGATATTGACAGCTACTCATATTATTTTAACCTGGAAGGCTACGCGCTTACTATTTACGATATAAACAGCGCTCTCAGCCGACGCTGGATAAGATGGAAAAAATAAAAACATAAAACACCGCAAAAAGTCAGACTAAATATATATAAAAAGTCAGGGGACATCCTCTGACTTTTTGTTTTAAATATTAATAAGCTTTACGCATATTTTTCCGTTATTTTCTGCATATCGCCCATTTTTTGCTCCATGTCCTTAACCAGCTTAAACTGCGTGCGGCAGCGTATAAGGTTGTGGTCCTCGCGGTGTATCCTAAAAAACGTGTCGCCTTCAAGGTAGTCCGTTAAAAAGCGCATGCCGCATTCATGCGTCATAAGCAGCGCGCCCATGGGAAGCGTCTTAAGCTCTGTTTCATTGAGCGCGTTTTTGCATTCCTGCAAAAAGCCTTTCGTGTAGCTTTCAAAAAGCTCAAGGGACATGCTTACCTTATTTAAATCCGTTTCGTCTTCAGCTGCGGTTGAAGCGCCGAATCGTATGGAATCGCCAAAGTCGTTGGCGGCAAGGCCTGGCATAACGGTATCAAGATCTATAACGCAGAGCGGATCATGGGTAGCGGCGTCGAGCATTACGTTGTTAAGCTTAGTATCGTTATGGGTTACGCGCAGGTTGATTTCGCCTTCTTTAAGCAGGTCCGTCAAAAACGAGCATATTTTTTCGCGCTCAAGGCAAAAGTCTATCTCTCTCTGGCAGTTCTTTGCTCTGCCTACGCTGTCTTTCTCTATGGCTTGTTTAAGGTTTGAAAAACGCCACGGCGTATTGTGGAAGTTCTTTATTGTTTCGTTAAGAGAAGAAGCGTCGAAGTTAGAAAGCTGGTTCTGGAAAGAGCCGAACGCGACGGCGCTTGAAAAAAAGTCCTTAGGGGTTTCCGGCCTTTCGAGGCACACGCTGTCTGTAACGAAAACGTACATGCGCCAGTAGCCCTCCGAATCTTTTATGTATTTTCCGCCCTGCTTTGGTTCCACTATTGTAAGCACGCGCCTTGGGTCCGGCGTTTTTTCGTACAGGTACTCTGTTACGGACGATATGTTTTTCATAAGCCCTTCCACGTCTTTAAATACGTTGTGGTTTATCTTCTGCAATATATACCATACGCCTTCGTCCGTTATTACAAGATAGGTTTCGTTTATATGGCCGTTGCCGTAGCGCTCGCAGCTTACAGGCGCGCCTATCGTTTTAAACTCAAAGCATGCGTTTTTCAAAACAAGCCCCCCTTTTAATATTTATAGTTGTATTATACTGATCTTTTTAATTATATCAAGTTTATTTTTAAAGCAGTCCCGCCCTGTCCTGAAATATATTTTATATTTTTGCAAGGAGGTTGCATATGATTACAGTAAACAAAAACTTGAGCTTCACGCAGGCAATAGACGAGTCCCTTGAAAAATTTACTCTGGAACGCAAAAGGCTTTTCAGGCTCTGCAATTATTACGAGGGCAGACACGACATATTAAACCGCACAAGGCGCGGCGCGCTTCCAAACGCGAGGCTTCCGCACGGTTTCCCCAAATACATAGCGGAAGTAAGCGCCGGCTTTATGCTCAGCAGCGAGCCTGAATACAAGGGAGGATGCGACGAAACGGCGCTTAATAATCTGCTGGCGCTTCAGGAGCGCTGCTCAGACCCTGCGCTTAACATGTCCCTTGCTATAGCGCAGAGCGTTTACGGGCTTGGTATTTCGCTGTGCTTTTACACGCAGGAAATGCACATGGCGCCGCTTGACCCTAAGAACGCGTTCATAGTGTTTGACGATACGGCGGAAAGAAGGCCCATGTACGGCGTTCTTTTATCCCACAGGGAAACGAGGGTGTATACCGACGAATATGTATATGTTCTCGATAAGCCCGACTCAAAAAGCATTAAGTTTAAGCGGCGCCACGGCTTTGAAAGGCTGCCGATGATTATGTACCCGAACGGCGCGGCAATGCAGGGAGATTTTGAAAACGTTATTCCTTTAATAGACGCTTACGATCTGCTCGCCTCAGACAGGATAAACGACCGCGCGCAGTTCGCTGACGCGATGCTGGTTCTTACGGGCGTTATGGGTTTAAGCGAAGACGAAAGCGGCGCTGCGGAAAAATTGCGTCAAGAGCGCACCTTAACGCTGCCGGACAGCGACGCCAAGGCGGAGTGGCTTATTAAAAACGCCAACGAAAAAGACGTGGAAGTGCTTAGGAAGTCCATAGCGGACGACATACACAAGTTTTCAATGACGCCGGATATGGAGGACACGCGCGCTACATTAGGCTCCGCGTCCGGCATAGCCTTGCAATACAAGCTTTTCTGCCTTAGCAAAAGAACAGCGATAAAGGAAAGGTTCTTTATTGCGGGGCTCAAAAGCAGGCTTCCGCTTTTATGCGAGGGGCTTAAAAAGGAAGGCAAAAAAGCGCCCGACCCTGAGCAGATAGAAATTTACTTTCCCGCCAGGGATATGCTTAAGAGCGTATAACGCTTTGCAAAAGCCGATTAATAATTGGTACAGTGCGTACAAACAGAATCTTTAAAATATAGTCTGAAAAATATTTTTTAAAAATCGGAACAAGCGCGGACCGCTTAAACGCTTTCGCAAAAAGACAAAGCTGTTTCAAACAAAATAAAGCCTTAAACGCTGAATTCAGGCTAAAATAAACGCAAATCTCATCCCAAACATTTTTAAAAATTCATAAAAACGCTTGACAGCTTGAACGTTGTTCAATATAATAATTATTGAACAGTGTTCAAGTTAATTTACGGGAGATACTATGGAAAACAATTCAACGCATTCGCCGTCCATAAAAGAAAAAATTTTAGAAGCGGCTATATCGCTGATACAGCAGTCCGACGGCCTGCCGGAAAACATCACCGTACGCGACATAGCTTCTAAGGCGGGCGTAGCGGTGGGCCTTATAAACTATCATTTTGGTTCCAAGAAGAAGCTTATAGAAGCCTGCGTGCAGCGCATGATTTCTGAAGTTATGAAAGATTTTTTTAAAACCCAGGAAGAAAAACATACAGCGCAGGGCGCTGAATACAACCGTTCGGATTTTTCAGTTTCTACGGTAAGCGTTTTCAGCTATCTTGTAAGCCATCCTGAGATTTCCAAGATTTCCATGCTGAGCGATTTTTCCGATCCGGCCTTATCAAGCAACTCCGCCGCAAGCTACAAAGCGATTTACGGCTCCATAAAGGGCGATGAAAATGAAGACGTTAAAAAAGTAAAGGCCTTCATGCTGCTTGCGACCATGCAGTCCGCTTTTTTAAACAGGGGCGTAAGCAAGGAGCTTCTGGGCTTTGATTTAAACAGCAAAGAAGACTTCAGCAGATTTTTTCAATGCGCGGTAAAGCTTCTTAACCTGTGAAACTAAAAAGCAGCAAACAGTTTTAATTATTGAAAAAACAAAACGTCAGGATTCATTTATGGCAAAGAAAAACGGAAAGGTTGGAAAGAAAAAATTGAAGTGGCGGTATATTCTTCTAATAATAATCTCCGCGTACTTTATAGTTCAGGGCGTGCGCTGCTACATTATGGCAAGCGGGGCGCGCGAAAAGCTAAAAACCTATAACGCGCGGACAGCGAAGCTGTCCTACGGGGACATGACCTATGCAGAGCAGGGCGAAGGCGAAACGATATTATCCGTCCATGGCATTTTCGGCGGCTACGACCAGGCGTATGACAGCGTTGAAAACCGCGCTGATAAAAACCATATTATAGCGCCTTCAAGGTTCGGCTATTTGGGATCCGACGTATATGGAGAAGGCTCGCCAAAGGAGCAGGCTGAAGCCTTTAACGAGCTTTTGGATAAGCTTAATGCGGACAAGGTTTTTGTGCTCGGCGCGTCGGCAGGCGGCACGCCCGCCATACGCTTCGCTCTTGATTACCCGGAGCGCGTAAAGGGCCTTATACTGTTCTGCTCCGCCATGCCCGTTACTGAGAAACCGGAAAAGTTTATGGAATACCAGGCTCCGCCGGAATTCTTCATATCGGATTACGCAATGTGCCTTATACAGCCTTTTATGCCTTTAGCTTTGGGCCTTCCTGCATCAACGGTTGAAACCATTATGCCTGTCGCGGACCGCAGAGCAGGCGCCATACTTGACGGCAGGCTTGTTAACCCGGATATGGAAAGAAATTTTTACCAGTACCCCATAGAAACGCTAAAAGTTCCTGTACTTATCGTACACGCGCAGGACGACCCCGTAGCAAGCTTTGAAAAGGTTGAAAAAGCCAAAGGCCGCTTCCCTGACTTGACCCTTGTTTCATTCCTCGACGGAGGCCATTTAATGGAAGGGCACGGCAAAGAAATAGACGAAGCTCTCGATACGTTCATTGAAAAATATAAGTAAACCAGGGCAATTTTAAAGCGGCCGACTTTTCCATATGGAAGCGAACGTCAAACCCGTGTAATATGCGGCGTTGTTCTTGTTAATATAAATTGCATATTGATGCCAAGCGCCGCCGCATATTGAAAAACTTCTCTCATTTAAATTTTCTTTGACGGATTGTTCGCTTACTCATTTTATTTATATAAGCCCTCGCGTTTTTCAAGCAGATAAAAATTCTGCCGTTTTAAAACAAATACTGCATGGCGTTTTATCCTATACGCCTTTTTAATTTATATAAAGCTTTTTATAAAAATTTCAAGTCCTATAATAATAAGTATGGCTCCGCCCAAAACGTCGGCTTTCCCTGAAAGCTTTGTTCCGGCTTTCTTGCCAATAAAAAGACCTGAAAAGCATATGAAAAACGTAACAACGCCAATAATGGCGCACGATAGCAGGGCCTCAAGCAGATTATATTCCGATATTGTAAACCCTACCGAAAGCGCGTCGATAGATGTAGCTACGCCCTGCATTAAAAGCACCCTTAGGCATATTTCTATTTTTTCTTCTTCCGCGTCCTTGCACTTAACGCCTTCAAAAAGCATTTTTCCGCCTATATATCCAAGCAGAATAAGGGCAATCCAAGGTATAAATTTTGTAAATGCCTTAAACATGTGCGCGACTGTGGAAACGCATATCCAGCCGATAACAGGCATTGCGAATTGAAATAAAGAAAATATTCCTGCCACGCAAAACATTCTGCCCCGCTTCATAGCGGGTTCGTTAAGGCCGTTCGCAAGCGAAACCGAAAAAGCGTCCATCGCAAGACCAACTCCAAGCATAATGCTTTTTGTAAAAAAAGAAATTCCTAAGCTCATGTTTTTTCTCCTGCGCTTAAAATATAATACTTATCCCAGGCAGACATAGATGAACAAAAGTTTTTCCGCTTAGACAAAACCTTGTGAACGAAGCGCAGCGGCTCTACGCTTAATCAACAATGCGCAAAAAAGATGAAAAATCGTTCATACTATAACTATTTTAACCGGATTAAGTATAAATCCCGAGTACAGAAAACTATACTCGGGATTTTATACAGACGGGCTCCATGCACAGCTTTCTGCATGAGTCTCGCAGTTTAAAGCAAGCCAGACCGTTCGGCCAGTATGTTGACTTGCTGCGCTGTACGCCTGCTACTCCCCCATGGACTTACCGGGATAGTTTATCATCAGCAGCTCCATGTGTCAAACGCGCATCGCAATATTTTTTTGAAAAGTCTATATTATTATTAAAGCGCCCGCTCTATTGAAAATTTAAAACACGCCCCGTTCAGGAGCGTGTATGTAGCGTTACCGCGTTAATTTACAGCGTCAGAACTTAAGCGGGTTTACCCTTATGCTCGGTCCCATAGTGCTGCTTATATATACGGATCTTAAATATGTGCCCTTGGCCGCCGCGGGCCTCGCCTTTATAATAGCCTGCATAAGCGTATTAAGGTTCTGCTGAAGCTGCTCTTCCGTGAAAGACGCCTTGCCTATCGGCACGTGAATGATAGCGCTTTTGTCCAGGCGGTATTCAACTTTACCGGCTTTAATTTCTTCTATGGCTTTCGCAACGTCCATAGTAACAGTGCCGGCCTTTGGGTTTGGCATAAGCCCTTTAGGGCCGAGCAGACGGCCTATGCGTCCTACGACGCCCATCATGTCGGGCGTAGCGACGGCGACATCAAAGTCAAACCAGTTTTCAGTCTTGATCTTGTCCGCCAGATCCTGCTCGCCTACATAGTCCGCTCCCGCAGTCTTCGCTTCCTCGGCCTTATCGCCTTTAGCGAAAACGAGCACGCGCACCTTTTTGCCTGTGCCGTGCGGCAAAACTACCGTGCCGCGCACCTGCTGGTCCGCGTGGCGCGGGTCTACGCCTAAACGTATGGACAGTTCAACGGTTTCATCAAACTTTGCCTTGGCTGTCTGCTTTAAAAGCTTTACGGCCTCGTCAGGATCGTACTGCGCAGATTTATCTATAAGCTTTACGCTGTCTGTATATTTCTTTCCGTGTTTCATGTATTCCCTCCTGTGGTTGTATCGGCATTAAAGCCTTCCACACGCTGTTATTCTTCTACCGTTATGCCCATGCTGCGGGCGGTGCCTGCAACCATGCTCATAGCGGCCTCTATGGAAGCCGCGTTGATATCCGGCATCTTCGTCTGAGCTATTTCGCGCACCTGGTCTTTGGTAAGCTGAGCCACCTTTACCTTGTTCGGTTCGCCTGAGCCTGCGCTTATGTTAAGCGCTTTTTTGATGAGCACCGGAACCGGCGGGGTTTTCGTTATAAAGGTGAAAGACCTGTCCGCGTATACGGTGATTACAACAGGTATTACAAGCCCTGCGTCCTTGGCTGTGCGCGCGTTGAACTCCTTGCAGAAGCCTGGAATGTTCACGCCGTGCTGGCCTAAGGCCGGGCCTATCGGGGGTGCAGGGGTTGCCTTGCCGGCTTCAACCTGCAGTTTTATATATGCGACTACTTTCTTTGCCATAAACGGCACCTCCTAAATTAAGTGGTATGGCGGCGCTTGCGCGCCTCCCACAAGCGGGCAGATCAGAGCTTTTCCGCTTTGGAAAGCTCTATTTCTACTTGCAGTTCTCTGCCCAGGAACATCTTAACCTTAACCTGCATTTTACCGTGCTCTAAGTCTATGGATTCCACAGTGCCGGTAAAGTTTTCAAGCGGTCCGGACTTTATGCGCACTTCTTCGCCGATAACCATCTTCGTTCTTTCGGCCTGCGGACGGCTTGAAAGCATATGCTCAACCTCCGCCTGGCTGAGCGGAACAGGCTTGGAGTCCGGGCCCACAAAGCCCGTAACCCCGCGCGTGTTGCGCACAACGTACCAGCTGTCGCTGGTAATGATCATCTTAACAAGCACGTATCCCGGAAAGGTTTTATGCTGGGTTATTTTTTTCTTGCCGTTGCGTATTTCGGCGACTTCTTCTATAGGCACGCGCACTTCCTGTATAAGCTGCTGCATGTGCTGGTTTTCCGCCGCTTTTTCAAGGTTGTCTTTTACTTTATTTTCATAGCCGGAATAGGTATGAACAACATACCACTGCGCCTGTTCTTGGTTTTCGGACATAGCTTCTCTCTCAGGCGCCGACTATCGCAGCGATAAGCTTCGAAGCGCCAAGGTCCAGCAAACCAATTACAACGCCCATAAACACCATAAACGCAATTACAATGCCTGTGTACTGCCAAAGGTTTTCCCGGCTTGGCCATGTAACCTTTTTAAGCTCTCTCCAGGTGTTTTTAAACGGGGAGGCAATTCTGCCTGGCAGGCGCCTGAAGAAATTGACAAACTTTGACGAAGAAGAATCCTGCTTGTTTTTCTTGTCGGCTGTATTTTTTGCCTTGCGGGCGGATGTATCCTCTGCCATTTTTACCTCGTTTCCTTATGCACGGTATGCTTGCGGCAGAAGCGGCAGTACTTTTTCATTTCAAGCCGCTCTGTCGTGTTCTTTTTGTTTTTTACGGTAGGATAGTTGCGCTGCTTGCACTCTTGGCAGGCCAGCACAATATTGGCTCTTGCTCCTTTAGCTGCCATGATTGCACCTCGTTTCTTAAGATATCAGGCTTATTCTACAATTTTCGCGACGGCGCCGGCGCCCACGGTGTGGCCGCCTTCACGGATAGCAAAGCGCAGCCCCTGCTCAATAGCGATAGGCGTTATAAGCTGTACTTCCATCTGTACGTTGTCACCAGGCATTACCATTTCCACGCCTTCAGGCAGGGTTATGGTTCCTGTTACGTCTGTTGTTCTAAAGTAGAACTGCGGGCGATAGCCGTTGAAGAAAGGCGTATGACGGCCGCCCTCATCCTTCGTAAGAACGTAAACTTCTCCGAAGAAATGTGTTAAAGGCTTGATCGTTCCGGGCTTTGCAAGCACCTGGCCGCGCTCTATCTCGTTGCGCTGCACGCCGCGGAGAAGCACGCCTATGTTGTCGCCAGCTTCGCCTTCGTCAAGCATCTTGTGGAACATCTCTACTCCGGTTACTACGACCGAGCGGGACTTTTCTGTAAGGCCGACTATTTCAACAGTGTCGGATACCTTTACGGCGCCGCGCTCTACACGGCCGGTTGCAACTGTGCCGCGGCCTGTGATTGAAAATACGTCCTCGACAGGCATAAGGAAGGGCTTGTCTACGTCGCGGTCAGGCGTAGGAATGTAGGCGTCCACAGCTTCCATAAGATCGAATATGCATTTGCACTCAGGCGCGTGCTCAGGATCTGTGCCGCCGTTCTGCATGTACTCAAGCGCCTTTAACGCCGAGCCCTTTATAATAGGCACATCGTCTCCAGGAAAGCCGTATTCGTTTAACAGCTCGCGCACTTCCATTTCGACTAACTCAAGAAGTTCCTCGTCGTCCATAAGGTCCGTCTTGTTGATGAATACTACGATGTAGGGAACGCCGACCTGGCGGGCAAGCAGTATATGCTCGCGCGTCTGCGGCATAGGTCCGTCGGGAGCTGATACTAGCAGTATCGCGCCGTCCATCTGGGCCGCGCCTGTAATCATGTTCTTAACATAGTCGGCGTGGCCGGGGCAGTCCACATGCGCGTAGTGACGATTTTCGGTTTCGTACTCAACGTGGCTTGTGTTGATTGTTATTCCACGCGCCTTTTCTTCCGGCGCCTTGTCGATTTCGTCATATTTCATGGCGCTGGCGTGGCCTTCCTTTGCAAGCACCATCGTGATTGCCGCTGTAAGCGTCGTCTTGCCATGGTCAACGTGCCCTATGGTTCCTATGTTCACATGGGGTTTTGTGCGTTCGTATTTTTCTTTTGCCATAATTTCTCCTCCAATGAATTATGTTAATAATTATTTGCCTAATATTTTTTCCGCTATGCTCTTGGGCACTTCTTCAAAGTGGTCGAAGACCATTGTGAACATGCCTCTGCCCTGTGTTTTGGAACGCAGGTCCGTTGCATAGCCGAACATGGAGCTGAGCGGCACATAGGCGTCTATTGCCTGGTCGTGCTGCCTTGCTTCCATCTTGTCAACCCTGCCGCGGCGAGAGTTGATATCGCCTATTACATCGCCAAGGTATTGATCCGGCACTATTACTTCGACCTTCATCATAGGTTCAAGCAGAACGGGACTGGCCTTTTTAAGTGCTTCCTTAAACGCCATGGATCCTGCAATCTTGTAAGCCATTTCAGAAGAGTCCACCTCGTGATAGGATCCATCAAGTAGCGTGGCCTTGAAGTCCACAACTTCGTAGCCTCCGAGAATGCCGGACTGAGCCGCTTCCTGTATGCCCTGATCCACCGGAGCGATAAACTCCTTAGGTATGGCGCCGCCGACGATCTTGCTTTCAAACTGATAGCCGGAGCCTGCTTCAAGAGGCTCGATCTCGATAACGCAGTGGCCGTACTGACCGTGGCCGCCCGTCTGGCGGACATAGCGTCCTTCGGCTTTCGAAGCCTGCCTTATGGTTTCCTTGTAAGCAACCTGCGGCTTGCCTACCGTAGCTTCTACCTTAAACTCGCGCATTAAGCGGTCTACTATTATTTCAAGGTGAAGCTCGCCCATGCCGGCTATTATGGTTTGTCCGGTCTGGTCGTCCGTATAGGTTTTAAACGTCGGGTCTTCTTCTGCAAGACGCGCCAATGCCATGCTCATCTTTTCCTGGCCGGCCTTGGTCTTCGGCTCTATCGCGACGCGTATAACCGGTTCCGGGAACACCATGTTTTCAAGTATTATGGGGTTCTTTTCGTCGCACAGCGTATCGCCCGTGGTGGTGTCTTTAAGGCCTACCGCAGCGCATATATCGCCCGTGCATACGCCAGCTATGTCTTCGCGGTGATTCGCGTGCATGCGGAGTATCCTGCTTAAGCGCTCGCGCTTTCCCTTGGTTGAGTTAAGCACGTAGCTGTTGGTTTCAATCATTCCTGAATAGACTCTGAAAAAAGCAAGCTTTCCTACAAACGGGTCCACCGCTATCTTGAACGCAAGCGCGGAAAAAGGCTGATCATCCGAAGGATGGCGCTCCATTTCTACTTCGCTGTCCTTTGGATCCGTGCCTTTTATGGCCGCTACGTCAAGCGGCGAAGGCATGTACTCCGTAATAGCGTCAAGCAAAGGCTGAACGCCCTTGTTGCGATAGCTTGTTCCGCAAAGAACAGGCGTCATCTTGCACGATACAGTGGCCTTGCGTATAACGGTTTTTATTTCCTGCTCTGTTATTTCTTCGCCTTCCAGGTATTTATTCATAAGGTCGTCGTCCTGTTCCGCGACGGCCTCCAGCATATTGTTGCGGTACTGTTCCGCCATTTCCTTCATGTTGTCGGGAATATCTTCTTCACGGATATCCTTGCCCATGTCGTCATAGTAAACTTCCGCTTTCATACGGATAAGGTCCACAATGCCTCTGAAATCGGCTTCCTTGCCTATTGGCAGCTGTACGGGAACGGCGTTTGCGTGCAGACGCGTTTTCATCATGTCTACCGCGCGGAAAAAGTCCGCTCCTACAATATCCATCTTGTTTACGTAAGCCATGCGCGGCACGTTATAGGTTGCCGCCTGTTTCCAGACCATTTCGCTTTGCGGTTCAACGCCGCCTTTAGCGCAAAAAACTGCAACCGCGCCGTCCAAAACGCGAAGGCTGCGTTCCACTTCCACAGTAAAGTCCACGTGTCCGGGGGTATCTATGATGTTTATAGTGTACCCTTTCCACTGGCACGTCGTAGCGGCGGAAGTGATAGTTATGCCGCGTTCTTTTTCCTGGGCCATCCAGTCCATAGTAGCGGCGCCCTCGTGCGTCTCTCCAAGACGGTATACTCTGCCTGTATAGTAAAGGATACGCTCTGTTGTGGTTGTCTTACCTGCGTCGATGTGTGCCATTATGCCGATATTACGTATTTTGTCGAGCGGGTGTTCTCTTACCATGCAGTTTTTTCCTCCATCGACAGCCTGCCGCTGTCTTAACTTTCTTTTTTAGTCCTTAATTACCAGCGGTAATGCGCAAACGCCTTGTTGGCTTCCGCCATGCGGTGCATTTCTTCTTTTCTGCGCACTGCGTTGCCGGTGTTGTTCGCAGCTTCCATAAGTTCGTTTGCAAGGCGTTCGCTCATGGTGCGCTCAGACCTTGCGCGGCTGAACTGAACTATCCAGCGCAAAGCGAGCGTCTGCTTGCGCTCCTCGCGTATTTCCATAGGCACCTGGTATGTGGCGCCGCCTACGCGCCTTGCTTTAACCTCTAACTGGGGCTTTACGTTGTTCAAAGCCTCCTGGAATACGTCCTTAGGCTCTTTGCCTGTCTTTTCTTTTATAGTGTCAAATGCGGTGTAGCAGATTTTCTGCGCAACGCCGCGCTTGCCGTCTAACATTATCTGGTTTATTAACTTTGTTACAACTGTGGTGCCGTATAAAGGATCCGGCAGCACTTCTCTTTTTGATACATAGCCTCTGCGGGGCATTACAAATCCTCCTTAATTAAGCTTGTCGCTTAAAGGCTGTGCCAGCATCGCACAATAAGCCGTAGCCTTTTAGAGCGTTCCTCTCTAAATGCAAGGCGGGCTCTGCCAAAAGCGGACTCTTATTTTTTGGGGCGCTTTGCGCCGTAGAGTGAACGGGCCTGCATGCGCTTATCTACGCCTGCCGTATCCAGCGCGCCGCGTATTACGTGATAACGAACGCCAGGCAGGTCGCGCACACGGCCGCCGCGTATAAGCACAACTGAGTGCTCCTGCAAATTATGGCCTATGCCGGGGATATAGCATGTACCTTCGTACTGGTTGGTAAGCCTTATCCTCGCGATTTTGCGCAAGGCGGAGTTTGGCTTCTTGGGCGTTGTTGTTTTAACGCTCAGGCAAACGCCGCGTCTTTGCGGGCATCCTTGCAGTATAGGCGCGTCTGACTTCTTTAGTTGTTTTTTCCTTCCCTTGCGTATCAGCTGATTGATCGTGGGCACGGAAACACCTCCTGAAATTTAATCGGAAACCCTTAAAGGCTTCCTCCTATGCCCTTCCCCTTCAACCCATAGGGACGCATAGTATTCGTGCATTGCCAGATTTGGGTTAGCCGTACTTTAATAAGCCGGCAAAGTGGCAACCGTTGTATAGTAACATACTTTATGCAAGTCTGTCAAATGTTTTTAGCGGGTTTAGGACGCTTAATCAAGAGCTTAAAACATGATCCAAAAGAATAAAAAACGCGGTAAAATACAGGTGAAGAAAAGGCATAACAAACTGCTTGTTGTTAGATCATTTATGTTGTTAGATCATTTATATTGTTGTTCAAGCGTTTCTATGCACGTTTTTATAGCCTCGGCCTGCATTTCAAGCGGCATGGAAGGCGTATTGGGGTTATTAAGGGTTTGCTCCGGCAGGCATGGCAAATGTATAAAACCTCCCCGCGCGCTTTTTTTGTCTTTATTTAAATAGTACATAAGGCTGTAAAAAACATGGTTGCACACGTATGTTCCCGCCGTATTCGATACGGCGGCGGGTATGCCTTTTTCGTTTACGGCTTTAAGCATTTTTTTAATCGGAAGAGTGCTGAAATACGCGTTTTCGCCGTCGGCGAATATAGCTTCATCGCGCTTAATAATACCATCGTTGTCTTTAGCTTCGCTGTCGTCAACGTTTATCGCCACGCGTTCTATGCTTACGCGCGCTCTTCCCGCGGCCTGTCCCATGCATATGACGGCGTCAGGGTTTAAAGCGTTTAGAGCTTCTTTTAAGTATGATATGCGATTTGCCGTACGTTACCGGCAGCATAAGCTCGTTAAGCTTAACGCCCAGACTTAAATTTTTTATGCTTTCAAGCACCCGCTCTGAAGAATTTATTTCGTTCAGCAGAAAAGGTTCAAAGGCCGTTACAAGTATTTCCATTTTTCCCTCCTTTTTTATATTCTATACTGTTTAAAAAGCGTTTACAACGGGTAAACAGCGTATGAGCAGGGGAGGTTCGCAATCAATTTGCAAGTTATGTTTTTTCTTTGACAAAGCGTGCGAATATTTGTATAATATGAACCGTATCATCGGTTTAAGGAGATTAGCATTGACAGCACGTTCAAAAAAGAAATCCGTCAAAAAAAACTTGCTTATTCGTTGTGTCAGCGTCCTGCTGGCAGTTGTTATTGTAGGCGGTACCTTAGTATCTATACTCATGAACATTGCATAATTTAAAAGGAGGAACAAATATGGATTTAAAAGGCAGTCAGACAGAAAAAAACTTGCAGACGGCGTTCGCTGGCGAAAGCCAGGCGCGCAATAAATACGACTATTTCGCTTCAGCCGCTAAAAAAGAGGGCTACGAGCAGATAGCCGGCATATTCGCGGAAACCGCGTTAAACGAAAAAGAGCACGCCAAGCTCTGGTTCAAGGCTCTCGGCGGCTTAAAAAACGGCAAAACACCGGGCGACACGATAGAAAACCTTAAAGTGGCGGCAGCAGGCGAACACTACGAATGGACAGAAATGTACAAAGAGTTTTCCGAAACAGCCGCAAAAGAAGGCTTTACCGAATTGGCAAAGCAGTTTAAGGAAGTAAGCGAAGTAGAGCACGAGCATGAAAAGCGCTACAACGCCTTAAGATCCAACCTTGAAAACGGCACCGTGTTCAAGAGCGAAACGAAAACATATTGGCATTGCCGCAACTGCGGTTACATATTTGAGGGCGAGGAAGCTCCCCAGGTTTGCCCCGCGTGCAAGCACCCGAGAGCATACTTTGAGCTTATGCCCAAAAACTACTGATTTTTCTCCCCTTTCTTTTCCCGCAGATTCGTCTGCGGGTTTTTTGTTTTTTAAGCCGTTGCTAATATAACCCAAAGAATGTATAATGATCATATTATTTTGGGAGGTGAAGACATTGGTCGATGCCGATAAGTTTGCCAAAGAGCTTAACCTGATCGTGCTGTCGCCCTCTACCGTTAAAGAGTGGGACATACAGAGCGCGGAGTTTAACCGCCCGGGCCTTGAGCTTGTGGGCTTTTACGATCACTTCGCGTTTAACCGCCCGCAGGTTTTCGGCAACGTGGAGATGACGTATTTGGCTTCCCTCTCGCCGGAAGAAAAAGAGCACCGGCTGCGCAAGTTCTTTTCTTACCCCATACCCTGCGTAATAGTGTGCCGCGGCTATACCCCTTCAAACGATTTTTTGCAGTACGCCAAAGAGCGCAACGTAGTGGTGTACAGTTCCTCAGAGCCCACCACCAAATTTATAGTTGAAGCTATACTATATTTAAACAGGGCTTTAGCGCCGCAGATTACCATGCACGCCGTCCTTGTGGATATTTACGGCGTAGGCGTGCTTATAACCGGGGAAAGCGGAGTAGGCAAGTCCGAAAGCGCGCTCGAGCTTGTAACAAGAGGGCACCAGCTTGTAGCGGACGACGTGGTGGACATACGCCGCGTTTCGGACAACCGCCTTATAGGCGAAGCGCCCGCCACGGTGCGCCACTTCATGGAGCTTCGCGGCATAGGCATAATAGACATACGGCAGATGTTCGGCGTAGGCAGCGTGCTTATAAACAAGGCGGTAAACATGCAGGTGCACCTTGAAAACTGGGTTGAAAAAAAAGAGTACGACCGCCTGGGTCTTGAAGAAGAGTACACCGAAATATTAGGCGTAAAGATACCGCATATAGTTATACCAGTACGCCCCGGGCGGAACTTAAGCATTATTATAGAAATCGCCGCGCGCAACTACAGCCTTAAAAAGATGGGCTATTCAGCGGCGCACGAGCTTGACAAGCGTTTAAACGACATGATGTTGCACAACTGCAAGGAAAGGGAAAACGGCATCATATGAAATACATAGGCGTAGATTTAGGCGGCACGCATATGGCGGCCGGAGTCGTAGGCGAGGACGGCGTAATATATTCCAAGGCGGAAACTTCAACGCTTCCGGGCAGGCCCTTTGAAAGCATTATTGCGGACATGGGATCAGTAGCCGACAAGGCCCTTAAAAAGAGCGGCTTTTCTCTGGACGATATCTCATGCGTAGGCGTAGGGATACCCGGCATAGCGGACAACGAAAAAGGCAACGTTATTTTTTGCACTAACCTTTTTTGGGAGGACGAGCCCCTGCGCAAGGAACTGCAAAAATACATAAACAAGCCCGTTTGGATAGAAAACGACGCCACGGTAGCGGGCTTTGCGGAAAACGCCATAGGCGTGAGCCGCGGGTGCAAGTCCAGCGTGTTTTTAACCATAGGCACGGGGCTTGGCAGCGGAATAGTAATAGACGGCAAACCGTGGACAGGCGCTCACGGCGTAGCGAGCGAGCTTGGCCACTTGACTATGGCCATAGACGGCGAGCCATGCACGTGCGGCAAGGACGGCTGCCTTGAGCGCTACTGCAGCGCGACGGCGCTTGTGCGCATGGCGAAGGAAATATGCATTTCCCACCCGGACTGCGACATAAGCAAAAGGGTTAACGGGCAGCTTGACGCTTTGAACGCCAAAATTATTATAGACTCGGCAAAGGACGGGGATTCCCTTTCGCTTATGCTGTTCAACCGCTACACGAGGTACCTGGCGCTCGCGCTTAACACTATAGTGTCGTTCTTAGACCCCGAAATGATAGTTTTGGGCGGCGGCGTGAGCCATGCGGGCGAGTTCCTGCTGAACTCCATAATGGAAAAAATACCTAATTACCTTATGTTTAAGTCCATGCCCTTCGCCGAAGTGCGCCTTGCCACGCTCGGCAACGACGCGGGCATTATAGGCTCGGCGTTTTTAGCAAGAGATATGATTACAAGATAGGAGAAAATATGCAGATAGCTTCACTTTTTAAGTCCCCCGCCAACGACAGGGAAACGCTTACCGTAAGCGGCTGGGTAAAAACGAACCGCGACTCAAAAAACCTGTGCTTTATAGAGATTAACGACGGCTCATGCTTTGAAAACCTGCAGATTATTGCGCCAAAGACGCTTTCAAACTTTGAAGAAGTAAGCAGGATAAGCACCGGCAGCAGCGTACAGGTCGAGGGCGTGTTTAAGCTTACCCCCGGCATGAAGCAGCCCTTTGAAGTCGAGGCGCAGAAAATCACTGTTTTAGGCCTTGCGGACGGGGATTATCCTCTGCAGAAAAAGCGCCACAGCTTTGAATACCTGCGCACCATACCGCATCTGCGCCCGCGCACCAACACCTTTTACGCCGTGTTCCGCCTGCGTTCTCTTTTGAGCCTTATAATACATAAGTATCTTGGCGATCACGGCTTCGTGTACGTGCATACGCCAATAATTACCACGTCGGACGCTGAAGGCGCCGGCGAAATGTTTGAAGTAACGACCCTCCCCCTTGAAAACGTGCCTAAGACAGACGACGGCAAAGTGAACTACGGCGAGGATTTTTTCAGCAAGCGCGCAAATTTAACCGTTTCAGGCCAGCTTAACGTGGAAGCCTTCTGCATGGCTTTTGGCAAAGTATATACTTTCGGCCCTACCTTCAGGGCGGAGCATTCCAACACTACCCGCCACGCGGCGGAGTTCTGGATGATAGAGCCTGAAATAGCCTTTGCGGATCTTAACGACGTTATAGATTTGGAAGAGGACATGCTGCGCCATATAATTAAGGAAGCGCTTATACAGGGCAAAAGCGAAATGGAGTTTCTTGACAGGTTCGTTGAAAAGGGGCTTATAGAGCGCCTTAAAAAGGTGGCGGACGCTGAGTTCGCGCGCGTGCCTTACACAGAAGCGATAGACATATTGACTAAATCCAACGTTAAGTTTGATTATCCCGTAAAATGGGGCATGGATTTGCAGACGGAGCACGAGCGCTATTTAACGGAAAAGCACTTTAATTCCCCCGTTTTTGTCTACGATTACCCTAAAGACATAAAAGCCTTCTATATGCGCCAGAACGACGACGGCAAAACCGTAGCCGCAGTTGACCTTTTGGTTCCCGGCATAGGCGAACTAATAGGCGGCAGCCAGCGCGAAGAGCGCCCCGAAAAACTTTTACAACGCATTAAAGAACTTAATCTGGACGAAGAAAGCTACGACTGGTACACTTCTTTAAGGCGCTTTGGCACAGTAAAGCACGGCGGCTTCGGCATAGGCTTTGAGCGCCTTGTTATGTACATAACAGGCATGAGCAACATAAGGGACGTACTCCCCTACCCCCGCACTGTAGGCAACGCGCAATTTTAATGGTTAAGCAAAAAAGCGTTTAGAGAAAGTTTTATTACAGCGAATTTTAAACTTTAAGTTCGCGTTTAGCGCATTTTGACGCCCTCTTGGAGATCAAGATGGCGTTTTTTAATTGATACATCAAAGCAGAAAAAGCCTGACAGAATTTATGACCTGTGTTACTTTGTGCCGTGGTTTTTATCTGGGGAGTTTTAATGGAGGAGTTAACATGTTCGTAAATTCGTTTTAAAGTTAAAGCCGGCCTAACGTATAGTCCGGCTTTTTATCATATTTAAACCCATTTGTATAGAATAAGGAGAATACGTCTATGAAGAACAAGAAAGCTGCGTTGATGCTGTCCGTAATGCTGCTTTTGGCAGCGGCCTTTGTCGCGCTGTCAGCGGATATTTTTGCCGAGCCCGCTCCAGCAGCTGTAATTTACTTAAACGGCAATTCAGGCAACGATGAAAACGATGGATTAACTAAAAGTACAGCCGTAAAAACCTTTGAACGCGCTAAGGAAATAGCGACAGAAGACCTTAATATAGGAACAATAAAGGTTACTGGCACGGTAAGCCTGTTTGGCGATATTACGCTTAAGGGCACAAAAGCTATCGTTCAAAGGGATGAAAATTTTCCCGGCTATCTTTTTAAAGTTTCATCAGGAAACAGTGTTACGTTGTCTAACATAACCATAGACGGCAATTCTGAAGGAACGAGCAAACAAGAGACTATTGTTCAAAGCTCCCTTATAAGTGTTCAAGGCAAGAATTCAACGCTTAACATAAAGAACAAAACACTATTAACAAATAATAAATTAACAGCCACTAAATTTGAGATACCGGCAAACGGAGGAGCTGTTTACGCTGGAACAGGAACCACTATAAACATGACGGGAGGCACAATTTCAAACAACAGTGCGACGTTTGGTGGCGGTGTTTATCTTAATACAGCTGAATTTAATATGTCAGGCGGCACAATAGATAACAACTATGCAAAAACCGGAATCTATAAAAAAGGGATTTGGATTCATTATGTCATGTAGAAGGCTCAGGCGGAGCAGTCCACTTAAGCGGATCGCAAGGCGGTGGTTCGAAAATGAATTTAAGCGGAGGAACAATATCCGGCAACAGCGCTTCTGAAGTGGGCGGTGGAATAAGCCTTTCCGGTACTGTTTCTTCTTCTGGCGACAGGCTTAACATGACAGGCGGCACAATAGACAACAACAGCGCCGGCGCGACGGGCGGCGGCATATTTATACAAGCTGGCGAAGGGTCCTTTGGCAGCGCCACAATAAGTGCAGGCTACATAACCAACAACAGTACCACGGGAGAAGGTCTTACAAATAAAAGCTTCGGCGGCGGCATATACGTTAACGGAAGCACAACTATAGTTGATGCCGGTGGGAGTGTTCATAAAATTAAAAACGGAGAACTGCATTTAACAAACGCTATAATAAGCGGCAACTATTCTATTTATTCGGGCGGAGGTTATGCCGCTTGCCCGACATCTACCAGCAAAATAAAAGTTGACGATGGTGCGGCTATATATAATAATAACGCCTCTTTTAATGGTTCAAGAGACATATTTATTTATGGCGATGATGACGACTATGGAGTCCACAGCGGCAGACCTGAATATGAAATTGACGAGCGTATGTTAGGCGGAGCCCCATACAACTGGAAAAAAACGATGGAGAGTTAGTTGAACAGGAAAATTTAAAAGGCAAGCTTATAAACGGATCCCTATCGCTAAACACGGATGAGTCTGGCGAAACAACGGCAAAGCCATTAGGAAAAGTATTTATTACGGGCAATTATTCCGCCACCAGCGGCGGCGGTATAGGCTCAAACGGCGATGTGTTTATAGGAAAAGATGAGCCTAAAAAAGACATTCTTCTTAAAAAGACTTGGGAAGAATGAATGACTCCAAAAGAAGTTACGGTGCAGCTAAGGGGAAAACTGCACGGTAAAGATTGGCTTATAGAAGAAGTTGTATTAAACAAAAAAAATAATTTTACTTTTATATTTGAAAATCTGCCCGCCAAGATAGACAATGTTATGATAAAGGACATCATCTACTTTGTCGAGCTGGGGGTTGATCATAAAAATGTAGAAATTTCAGAACCTACTCCCGCTTTAAGCTTAAAAATCGAGCGGCCGCAGCATCCCGTAGGCACATTGGATTTAGAAGTCGTCTACAGCGAACATTTTAAAGATACTGGAAATACACAATATTATGATGAAAAAACAGGAAATTTAGTAGGCTCAAAGGATTTTTCTGTAAAAATCAATCTACACAATAAAATAACAGGCACAACTAAAAGTAAATTTATAGACTATAAAGCCAATCACTATGAATATGAAGGTTTTACTTTAGGTAAATGGGATGAGTCAGTAATTTTTAAGTGCGTGCCTGTTAAAAATAATGATGGTATTAAAATTGAGTATTATAAAAATAAGAATAGTGCTGACGGAATGTTTGAACAGTATCTGTTGGAATATGATGTATACTTGGAAGCCGATGACGAAGGAAGAACAATTATAAAATTACCTGATATAAAACCAAAGGTTAGTATCGGTATACTAAGATGTGAAATTGAACCGGAGAAAAGCGGGAACAAACAGTTTATAATAACATTGCATAATACTGAAAAAATAGACATAAGCGGAAGCAAGACCTGGGACGACAACGACGACCAGGACGGCAAACGGCCTGCAAGCATAACGGTAAGGCTGTCAGCGAACGGCAAAGAAGTTGCTTCAAAATCAGTAAACGCTGAAGACGATTGGAAGTGGACGTTTGCCAACCTGCCTAAATATGAAGACGGGGAAGAAATAGTTTATACTATAACCGAAGACCCGGTGGAAGGCTATAATGCCGCAGTTAACGGCTACATCATAACAAACAGCCACACGCCGGAAACCGTAAACATAAGCGGAAGCAAGACCTGGGACGACAACAACGACCAGGACGGCAAGCGTCCTGCAAGCATAACGGTAAGGCTGTCAGCTAACGGCAAAGAAGTTGCTTCAAAATCAGTAAACGCTGAAGACGATTGGAAGTGGACGTTTGCCAACCTGCCTAAATATGAAGACGGGGAAGAAATAGTTTATACTATAACCGAAGACCCGGTGGAAGGCTATAATGCCGCAGTTAACGGCTACATCATAACAAACAGCCACACGCCGGAAACCGTAAACATAAGCGGAAGCAAGACCTGGGACGACAACAACGACCAGGACGGCAAGCGGCCTGCAAGCATAACGGTAAGGCTGTCAGCAAACGGCAAAGAAGTTACTTCAAAATCAGTAAACGCTAAAGACGATTGGAAGTGGACGTTTACCAACCTGCCTAAATACGAAAACGGGGAAGAAATAGTTTATACGATAACCGAAGACCCGGTAGAAGGCTATAATGCCGCAGTTAACGGCTACGACATAACAAACAGCCACAAGCCGGAAACCGTAAACATAAGCGGAAGCAAGACCTGGGACGACAACAACGACCAGGACGGCAAGCGGCCTGCAAGCATAACGGTAAGGCTGTCAGCAAACGGCAAAGAAGTTGCTTCAAAATCTGTAAGCGCTGAAGACGATTGGAAGTGGACGTTTGCCAACCTGCCCAAATACGAAAACGGTAAAGAAATAAAGTATACGTTTAAAGAAGACGCCGTTAAAGGATACACTACTACAGTAAGCGGCAACACAATAACCAACGCGTATATAACGCCCGCTCCTACGCCTGCTGCGACTCCGGTTACACCGACCGCTACGCCTGAGCCGGACTATCCCACAATACGCGTGCCTTTAAAAGTTACCAAGCGCGTTGAAAACGGGAAGCTTAAGGCTGACCAGTTTACATTTGTTTTAAAGGACAGCCACGGCAAGGAGCTCGCAAAGGCTGCAAACGACGCTGAAGGCGCGGTCATATTCCCGGACAGAACATTCAGCCGCGTTGTTGAAAACTATACTTATACAATAGAAGAATTAACAGGCGATGAAGAAAACATTGTTTACGATAAGACAGTATATACTGTAAAAGCTACCACGAAGGACGTAAACGGACGATTGCAGGCGCGTGTAGATATAGAGAAAGACGGCGTTCCGTATGACGGAGAAATGCTTTTTACAAACACCTGTTCTTACCCGAAAACAGGCGACAGCATGCCTAAAGTTATATTCTCCATTCTTTTAGCGGCATTCGCTATAGGAATGGGCGCTATCGCGCGCAAAAACAAACGCAGCGACATATAATCTGATAAACATGGCAAAAACCGGCCGGGATATCCCGACCGGTTTTTTGCGCTTTGATAAAAATATAAATCATGGCCTGACTTTCAGCTTTGGGCGCGGCGGTTCTGATTAAACAAGGCTGCTTCAATATATAAAAACGCGCGGCCGGATACACAGGCAAAGCTTGGCTGTTGCAATATTACCTGAATTAAAATCAGAACAATATAATATCACCGCCGTCTTTATTAATTACAATTTTTGTTTGGCCGTCAAGCTCGCGCCCCTTAAATTTTTCATTATAGACTATCCATTTTTGTTTGATGAGCGAATACACGTATATATAATCAATTTCTTCATTCGGCATATGTTTATCAAAAAAAATGCAGCCATCGCTGTAAAAGCATTCGTTGAACATATAGCCGTTGTCAAAATCAAGTTTGACGAGAACTTTCTGATTTTTAACGTCATAGATGCAGTTGTTGCCATTTTCCCATCCGCCCGTATGGCAAAGTATAAACCTGTCTGTGCCTTCAATATAAAATATTATATCAAATATATAAGGAACAATTTCTTTCCCTGTTTTTTCAATAATTCCCCATTGCTCAACGTCGCTCCAATAGCAGTTATGCTCGTCAATGTTCCAACTGCCCCTGCATACCGTTGCTCTGCCGTTATAAAATGACGTGGCGAAAATATACTGCGGAGGTATAACTTCGTTGCCGTTTAAGTCAATCCATCCCCACATTCCGGCGTTATCACTGAACGTGTGGTGATACTGCAAATCAATATTGCCTAAAAGGCTTACCATAATAAGCCCCTCCTGATATCCTCCGCAAGTGTGATCAAGAACAATGGGGGTATGCTTATACTTTTCAGGAAGCTTGAGCGCTTCATGTTTTTTAACGTCAATAAAATATAAATTTCCGTCATTGTTTATCGAGCCGCAGCCAATTCCATCATCAATGCCGTCGTCGAGGATATACACGTCATCAGTTTTATTTATTTTTATTTTATCAAGCATATTATACCTCCATAATTCTATTATAAATATTATATCATATTAAACATACTACCAAACGAGTGCGCTTTGTATAAACATACAAGAGATTTTTAAATTTAAAATTAATCATAAAATTAAATAATTTGCTTTATTAGAATGCATTTGAAAACATTTAATATAAAATATTTAATACATATAAAAAAGCAGAAGATATTTTAGGCTCTTTGTAATTCAAAATACATTACTTATAAGTTGCTACGTCTTCCGTACTGCCAGATAGACCGTTCTAGTGGCGGTGTCGTACTTTTAATTATTGTTCACATTATTTACGATATATGCTAATTTACACTGCTATTAACGTAAATTGCTTGACAATAGATGCAAAAAATGGTATAAGCATACTAATAAATATTAAGATTGAAACGTGGAATTTTGTCCTTATAAGATGGGAGGTATAACATGAAAACCATTTTTATTCCTTATGATACTACGTCATTAGCTCTTCATGTAGACGAAGCTAACCTTCAGGCGGTTATTACCGCAAAAATGCATGAATATGATCCGGGAAAAACCGAAAATGAGCTGATTGAGGAAGCAATCAGAAATCCTATTGGTACGCAACAGCTACGCGAGTTGTCAAAAGGTAAACAAAATGTTGTTATTGTTACAAGCGACCACACTCGGGCTGTACCCAGCAAGCTTACGCTCCCCATACTTTTGAGAGAAATTCGAGCCGGCAACCCGAATGCAGAAATCACTATTCTTATTGCCACAGGGTTGCACCGACCAACCACTGAAGAAGAGCAGCGACGTATGTTTGGCGATGCCATTGTTGATAACGAACAGATTGCCATCAATAATGCTTTTGATCCTGCTCAGTTTGTACATATATGCAAGCTGCCATCAGGCGCAGATTTCAATGTTAATAAGCTTGCGGTGCAATGCGATTTGCTTATTACAGAAGGTTTTATTGAACCGCATTTTTTCGCGGGCTTTTCCGGTGGGCGGAAAAGCATTCTACCCGGGATTTGCTCTCAAGAAACCGTAAACGAAAACCACAGTTATAAAGCAATAGCAAGTCCATATTCACACACTGGTGTTCTTAAACACAATCCCATTCATGAGGATATGGTGTACGCAGCAAGAAAAGTGAACGTACAGTTTATTCTTAATGTGGCGTTAAACGGCGAAAAAAAGGTTATTGCTGCCTGGGCAGGCGATTTAGAAAAAGCGCATGAGGAGGGGGTTCGTTTTATCCGTAAATGGTCCCAGGCGCCTAATACTACCGCGGATATTGTGATCACTTCAAACGGAGGTTATCCGTTGGATCAGAATCTTTATCAAAGTCCAAAAGCTGTTGCTACTGCAGAAGCCTGCGCTGGAGATGATGGCGTGATTATTATGTGCTGTGGGTGCAGGGATGGTATGGGAGGCAAACATTTTGAAAAACTGATTACTATGGGGACCGTAGAGAAAATTGAAAACTATCTTTCCAAAATCCCACCTAAAGAAACGATTCCCGAACAGTGGTGTCCTCAAATTTATGCGAGGATTCTGAAAAAACATCCGGTTATCCTGGTAACTACATATTTAAATCATGACGAAGTTCGCCGTGCTAACATGATTCCTGCATCATCCCCGGATGAAGCGCTGGAAATTGCGTATGGTATCAAAGGAAGAGACGCCTCGGTGGTTGTGATTCCAGATGGAGTCAGTGTGCTGGCAGTCAAGGGATGAAGAAAGAAGGAAAAAGCATGGAAAAAAAAATTGCGTTGAAGGTTAACGAAAAAGATAATGTGGCCACTTTGTTTGCGGACGGAGTCTTCGACGGCTCAACCGTGGAAGTTCGCGATCAAAAAGGAAAAACAGAAACGTTGGTAGTGCATGGCGATGTGCCTTATGGGCACAAAATTGCAATACGGGCGATTCAAAAAGGTGAATTAATCATCAAATATGGTGAAGAGATCGGTGTAGCAACCCACCCGATCGCTAAAGGAGAATATGTGCATGTGCACAATCTTGATAGTCTTCGTGGTCGTGGAGATTTGGAGGTGAAACATTGATGGAATTTTACGGATATGTGCGGCCAGACGGAAAGGCCGGTGCGCGCAATCATGTTGCAATTATCCCGAGTGTGACCTGCGCCAATGATGTTGCTCAGGCAATTGTACGGCAGGTACAAGGAACGATTACATATTTGCATCATCAGGGATGCTGTCAAATGCCGCCAGATCTGGAGCGGGTTACAGATACCTTAATAAGTTTGGGAATGAGTCCTAACGTTGCTTCTGTTCTGATTGTAAGCTTGGGATGTGAAGGAACAGATCATGAGAGGATGTTCAAAGAACTTTCTGCTACAGGTAAACATGTAGAAATCATTCATATACAGGAATTGGGCGGAATTTCCAAGGCAATTCAAAAAGGAACAGATATCGCTCGGCAGTTGGTGATCGAAGCCTCCGACATACAGCGAAAGCCGGTAGACGTTTCTAAAATAATTATGGCAATCAAATGTGGCGCTTCAGACACAACAAGCGGCATGGCATCTAATTGTGTAATCGGCTATGTAGCGGATAAACTGGTAGACTTAGGAGCAACAGTTATATTTGGTGAAACAACAGAATTTCTTGGCGGAGAGCACCTGCTGGCACGTCGTGCAGTTACACCTGAAGTTGGTCGCAAAATCCTTAAAATAGTGGAGACAATGGAAAATCGGGCAAAGAGCGTTGGGTGTGATATGCGCAGAGGACAGCCGACGCCAGGCAATATCGCCGGCGGTCTATCAAGCATTGAGGAAAAAAGCCTTGGTGCCATCGTTAAGAGCGGAAGCAGGCCGATTCAAGGCGTATTGGAATACCCAGAGCATATTACCAATCAGAAAGGTTTGTGGATCAAGGATACGCCTGGTCGAGAGCCAGAAATCCTAACAGGCATGGCAGCGACAGGCGCTCAAGCAATGATGTTTTCCACCGGACGCGGCGCGCCACAAGGTTTTCCAAGCATGCCAGTGATAAAGATCTGCGGTAACCCACATACATATCAGCGAATGAAAGAAGACATGGACCTTAACGCCGGTTTAATTATTACCGGTGAAAAGAGTATAGAACAGGTAGGAGAAGAAGCTTTCACTAAATTGTTACGCGTATTAAGCGGTGAAATGACAAAAAATGAAGCTATCCAGTATTTTAGCGCAATTGATATACACTGTCTTGGTCCGGTAATCTAAAACAAATCTTCTGACGCACCAGAGGTATGAATAAAATGAATTCTAAAAAGAGGAGGTTTTTTACATGAGTCCAGTTTTAGCACTGTTGATCGGAATTGTAGTGCTAATGTTAATGATTATTTTCACCCGTATGCACGCATTCCCAGCGCTCATCATTTCGTCAATATTGATTGCAATTTTATCTGGAAACTCGTTGCTAGTCGGCACAGGAAATGAAGGTGGCGACTTACTTAACGTGGCGCTTAAAACTGTTACTGGTGGCTTTGGCGGTACAATGGCAAGCATAGGTATTGTAATTGGTTTCGGATGTATTATGGGTATTTTCCTTGAAAAAAGTGGCGCTGCGAAACGTATGGCTCTGACTATTCTAAGGATCGTAGGTGTTAAAAATGCGGATGTCGTACTTGGATTGACGGGTTTTGTTGTATCCATCCCGGTATTCTGTGATTCTGGTTTCGTTATACTTTCTTCGCTTGCAAAAGAGTTTTCACGTCTAACCAAGAAATCAATGGTAGGTCTTGGCGGCATCCTGGGAATGGGACTGTACATAACACATTTTATGGTTCCACCAACTCCAGGCCCTCTGGCTGTTGTGAGCACCTTTCAAAAGGAAGGAATCATGCTTGACCTTGGCATGTTCATAATCTACGGTTTGTTACTTTCCATTCCTTTGTTTATCTTCTCAGTATATTTATTCCGTTGGTTTGGACGTAAGTATCCTGACCTAATCGTGCCATATGAAATTGATCGCAGTAAATATACCGTCGAACAGCTGACAGTGCTTGATAGGATCGATGCAAAACTAAACAATGGTCAGGAATTGACAAACGAAGATTTTGCTGAACTTCTTAGCGCAGAAAAAATGCCAAGCGCTGGGCTTTCTTTCACGGTGTTGCTTTTGCCCGTGGTACTTATTCTTGCAAATACTATAGTCAGTCAAACAGCGCTGAAAGGAGTATTTTTGGGGCAGCTGATAACTTTCTTAGGCAACCCGGTAATTGCGCTATTCATTTCAATGTGCCTTGGTGCTTTTATGCTGATGCGCGAGAAGGATAAAAAATATGTAGTTGGAATTATGAATGACGCTTGCAAGGAAGCAGGTCCAATCGTTATGATTACGGCAGCTGGTGGCGCTCTGGGCGCAGTTGTTAAGGCGACCGGTGCAGCTGGAATAATGGCAAACAGTATTGTGGCTGCGGGGATCCCCGGTATTTTAGTCCCTCTGATTATTGGAGTAATTATGAGATTTCCACAAGGTTCCGGCACAACAGCTATGATCACTGGTTCTGCAATCATAGCTCCAATGATGACTGTATTGGGAGTAAACCCATACCTGGCGGCACTGGGGTTGTGTCTGACAACCATGTGTCCTTCTTATTTGAATGATAGCTATTTCCATGTAGTAACAAGCTTTAGTGGAATGGATATCAAAACCAGCCTAAAAACATGGACGATGGGAACAATCTTTGTGCCATTATTCGGCTCAGTTCTGATTTGGCTGCTTAGTTTATTTATTCATTGAATATTTTTTTATAAAAAATTTGTAAAAAGCGACTTCTCCGGTGCGTCGGGGATGCCGCTTTTTATTACTTTAAACACAACGCCAGTCGCGTGATTTAGTTAAACTTGTAGTAATCAATATGATAAAAAAACTCATTTTACTAAAGTATATATGCAGTCTGCTAAATGCAAAATAAGCAAGATGAAGTTACTAAATGCTGATGATATATAAAATAGACCTGCAAATATCGGATAATTTTTTTCAGAAATACTTTAGATTGATATTTTACAATGAAAATAGAAACGATTTTATTGCAAAAATATTATTTGAATACAGTTCAATAATTCTAAAGAAATATAAAAATATATAAAGCATAAATTACAAAAAGAAAAACCCGGATGGTAAATTATAATGCTGAGAAAAACTAATGATAATTCATTTGCGGATGACAATTAACAGCTTTCGCAATTGACAGAGCACTTTTGTATCTGCCTGGTAATCTTAGCTATGCACGCATATTAGCATATGAAAAGCCACCGGATTAGCCGGTGGCTATTTGGTGGAGCATAAGAGATTCGAACTCTTGACCCCCACAATGCCATTGTGGTGCGCTACCAACTGCGCTAATGCCCCGCGATGTTCGATATAATACCACAAACGCTTTTTTTTGTAAAGTATTTTCGTTTGAAAGTTTAAGCTTTTGCATGTTCGCGCCTTTTAAAATTTTAAATTAAGCGAAGCGGTTGGTTAGACAAGCAAAATTTAAGCTTTTATAAAGCTTGATTTATTATTTCAATCAGGAAATTATCGGATTGATTAAGCGGCTTATTATTAAAGCAATAGAATTATTTTTAAATAAATTATATCGGGCGTGATGTTAAAGCATAACAAAAGCGCAAATAAAAAAGCCCTGCATTATTAAGACTAAAAGCCCTGAAAACAATATTCTATATATAAGCGTCAGACGCTGAAAACACCGCTTCATATTATTATAATCATAAAAGCGTATAAAAGCAGAGATTACATTATAAAAATATAAAAACAGCAGAATTGTGTATAACAAAAGCCTAAACCTACACAAAGGCAATTAAAAATGCCGCAGCAAGCTTCGTATCTTACTGCGGCATTTTTTAAACTTTTTAAAGCGGCCTATAGCCTCTTACAGCAGCTTGAAGCGCTGCCAGATGGACTGGTACACGCTGTCGTACTCGCCGAGGTCCTCTATAAACTCAGCGTCCTTAAGCATGTCCTGCGGAACGTTTATAACGGGATTGTTTTTTAACGAATCGGGCATAAACTCCGCTGCCGCCGCGTTTGGCGACATATAGTACTGTTTTTCAGCTATGCGGGCGCCTATTTCAGGCTCTAACAAATAATTAAGCAGCTTATGGGCGTTATCAGGGTGCGGCGCGTCCTTTGATATTACAAGGCTGTCTATACCAAAGCCCAGGCCTTCCTCGGGGTAGACTACTTTTAGATCCGGTCGTTCCTCAAGGGCTATCATGGCAAAGGAAGTAAATAGATAGCCTACGGAACATTCGCCTGAAATCAGGTCGAAATGCGGGCTGTCGTAGTTAAAGGAGCGTATGTTGGGTCTGAGCGCAGCAAGCTTTTCTTCCGCCTTATTAAGCAATTCGTCATCTGTTGTGTTGAAGCTTTTGCCCATTGTTTTAAGCGTGATGCCTATAATGTTGCGGGCGTCGTCTATCATTACTATGGAATCGTTCAGCCTCTCGTCCCAAAGGTCCTCATAGCCCGTTATTTCAAAATCCACCATGGCGGGATCATATATTATAAGGGGCGTGCCGGCGGTATACGGAACGGTGTATTCGTTGTTTTCATCGTAGTATTTGCTTAGATAGCCTTCCGCTATGTTTTTATAGTTGGGTATAAGGCTTTTATCCAGCTTATGAAGCAGGTCTTTCTTGCGAAGCATGTTCACAGCGTAGTCGCTTGCCAGTATTACGTCGTACTCTCCTGGGGTGCCCGTAACCTTAAGCACCATTTCCTCGTTGGTATTAAAGGTGGAATAGTTTACCTTAATACCTGTCATATCTGTAAATTCCTGCAATGTTTCAGAGTCTATGTAGGTTTCCCAGGTGAAAACGTTCAGCACCTTTTCTTCTTCAGCGCTAAGATTTGCAAAAGGCGCAAACAAGGCGAGCGTAAGCAATAGAGCAAAAAAGCGCTTTGCGAAAGCTCTGTTTTTTATGCTGTCTTTCATATTTTCCTCCTTATCGTTAATTCCAAGTGTGTTTTTTAACCGGCTTCTACTATATGGAAGGCCGCGGCCCTTGCAAGGCGGTTCATAACGGCGAGCCCCAGCCCGTCATACGGAAGCGTTTCAGAAAGTATCCTTTTAACGCCCATCTTGTCCGTTTCCCTTAACAGGTAGAACAGACGGTGCGCCGCCTGCCCGGCGTCCTTCCCCAGGCTTGCAGCCGGATACCCATCGTATAAATGTATATTACCCTCCATGGCGAGTATATAATCGCCTTCACGGTAATGCTTAATTATATAGTCCGCTGTTTTTTCAGGGCTTCCGCTTACGAGGATCATTTCAGCCTTAGGCGCGTAATGCTTGTGGCGCATACCGGGAGAAGGGGCGTAGGCGCCCTTCGGGACGTCTTTCATAACGGCTTCAGATACCCTGCATTCCCCGAGCGCCATGCTTATCTGCTCAGGCGTTACGGCTCCCGGCCTGAATATGGTAGGAACAGAGCCCGTCATATCCACAACGGTGGATTCAACGCCTACTTCGCACGGGCCGCCGTCTATTATAAAGTCTACGCGGCCGTCCATATCGTCCAGCACATGCTCCGCGGTTGTGGGGCTTGGTTTCCCTGACCTGTTCGCGCTCGGGGCGGCTATTGGAAGCCCGCACGCTTTTATGAACCTGTTAGCGATTATGTTGCTTGGCATGCGTATGGCGACAGTTGAAAGGCCCGCCGTTACGGCGTCCGGCACGACGCTTTTCTTTTTAAACAGCATAGTGAGCGGCCCCGGCCAGAAAGCCCGCGCCATTATTCTGGCGTTTTCAGTTAAGTAACACAGCGGCTCCGCTTCTTCAATGGCGCTTATATGCAGAATAAGCGGGTTGTCCTGAGGGCGCCGCTTTGCTGCAAAAATGGCTTTTACGGCGTCTGGATTAAGGCCGTTTGCCCCGAGACCATATACTGTTTCCGTTGGAAAAGCGACTAAGCCGCCTTTTTTAATACATTCAGCAGCCCTTTTTATGGAAGCGTCGTCGCTTTGCAAAAGCTCTGTATGCAAAATTCCCTCCGAAGCATTGCTGGTAATCTAAAGCCTTCAGCGTTTGCTTTAAAGCTTTCAGCATTGCTTTAAAAAACACGGGCAAAAATATAAAGGTACCCAAAGTGCCGTTCGCCATGGTTTTTTCACCCGCTATGTAAAGCAGGGTGGCGCCCTGCGAGCAACTTTTGCCTTCCACTCTGAGGAGGCACGGCAGCCGCTGCCCGACCCGGGCTCCTAATTATATAATGTGGGTAAAAACAATAAGCTGGCGTACACTTCAGGAATACCCTTCTGCAAGTATTATAAGACCCGCTATGCCGGCTGTCAAGCGCGCGGCAATAAAAACAGTCTTCCTCGCAGCTTTCTTTAAACAAAATATCAATTACGCTAGGAACCGCTATAAAAAGCGCGCATTTGTTGATTATATTACAAAATATATGTTAAGCTGCCGTAAACATTGAGCCTGCTTGACAAACACGGTTTACTAAATTATGATTTAGGCAGGATTTTAGGCGAGCGCGCTTTTAATCGAATATATAAGGAGGATTGGCTCGTGGAAAAGAACAAACCATTCCAGCAATGGGAACAGAAAGAGCAGGAGATTCTGCGAGGCGACAAAGAAAAGATACAGCTTCAGCATGACAAAGGCAAAAAGACGGCAAGGGAAAGAATAAATTTGCTTTTCGACAGCGCTTCCTTTGTGGAGCTTGAAGCTCTTAACGAAAACAGCGGCGTAATATGCGGCTACGGTCTTGTGGAAAACAAGCCGGTATTCGCAGCGTCGCAGGATATAACCGTAAAGGGCGCCGCTATGAGCGAAAAGCAGGCTTCAAAAATAATAAGAACGCTTGATTTAGCCAGAACAGCGGGCGCGCCCGTAGTTTTCTTTACTGATACCGAAGGCTTCCAGGTTGAAGAAAACGCTTTGACTTTAAAGGCTTACGCAAGAGTATTCAAAAAAATAGCGGGCTTAAACGGTTTTTGCCCGACGGTTACTCTTATTGGCGGCAACAGCTTCGGCATAGCCGCGCAGTTCGCCGCCATGTGCGACTTTGCGTTCGCGGTAAAAGGCGTTTCCGCCATGCTGCCCTTTTCCCCCGCCGTTTTAAATACAAAGGGCAACGCGCCCAAGGATGCTGAAAGCTTAGGCGGAGCAGACGCGCTTTCAAAAGAAGGCAGCGTCGCGTCAGCTTTTGAAAGCGAAGACGAAGCGATACAGCGCATAAGGAAGCTGCTTGCGCTGTTGCCGGGCTCCGCAGCGGAAAAAAGCGCCTTTGTAAGCGCGGACGATATTAACCGCAGCGTAAAGGCGGACGGAAGAAACGGCTTGGCGCTTCTTAACGACATAGCGGACAGGGGTTCCGCAATCGAGCTGTACGAGGACGCAGGCAAGGGCGTCCATACAGCCTTTACGCGCGTAGGCGGGCACGCCTGCCTGCTTTTAGTCAGCGAGCCCGAAAACGACGACGGCAGGCTTTGCCACAAGGCGTGCAAAAAAACGGCAAGGCTTATTAAGTTCGCCAACAGCTTTAATATGCCTGTAATAAGCCTTATTTCTTCCGACGGGCTCAAGGTAGTGCCCTACGATAAAACGTCTTACCTTATGGCGGGCTTTGCGGAAATGACCAGGAACGCCGCTATTTCAGACACGGTTAAAATATGCGTTATCTATGGAAACGCTATTGGCGCTTCATACATAAGCGCCGCTTCTTCGAGCGCGGATTTAACATTCGCATGGCCGGACGCTATGGTTTCTCCCCTTACAAAAGAAGCTGCCGTGCAGACGTTTGACGCGCTTAAATTAAAGGATGAAAAGCGCGGCGAGCTTGAAGCGTCTTACGCAAGGGCTCATGACGGGCTGTCCATAGCATCGCTCGGCCTCGCAGACAAAATAATAAAGCCTTCAGAAACACGAAAGCATATAATAGCAGCGCTTGAACTGCTTTATAACAAGAAAAAAGCCGCTAAATATCTATAAAGGAGAATATAATGCGTACATTTAATATTAAAGTAAACGGTGTTTCATATCATGTAGAAGTGGAAGAAGCGAACGGCTCGCCGCAGCCCGCGGTTTCAGCGCCCGCTCCAGCAGCTAAAGTGCAGGAAGCGCCCAAAAAAGCTTCTCCCGTTGTAAGCGCCGAAGGCGAAAAGGTATCGGCGCCTATGCCCGGCAACATAATAAGCGTAAAAACTTCCGTCGGCAGCCAGGTCAAAAAGAACGACGTGCTGCTTATACTTGAAGCCATGAAGATGGAAAACGAGATAGTCGCCCCAAAAGACGGCACAGTCGCGCAGATACTCGTTAAAAGCGGAGATTCCGTAAACAGCGGCGACCCTATGGTTATTATACAGTAAGCCGCACCCCGCTTAACATATCGCCTGAAAGGAGACTTGCTTATGTCAAAGGTAAAAATTACGGATACAATTTTGCGCGACGCGCACCAGTCGCAGGCGGCTACCCGTATGCGGCTTGACGAAATGCTTCCCGCATGCGAGGTGTTGGATAAAATAGGTTATTTTTCTTTGGAATGCTGGGGCGGCGCTACGTTTGACGCATGCCTTCGCTTCCTTAACGAGGACCCGTGGGACAGGCTGCGCGCTCTGCGCAAAGCGCTCCCCAACACTAAGCTTCAAATGCTGCTGCGGGGGCAAAATATACTCGGCTACAAGCATTACGCCGACGACACTGTGGAATATTTTGTTAAAAAGTCCATAGAAAACGGCATAGACATAATCCGCATTTTTGACGCCCTTAACGACCCGCGCAATATGGAAACGGCGGTCAAGGCAACAAAGCGCTGCGGCGGCACTGCGGAGCTTGCGATAAGCTACACCACGTCCCCCGTGCATACGGAAGAATACTTTGTAAAATTAGCAAAGCAGTTTGAAAGCATGGGAGCGGACATTATCTGCATTAAAGACATGGCTAATCTGCTTCTGCCATACCCCGCCTACTCTCTTGTTAAAAAGCTTAAGGAAACGGTAAAAGTCCCTATAGTGCTTCACACGCACAACACGACGGGCACCGGCGCCATGACGCTGCTTAAAGCGGTAGAAGCCGGAGCGGACGTTATAGACACCGCCCTTTCGCCGCTTGGAGGCGGCACCGCACAGCCCGTAACAGAATCCATGGTCGCAGCCCTTGCAAACACCGAATATGATACGGGGCTCGACCTTAACCTTCTTACCAGGGCCGCGGACCTTATAAAGCCTGCCGCCGAAAGGCTTGAAAGAGAGAACTGGCGCGACGTAAAGCGCGTTATGTCAACAAACGTCAATACTTTGCGCTATCAGGTGCCTGGCGGCATGCTGTCCAACCTTATAGGGCAGCTTAAGCAGGCCAACCAGATGGATAAGTTTGAAAAGGTGCTTGAAGAAGTGCCGCGCGTGCGCGAAGACTTCGGCTATCCCCCGCTTGTTACGCCGACAAGCCAGATAGTCGGCACGCAGGCCGTTATGAACGTAATAACGGGTGAGCGCTACAAAATAGTGCCTATGGAAAGCAAGGCGCTTCTGCGCGGAGAATACGGCAGGCTGCCAGCGCCCGTAAATAAAAAAGTGCAAAAAAAGATTCTCGGCGATGAAGAGCCCATGAAGGACCGCCCGGCAGACCACATAGCCCCGCAGCTTGAAAGCCTGCGCAAGGAAATAGCGGAATACATACAGCAGGACGAGGACGTGCTCAGCTACGCCGTGTTCCCGCAGGTGGCCAAAAAGTTCTTTGAAAACCGCCAGGCAAGGCAGCTTAAGAGCGATCCCGCCTCCTACAACAAGGAAAACGGAACTATGGTCATATAAAGCTCGCCCAGCGCTGAATTGTATAAACGAATATTTTAAATTAATACAAGCATAAAGCTTAATATGTAAAAACGAACGGACGCCGGAAAGGGCGCCCGTTCGTTTTTTAGATAAAGTATTTTAAATGAGTTTCTAAGAGCAGAGTTCCATAAATACAAGCGCAAAATGCTGAAGAATCAGCGTCCGCATGTATTGGCAGCGCATTATGGAGTATGCCAGCCCGTGAATATTATTTCAACCTCTCGGCTGGGCATAATACCCAGGCTGTTTTATATTATGCGTTGTTCTTTCTTTTACGGCCCAAGGCGTACGCTCCTCCCGCCAGAGCTGCAGAAACGACAAGCAGCAAGCCTATTATCTGGTAGGTACTGTCGCCTGTTTTGGGTATGTTGTAAGTATTGGTAAACACGATTTCACCATCATATGGTATGCCGTCTTTTTCAATGTCTATGCGGGCCTGCAGCTTACCGTCTACGCCTCTTGTGCTTACTTTAAGCGTATAGACTGTCTTATCATAGCTCAGGGCTTTTTCTTTGCCTATAACTTCTTCTATAGTATAGGTATAATTTTCCACTTCACGACTAAATGTTCTGTCCTTAAATGCTATGCTCCCATCCGCTTTGTTTGTGGTCCTTGCAATTTCTTTGCCTCTTCCATCCTTAAGTATAAATGTAAATTGCTCTGCCTTAAGCGTACCATTTTTAACTGTTTTTCTCGCTTCAATGGGCACATTTAGCACCGGATAGCTTGGTACCGGCGGGTTTGTAGGTTTTGCTGTAGGTTCACTGGTGGGTTTCGCAGTTGGCGGCGCAACGTAGCTATTTGTAATTACGAATCCGTCTGCCGCATTGCCTGTTATAGTTGTAGTGTAATTCTTAATTGGATCTTGAGTTACCTCGTACGCAATTTCTTTGCCTTTTTCATACTTCGGCAGGTTTTTAACTATAAGCATCCAGTTTTGATCCTTCGTTACCTCTTTGGAAACAAAGTTTTCACCATTCTTATTAAGGTGTATGTTTGTAGATTCCGGCCTTGAGCCGTCATTGTTATTGCCGTCCTCCCAAACAGTGCTTATTTTTGTTTCAAATGTTTCAGGTTCATGGCTGTTGGTTACATTGTATCCGTCAATTTCAGCTGTGTAGCCTTCTACTGCGTCTTCTTTTATTGTGTAAATTATCTCTTTGCCGTTTTCATACTTGGGAAGGTTTACAAAGCTCCACTTCCAGCCATCTTTATCCGTTACGGTTTTTTCAGCTACCTTAGCATCTCCGTTCATTAAGCGAATCGTTACGCTATCCGGTCTCTTGCCGTCCTGGTCGTCCTTGTCGTCCCAGGTCTTGCTTCCGCTTATGTCTATTGTTTCCGGCGTGTGGCTGTTTGTTATGTCGTAGCCGTTAACTGCGGCAGAATAGCCTTCTACCGGGTCTTCGGTTATCGTATAAACTATTTCTTCCCCGTTTTTGTATTTGGGAAGACCGGCAAAGCTCCACTTCCAGCCATCTTCAGCCGTTACGGTTTTTTCAGCTACCTTAGCATCTCCGTTCATTAAGCGAATCGTTACGCTATCCGGTCTCTTGCCGTCCTGGTCGTCCTTGTCGTCCCAGGTCTTGCTTCCGCTTATGTCTATTGTTTCCGGCGTGTGGCTGTTTGTTAT
>CAZFHI010000001.1:128868-195125 GCA_964518875.1 uncultured Oscillospiraceae bacterium
TCTCTTTGCCGTTTTCATACTTGGGAAGGTTTACAAAGCTCCACTTCCAGCCATCATCAGCCGTTACGATTTTTTCAGCTACCTTAGCATCTCCCTTCATTAAGCGAATCGTTATGCTATCCGGTCTCTTGCCGTCCTGGTCGTCCTTGTCGTCCCAGGTCTTGCTTCCGCTTATGTCTATTGTTTCCGGCGTGTGGCTGTTTGTTATGTCGTAGCCGTTAACTGCGGCAGAATAGCCTTCTACCGGGTCTTCGGTTATCGTATAAACTATTTCTTCCCCGTTTTTGTATTTGGGAAGACCGGCAAAGCTCCACTTCCAGCCATCATCAGCCGTTACGATTTTTTCAGCTACCTTAGCATCTCCCTTCATTAAGCGAATCGTTATGCTATCCGGTCTCTTGCCGTCCTGGTCGTCCTTGTCGTCCCAGGTCTTGCTTCCGCTTATGTCTATTGTTTCCGGCGTGTGGCTGTTTGTTATGTCGTAGCCGTTAACTGCGGCAGAATAGCCTTCTACCGGGTCTTCGGTTATCGTATAAACTATTTCTTCCCCGTTTTTGTATTTGGGAAGACCGGCAAAGCTCCACTTCCAGCCATCATCAGCCGTTACGATTTTTTCAGCTACCTTAGCATCTCCCTTCATTAAGCGAATCTTTACGCTTTTCGGTCTCTTGCCGTCCTGGTTGTCATTGTCGTCCCAAACTTTATTTACAGCAACATCAACAAGGTTTTTTTTAGTAAATGTAAAGTGGAAGGTGTCATCAACTTTATATCTAATTCTCGGGAAAATATCAGCCTGTCCGAACTCTGAAGGAATAGGTTCCTTCCAATAAATCGGGAAAACAGCTTCGTATTTTCCATCAGGCAGGGAAGCAATATCTTCATTCATAATACCTTTTTTATTCATAAAGTTTTTGTATTCACCGTTATCGGAAATAAATTCTCCCTCTGTACCGTCCGCGTAATCGAAGATGAATAATTTATCTAATTTACTCAGGTCAAGCTGGGTTATTTCTTCAAAGTTAAAATAATAGACTTCTTTTACATGCCCTATTAAAGCCTTACGGATTGCTTCACTGGCCATCTTATTGCTAATTACGACATCGCCCTCTTCATATGTGGCCTCAGAAAGCTCGTAATCCTTGCCTTCATTAACAGCCAAATACAGTTTCATGGTCTTGCCTTCCTGGTAAGGCGTTCCTGTCATACCGTGAACTCCTTTAAGGCTTTTAAATTCATCATCCCCGTAGGTTACGCGAAGAACGTAGCTCGTATAAGAATCATCGTCACTAGGCCATTGGTAACCTTGAGCTACGACTTTATGGAAACGGTCTGTAAAAAAAACACTAAATGTCCTATTGAAGTTAGCATACGAGGACTTGTCAACTGTGCCATTTAGATCAATTTTGTACTCGCCGGTTCCTTTATCTAATACCGCGACTTCTTTCTTCATATACATATCCGGATATGTAGGATTTGGATGCAAGCCAGGAATAACTTCACCAGTATTTTTATCTACCGGATACCAAATAGCGGGAACAGGAAGAACATGCCCGTCTGGCGAAACAGTGAGCGCGATATTTCATTTTCGTCCGCTCCTATTTTTCTTAAAACGTCATATCTTCGCGCGCTGTCAACGCTTTCCGAAAGCTCCTTTAACGCAAGCACGGCGCCGCAGGCGATTAAGAAAACCACGCCTATGTACAACCCTATAAATGTAAGTATAGCCCCAAGCCCCACCGCTGCCTGCTTAATGTCCAAGGCTGTATTTACGTATAAGCCGCCTTTGTGTAAATCCATTACTTTCTTATACATTTCCCTCTGTCTTGCTTCCGCCGCTTTGAGCTGCTCCTTGTTACGGGCCTTGTAGTTTCCTATAAAATATTCTGCATTCGCGGCGCTTTCCGGCACTATTTCATCCGATACTATGAATATGCCGGAATTGGTCCGCTGCGCGCCTATGCTTATGAAGCCGTCCGCGCATTCAAGGTATTTTGCATGAAGCCGTTTTGAAAACAGCGAAATTTCTGAATTGTTTTTAAGCGCCGCGTTGCGCGCGGCTATCATAGGCGTGTAATCGCATACGAGTATATATTCATCCTGCGCTAAAGCTAACTGATCCTTTTTATACAGCCGCATAAGCTTGTTATAATCGCTTAGTTTTACTATGGTTTCGCTGTCTTTATACAATAAGAGCATGTTCGCTTCGTCTGAGTTATACACGCTGCCGCCAAGAAACGCGCCCAGCGTGAACGAAGGATCCGCGTAGGTTTTAAAGCGCGCGTATTCGCTGTAATCGTCGGTTAAATCAAACCCTAAGCGTTTATATACGTCCGTAATATTTTCCCGTTTGTTTTCTGCGTATGCCAATTTTATTTCCGCGTCCGCAGGGCAGTTCGCATCAAGGTTCACGTTAAAGGAGTTTCTCATCATAAACCCGCTTGTAAGCGCGCATATGGCTAAAAACAGCATAAGGCATATTACCGTCATAGACAGCACCGTGGTGTTTATTTTCCAGTTTATCTGCCTTAACGTAAACGCGTTAAGCCCTTTGTAGTAAGAATTTTTTCTGGATTTTTTAACGCGCAGCAGAAGGCCCGACACGGACCAAAAAATAAAAAACGTAGAAACAGCGCCTATCGCTATGTACAGTATCATTTTTTCTTTTACCATAAAGTCATAATTAAAACCCACCTGATAGTACGCCCATGCGAGGGATAAAGCCGACAGCGAAAACACGGCTATGCAGGTTACGGGTTTCGACATTTTTATTTTTTCCGTTCTTTTGCCGCTCCGCATTAAATCTATAAGCTTCATTTTTGAAACGGCAAATACGTTAAAAGCGACAGCCGCCAGATACATTATGGCGAAAAACAGAATGGTTTTCATAAGAGCGCTCTTTGATACCATAAGCCTGTACGCCATCATGTCCGCTTCAAACAGGTTTGCCACAACGGCGCTCATAAGCTGCGACAGGCATACGCCAAGCGCGAGGCCCGCTATTAAAGACAGCAGCCCCACAAACACAGTTTCAACTATAAGTATCTTTGAAATTTCGCCTTTGCCCATGCCCATAAGCATATACAAAGCGAATTCCCTGTTCCTGCGCTTCATTAAAAAGCCGCTCGCGTACACTATTAAAAAAGCCAGAACGAAAGCCACAAACACGCTTACTCCTGACATAGACGTTGAAAGCAGCTCCACGATGTCGTTCTTGCTGTCCGCTAATTCCATCATAGCGGCCTGCCCTTCAAGCGCGTTAAACACATAAAAAACCGCAACGCCTATAATGAGCGTGAAAAAGTATATGGCGTAGTCCCGCATGCTTCTGCGCATATTTTTTAAAGACAGCTTAAAGAGCATCGTTCACATCGCCCCCTAAAAGCGTGACAACGTCTATTATTTTGTCGAAGAACGCTTTTCTGCCGCTGTCCCCGCGCTGTATTTCACTGAATATCCTGCCGTCTTTCAAGAATATTACCCGGCTCGCGTAGCTTGCAGAAAAGCCGTCATGCGTAACCATCATTATAGTCGTGTAGTATTCTCTGTTTAAAAACATAAACCTTTCAAGCAGCATTTTCGATGATCTTGAATCAAGGGCGCCCGTAGGCTCGTCCGCAAGAACAAGCCTTGGGCTTGTAACTATCGCCCTCGCGGACGCCACGCGCTGTTTTTCTCCGCCGGACATCTGATATGGGTATTTGTTCAGCACGTGCTTTATGCCAAGCTGCTCCGCGACATTTTTAACCAGCTGGTCTATCGCTTTTACAGGCCTTTTCTGTATGGAAAGCGCCAACGATATATTTTCATATGCCGTTAATGTGTCCAAAAGGTTAAATTCCTGGAATATAAAACCAAGCTTTTCCCTCCTGAACTTGTTAAGTTCCTTGCCCTTAAGCGCTGTAACGTCTTCATCTTCAAGGTAAATATGGCCTGACGTCACGCGGTCGATAGTGGAAATGCAGTTAAACAGCGTGGTCTTTCCGCTGCCCGATGCCCCCATTATAGCGACGAACTCCCCTTTCTCAACTGAAAAAGATATATCGTCTATGGCCTTTGTAAGGCTTGATTTGCTGCCGTAGTATTTTTCAATCTGCTCTACCCTTAGCAATTCCATAAGCACAGCTCCTTTCCCGCTTTTTTTCAAAGCGTTCAGCGTGTATTTTATATTGGCTTAAGCAGTCTGTCGCTGTTTTAAGCTTACGGAACATTACAATTTTGTAATCAATCTATCCTGTAAAAGTCGTTCTTTAAAAAAGCAATTGCAACTTCAGTGTATTCGCCCTGCTCAGAGTATATTTTTATTTCATGCCCTAACTGTCCGCATAATTTTTTTACTATGTAAAGCCCCATGCCGGTGGATTGCCGGCCTTTTCTCCCGTTCTGCCCCGTAAACGATTTTTCGAACACGTACGGAATATCCTCCTTCGGAATGCCCGCGCCGTTGTCCCTGAAGCGCAGAACGGTTTTATCTTTCAAGCTTTCTGCGTATACGTTAAGCTTTAGCGGGCGGCCTTCCTTAACGTATTTAATGCTGTTGGCCATAAGCTGTCCTAAAATAAATTCAAGCCATTTGCCGTCCGTAAGCACATATGTATTAAGGTTCGAAGTCCTTATTTCAGCATTGATAGAATTAAGCGCGTCCTTGTTTTTAACGGCCACGTTTGAAAAAGCCCTTTGCAGCATTACGTCTTTAACTATATAGTCTTTTTCGGGGTTTTCGCTGCGCGCGTAGTACAGCACGTTTTCTATGTCGTCGTCAACGCGCTTAAGCTGCGTCAGCATTTTTTCACCTGAACAGGCGTTGTTGCGGCACATAAGCTGCAAACTCGCAACGGGTATTTTCGCTTCATGCACCCAAAGCTCTATATATTCCCTGAACTCCAAGTTCTTCCTGCGGTAGAGCGCCACGTGCCCGCTCATTGAGCGGCTGCAGGATAAGAGCGCGTCAAACATAAGCTTTCCTTCGTAAAACTTAGGCTCTTGCAAGGTTTCAGGCAGAAGGTATTTTTTATCCAACTCGTCTGAGGATTTCTTCATTTGATCATAAAAATCCTTTTTCCTTAAAAAATCCCAGATTTCGTTTATTAAAAGGCCTGAAACAAAAATAGCGGCGATTACGCCTATCGCCTGCTTATCTATATTAAAAGCGGACAAGAATATAATTGATGAAGCGAGCGCCGCTAACCATATGCAGTAAGAAAAAATTCTGTCCCTCGCATATTTTAAAAAGTTCATTTAAGCACGTACCCTTGTTTTTTTCTTGTATCAATTGCGTCTTTAATCCCAAAATCCGCAAGCTTTGCGCGCAGCCTGCTTACGTTTACAGAAAGCGCGTTATCGTTTACATATTCTGCGTTATCCCAAAGAGCGGTCATAAGCTCGTCGCGCGAAACTATCTCCCCCTGGCGGTCGAGCAGAACCTGGAAAATAATCATCTCGTTCTTTGTGAGTATCTGCTCTTTGCCATTTAAAGTTAAGGTTCCTTTTACGCCGCTCACCTGTATGCCTCTGTACGTTTGAACCGTCTGCCTGCCGCTCCTCTTAAGTACCGAGGAAATGCGCAAAAGCAGTATGGCAGGGTTGTACGGCTTGGTTATGTAGTCGTCCGCTCCGTAGCTCATTGATACCACTTCGTCCATATCCCCCGCGCGGCTTGTAAGCATTATTACGGGCGTATCGCTTTCCTTTCTGAACGCCTGCAGGGCCGATTCCCCGTTTTCATATGGCAATCCTATGTCAAGCAGTATAAGGTCTGAAAGTGAGTTTTTCATCTGTTCAGCCAAATCGCTGAATTCAAAAAGCGCTTCAGTTTCATAGCCCGCCTTGTCTAAAAGTATGCCAAGCTCTTCCCGCAAAGTTTTATCGTCTTCTATAATTAAAATTTTATGCATGTTACTTTTCCTTATGCTTTATTTTTAAAGCCTTTGTTCAGCGCAAGCTTCACGCAAAAGATACCACACATGTATTGCTTAGTCAAAGCAAGGCGTTAAACCCCTCGCGCGGTTATTCATACTGGTATAAATCTTGACAAATTTGTCCGCTGTACTTATTATAATATAGTCCGGTTGCCTAAGGCAGACCGTTTAGATACATTACACTGGGAACGCGGGTAATAACCTTCTTAATATATAACAAGCGAAACCTATGTCTGTTTCACGGCTTTTGCTTAGCGCAAACGCAGTTTGCTTCGTTATGCCGGACATATTTTTAGAATGGAGGAAAGATATGCCGGCGATTGTTTGGGTAATTTTAATTTTACTGGCGCTTGCCGCTGGCGGGGCGCTGGGTTTCTTATACAGAAAAGATGTAATTGAATCTAGAATCGGCAGAAGCGAAAGCTACGCAAAAGAGCTTTTGGAAGACGCTAACAAAAAGGCCGAGGAACAGAAAAAAGAAACCATACTGGCAGCGAAGGAAGAAGTGCTGAAGCTAAAAACAGATCTTGACAAGGAGATAAACTCAAGGCGGAGCGAACAGCAGCGCAACGAACGCAGGGTAGCCCAAAGGGAAGAAAACTTAGACAAAAAGATAGACAGCCTGACGCAAAGAGAGGACCGCTTAAACAAGAAAGCTGAGGACATAAACAAGAGGCTTCAGGAAGCGGAGGACTTGAAAAGCAAGCAGGAGCAGGAGCTTGAGCGCATAGCGAGCATTACTACGGATGAAGCCAAGCAGATTATAATAGACAGGATTCAGAAGGAAGCCTGCCACGACGCCGCTTCCATGGTGCGCGAAATAGAGCAAAAAGCTAAAGAGGAAGGCGAAAAAAAGGCTCGCAACATAATAACGCTGGCTATACAGCGCTGCGCCTCAGACCATGTGGCGGAAACGACAGTATCCGTAATAGACCTTCCCAACGACGAAATGAAGGGCCGCCTTATAGGGCGCGAAGGGCGCAACATAAGGGCGCTTGAAGCGGCAACAGGCGTGGACCTTATAATAGACGACACGCCCGAAGCCATAATAATTTCAGCCTTCGACCCCATACGCAGGGAGATAGCCCGCATAGCCATAGAAAAGCTTATAATGGACGGGCGCATACACCCGACGAGAATAGAAGAAATGGTTGAAAAGGCGCGCAGGGAAGTAAACAACGCCATAAAGGAAGCGGGCGAGCAGGCCGTGTTTGAAACAGGGCAGCATAACCTGCACCCTGAGCTTGTTAAAATATTAGGCAGGCTTAAATACCGCACAAGCTACGGGCAGAACGTGCTCAAGCACTCGATAGAGGTAAGCCATCTCGCGGGCATTATGGCTTCGGAGCTTGACGCCGACGTGCAGCTTGCAAAGCGCGCAGGTCTTCTGCACGACATAGGAAAAGCCGTAGACCACGAAATTGAGGGCACGCACGTTGAGATAGGCGGCGATCTTGCCCGCAAGTACTGCGAAAACCCCGCCGTTATACACTGCATTCTCTCCCACCATAACGACATAGAGCCTGAAACCGTGGAAGCCGTTCTCGTGCAGGCTGCTGACGCCATAAGCGCCGCAAGGCCCGGAGCCAGACGCGAATCGCTCGAAAGCTACATAAAGCGCTTGAGCAAGCTTGAGGAAATTGCAGATTCCTTCCAGGGCGTTGAAAAGGCCTACGCTCTTCAGTCCGGCAGGGAAGTGCGCATAATGGTAAAGCCCGAGGACGTAAACGACGAAGGCGCCAGGATTATGGCAAAGGAAGTAGCGAACCGCATAGAAAAAGAAATGGAATACCCTGGGCAGGTAAAGGTAAACGTTATAAGAGAAACAAGAAACGTAGAGTATGCAAAATAATAAGCGGCAGCGCAGCTTTAAAGACCGTCCGTAACGGGCGGTCTTTTTTAATGCCAAAAAACTTAAACAGCCGTTCTTAACAAAAGGCTGTTAAAATTTAATTATTTGTTAATTCGCTTTTGAATCTTCTTTAACGCGCGCTCTTGATGAAAGCAGGAACATAGGTATTGCAAGCGCTTGCGCGGCAAAGGAAACAATTGAAAGCGTTACAAGCGAAATATCGTACATCGCGCCTAAGGCCCAGCTTCCAAGGAACCACGAAAGCCCGAAGAAAAATTCAAACAGGCCGTAGCCCGCGCCCCTTGATGTCTTTGGCACCATGCCCGCTATCGCCGCTTTTAGTATGGATTCCTGTGCGCCCATGCCTATGCCCCAAAGGCATATGCCAAGTATAAGGAGAGGCTTGGTGTTAAAGTTAAACACAAAGAACGCAAATATGGACGATATAGCCGTCGATATGGTCAAAGATAAAAAGCCCTTTTTATCGTACATTCTGCCAAACACAAGCGCGGAAACAGCGTCTACAAGCATGGCGCCCGCATACAGCAGCGGCAGCTCGCTTTCAGAAAACATATTCATTTTTGAAACGTGCATGGTGATAATCGAAAAATCTATGAACCCGAACGCGAACAGGCTTATGCCTACTATGTAAAACACAAAAGAAGGCTTGAATTTAAAGCGTTCGTCGTTTTTCGGGTCCGGCTCAAAGTTTTCCGGCGCGGGGAACCTGCTTCGCGTGTAAAACAAAGTTAAAAGCGCTAAAAGAGCCGGTATGCCAAGCACCGCAAAGCACGCGGCGTATATTTCGTATTTAGTCCCCTGCTTTGCGTTCATAACGAGAACCAGAAGCAGCGGCCCTAAAAAGGCGCCTATCTGGTCAAGAGCTTCCTGTATCGCAAAGCTTTTTCCCGCTCCCTCGCTCGAAGCGGCAAAAGAAAGTATAGTGCTTTTCGCGGGCTTTTTTATAGCCTTTCCCGTGCGCTCCATTACAAGCAGGGCGCACGCCCATATCCAGCCGCGCTCGCCTATAAGAGCGAGGGCTGGCACAGCTACAAGGTCTATTGCGTAGCCGAGTATGGTCATGAACCAATATTTTTTAGTCCTGTCCGCTATGCGGCCGAACACATAGCGCAGCGAATAGCCTATAAGCTCTCCAAGGCCTGAAACAAAGCCTATGGTTGCGGCGGACGCGCCAAGCAGGTCCAGATACGCGCCGCGTATGCTCGCAGCGCCGTCATGCGTCATATCAGAAAAAAGGCTTACTATGCCAAGCAGCAGCACAAGCTGCATGGCCGGGGATATGCGTTTCTTTTTCAATATTGCACCTTACTTCAATGCAGCGCTGCTGCCCGCGCCGCTAAACGTTATTTAATAATGCAGCTCTTTACATGCTATGACTAAAAAGCTGCGTTGTCAACGGTCAAACGCCGCAAAGTGTATAGCTGGCGCGGCGATTTAAGTTTGATTAAACGCAAGTTGTACCTGCGTTGTTTTTGCGGCGCAAAGTCTTGACAGGACTTCCTTATGCGTTTATAATCAGCTCATCTTAAAGATGGAGGTATGGTTTCGTTATGGCAAGTATGATGATGCGAATGTTCATGTGCGAAAGTGTGCCTTCGTGCTTTTTGTGTTGCGCCTGAAATTTGCATCGTTTTATTTTGGCCGCTCGCATCTGCGCGAAGCGGTCATTTTTTATTTAATATAGTTTTTTGAAAGGAAGCCTATGGAAAGCAGCACGCATATACAGCTTAAAAACGTAAGCAAGACATTTGATGAAGACACCGCAAGACAGGTTAATGCGGTACAGGATGTGAACATAAAAATACGACGAGGAGAAATCTATGGCATAATAGGTTTTTCCGGCGCCGGCAAGAGCACCCTGGTGCGTTTGATCAACCTTCTTGAAAGGCCAAGCAAGGGGCAAATTATAATAGACGGAGAAGACATAACAAAAATAAGCGAAAAAGAGCTCCTTGAGCGCCGCAAAAAAATAGGAATGATATTCCAGCACTTTAATTTGTTTGAGTCCCGCACGGTGGAAGGCAACATCGCTTTTCCATTGGACGCTAAAAAGCAGGACGCTAAAAAGCGCATAGACGATCTGTTAAAAATTACAGGCCTTGAAAGCAAGCGGTACAGCTATCCAAGCCAGCTTTCGGGCGGGCAGAAGCAGCGCGTCGGCATAGCGCGCGCCCTTGCGAACGAGCCTGATATTTTGCTATGCGACGAAGCTACGAGCGCACTTGACCCGCAGACCACTGGCGAAGTGCTTGAGCTGCTTAAGCGCCTTAACAGGGAATTTGGCATAACCATAGTGCTTATAACCCACCAGATGAGCGTGGTAAAGGAAATGTGCGACCGCGTCGCCGTTATGGACAGAGGAAGGATAATAGAAGAAGACACGCTTTACAACATATTTTCTTCCTCCAGGCAGGACGTTACGCGCCGCTTTATAGACACGGCGAGCAACGTGCGTTCATGCGAAGCGCTTATAAAGGAAAACCCTTCAATTCTCGGCGTAAACGAAGGCGAAGTTGTCGCAAGGATAGACTTTAACGAAAACAGCACCAAGGAAGCCATAATAAGCCGCGTATCAAGGAAATACAACATAGATATTTCAATAATATTCGGCGACGTTGAAACGATAGGCGGTTTGCCTTTAGGCACGCTTATCGTGAACTTCAAGGGCGAGGACGAACCGGTGCGAAAGGCAATAGAATATTTAAGGCAAAAAGATTTGCAGCTGGAGGTGCTGTAATGCAGGAATTTTTAGCAAACACTTTCCCAAACGTCGCGCGAACCAACGCGGAGCTTATTAAAAGCGTATGGCAGACGCTTGAAATGACGCTTATAAGCGGGGCTATATCCGCCGTTTTCGGAATAATATTCGGCGTCCTGCTGACAGTATGCAAGCCTGTCGGCATAAAGCCGCAGCCTGTTATATACCAGATACTGGATAAGCTTATAAACATATTCCGTTCCATACCGTTTGTTATACTTATATCTCTTTTAATGCCTCTTACGAGGATTATAACGGGCACCGCCATAGGAACGACCGGCGCTATATTCCCGCTTATAATAGGCACTGTGCCTTTTTTCAGCAGGCAGGTAAACGCCGCCCTTGAAGAAGTGGACTCCGGCATGGTGGAAGCGGCGCAGTCCATGGGCTGCTCTACATTTCAGATAATATGGCGCGTGCTCCTGCGCGAAGGCCGCGCGGGCATAGTGCGCGGAAGCACTATAACGGTAGTGAACCTTATAGGCCTTACGGCTATGGCGGGTACGGTAGGCGGCGGCGGGCTCGGCGACTACGCACTGCGCTACGGCTTCCAGCGCCGCATGTACGACTGCACCGTCGTAACAGTTGTGATTCTCCTGCTTTTAGTAACCGTGGCGCAGACCATAGGCAATACGGTAACGAGCAGGCTGAACAATAAATAGCAAAGCCAAGGAGGAATTGCCAATGAAAAAACTTATCGCAGTCATTTTAGCACTCTTTATCCCTGTCGCAGCGCTCGCTGAAGAAGTAACGGTAAAAGTAGGCGTCGTGGGCGAAAACAACGAGCAGTGGGAGCAGCTTATAATCCCCGAGCTTGAAAAAGAAGGCATACATATAGAGCTTGTAAAGTTCAGCGACTATATAGTGCCGAACCAGGCGCTTTTTGACGGAGAAGTAGATCTTAACGCCTTCCAGCACAAGAATTTCCTTGCCAACTGGAACGAAACGTCAGGCGGAGACCTTGTCGCAATATGCGATACGCTTATAGCTCCTTTGTGCGTTTACTCTGAAAAAATAAACAGCCTTGACGAGCTTAAAGAAGGGGATTCCATAGCCATAATGAGCGACCCCGTAAACGAAGCCCGCGCGCTCAGGATGTTTGAAGGCGCAGGCCTCATAAAGCTTCGCGAAGATACAACGGAGCTTGCCACCGTCGCTGATATAGAAGAAAACAAGCTTAGCCTTAATTTCATCGAAATGGAAGCGGCGCTTACGCCATCAGCGCTGCACGACCCCGTTATAGCGGCGGGCTTCTTAAACGGCACGCACGCTAAAGACGCCGGCTACGCAAACGCCGACGCGCTCCTTGTAGAAAAATACGACCCGGAAAACAAGGATATGGCGGGCATAGTGAACGTTATAGCGGCTAAAGCTGACAGGAAAGACGAGCCCGCGTTTAAGCGCATTGTTGAAGTGTACCATTCAGAAGAAATGAGAACGCTGTTTGAAGAAGTATATAAGGACGTGTACATACCCGCGTTTTAAAAGAAAAGCCGCTTGCATAAAAACAAGCGGCCTTTTTTATACTTATTCCACTTTAAAACAGCCTAAATAATCGTTCCGGCTATCTTACTTATTATGTAATTAAATATAAAAATGCGGGATAACCCGCATAAATGGGCTTGCTGAAACGCAAGCTTTTAATTTAATAAAATATTTATTATTCTTCAGGCTTTTCAGCTTCCGCTTCTTCGGAAACGGTTTCCTCTTCCTCAGCAGCTGTTTCTTCTTCCTCTACGATTTCTTTCTGGTAGCTTACAGTGAAGACGGTTTCGTCCGGGTCTTCCTCGGTGCTTATGCCTTCCGGAAGCTTAATGTCGCCTACGTTTATAACGTCTCCCGCTTCCATCTCGGAAACCTCTACATCTATGCTGTTTGGAATATCGTTTGGCAGGCCTTTAACAGTTAAGAGTTCCTTTATCTGCAGGAATTCGAGGTTGCGGTGCAGAACGCTTTCTCTTCCTACTGGCTGTATCGGCACATCCGCCGTGGTTACTTCCTTAAGGTTGATATGCTGGAAGGTTACGTCGAGCCATTCCTTGCTTACGGGCGTATACTGGGAAGCCTTGAGCATGCATGGGTAAACCTTGTCGCCGAGCTTCAGGTTGAATACGGACATACGGCCGTGCTCCGCTATGGCCTTAGTGAGCAGATCCTTTCTAACGCTGACGTTCAGGGGCTCTTCTCCCTTGGAAGAAATGGAAGCGGGCAGCCAGCCGTTCCTGCGAAGCTGCTTTCTTCCGCCCTTGGTAAGCGGAGCTCTTTCTTCTATTTCAATGTTTAAACTTTCTTTGGACATGTTTTTCACCTCATTTATTTTGCGGCATACCGCCTGCCTGTGTCTTACAGGGTTGCCCGAATATAGTACCATATTTTTGCAAACTATGCAAAAAAAATAAAAAAATTTATGCTGTAAAACATTCTCCTGTTTGTACGTCAAGGTTTTTTAGTGTAATATTGTAACGGAGGGAAAAATGACCGAAAAATTATATTATAAAAATGTAAATCAAAAAGAATTTGACGCTACCGTATTGGAATGTGAAACGCGCGGGGAAGACGTATGGCTTTTGCTAGACGCCACCTGCTTTTACCCTACCGGCGGCGGCCAGCCATACGATACGGGAACGATTGAAACTGAAAATGTTAAAGCCAGCGTTTTGCAGGTAGAAATTTCAAATGATAATATATGGCACCGCGTGGACGCGCCGTTTAAAAAAGGCGCGCGCGTTCACGGGCAAATAAACTGGGAGCGGCGTTTTGACCATATGCAGCAGCACGCGGGCGAGCATATGCTTGCAGGCTGCATATATAACTTATATAAGGGCGTTACGCAGGGCCTGCACTTGGGAGAAATTACATCCACAATAGACGTCGCCATGCCAGACGGCAGGACGCGCTTAAACGACGATGAAATACTGGAGCTTGAAATACTGCTTAACAGGCGCGTGCAGCTTGACGCGCCCATACGCTGCTGGTTCCCTGACGACGAAGAGCTTAAAACGCTGCCTCTGCGAAAGCCGTCAAGCGTTAAGGAAAACATACGCGTTGTCGCGGCTGGCGATTTTGAAATGGTTCCATGCGGCGGCACGCACCCTACAAGCACGGGGCAGGTAGGCCTTGTAAAGGTGCTTTCAACCGCTCCGTCAAAGGGTTTTATGCGCGTAAGCTTTGTTGCGGGCTTAAGAGCGACAAAATTTTTTAACAGCTTATACAATGCGTCTGACAAAGCGTCGTCAACGCTTTCATGCAAGTTGGAGGATCTTCCGCAAAACGTTAAACAGCTCATTGACCGCGAAGACAATCTGAAGTTTGAACTAAGCGAAGCTCAAAAAGAAAAAGCGGAATATTTAAGCGAAACCTTATTTAAAAGCGCAGAACCAAAAGGCGAATATAAAATTATATGCAGGGAGCTTAAATCCGTCCCTTTAAAAAATCTGGCTTCAAACCTTATCAAAAACGAAAATACAGCCGTCATATTAAAGCAAAACAAAAACATACTATTCGCGCGCGGCAAACAAGTGCCCGTCGATATGTCCAAACTTCTTAGAAGCACAGGCTCCAAAGGCGGAGGCCGCGCGGACTTCGCGCAGGGTAAGGCTAACGAAAACTTTTCGCTTGAAAAAGCAAAAGATATGCTTTTAAATGAAATAAGCATGCAAAGCGGGAATTAACAGGCATAGTTTAGGCATAAAGGCAATTTATATATTGGTAATTTGCAAAATATATTTTAATGCTTTAAATGTAGAACTCTTAAAATTCAGCCGGCCTTTAATGTAAATTTAAACAGGCTGTAAATATGCGTATCAGCATAAAATTATTAAGTTTTGTCCTTTTCCTTTTTATAACGCCGCCCACAAAAGCCTTAACAAAGGCGTCTTAGCTGTATATCGACACAGCGCCCGTTTGCGGTTTATCGAGGGACGTTTTCTATTAGCCGCTTACGCTAAATGGGCAAAAGAAGAATAACTTGCCGCGCAATACATAGCGACCATAGCTCTATTTGATTGTCCCAGCTGCGCTCAGTGGCTTTACGCGGCAGCGTCCTGATATCACACGCAACGCATAGATTGTCCCGGTTACACTCAGGGCTTTACCCCGTTATATTACTTTACTTTGCTTATAATCTTAAGCGGTTTAGCTTTCATATAAAAATACGAGCCGCACCGCGGCTCGTATTTGTTTTTCGCTTTAAGCTTTTGCAAGGCTTTTAAGCCTTACGGCTTTATTAAGTTTTAACTCTTATTCTTCGCTGTTAAGGTCTTCTTCTATGCGGAGAAGCTGGTTAAACTTCGCTACGCGCTCTGAACGTGCGGGCGCGCCGGTCTTTATCTGTCCCGCGTTTACGGCTACCGCAAGATCCGCTATGAAGCTGTCTTCCGTTTCGCCGGAGCGGTGGGAGATAACCGTGGTATAGCCGTTTTCCTGCGCAAGGCGTATAGTGTCCAGCGTTTCGGAAACGGTGCCTATCTGGTTAAGCTTTATCAAAATGCTGTTCGCTATGCCGCGCTCTATGCCCTCTGCAAGTATTTTAGCGTTGGTAACGAACAGGTCGTCGCCTACGAGCTGCACTGAATCGCCAAGCTGCTCGGTAAGCTCTTCCCAGCCTTCCCAGTCGCTTTCGCAAAGGCCGTCCTCTATTGATATTATAGGATATTTTTCAAGCCAGTCCGCATATATGGATATCATATCGGAGCTTGTCCTGCCATTTGTGTCGCCTTCAATAAAGTATTTGCCGTCCTTATAGAATTCGCTCGAAGCCGCGTCTATCGCTATGCAGATGTCTTCGCCGGGCTCGTAGCCGGCGGCCTTTATGGCTTCTACAAGAAGCTGAAGCGCTTCCTCGTTGCTTTTAAGGTCTGGAGCAAAGCCGCCCTCATCGCCTACGCCTGTTGAAAGGCCCTTGCCCTTAAGCAGTTTCTTAAGGTTATGGTAGGTTTCAGCGCCCATCTGAAGGGCTTCTGAAAAGCTCTCGGCGCCTACCGGCATGATCATGAATTCCTGAAGGTCCACGTTGTTGTCCGCATGCGCGCCGCCGTTTAAAACGTTCATCATGGGAACGGGGAATTCAACAGCCTGAAGCCCGCCCAGATAACGGTACAGCGGTATTTCAAGCGCCTGCGCCGCCGCCTTGGCGACCGCCATGCTGACGCCAAGAAGCGCGTTCGCGCCCAGACGGCCCTTGTTGTCCGTGCCGTCAAGCTCTATTATCTTGTCGTCTATTGCGCGCTGGTTTAAAGCGTTCATGCCTATAATTACAGGGGCTATTTCGTTGTTTACGTTTTCAACAGCCTTAAGAACGCCCTTGCCAAGGAAACGGTCCTTGTCGCCGTCGCGCAGCTCTATCGCTTCCCTTGAGCCTGTTGAAGCGCCGCTCGGCACTGCGCCTCTGCCTAAAATTCCGCCTGCCAATATAACATCTACTTCAACCGTGGGGTTGCCGCGGGAATCCAGAATTTCACGCGCTTTTACATCTACTATTGTGGTGTAATCGTTCATTTTATCACTGCCTTTCTCAATACTTTATGCACAAGCATAACATACGCTTATAGCATAATGACAAACAGCTTTATTGTCAAGCAAAAGCGCTGTTAAAGCGGGCGGTATTCTGCCGCCGCGGGCTTTATGTTTCAAGCTTTCGCTTTTCCTTTCCGCGTGGTATAGTATAGTAGAATTAGGAGGTTTTTATGATACGCTGCGATTTGGGGCGGGACGCCTTTAAGAACCAGCTTATTGCGCAAAGCGGGTATGCGCCTTTGGAACAGCGCAAAGCGGAAACCCTGTTTTGCCAGGGCAACGGGTATTTATTTCTCCGCGGCAATTTTTGGGATAAAAGCGGCGGCAGTCTTTTCGCGTCCGGCTTTTACGATGAAAATAACAAGCCTTTTAATTTCGCCGATGCGTGCGGCGCAGAGCTTAAAGTAAACGGCAAAAAGCTTTCGGCTTCAAGCGAAAACGTAAGCGATTTCTTGCGCGTGTTTAACATGCGTGACGGCGAATTGCGGCAAAGCTTTACATACAAGGACGAAAAATGCGCTTTAAAATGCGCGTACAGCCGCTTCGTGTCGCTTAAAAACGAGCACCTTGCAGCGTCACAGCTTAAGCTGCGCGTTATCAGCGGAAACGCTGATTTAAGCGTTTCAAGCGGCATAGCGGCGCGCGGCGAAAGCCCTGTTAAGGCCTCCGCTTTTGACGACGGCATATTGCAGATAAACTATATTTTCAAGGATAAGCGCAGGCAGGCTTCGATAAGCTGCGGGCACCGCTTTTACATAAATTCCGACCAGGTATTACCATCCCTGCATATAAAAAAATCGCAATGCGAAATATCCGCTGAAGCGCGGTTCAGCCTTAGCGAAAATGATAGTTTTATTTTAGAAAAATTTTCCGCGATGCATACAGACAGGGATTTGCAGTACCGGGATATAAAAAATTTCAGTGCGTCCTTTGATTCCCTTAACAGCGCGCGGGAGGCGCTTGGCGAACGCTATATAAGTCATATGCTCGAAAGCCGCAGGCTTTGGAAAAGATATTTTGAAGACAACGGCGCGCTTATTAACAGCGCGCAGGGTTTGGACGAGCTGGCGCTGAATTTCGCCATATACTATTTAAAAATAATAAGCCACCCATTTTATAAGGACCCTATCACAGGCGGCTTTTGTTTAAGCGCGGCGGATAATAAAGAATGTTCAAAAGATATTTTAGAAGCCTTGTCCCCCTATTATCTGTTAAGCTCCGGCATTGATTTAAGCTCAAGGGATAATTTGTATTTGCAGTATGTTAATTTGCTCAACAAAAGGAAATTCAAGCCTGAAAGCCTGTGCGAACGCTGTGTAGCGGAATACAGAGCGTTTAATACGGATAAGGCTGAAAAGCTGCTGAGCCGTATCGTCAACAGCGTTTTTGACGCGGGGCAGAAAACAGATACGTTGCATATATGCGGCGTATGGAGCTGCTTTGTTGAGGGCATAGCCGGCATAGGCTTATCTGACGGCATACTTGGCATTGCGCCCGCAAAACAAAGCCGCGTAAGCCTTTTGCAAATTCCCGTATGGCTTGGAAAAAGGCAGATACTAATACGCCTGGAAAAAGACGGTTTTTTTGTAATTGTTCCGGGAAATGAAAGCCTTGCCTTAAGCGTATACGGAAAAAGCGCGGCGCTTTCTCCAGGCATACACGGCTTCAGCTATAAGGAGCCGCTATGAATCTTCCCATAAAACTGCATGGAACGGTTGAGCAGGGCAAAAAAATAGGCAGGCGCCTGGGCTTCCCTACCGCAAACATCAAGTGCGAAAATAAAAATAGCTCCATACTTAACGGCGTATATATAGCAAGCCTTACCCTGCCTGAAGGCGCGAGCTTTAACGGCGTGGCGAACATAGGCGTTCACCCTACGTTCCCTGAGGGCCCGCCGACTGTTGAAATACACCTTTTGGATTTTTACGGTGAAATATATGAGCGGCGCGTTACGCTTACGCTGCTTGAATACCTGCGTCCTGAGATTCGCTTTCAAAGCAGCGCGGCTTTGAAAAAACAAGTGTTTGAAGATATAGAAACCGCGAAAAAATATTTCGGCATTTCTTAAAAGGAGGTTGCACATGTTAGGCGCGATAATCGGCGATATAGCGGGCTCACGCTTCGAATGGCACAACATAAAAACAAAGGACTTTACGCTCTTTACCGAGCAATGCTTCCCAACCGACGACAGCATTATGACGCTTGCCGTCGCTAAGGCCGTACTTGAAAAGGACAAAACGCAAAAAAGCCTTTCCAGCCTTTCAATAAAATATATGCAGGAATTTGGCAGGCGCTATCCCCACGCCGGCTACGGCGTCCGCTTTGCCGAATGGCTTGAAAAGGACGACCCTGCGCCCTACAACAGCTTTGGCAACGGCGCCGCAATGCGCGTAAGCCCGTGCGCCTACGCGGCGAAAAGCCTTGAAGAAGCCGTAAGCATGTCCAATGAAGTAACGTCCGTAAGCCACAACCACATTGAAGGCATGAAGGGCGCTGAAGCGCTTACAGCGGCCGTCTACATGGCGTTAAACGGCAGAAGCGTAAGCGCAATAAAGGATTATATAGATAAAAACTACTACGAGATAGACTTTACGCTGGATCAAATACGCCCGTCGTATGCATTTGACGAAAGCTGCCAGGGCACAGTGCCGCAGGCGTTAGCCGCGTTCTTTGAATCCACGTCCTTTGAAGACGCCGTTAGAAACGCTGTGTCCCTGGGTGGCGACAGCGACACACTGGCCTGCATAGCGGCTTCAGTCGCAGGAGCCTATTACGGCATACCCGTATATATAAGAAGAACCGCGCTCAAGTTCCTGGACGATAACTTAAAAGGTGTATTGTTCGCTTTCGAGAAAAGATTTTTGCAGGCGTAACGCGCGGAAAAATCCGCGAAAAAGGCTTAATGTTCCGCGCACAGTATAATTTATATATTTACAATATAATAATCTTTATTAACCCTTCGGCTCTTGACTTTTAGCGCCTTTTTCCATAAGATTAACACGATTTTACGGTTTACATATGCGCCGTATATATAAGCTGACAAGGAGCGACAACATGCAAGGTAACGTACTGTTAGAAGGCCTTTCCACAATAGTTACAGGCTTTATTGTAGTATATCTGGGGCTCATCATTTTAATAGGCGCGATTTCGCTTATGCGTCTGTTTTCTGTAAAAAATAAAAAGCCTGACGACGGCTTAAAGGCGCCCGCGCAGCCCGCCCCAAAGGCTGATCCTGCAGGTTCTGAAGGCGCGGACGCTGAAATTATAGCCTGCATCGCGGCTGCCGTAGCGAGCTTTACGCAGGATGAATCTGATAAATCAGATTTTATTGTGCGCAGCATACGCCGCCGCTGAGCCGTAAACTGTTAATTTGGGAGGAGCATAATGAATATATTGGAACCTTTGCGGGATTTAGCGAACGGGTCCGCTGTTGCGGGGCTGTTCGGCGAGCCGCTTTCGCTTGTGATGATAGCTATATCATGCATACTGCTGTACCTTGCGATAGTTAAAAAATACGAGCCTCTTCTTCTTGTGCCCATAGCCTTTGGCATGCTGCTTGCGAACATACCCTTCGCAGGGCTTATGGACGCCCCGAAAACAGAGCTTTTGCAAACGGCCGTGCTGAACGGCAAGGCGGGTACGCCGGTGCTGCTTACGGCGCAAACGATGGAAAGCTTTAAGCAGGCGGGCGTTTCGCTTAACGGCTTCACGGAAGGCATGACGGTCTACCAGCACACCACCCAGAACGGCGGCATATTCTATTACCTTTATCAGGGCGTAAAGTTAGGCGTTTATCCTCCGCTTATATTTATGGGCGTCGGCGCTATGACGGACTTCGGCCCGCTTATCGCTAACCCAAAAAGCATGCTGCTTGGCGGCGCCGCCCAGCTCGGCATATTTTTAGCCTATATATTAGCGAGGCTTTTAGGCTTTAACCCTCAGGAGGCGGCTTCCGTCGGCATAATAGGCGGGGCGGACGGCCCTACGGCCATATATTTAACAGGAAGGCTAGCTCCCCATCTTTTAGGGCCTATCGCCGTCGCGGCGTACAGCTACATGGCGCTTGTGCCTGTGATACAGCCGCCTATAATGCGCGCGCTTACCACTGAAAAAGAGCGAGAAATAGTTATGGAGCAGCTGCGCCCTGTGAGCAAGAGAGAAAAGATAATATTCCCCATAATGGTTACAATAGTCGTATCGCTTTTGCTCCCGTCCGCCACGCCGCTTGTCGGCATGCTTATGCTTGGAAACCTTTTCAGAGAGTGCCTTGTGGTAGACAGGCTGAGCAAGGCGGCCCAAAACGAGCTTATGAACATAATAGTTATATTCTTAGGGCTTACGGTTGGCGCAACCGCTAACGCTAAAACTTTTCTTAGCTTAGACACATTAAAAATAATATTGTTAGGCATATTAGCCTTCTCCTTTGGAACCGCAGGCGGCGTTCTCATGGGAAAACTTATGAACAAGATTTCCGGCGGAAAGATAAACCCGCTTATAGGCTCCGCCGGCGTATCCGCGGTGCCTATGGCGGCGCGCGTCGCGCAGGTGGAAGGCCAGAAGGCGAACCCGAACAATTACCTGCTTATGCACGCCATGGGGCCTAACGTGGCTGGCGTTATAGGCTCCGCCATAGCGGCGGGCGTGCTCCTTAGCATGTTCGGCTGAAAATAAAAACCCTTATATATTTAAAAACTTGACCAATTAACCGCCCCTTTTATCAGGGGCTTTTATTTTCGCGTTCGTTTTTTCCGCCTTGAATCTATATGTAAAATTATTGCGAGATGCTTTACCGAAATATACAAATATGTTATAATTCCGTAAAGAACTTACGGAGGCATCATATGGATCTGCTTGATATTATTGAAACAAAAAAACATAAGCAAGAATTATCAGACGAACAGATAAGGTTTTTCGCTCGCGCGGCGGCTGACGAAAGCTCCCTTGACTATCAGCTGGCAAGCCTGCTTATGGCCATAAGGTTAAACGGCATGTCCAAAAGAGAGACCGCCGTTTTATCGCTTGAAATGGCAAAAACGGGCGATATTTTATCTCCTGAAATAGACGGCGTTCCCGTGGACAAGCACTCCACAGGCGGCGTTGGCGACACAACGTCGCTCGTGCTCGTTCCGCTTGTTGCAGCCTGCGGCGGCAAGGTAATAAAAATGAGCGGCAGGGGCCTTGGGCACACTGGCGGAACGATAGACAAGCTTGAATCAATAAGCGGCATGCGCGTTGAAATGCCCGAAGAAGAATTTATGCGGACGGTAAAAAAAATCGGCTGCTGCATAGTCGGGCAGTCGAAAAATCTTGTTCCGGCAGATAAAAGGCTGTACGCCTTAAGGGACGTAACAGGAACTGTGGACTCCGTACCGCTTATAGCTTCTTCCATAATGTCTAAAAAGCTCGCGGGAGGGGCTAAAGCCATAGTGCTTGACGTAAAAACAGGTTCAGGCGCTTTAATGAAAACGCTCGATCAAAGCATAGAGCTTGCTCAAGCCATGGTGGATATAGGCAGGGCTAACGGAAGGCGCATGGCCGCCTTTATAACGAGCATGGCGGAGCCCTTGGGAAGCCACGTCGGCAACGCGCTTGAAGTAAAGGACGCGATAGATGTGCTTAGTGGAAGAACCAAGGGGCCTCTGCTCAACGCTTCGCTTGTGCTTGGCTCTCAGATGCTCGTCCTTTCTTCCTTAGCCAAAGACGAAAAAGAAGCGGAAGACAAGCTGCTTAACGCGCTTGAATCGGGAGCGGGGCTTAACAAGTTTAAAGAAATGATAAAAGCGCAGGGCGGCGACCCCGCCGTATGCGACGACGTTTCTCTTTTGCCTGCTGCCTCTATGCAGGCGGAAGTTAAATCTCAATTAAGCGGGTATATACACAGTATAGACGCAGAAAGAATCGGGCTTGCCGCGCAGTCCTTAGGCGCCGGGAGGCGCTCCAAGGAAGACGCGCTGGACCTTTCGGCGGGGCTTATAATGCATAAGCGCATAGGCGACAGCGTCAAAAAGGGCGAAAGCGTCTGCACCTTGTTCTTTAACGGCGAAAGACCCGTAGAGCAAGTTAAAGAAAGCATTTTAAACGCCGTAAACATTAAAGCTTCCCCCTCAGAAAAGCCTAAGCTTATCTGCGCCAGGATAACAGAGGAAGGAATAAAAAGATACTGATGAAAAAAATTACCGCATTATTTCTGGCTTTTACACTTGCGTTGGCGTTTTTCGCTTTTCCCACACAAAGCGTATATGCGCAGGAAAGCGCTCAAACTTCCAACGCGCCTGATGAAGCCGAAAAAAATGACGAAACCGAAGATAAAAGCGAAGATGAAAGCGTAAATCCTTTTACGCTTATAAACACCACAAACTTAAAAGGCGAAGCCTTTGACGCGGAAATTCTACTAAACAAGCCTGTAATAATAAACGTATGGGCGGACTGGTGCGGCCCGTGCCGCATGGAAATGCCCGTGCTTACAAAATTAGCGGAAGAATACAAAGATCAGATAGTATTTCTGGGGCTTTTAGCGGAAGGCGCAAAATTTGACGAAGAAGGCCTTAAGAAAGACCCTGAAAAAATAGAATCCGGGCTTAACGCTCAGGAAGAGCTTAACATAGGCTTTGAAACGCTTATACCAGACGAGCTGCTTTTTTCCGCTATGTACCAGACGCAGCTTCAGGCTTTCCCGACCACGTGGTTCATTAACGAAAAAGGACAGATTGCGGGCATAACGCAGGGCGCTATGAGCGAAGAGCAGTGGCGCGAGCAGATAGAAACGTTTTTAAGCTTTTTAAAAGAGAACCCGGCTGATTAACCATGGAGGCGTTTCCGTGAAAAAGCAAAGGCGCTGGCTTATATTGAGCATAGCGGCGGTTCTGCTTATATTAACAGGTATATACGCAGGAGAGCCTGAAACCGTGCTTAAAAAATCAATAAACATATGTCTGGAGTGCATAGGCATTGGCTGAAAAAAAAGTTAAGAAAAACCGCAGGCATATAATACAGCTTGTATTTTCATGCATAAGCAACAGCTTTGTAACGGGCTTCATTACGGGGAAAATATACCGCGGAAACTTGAAATACGTATGCCACCCGGGCTTAAACTGCTACTCATGCCCGGGGGCAGTGCTTTCTTGCCCCATAGGTTCGCTGCAGGCGGTTTTAGGCAGCCGCACCTTTGCTTTTTCCACCTATGTTTTTGGCATTATACTTTTGTTCGGCGCGCTGCTCGGGCGCGCGGTATGCGGCTTTTTATGCCCTTTCGGCTTTATACAGGAGCTGCTTTACAAGATACCGTTTCCAAAAAAAATAAAAACATTTAAATTCGACCGCGGGCTGCGCTATTTAAAATACGTTTTGCTTGCGCTGCTCGTTATAATTATCCCCATCGCATCAAAATCAAACGGGGACGCAAGCCCCACCTTCTGCAAATACGTCTGCCCCGCGGGCGCCCTTGAAGCCGGCGTATACCACGTCGCGAGGGACCGCATGGTAAGCAAGGAGCCCGTCGTAGCTAAAAGCGCGCTTCCAAACGGCAGCATGCCCGTAATACAGATAGCGCCTGGAGCTACCGCTTTTTCTTCTCCTCAAATGCGCGTAGGCTTTTTATACTGGTGGAAAATATCAATATTAGTCGCCGTTTTACTTTTATCCATTATAATTTACAGACCTTTTTGCAAATACGTTTGTCCTTTGGGGGCTATATACGGTATAATGAACCCGGTAGCCTTATACAGGCTTAATCTCGATAAAAGCGCGTGCATTTCATGCGGCATATGCAAAAAAAGCTGCAATATGGGGCTTGATCCCGTTAAGGAGCTTAACCATCCGGAATGCGTGCGCTGCCAGGACTGCGTAAAGAACTGTCCAACCGGCGCTATTACCATGGGCTTTCAATCTGGTTTAAAAACAGGTGTAAAAAATTCCGAAACGGAGGAAATAATATCATGAAAAAACTGCTGTCTCTTTTTATGTCGGTTTTGCTTCTTACGTCGGGCGCTTTCGCCGAGGAGGACCTAAAACCTCTTACTGTGGAAGAGCTTAACAAATTTACTGAAGCTTTAGTTGCAAGAGCAATAGAAGATAAAATTACAGTAGAAAAAGAGGACGACGCGTTTGTCGCCTACGGCAGAGGCTACACGCTGTACCCCGCATCAAACGACCTGTCCAACGACACGGTGCTTTCCTCCGCCGTAATAGACGCGGAATCCATAGAGGTTGAAGGCTTGACGGGCCCCAGGGTTACTATAGCTACGCAGGCGGCGGGCGCCGTGCTTGCAAGCTTTCCAAACGATAACCCGAGCCTTTTTGGAACAAGGGAAGAAGCTTTGCTGTATATGCGCGGCGCGCTCCCTGAAAACGTGCACGTCGGCAAAATAACGCGCAGCTGGCAGGACATAACGCTTATAGAGTACAGCGTATACGCTCAGGACGACGAGGGCGTGAGCGAAATAGGGCTGCAGTACACCATATCTGAAGGCTTTGTAAGCGCCATAAGGTATTACGCGGCTCCTACCATATCGCTCGCTGAAGCTAAGATGCGCCTGCAGAATTTTTCCAAACTTCAGGAAGAAACAGGCTATTTTGCATACAGCTCCATAGAAAAGAAAACGCTTTCGCGCGAGGATCTTAGCGTCAACGGCGTGGATTTTATAGACCTTAGCCCTGAAATTGCGCAGCGCAGCTTTGGCGAACCCGTAATTTCGCAAAAGGTTCAGGACAGCACCGGGAACCTTTTGGAAACCACAGAATGGAAGGACCTTACCGCAACGTTCGTATACGATAAGGATGGCAAGTTCCTCTACGCCAAAAACATAGTTGGCTTTGGGAACGTGGAAGGCCCGAGAGCAGTATCGCCCGGCGAAAAAATGCTCGCGGTTTTAGAGCGCTTCCCAAACGAAAGCCAGACGCTTAACCAGGAAAAAACCATCCTCTACGGCAGCGAGGAAGAAGGCAAGGCGTACGCAGTTCTTACTCAAAGCGGTTCTGAGCAGACGCTGTATGTAAACGTGCCCGTTGAAGACGACGACATTTTATTTACGTGCCGCTTTATAGAAGAAGAAGCCGTAGAAATATCCATAAGCCGCTAAAAAGCAGGAGAAACCCGTGAAGATAGATCTTAGCTGTCCAGTTGAGCTGTGGCACTTTAAGCTGCCCGATACGAAGGAAGAGCCTGTATACCTTCAGCTGTTTAATTTAGTAGACGTTGAAGTTACCGGGCTGCTTGCTTCTTTTACGTGCTTTGACAGCGGCGGCAAGACTATAATTAAGCAGGTTGAACGCATACAGCACTTTACAGGCGCTAAAAGAAGCGCCTTCGAAGTTGAAGTATATATAGAGGACGCCTATCTTGCTTCCGGCATAGATTTTTCAATAGAGCGCGTATGGCTCAAGGGCGGCGAATCCTGGCACAAGAAAAGCTCCAGCATGGTATCGTACACGCCTAATACGCTTGACGACCCTCGCCTGCTTAAGGAGCTTAGGCTCAAAGCCGGCGAAGACGCGCTTGGTTTCCCGAGCGATCAGGGCAGCGTATGGGTATGCGTGTGCGGCAGGGTGAATTCCGCCGGAAGCTCAAGCTGCGTGCGCTGCTTAAGGGATATGCGCGACAGCTTTTTAAACTTCAACCGCGCCAAAATAGAAAGCTCTCTTTTGGAAAAGGAAGCGAAGGAACAGGAAGAGCTTCAAAAAAAACACGAAGAGCAGGAAAAAAAGCGCCTTGCAAAAGAAGCCCGGGAACGCAAGGAAAAGCGCAGAAAAAAGCGCATCAGAGCAACGGCGATTTCAGCAATACTTATAGCGCTATGTTTTTACGGCGTTTATTTCCACCTTTTGCCAGCCCTTCGCTATGCCAAGGCGAAGAACGCGCTTGAGCTCGAGCAGTTTGAAGAAGCAAGGGAAGCGTTCGCAGCCCTTAAAGACTATAAAGACAGCGAGAAAATGGTTTCTGAAACGGACTATCTGCGCGCCGGCAGCCTGCTTGACGCGGGCACGCTTACTTCCGTTAAAAAAAGCCAGGACATGTTTAAGGAGCTTGGCTCCTATAAAGACAGCGGCGATCTTTTGTTGCTCGCTGAATATAAAGAAGGCCTGCTTTTGCAGTCCAAGGGCAGGTTCGACGACGCCGTTAAAATTTTTGAGACGCTTGACGGCTTTAAGGATTCCGACGAGCAAATATTAGAAAGCCGTTATCTTCAGGCTCAATCCTTAATGGACGATCTCGCTTTTGACAAAGCGCGCGAAATATTCCTTTCATTAAAAGGCTACAAAAGCAGCGGCGAAAAGGCGGTTGATTGTTTGCTTTTGCCCGCTCAGGCGTTTATGCAGGACAAGGAATACGCGCAGGCAATAGCGCTTTACGAGCAGATACCTGATAACGAGGAAGCGAAGAGCAAGCTGCCGCAAGCCTATTACAACAACGCGGCGCTGCTTTTGGAAGAGGGAAACTACGCCTTGGCGGGAGAGCAGTTCATAAAGGCCGGGGACTACCGCGACGCGTACCGCCAGGCGACAGAGTGCCTGTATCTTCCCGCGGTTGAAAGAATGCAGGCCGGCAAGTTCGCCGAAGCCAAGGCCATGTTTGACCAGATACCCACGTATAAGGATTCCGCCCGCTTGAGCGCGGACTGCTCGTTTGAATTGGGCAAGGCCGCCGCCGCAAAAGAAGAATATACCAGGGCGATAGATTATTTTAAGAGCGCGGATCTTAACCCCTTAAGCCATAAGGCGCTTCAAAACGCGTACTACCAGCTGGGGCTTTATTACGAGAGCCGCAAAGAATACGGCAAGGCGGGAGAAGCCTTTTTAAGCGCCGGCGATTATATGGACGCGCGCGACAAGGCGCTCGCAAATATATACTCAAGCGCTAATGAAGCTATGCAGCACGGCGAGTTTGACAGGGCGCTCGAGCTGTTTATAAAGCTTGGCGGCTACAAGGACTCTGAAGCGCTTTCAAAGGAAGCCCTGTTCATGCGCGCGGAGCTCGCTTTAAGCAGCGGGCTGTATGATTCCGCCAGGCAGCAGTTTGAAGCCCTTGGCGATTACAAGAACGCGAAAGAAAGGGCGGACGACGCTGCGTTTTTAGCCGCTGTTGAGCTTATGGAAAACGAAGAGTACGCTTCGGCCGCTGAAAGTTTTTCAGCTTTAGGCGATTACCCTGAAGCGAAGAACCAGTACATGGAATGCCTGTACCGCCAGGCTAAGGATCTTTTGTCAAAGGGCAGCCAGGCGGAGGCCTCGGCGCTCCTTATGCAGATACAGGGCTACAAGGACGCTACGGAGCTTTTCCAGAACATAACCTATTCCGCCGCAAAGAGCTTTGAAGAAAAAGGCGAGCTTAACGCCGCCGCGGAACTGTATTCCTCCCTTGGGGACTTTAAAGACGCAAAACAGCAGGCGGCGCAAAGCTACGCCGTAAGCTATGAAAGCGCGCTTGAAGAAGCCAGGGACGCCGTAAAACGCGAGGATTACAAGGCGGCCGTCGAAAGCCTTGAAAATATAGACAAAACAAGCCCCGTGTATAAGGAAAGCGAAGTAAAGGAGCTGTACCAGGAAGCCGTGTATCGCCTGGCGAACGCCTTGTTTAACGACGGCAAGCCCTACGAAGCGTACCCGTATTACAAAAAAATAGAAGACTATAAAGACGTCAAGTCCAAAAAACTGGACCGCTACGCATACAAGGTGTTAGGCAAGTGGGAAAGCACAAAGGGCCTTAAAATGGAGTTCCGTGAAGACGGCACCTGCACCATAGGCGACGATGAAATGTTCTTTGAAGCGAGCCTTTACAGGCTCTGCACAGGGAGCGACTCAGACAGCGTGCGCTACACGCACAATATTACCTATTTAACTCAAAACGCCATGACTCTGCGCGAAGAATCAACAAAAAAGCTGTACAAATTAACAAGGATCGACTAATGCAAAAGCTATTAAACCGCTACAAAACGCTTACGGCCCCGGACAAAGAGGGCAGCGTCGGCGTGCTGTACGGTTTGCGCTTTATGATGGTCTTTTTTGTAGCGCAGTTTCATATCTGGCAGCAGAGCTGGCTCACCCCGAATTTCACGCTTTTTGGTAAGCGCTTTAATATTGATATACTATGCAGATCAGGGTATATGTGGATTGACGGCATGCTTTTTTTAAGCGCTTTTTTGCTCTACCTCCCCTACGCCATATCAAAGGAAAAGGGAAGGCCTTCCCCTGAAATTCTGCCCTTTTACAAAAAAAGGCTTGTGCGTATAGCGCCAAGCTATTACCTGTGCGTATTTATAATGCTGTTTTTTAACGCTCTTCCCAATAATTTATACGCTTCCCAAGACGATTTAGTAAAGGACCTGCTGGCCCACCTTACGTTCACCCATAATCTGTTTGCGCTGAGCTACTACGCTTCGCCGCTTAATGGGGCGCTGTGGACCATAGGCGTGCAGATGCAGTTTTACCTTATTTCCCCATTTTTGGCGCGCTCATTTAAAAAGCAGCCGCTGCTAACGTACTGCGTTATGGCGGCTATCGCCTTTTTGTTCAGAGGCTACGCCGCGAAACTCACCGACAGCTCCATGTACTTTAACCAGATGCCCGCTTTTCTTGACGTATTTGCCAACGGCTTTCTCGCGGCAAGCATATACGAATCCCTTAGAAGGCGGCTTAAGGAATGCTCGTTTACCAAAATACTCTTCAGCGTTGTTTTCTTGATATGCATATTCGCCTTTCACTTTATATTAAAGGCGCAGGCGGGAGAAAACGGCATACCTGATATACGCAGGGGGCAGCTTAAGCGCCGCTACGTCTTTTCTCTAATTCTTATGGTTTTCAGCGTTTCTCTGTGCTTTTCCTTAGGAGGGCTTAAGCTTATATTTTCAAACGGGCTTTCGCGTTTCTTGGCGGGCATATCCTACCAGTTTTACATGTACCACCAGGTTTTCGCCGTGTTTTTAAAGCGGCGCGGCATACCGCCCTCCAAAAGCCCGGCGCCGCATATGGCGGGCGAATACTCATGGCAGGTTCTGTACGTGTTCATATGCATATCGGGCGCCGTCGCGATAGCGGCGCTGCTCACGTACTTTTTTGAAAAGCCCGTTTCAAAAAGGCTTTTGAAAAAGAAAGCTTAGCAAACGCCAAACCAAATAATTCTACTTATCAAAATAATTTAAGGAGGTACTCATTATGCAGAACGTATCGCTCGACTTAAAAGGACAGGCTCCAAACGCCAACATGAAGCTGTTTCTTTTGCCAAACAGCGACGAAGTGGAACCGGACAGAAAACGCCCCGTAATACTTATATTCCCTGGCGGAGGCTTTAACTTTATATCCTTCAGGGAGGGCGATCCTGTGGCTGTAAAGATGCTGTCATCAGGCTGCCACGCCGCGGTGCTTGAGTACGCTTTAAAGCCGGAGCCTTTTCCCGCGCAGCTTCTGCAGGCTATGAAGGCTGTAAGCGTGCTGAGGCAAAACGCAGAAAAATACCGCATAGACCCTAACAAAATAATAGTCATGGGCTTTTCCGCGGGCGGCCATATAGCGGCAAGCTTAGGCGTGTTCTGGTCAAAGCCCTTCTACTCCAATCAGCTTGGCTTAAAGCCTGAAGACGTAAAGCCAAACGCCATGTGCCTTGGCTATTCAGTGTTAACGGCGGGCCCCTACACGCATGAAGGCAGCATGAGCGCGCTTGCGGGCAAGGGAAACGACAGGCTCACCCTTTCGCTGGAGCTGCAGGTGGATTCTGAAACACCGCCCGCATTCCTGTTCCACAGCATAGCGGACAGCGTTGTGCCCGTTGAAAACAGCCTGCTTTTTGCTAAACAGCTTAAGCTTTACCATGTGCCTTTTGAAATGCACCTGTTTGAAGAGGGGCCGCACGGCATGTCCTTAGACGACAGCGAGGTTTATGAAAGCGGCAATCCCCTTATAGGCCTTCCGTTTTCACAATGGGTGGATCTGTTTAACGCATGGATGAAGCGCCTGTAAAGCACTTAGGGCTTTATGTGCATACGCCCTTTTGCTTAAGCAAATGCCGCTACTGCGATTTTGCGTCTTGGGACAATAAGCTTGAATACAAAAACGCCTATATTAAAACGCTGCTTAAAGAAATTAAGCATAGAAGCGATGAAGCGGATATCTTAGCCGACAGCGTGTTCTTTGGCGGCGGCACGCCGTCGACCCTGCCCGTAAGCGACATAGAAGCGATCGTGCATGGCTTAAGCGAAGCTTTCCGCATATCAAAAAACGCGGAAATAACGCTTGAAGCTAACCCCGGCACGGTGAACCTGAGCTTTCTTAAAAGCTTAAAGGCGTCAGGCTTTAACAGGATATCCTTCGGCGTGCAGGCAAAGCAGGAGCGTCTGCTTAAGGCGCTGGGACGAAAGCACAGCTTTTGTGAAGCGGTAACAGCGATAGAGCAGGCGTTTAAGGCTGGTATAGAAAACATAAACGCGGATTTAATATTCGGCGTGCCGACGCAGACCGTTGACGACTTTAACGAAAGCGTTATGTCCGTATTAAAATTACCCGTAAGCCACGTTTCATGCTACGGGCTTATAGTTGAAGACGGCACGCCCATAAAAAGCGACATAGAAAAAGGAATACTGCGCCTGCCTGAAGTTGAAGATGAAAGGCAGATGTATTATTCAGCCCGCGAAATTCTTCACGCGCACGGCATAGAGCAGTACGAAATAAGCAATTTTGCGCGCAGAGGCATGGAATGCCGCCACAACTTGGGTACCTGGCGCAGGGAAAACTACCTTGGTTTTGGCGTTTCCGCCGCAAGCCTTATAAACACGTCTTTAAGGCGCGGCAACCCGGCCGACTTAGCAAATTATATAAACGGAGCGGAGCCAGAATTTACGCATCTTACGCTTAAAGAGCAGATGTTTGAATACGTTATGCTGGGCTTAAGGCTTACGCGCGGCATAAATAAACAGGATTTTTTTAACCGTTTTAATACGGATTTTACGAGTCTTTACGGCGAAAAGCTGAAGCCGTCGTTAGAAAAAGGCCTGCTTGAAGAAAGCGGGGACGATATCCGCCTTACGCTGAGCGGCATGGACGTAATGAACTCAGTACTGCTTGACATAATGGACTGATTTTTTTAAAATTGCTCTTATGATGCAAGGAAAATACAGCTTAAATCGTTTAATAAGTATAAAGGAGGAAGCGCGATGAAAAATAAAAATAAAATATTACGGCTTTTGACAAGCGTTTTTTTATCCGCACTTATATTTGTCCAGGCGGAAGACCTGTTCGGCATGGTCGACAATACGTCTTCGCTTAACGTGCGCTCGGGCCCCGGCTATAACTACCAGATAACGGGCCGCTTAAAGCGCGGCGTCTGGGTGGATATATTAAACGATTACAGCGATTGGTATTACGTTACGGACAGGAACCAGCAGCTCACGGGCTACGTCAAGTCTGATTATATTAAAAAGGCTTCCGCGGGTTCCGGCGGCTCAAGCGGCCAGTTTGTTGTAAACAACCCTAAAGCAAGCCAGTTTTTAAACCTGCGCGCGGAGCCTTCTTACAGCGCGCAGGTATTAGGCATATTTTTTAACGGCGCTTCAGGGCAGATTATATCTTCAAGCGACGGCTGGGCGCAGGTTATAATAAACGGCCTGCACGGCTATTTCAGAGAGGAATTTATTAAGCCGTTGTCCAGCGGCGGAAACTACAACGCCGGCGCGGCCTACGTATATTCCTCAAACGGCGGCAACGTAAACTTAAGGCAGGGGCCTGGGTACAGCTACTCTGTGCTGTCTTCATTAAGCCCCGGCACAAAAGTTAACGTGCACTTAAAAGGCAACGGTTTCTGGTATATAAGCTCTGGAAACCAGTCGGGTTTTATGTCTTCTAAATTCCTAAGCGTTTCAGGCTCGCCCGGTCCGTCAGGCCAGAGGTACGCCGTAGTTACAAATACGGGCAGAAGGCTTAATTTAAGGGAATCCCCAAGCCTGAACTCCAGATCCATAGGCCAGTACAGAGGCGGCACCAGGGTATATATAGAAAGCCAGGGCTCTGAATGGTGCAAGGTTAAGGTCGTATCAAACGGCGCGCGCGGATATATGATGAGCCGCTACCTTACGCTTTACGGTCTGCCAGGCGCAAATGTAAAAAGGGTGAGCCACCCGCAGGGCACCTTTGTTTTCCTGCGCAGCCAGCCATATCAGTCCGCAGGCACCGTTATAATGCGCGTCCCGCACGGAGCGAACGTAAGCGTAATATCTTCTTCAAGCGGCGGCTGGACAAAAATCAGGTACGGCAACGCCGTAGGCTTTATGATGAGCTATTTTTTAAAGTAAATGTACCCGGATAAACAAAAACGCAGCTTATTTGTTGAGCGCGTAAACAAGCCGCCTTTCGCTCTTGGCGTGATAATACACTGCTTCAGGATGCTTATAGTGCTCGCGCTTATTCTGGCGCTTTCAGGCGTCGGCGCCGTTGTAGGCATTGCAAAGGCCTATGTTGAAACGGCGCCAAGCTTAAACCTTGCTAAAATAGACGAACAGGCGGAAACCTCTTTCTTTTACGACAGAGACGGCAATTTAATTACGGACTTTAAGGGCACTGAAGACCGCATAATGGTGAACATAGCTTCCATGCCGGAAAGGCTGCGCAATGCGTTTATAGCCGTTGAAGACGCGCGCTTTTACAGCCATAACGGCGTGGACATAAAGCGCATCGCAGGCGCGTTCATAAAAAACTTTTTAACCGGCAGCCAGCAGGGCGGCTCCACCATTACGCAGCAGCTTATAAAAAACACTTTGCTTTCAAACGAGCTTAGCTATAAGCGGAAAATACAGGAAGCCTACCTTGCCATGCAGCTTGAAACGCGCTACTCCAAGGATGAAATTTTAGAAAGCTACCTTAACACAATATATTTAGGCGAAAGCTATTACGGCGTAAAGGTAGCCGCGAGGGGCTTTTTCGGCAAGGATCTCAACGAGCTTACGTTAAGAGAATGCGCTATGCTTGCCGGCATGACGACAAACCCATATTATTACAACTGCAGGCGCAACTTTTACAAAAGGCATTCGGATACCATAGATTACCCCGCCATAACGAACAACCGCACGAACTACGTTTTAAGGCAGATGTATGAAAAGCAGTTCATAACGCATGATGAGTACACGCAGGCGCTTGACGTAAACACGGCGCGCGTGCTGCCCGAATCGCCCGAAAGCAAGGATCTTTACCTATATCCCCACTATGTTGAGTACGCTGTTCAAGACGTTATAGATACCTTCCTGAGCATGCGCGGCCTTGAAAACACGCGCGCAAACAGGAACCGCATGGAGCAGGAACTGCGCACGGGCGGCTACAAGGTTTACCTTGCGATTGACCCTGAAATACAGAAAACAGTTGAAGACACGCTCTATAACTATAAAAATTACCCTAAGCTTCGCGACAGAAGCGACAATGTGTACAGAGCGCACAATAAAGACGGCACGTTTGAAGAAATAATACAGCCGCAGGCTTGCGCGACCGTTATAGACTATCGCACGGGAGAAATAAAGGCGATAGTAGGTTCGCGCACCCCGCCAAAAGTTAAAAGGACGCTTAACCGCGCTACGGACATGAGCATGCCCGTAGGCTCTGCCATAAAGCCTATTTCAGTATACGCTCCCGCGTTTGAGCTTGGCGCAGGCGGCTCGTCCATCGTTTACAATATGCCTGTGCCAATAGAAGGCTGGACGGGCGCAAACGGCAAGGACAGCTGGCCTAAAAACTACGGCGGCGGCGGTTACAAAGGCCCTGAAACGATGCGCACGGCGCTTGTTAAAAGCCATAACACTTCCACGGCTCGGGCGCTTATGGAATATGTTGGCGTAGACCGTTCCGTAGACTTTTTAAAGCGCATGGGCATAGATGAAGACCACATAAACGCGACGCCCTTCGGCGTGTCGTTAGGCTCGAGCGGGCCGACCTCGCTCGAAATGAGCGTCGCCTACGGCGTGCTTGGAAATGGCGGCATATACCAGAAGCCTCTGTCGTTTATAGGCATTTTAGACAGGAACGACCAGGTTATATACGACGCCCACGCAGAGCAGGACCGCAGGCAGGTGTTCAGCCCGTCCGCCGCGTATTTAACGATAGATGTTTTAAAGCAGGCCGTTTCAAACGGCACCGGGCGGTCCGCCCGCATAAAAGGGCAGACAGTCGCGGGCAAAACGGGCACGAACAGCGAACAGAAGGGCGTATCCTTTTCAGGGCTTACGGGCTGGTACTCCGCCTCCGTATGGATAGGGCACGACAACTATAAGGCTCTTTCTTCAAGGACCACGGGCGGCAACAGCGCAGCTAAGCTTTGGAAAGATATAATGGAGAAAATACATAATGAAAAGGGTCTTAATGACAGAGATATATTAGAGGGCTCTCCCGAAAGCTACGGCCTTGTAAAGCTGCGCACATGCGCCGTTTCAGGCCAGCTCGCTACTGAAGCCTGCTCTCAGGATTCGCTTGGATACGGCACCGTAACGGATTATTTCCGCCGCGATGCGGCGCCAACAGTGTCCTGCCAGATGCACAGAACAGCGACGCTTTGCTCTGAATCCAATATGCTCGCGGGCGAATTTTGTCCTATGGGGTCCAGAACAAATAAATCCATAATAATACTGCCTATGGGGCACCCGTTGCAGAAGTACATAGGCACGCAGTATGAAAACACATTGACGGACTATTTCGGACCATACGCAAATCTTTTGTTTACAGGAGACGCGGCGCGCGATAACGCCATGCTTTCAAACCATACCTGCCCTATACACAACAGCCCTCAGTCTGAGCAGTTTGACCCCATGCACAGCATGCTGCGCTCAGACGCGGAGCTGCTGTTAAGCCAGGCAGGCAGCCTTCTTTCATCCATACCTAACGGTACTCCGGAAGCGCAGAACCTGCTTAACGCAATGAACGCGCTTACGCAGACCCTTTCCCAGGGCGCCGACAGCGCGGCCACCGCGACCGCCATGGCGGATCTTACGCAGGCTATGGCCGCGGCGCAGTATTAAATACTTAACCCAGTCCAAATCAACATAATTAAACGGATCTTTATAATACTTTAAATTGGAATAACGTTTAAAGCGAATCATATAACTTATTCAGTCTGTAAAATAAAAAATAGGCTTCAGCCGGTTTGGCTAAAGCCTTTTATACATTTGTTTTATTATGAGTTTTTAAAAAAATTTATTAAACTAAAATCGTAAAATATATTTCACACTTCGCCTGAGCATTTAAACATAGGTTAGTTTCTATCAGCGCTTTTCTATCTGCTGTATGGTTTTTGTGTCCGGCGTTATGTAAAGCGTTTTGTTGTTGGTGAACGTTACCGCGGCTAAGCCTGCGCCCGATCTTTTTTTTACGTATTTGCGCAGGCAGTAGTCTACCTCCGCTCCGCCGCCTTTGCTGCCCGAATAGTAGGCTGCGAGGCTTGCGGCTTCGTTAAGCGTGTTATCTGGCAGGGCGTCCGGCGGGTTCTTTATTATTACATGGCTGCCGGGTATATTTTTTGCGTGCAGCCATATATCGTTTGGCGAAGCGGATTTAAGCAGGGCCTCATTCTGCCTGCTGTTTTTACCGACCAATATCTGTATGCCGTCGCTTGAAACAAAGCGCATATGCGTGGATTTAGCAAGCTGCCGCTTTTTTTTGCTCCGCTTTATGCGTTTTTTTATAAGACCGTATTTTTCCGCTTCCTCGCGGGTAAAGTCTATATCCGCCGCGCTTTCGGCATGCTCTAAGTCGTACAGAAGCTGCCAAGCTATATTCAGAGAGCTTTCAGCTTCCAGTATGTTTTTTTCAGCCATCTTGGCGGCGGTGCTGTATTTTCTGTACCGCTTGAAGTATTTCTGCGCGTTGCGCTGCGCGGAAGCTGAAGGGTCGAGCGGTATAGTTATTTTTTCGCCATTTGGTGAATAATAATTCGGCAGCGTCGCGCTGCTAGCGCCCTTTTCAACGTCGTGCGCAAACGCCGTGAGTATTTCGCCATATATGCGCAATTCCTCTATTTCATCGCCGCGCGCAAGCGCTTCTCTTTCTTTAGCTATGCGCGTTTCATACCTTTTAACCGCTTTTTTTATAGAGCGCGTAAGGCTGTGCGCCTTTTGCTTCATACGGTTGATGCTGTCTTTCGCTGTATAGAGCGTGTCCATGGCGTAAGACAAGCTTTCCGTGTACTCTGTCTTGCTTTGCTTTAGCGTTATATATGGGAACGGAAGCGCTTCTAACGGCTCGCCTTCATTGTTCATTATAAGGCACGGCTTAAACAGCTTTTCGAGCGAATTAAGCAAAAGATATATTTCCTGAGCCAGCAGCGACTTATCGCCCAGGTTCTGTATAAGCGCCGTTTCCTCGCCTGTGATTCTGAAGGCGAATTCCTTTGACGACTTCGCGTTAAGCCCTGAAATATTTTCAAACAAAAAATCGTCAAGCCGCCCTGAGGCGTCTTTAAGCCTATCTTCAACGGCGTTTTTATCCGCATTGAAAGGGTCAAGCTTGTCCTGCGCGGGCGGCATCTCATATTTAAGCGAGGGCAGCAGGTTCCTTACTCTGCTCATGTCAGGCGTAACGCGGCGTATAGCGTCAACGATTACGCCGTTTTCCACTAATGTAAGGTTGCTGTGCCTGCCCATGGCTTCAAAGTAAAGCGTTTTTACGCTGTTGTCGCCAAGCTCGCTGCGAGAGCTTATTTCTATTTTTAAAAACCTGTCCCCGTTTATCTGCTCTATGCCGGCTATTCTGCCGCCCTGCAAATGCTTGCGCATGAGCATAAGAAACATAGGGGCTTTTTCCGGGTTTTCAAAGCTATTGTCCGTCAGGTGTATGCGCGTGCAGCTTGGAGCCGCCGCTATAAGCAGGCGGCAGTTCTTTCCCCTTTGGCGCAGCGACAATATGAGCATATCGTCAAAGGGCTGGTTAATTTTATCTATCCTGGCCCCGACTATGCTTTTTTTAAGTTCCTTAACTAAAAAACCGAGTGTAAGCCCGTCCATGTCAGACTATCCAGCTTATATTGCCACGGCTTATAGTCATGCCGAGCTTTCTTTGAAGCGCGAGTGAAGCGTTGTTGTCTGTAACCACATGCCCTATGGGTATATCCCCAATGTCTATAAGCCTGTTTATCATCATTGCTTCAAGAGCGTAACCGAAGCCATGCTTGCGGTATTCTTCAAAAATGTGCAGCATGCCTATGGTGCCTTCCTCGTGCCTGCCTATAAAGCCGATCCACTCGCCTAAATAGAAGCCGCCCTGCAGGGCGCCGGACTTAATGCTGCTTATTATCTGCTCTTCGCTCATTATGTTGTAGTTTTGAACCACGCGTTTAATGTGCTCTTCGCCTAAGGGCTTTAAGACGACGTCCGGCGAAACCTCTATTTTTTCTTTTGAAAGATACGCTACCACATAGCACGGATGGCCCGAGTTAAGCGAAAAGCGCTTTGCAAGCTCTGAGTCGAACGAAGGTATGTCGCTTAAAATTACATTGGCGCTTTTTATATTTTGCGCAGCTTCATCCGCAGCTTCATCGTTATTTGCCATAAGCACATATAAATCCATGTGCTTTGCATACAGAAGAGCGGAGTCTTCACCTGTGAAAACCTCCTGCAAAAGCCCTTTTCTAAGCATTTCAGACTGCGTTAGCCTCTCAAGAGGTTTTTGTTTTAATAATCGCTCAAGTTTATCGTCCATCATCCGCCTATGGTCGCCCTTATCCTGCGCACGCCGGCGGACGAGCTGCTCTCTTTCTGTATCTTAAATGAGCCAAGCGCTCCCGTATGCGTCGCGTGCGGGCCGCCGCACACTTCTTTGCTGAAGTCACCCATGGTGTACACCTTTACGCGGTCGCCGTACTTATCTTCAAACAAGCCTATGGCGCCTTGCTTTTTGGCTTCTTCAAAGGTCATTTCTTCACATGTTACAGGCATATCCGCCTTTATGGCTTCGTTTACAAGCCTTTCAACCTCCGCTATTTCATCAGACGTCATCTTGCGTCCGAATGAAAAGTCAAAGCGCAGGCGCTCCGCGGTTATGTTTGAGCCGCGCTGGGTCACTTCGTCGCCTAATACCCTGCGCAGCGCCGCCTGCAGAAGGTGTGTGGCGGTATGCAAGTTTGTAGTCTGCTCGCTGTGGTCCGCCAGCCCGCCTTTAAAGCGCTGCTCGGCGCCCGCGTGGCTCTTTTGCTGGTGCTCCTTAAAGCGCCTTGCGAAGTCCTCTTCGTTTACCAGCAGGTTATTTTCTTTTGCCATTTCTACGGTCATCTCTATCGGGAAGCCGTAGGTATCGTAAAGCTTGAACGCATCACGGCCGGGTATCGTCTTAAGAAAAGACAAAGCGTTCCTTAGCTCTTTAATAAAATCATCAAGTGAAATTTTGCTGTTTGTAAAGTCCTTCGCGGCTTGCTTAACGGGCCGCATTTCCGGGGTAGAGCTTATTTTTTTCAATATGCTCAGCGCTTTTTCATTTACGGCTTTTTTGCTTTCTTCCCCCGCGTTTTCCTTAAGCTCCAGGGCGCGGTTAAGCACATCGGCTATAAGGCTTGTGTTGTTGCTTATGTTTCTCAGCACCTTTTCAAACATCTTTGTGCCTTGCTTTATTGTGTGCTTGAAGCGTTCCTCCTCCAAACCAAGCTGCTCTATAATGAACGCTTCGTTAGACTTAAGCTCAGGATAGGCCGCGCTGTATTCTTCTATTATCACTTTGGCTAATTCCTGCGTAAAGCCGTCGCTTAAGTTAAGCAAAGTGCCGTAGCGCACTGCGCGGCGTATAAGCCTTCTTAGCACGTAGCCCTGGTCCACGTTGGAAGGCGTAACGGCCCTCTGGTCGCCCAGTATAAACGTTGACGTGCGGACATGGTCCGCCACTATGCGGAAAGCCCTTACAGTAGCTTCATCAGAGCCCGCATATTTAATGCCTGAAAGCTCTTCTATTTTATTTATGACAGGCATAAAAAGCTCTGTTTCATACACGCTTTTTTGACCCGTAAGCGTGCATATTATGCGCTCAAGCCCCATGCCCGTATCCACGTTCTTCTGCTTTAACGGTTCAAAGCTACCGTCCTTGGTTTTGTTGTACTGCATAAAGACGTCGTTCCAGATTTCAAGGTAACGCCCGCAGGAGCATGCCGGAGAGCAGTTTTCAGAGCACGGCGGCTTATCCGTTATGTAGAACATCTCGGTGTCGGGACCGCAAGGGCCCGTAATACCCGCGGGGCCCCACCAGTTGTGCTTTTTATCAAGGTAGAATATGTTTTCCCGGTTAAGGCCGCATTCTTCCCAAAGCCTGGCGCTCTCCTCGTCGCGGGGGGCGTCCTTGTCGCCTTCAAACACGGTAACGGCTATCCTGTCCTTTGGAATGCCAAGGTATTTTTCGTCGGTCAGAAACTCCCAGCTCCAGGGTATCATTTCTTCTTTAAAGTAATCCCCCAGAGACCAGTTGCCGAGCATCTCAAAGAATGTAAGATGGCTGTCGTCGCCCACGTCGTCTATATCGCCCGTGCGAATGCACTTTTGCACATCGGCAAGACGCCTGCCATCAGGATGCGGCTGCCCCATAAGGTACGGCACGAGCGGGTGCATGCCCGCCGTGGTAAAGAGCACGGTGGGGTCGTTCTCCGGTATTACGGAGCTTGATGATATAATCGCGTGATTTTTTTCCCTGAAAAAGTCAAGGAACATCTCGCGCATGCCCTGAGCTGTTATTTGCTTCATATGTTCTCCTATGCAATATCTACAAGTTTAAGCAGTACTTTAAGCGCGCCTTCCATATCGCGCATGTCTATAACCTCGTTCGGGCTGTGCACATAGCGGCATGGTATGGATATAACGCCCGCCGGAACGCCGCCCTTCGAGTGCTGTATAGCGCCGCCGTCCGTACCGCCGTACGGCAGCACTTCCCTCTGCATTTTAACGTCTGCCTGCTCGGCCGCGTCAAATATTAAATCTCTTACGGAAGCCGACGCTATAAGGGATCTGTCCATAAACTTATTGGCAGGGCCGTCGCCTAAGTTAAGCTGCGGGAGCTTGACTTCAGGCGTATCGCCTGAGCCCGTCACGTCAAGCGCTATGCCCATATCAGGCGAAACGCTGTACACCGCTACCGTGGCGCCCCTTAAACCTACTTCTTCCTGGGTTGAAAATACGCCGACTATGGTGTTCTTCTGCCCTTCGGCATTTAAAAGCAGCTCAACAAGCAGCGCGCACGCCGAGCGGTTGTCAAGGGCCGGGCCCGATACTTTGAACTTACCTATGTCGCATATATCAGGGAATACGACGCACATGTCGCCAAGGTTTACGTAGCTTTCCGCTTCCTCGCGGTCCTTAGCGCCTATATCCACAAAGCAGTTTGAAAAGCCGGGCTTGCCGTTTTTTACGGGCTCTATTGAAATTACGCCGTCCGTGCCGTTTTCAAACACGACGTGGCGCGAGTTGTAAAGCTCCAAGCTTATGCCCCCTACCGGCTGCACGCGCAGGAAGCCCTCTTTTTCTATGGCCGATACTACAAAGCCTATCTGGTCCATATGCGCGCTGAACATAATGCGCTTGGCGTCGTCGTCCGTACCGTACTTTTCTACTATTATGTTGCCTAAAGCGTCCTCGTGCAGGCTGTCTACGTGCCCTGCAAGGAGTGTTTTTATAGTGTCTGCAACCGTCTTTTCGCTTCCTGAAGGGCCAAAAGATTGCATAAGTGTTTTTAATGTGTTGCGAAGCATTGGTTTACCTCCTGATTATAAAGTATTTAAAAACGCGTCCGCCAGAGCGTATTGTGAATCTATATCATCCTTGCAGCATACGTTGCTTGGAGAATGTATGTACCTGCACGGCACTGAAAGCACTACCGTTTTAGCGCCCGCGCGCGAGCGCTGGAAGGAAGCGGCGTCGTTGCCTCCTGTAACTCCGCGCTTAACCTGCGCTTTTATGCCGTTATCATCAGCCGTTTCAAGCATCAGTTTAAATAAATCTCTATTCGCTATGCTGCCTTTGTCCATAAAGCTTACCGCCACGCCTTCGCCCATGTGTAATACGCGCTGGCTGTAGGGCGTGTCGCCAAGATCGTTGCAGGCTGTGCCTTCAAGCACCACGGCTATATCCGCATTAACCAGGTACGCAGCGCCCTTAGACCCTCTTAAGCCTACCTCTTCCTGTGTAACAAAGCATACGCTCAAGTCGCACGGATAGTCGTTTTTGAGCAGGCGCAGCAGGTTGTAGCAGCCCACGCGGTCGTCCAGCGCTTTAGACACTATGCAGTTTTCCCCAAACTCCTCATAGCTTGAAACAAACGACGCGTATGAAGCGAGAGGCGCTTTTTCCTCTGCCTCCGCCTTGTCTTTAGCGCCTATGTCTATATAAAGGCCATCAAAGTCGAGCACCTTTTTCCTGTCCTCTTTTGTCTGAAGGTGTATGGCTTTAGCGCCTATTATTCCAGGGATCTCTTCATTTACTATTACCCACTTGCTTACTATTACGCGCGGGTCTATGCCGCCTATCGGGCGTATGCGGAGCATTCCGTCTTCCGTATGCCCCCATACTATAAAGCCGACTTCGTCCATATGGGCGGCGAGCGCCACATGCGGGGCGTCCGGGTTGCTGCCCTTCTTCCTGCATATAACGTTTCCCATGCGGTCTATGGTTACGTCGTCGCAAAGCTTTTTGGCTTCTTCAAATATATATTTGCGTACCAGCCGCTCGTTGCCGGAGGGGCCGTTCAAGCCGCAAAGTGTTTTCAAATCCATAGTTCTTCCTCCCAATCGGCGCTTACCTTTTGCGCAAAGTTCGCAAGCAGCCTCGCCGCGTCGTCTATGCAGCGCGTGTCTATGTTTTCTACGCTCGTGTGCATGTACTTAAGCGGCAGCTCTATAAGCACGGCGGGTATGCCCGCGCGCTGCACCGACAAATTGTCCAAATCGGTAGAAGTGTAGCTGCGCGCGACGCTTGTCTGCAGGCGCACATTCTGCTCGTCCGCGGTTTCCTGAAGCTTATCGCGCAGAAAGCTGTTTATATACGGGCCCTTGCTCGCTACAACGGCGTCTATGTCGTTGGTGCGGCACGGATCCGAATCCGGCGTGTGCGCATGGCACACGTCGAGCGCTACGCCAAAATCAGGATTTATTCCAAAGGCCGCGGTCTTTGCGCCGTATAAGCCTATCTCTTCCTGACATGTCGCGACAAAATACAGATCAGCTTCGTGCTTCATGTTTTGCAAAAGCTGCATCGCCCTGTAAAGTATGGTAACGCAGGCCCTGTCGTCACAGGTTTTTACGGCTATGCGGTTGTTAAGAAGATCCACAAAGCGGTACTCAAGCTGCACCTCGTCCCCTACGCACACCCTGGATTTAACCGCTTCGGCGCTCATGCCAAGATCCACATACAAATCTGTGAGCGAATAGTTCTTGCCGCGCTCTTCTTCGGTAAGCAGGTGCGGGGCTTTGGCGCCCACGACGCCCGTAAGCGCGCCGTCTTTTGCAAGAACCTTTACGCGCATGGCGGGCAGAATACGCGGATCCACGCCGCCCACCTGCGCGACGCGCAGGCTTCCGTCCTCTTCTATGCGGCTTACCATAAGGCCTATTTCATCCAAATGGGCTGCAAACATAATTTTAGGGCCCTTGCCGGACTTATGAGCGATTACGCTGTTTGTGGAGTTTATTACTACGTCGTCAGCGAGCGGTTCCCACTTGGACTTTATGTACTCCGCAACTCGTATCTCATTGCCTGTTAAGCCAGGAAGAGCCGTAACTTCTTTTAAGAATTGCTTATGCTCCATACAAGCTTCCTTTCCCTTCTAAAAAAACTAACGATATTATAGCACTTGCGTCGGCAAAAGACAACGAACGCGTAAGCAGCCCTGAACAGGGCCGCTCATAATCCAGACGAAGCTTTTCGCGCTTCGGCAAGAAACGCGCTTCGCCTAATCGCTTAAGATTAAGAAATCAATAAAATATAAGGAATTCACCGCCGCGCAACGCAAAAGAAATTACAGCGCTTCGCTTTTCGTAATTTGATAAGCGATATGCCCTGATTAAGCTTATTAAACAACGCCTTGTTTGAATTAAGGTAATTTATAGCCTTAAAAGTCAAATATTTAAACTGTCCTAGAGAGGTCTTTTTTTGCGTTATTCCTGCTTTCAGCGCATGAAGCGCAGTATGGGCAGGAAGAGCAGGATGAGCGCGGCGATTTGCCGCCTTTAACGTTTTTCCACAGTATAATCGCAGCTGAAGCGGCTATTGCCGCGCCTATTATGATGCTCCACATAGTCGTCCTTTCATGATTGTTTGAGTTTTATTAAAACAGATTAACTAATTCGCTATCGCCGCTTTTGCTTCGGGCGTTCTTTCCTTTCTGAAAAGCAGATATACGCATATGGCGAATACAAGTATCGCGGCAATTGTAGCCGCGCTGAACGGCACCTCGTTTACTGCTAAACCTATAAGCTGATAAACTATAAGCGATATAGCGTAAGAGCCTAAATTCTGGAACAATATCGCAAACCAGAACAGCTTTTTGCTGCTTATCTCCCTGTACAATACGCTTACCGAGGCTAAGCACGGCGTATTAAACAGGTTGAACAGCAGGAAAGACACAGCTACCATGTTGGCAGGGAAAAAGCTCGTGTAAAAAGCGTGCCCGCTCGCAACATAGCTGTCAACTTCTCCAAGTCCCGCCAGTATGTTCATGGTAGAGGTTATGGCTTCCTTAGCGGTAAAGCCCGCGAACGTCGCGGCTACCGCCTGCCAGTTGCCAAATCCAAGAGGTATAAATATGAATGAAATGGCTCCGCCTATTACAGCTAAAAAGCTGCTTTCAACTTCGACAAGGCCGAAGCCTTCTTCAGAAAAACCAAAGCTTCCAAGGAACCACATAAGAACGCACATAGCAAATATTATAGTGCCGGCTCTTTTTAAATAAGCTAGCACCTTAATGCCCGTTTCACGCAGAACGCCTTTAACGCTCGGCCATCTGTACTCCGGCAGCTCCATAACGAAGGGCGCAGGCTCCCCTGCAAAAAGCCTTGTTTTTTTCATTATTACTGAAGCCATTATAACTACGGCTATAGACGTGAAATATACAAGCGGCGCAACCCACCATGCCCCGCCCATTATAAACGCCGATATAAGGGCTATTACGGGCAGCTTCGCGCTGCATGGCACCGCCGTTGTAGTAATCATAGTCATGTCGCGGTCTCGTCTGTCCTCTATCGTCCTTGTCGCCATAATGCCGGGGACTCCGCAGCCGCTTGATACGAAGAATGACAAAAAGCTTTTCCCCGAAAGCCCGAAGCGCCTGAAAAGCCTGTCCATAATGAAAGCGACCCTTGCCATATACCCGCTGCCCTGCAGAAAGGCAAGGAAAAGGAAAACAAGCGCCATCTGCGGCACAAAACCAAGGGGCGCTGCAACGCCGCTTAATATCCCGTCGTTCACAAGGGAAGCAAGCCAGGGCGCGGCGCCCGCGTTTTGCATAAGCTCCGTCATATTGCCTATTATGTATTCGCCAAACAGCGTATCATTGGTCCAGTCCGTAACTATTTTGCCCAAGCCATATATGGCGAGGTAATACATAAGGCACATAACGCCGGCGAATATGGGCAGCGCGAGCCATCTGTTTGTAAGAACCTTGTCTATCTTGTCTGACGCCGTTTCTCTTACGTTTTTTCTATAATATGCTCCGTCAAGAATCTCCGCTATACGCGTGTAGCGCTCGTCCGTAATAATACTCTCCGTTTCGTCGTCGTACGCGCTTTCCAGGCTTTCAATTATTTTATCAAGCTTTTCTTTTACAGCTCCGCTTACGTTAAATTCCCGCATTATTTTTTCGTCTTTTTCCAACAGCTTAATGGCGTACCAGTAAGACCTTTCTTCAGGAATGCCTGGAACGTTAAAGCTCTGTATGCTTTTTATGGCTTCATCTATCAGCTCGTCAAACGCAAACGCCTTTCGCTGCGTGTTTCTTTCAAACGCTTCAACGCACGCGTTTATAAGCTCTTCTACGCCTGTCTTCTTTAATGCGGATATGCCGACCACCGGGCAGCGAAGCCTAGCTGAAAGCGCCTTCAAATCTATCTTATCGCCGTTTTTATTTACGGCGTCCATAAAGTTAACCGCGATTACAACAGGAATATTAAGCTCCATAAGCTGCGTAGTAAGATAGAGGTTACGTTCCAAATTGCTGCCGTCAACTATGTTTAGTATTACATCCGGACTTTCATATAAAAGATAGTTTCTCGTTATAACTTCTTCCGCGGTGTATGGCGAAAGCGAGTAGATGCCCGGCAAGTCCTGAAGCGTTATGTAATCCCTGCCTCTTATTTTGCCTTCCTTCTTTTCCACCGTAACTCCCGGCCAGTTGCCGACAAATTGGTTTGAACCCGTCAACGCGTTAAACAGCGTTGTTTTACCGCTGTTCGGGTTGCCGGCAAGAGCAATCGTAGCGCCTGCTTTCATAATCCCCTCCTAAAATAGAACTTTAGTTAGAAGCATCTAACTCGTTTGGTAAAAAAAAATTGCAGAAATTTTGCGAAAAATTTTTTTAACAAAGCCTGTTGCGCAAAAAGCAGCAGCGCCGCGGCGCGCTGAATAAATCCGCTTAATATAAGCGCGCGCAGTTATGCTTATAAACACTTGCATAGTAAGCAAATGAAAATTCACGCGCAACGCCCGGCAAAAGCGGCATGCTGCGCGCTCACGCGCAGCAAATACGCATTTTTTCAGCGCATATTTTACTCTATCTCTATGCTCGCCGCTTCATTTTTGCGCAGGAACAATTCGTAGCCCCTTAGCGTAACTTCTACCGGGTCGCCTAACGGCGCCGTCTTCTTTACATAGATGTCAACGCCTTTTACTATGCCCATGTCCATAATGCGCCTTTTTACAGGCCCGTCCCCATGGAGCTTTTTCACTTTAACAGTGCTGCCTATTTTGGCGTCCTCGAGCGTTTTCACTTTTTCCTCCTCCCTACGCAACCTTAATGTTGCTGGCAAGCTTTTTGTCAAGAGCCAACCGCGTGTTTTTTGCTTCCACAATAATGTTTCCGCCTACGCAGGAAATAACGCGCAGGCTGCTGCCTTCTGAAAGACCCATGTCGCAAAGGCGGCGTTTAACTTCCGGCGTTCCGAAAATGCGCAGCACCTTGCTTTCTTCACCTGTTCTAAGCATTGTAAGCGGCATAACAACCCTCCATAAGCTAAAATTAGTTAGTTCATTCTAACTAATAGTTAGTCTAATCTAACGTTTTTGAAATGTCAATGCCTTTTTGTTTTTTTTGTAAAAAAACGGGTATATATTTTTAAACTGCTTAAAAAGCCGTTGTTTTTTATGGTTTTACATAAAAGCTTAAAGATGGTATAATCTTTGCAAATTTAAGGAGTGGTTTATTTGAAAATAAATAAAAGCACCGAGGATTATCTTGAAGCCATTCTTATGATAGAGGAACGGCAGGGCCGCGTGCGCTCCGTCGACGTAGCTAAGCTTCTTAACGTAACCAAGCCGAGCGTAAGCTATATGGTAAAAAAATTAAAGGAAAACGGTTTTATAGACGTAGAAGACGACGGGAACATAGTCCTCCTTGCAAGCGGGCTTAAAATAGCGAATGAAATATACTCAAGGCACAAAACGCTTACCGATTTCTTTGTAAAGCTCGGCGTGGACGAAAAGACGGCATACGGCGACGCCTGCCTTATAGAGCACGATATAAGCCGCAAAACATATAAGGCCCTGTGCGAATATATACAAAATGAAATGGACTGAAGAGCTTATAAAAACATTTTAAAATATATTTTGCTTTGAAAGTTTGCGTTTAAAAACTTAATAATTCACTAAAGCCTGTAAAACGCATGCATTTTACAGGCTTTTTTTATTTCATAAACTTAAAAAGACGCGCTTGTCAAAACAAACGCGTCTTTTTATAAAATTAAATATTTAAATTTGCTTTATTAAACGCTTACTCCAGCACTACTTTGCCTGGATTAAGTATGTTGTTTTTATCGAATACGGCCTTGATGCCGCGCATAAGCTCCATCTGTTTTTGCCCGACACTTTCAAGCAGGAAACGCCTTTTTGCGTGGCCTATGCCGTGCTCTCCGGATACTTCCCCGCCCATGCGGTGAGCCTCCTCGTAAAGGGCGCGCATTACTTCGGCGTTTGTTTTTTTCCACGCGTCGTCGCTCAAATTATCCTTGCAGACATATATATGCAGGTTGCCGTCCCCGGCGTGGCCGAACGAGCACAGGCGTATGTTGTTTTCCCTGCCTATTCTTATGCTGCTTGACATAAATTCCGCTATGCGGTCCCTTGGAACCACCACGTCGCATTCGTCCATTTTAGGCGTGCTGTTGTTTATGGCTTCAAGGAAGGCTCCGCGCGGGTTCCAGATGCTCTCCTTTCGCTCGTCCGTATCCGCCATGAGCACGTCCTTTGCGCCGGATTTAAGCAGTATGTCCGTAAGAGTTTTAATAAGGCTTAAAATGGAATCTCGGCTTTCGGCGTCCAGACGCACGAGCAGATACGCGTCGGCTGAGGAATCCGGGAACTGCTTACCTAAGTATTTTTCGGCGGATTTTATAACTTCCCTTTCCATAAATTCAACCGCCGTGGGGTTGCAGCCGCTTGCAAGCACCGCTGGGACAGAGTTTATGCAGTCGTCCAGATTGTCAAAAGGTATAAGCAGGCTGACGTTTTCTTTAGGGAGAGGCACAAGCTTAACTATAAGCTTTGTAAGCACGCCCAGGGTGCCTTCGCTGCCTATAAAAAGATGCATAAGTGGATACCCGCTGCTTGTTTTTACGGTTTTACCGCCAAGCTTTATAATGTCCCCGTCCGGCAGCACCATTTCAAGCCCTAAAATATAGTCCCTTGTAACGCCGAAGCGCACGGCCTTCATGCCGCCCGCGTTTGTCATGGCGTTGCCTCCTATGGTAGCCGTTTTTTCTCCGGGATCCGGCGGGTAAAAAAGGCCGGTCCCTTCAAGGTGTTTGGGAAAGTCTATAAGAAGAAGCCCGGGCTCTGTTGTAGCCGTCATATTATGCGTATCTATTTCAAGCACGCGGTTCATTTTTTCAAGGCTTAAAACTACGCCGCCGTTTATTGGAACGCAGCCGCCGCAAAGCCCAGTGCCTGAGCCTCTTGGGGTAACGGGTATGCGCCGCTTATTGCAGTAACGCATAATTTCTGAAACTTCCTGCGCGCTCTGCGGCTTAAGAACGGCTTCCGGCATGAACTGCCCGTATTCCGTCATTTCATCTCGCGCATAGTCCGCGCTTATCGCTTCGCCATATATCACGCGCTCATGCAACACGCTTTTAAAAAATTCTATATCAGAGGCATCAGTCTTTTTATATATGCTCATGCTTTGTCCTTTTCCAGAATCTGTTTTGTAAGCTTTGGAACTATATCGTACAGATCTCCCACGAGGCCTAAATTCGCCACTTTGAATATGGGAGCCTTGTCGTCCGTATTTATTGCGACTATGTATTCGCTCTGGTCCATACAGGCGGTAAACTGTATGGCGCCGCTTACGCCGCAGGTTATAATAAGCTTCGGCTTAACCGTGCGCCCGCTCATGCCTATCTGCCTGTCGACAGGCGCCCATCCTTTTTCAACAAGCGGCCTTGTGGTCGCCCAGTCCCCGCCAAGCGCTTCAGCTAAATTTTTTATTAAGGATAAATCGCTCTCTTTTTTTAAGCCTCTTCCGCCCGCTACAAGCACCTGCGCGTCCGATATGGTCCTTGCCTTGGGTATGGGTTTGGTGCTTATATGCTTTACCTTTGATTCAAATACGGATTCCGGTATCTCCCTTTTAAGCACTTTGCCTGATATTTCTTCTTCGCGCTTTGCCGATTCCATAATTTTATACCGCACCGTTGCAAACTGCGGGCGCGTGTTTTCCGTAACTATCTGCGCCATAATGTTGCCGCCGAACGCAGGGCGTATCTGGATCAAGTCGCTGTTTGGCTTAACGTCAAGCACGGTGCAGTCCGCCGTAAGGCCTGTGCGGAAGCGCGTGGATATGCGCGGGGCGAGGCTTCTGCCAAGCGACGTAGCGCCTAAGAGCACCGCGGAGGGTCGCCTTAGCCTTATGTAGTCTTCCGCGCAGTCCGCGAAAACGTCCGCCCTGAAAAAATTAAGCGCTTCGTCGTCGTACACGGCTACTTCGTTTACGCCGTAGTGCAAAAGCTCCCGCGCCGCTTTTTCCAAATTATAGCCTATTACAATGGCGTTGACATTATAATTCACTTTTTTAGAAAGCTCTTTTGCTTTTCCTACAAGCTCAAGCGCTACGGGGTGCAGCTTGCCTTCGCTCGTTTCAGCATATATTAATATGTCCTTCCACTTGGTTTTATCCACGCTTTTAGCGCGCGTTTCCAAAATATAGAGCGCTTTTTCAGGGCAGTTTTTAACGCATATGCCGCACACTTTGCATGCGGAATTTATCTCAGGCCTGCCTTCAACCATGCTTATCGCGCCAAACGGGCATACCTTTTCGCATATGCCGCAAGAGGTGCATTTTCTTTGAGTTAAAGCAATATTACCCATTTATCTTGTCTCCCCGTATAAACTTTTTATCGATCAAATCATCATAAAGTTTTTCCGCAAGGCCGTCTCCCGTAAGCATAATATGCTCCTTGTTGTTTTCAGGCGGAAACACTCTTTCAACGCGCGTAGGGCTGCCTTCAAGGCCGTAATGCGAAGCGTCCGTATCCGCAAAGCGCTCAAGACCGAATATCTCTATCGGCATATCGTCTATACTTTTTTCTCCTTTAAGAGACGGCAGGCGCGGCGTATATATATCCTTTTCCACCGTAACAAGGCATGGAAAAGGCATATACACTGTTTCAACCGCGTTCTGCAGCTGCTGGTCGACAACTACGCCGTTTTCCTTAACCTCTATTCCTATTACCCACGCGGCGTGGGGGATGTTAAGGTGCTCGGCGATCGCCGGCCCTACCTGCGCCGTATCCCCGTCCGTAGTCTGCTTGCCGCACAAAATAAGGTCGAAATCCCCTGCGGAGCGTATAGCCTGCGAAAGCGTATAGCTTGTCGCAAGCACGTCCGCGCCGCCTAAGCGCCTGTCGCTGAACACATAGCCCTTGTCCGCGCCCATCATGTAGGCTTCCCGTATAACCGCCTTTGCCTGCGGAGGGCCCATGGTGCCTACGGTTATTGTGCCTCCATGCTTTTCCCTTATTCTAAGGGCTGTTTCCAAGGCGTACAGGTCATACGGGTTCATTTTCGCCGCGGCGCCTTCACGCTTCATAACGCCTGTAACGGGGTCCACTTCAACCTTGTTTGTTGATGGGACCTGTTTAACGCATACAAATATTTCCATAATCTGTCCTTTGTTCCTCATTAAATTTATAAATTTCGAACGCTGCTATATAATACTATATTTTGCTCGGAATTTCCATAGCGGCGCGTGAACTTTTTAAAACGGCGCTGTTTTCATGCGTTCGATCCGTTATTTATTACAAAAACGCATTTCAAACTATATCGCAAAAATAAAGCGTATACAAAAAAGCCCGCACAGGCTTAGCGCGCAAGGGGTTCGGCGTTTAATTTGTTTTTTAGTCATCTAAGACACATATAAAGCTATTGCTATACTTAAAGCTAAACTTTACACGAATTTTACCTGCAAATCACAATTTCATCTTAAAAACGTGTTAGCTTGAATGCATACCATGAGAAGGAGGAAGACATGAAGAAATTACTTTCATTTATCGCAGCCTGCGTACTGCTGTTTAGTTTAGCAGCCGTCAACGCGCAGGCCGAAGAAACAACCATCACTCTGTGGCACCGCTGGTCCGGCGACGTGGAATCCAAGCTTTTGACCATAGTAGATGAATTTGAAAAGGAAAATCCCGACATAAAGGTCGATGTAACCGCCAAGCCCGGCGAATATTTTGAGCTGCTGCAAAAAATGATAACAGACCTTGCGGCAGGCATTGAACCGCCCGATATTTTCATAGGCGGCTATAACCTGTTCAACTATATTTACAGCGAGTTAAACCCTGTGGAGCTTAAGAACTTAGCCCCTGACGAAGAAGCCTGGCTCGCGCTTGCAGACCGCTACGAACCTAACCTGTTTGATCTTGGCAAGGTCGACGGCATACAGATAAGCGCGCCGTTCGCCCTAAGCAATATAGTAATGTACTACAACAAGGACATATTTACTGAAGCGGGTCTTAGCGATGAAGACGTTCCTGAAACATGGGACGAGCTTATGGCGGTATCAGAAACCATAAAGGAAAAAACCGGAAAGTTCGCTTTCGGCATGCAGAAGGTAGACAGCTGGCCGGATCTTGGCATGATATATTCCAACGGCGGCAAAATGCTTTCTGACGATGAAACAAAGGTAGCCTTCAACAACCCTGAAGCCGCGGAAGCCATAGGCATATGGCAGTCCCTGCACAAAAACGGCTGCGCCGCTATAAATACAGACGGCGAGCTCATGGCGGATTTTATCGCCGGCAACGTCGCCATGTACATATCCTCTGTTATGAAGCTTAACGCCCTGAGAACCTCCTGCGGCTTTAACCTTGACGTCGCGGAATTCCCAAGCTTTGGCGACAAGCCCAAGAAGCTCCCGGCAGGCGGATCCGCGCTTATATCGTTCACAGATACAAACAACAGCGCGAAGAAAGACGCCGTATGGAAGTTCATAGACTTTGCGACGAGCGACGAGTCCATGAGGACGTTCACCAAGACAGGCTACGTATGCGTTACAAAGGCCAAGGTTGATGTTGAAGAAGGCCAGCAGCCCGCTTACGACCAGTTAGCGTACGCTGTGCCGTGGACAAACTGGCCCGGCGGATCGGCGGGGCTTGAAATAGACCAGCTCTATATAAACAAGCGCCTTGAAATTATACATGGCGACCTGGATCCCGCTGAAACGCTGGATAAATTAGCGGACGACTGCAACGCGCTTTTGCAATAATATAAATTTTACAGCATTTTATCCTGCCGCAGGCGGTTCTCCGCCCGCGGCAGGATATTATAGGAGAAAAGATATGAACCCCTTTAAAAACAAATCCGAATACGCCATTTCCACGTGGCTTTTTGAAACAGCCGACCTTAAAAAAGCCCTTGAGCTCATTTCTGACGAAGGCTTTAAAAGCGTGGAGCTGTGGGCGGACACAGTGCATTTTGACCCGCGGGCTAAGCTTAATACCAACGATATAGCTTCATGGATTAAGCAATACGGCCTTCATATTCATTCAGCGCACGCGCCCTTCAGGCATTTTTTTAACCGTCCTGAAGACGATATGGATTTTCTGCGCTATCGTATGGATTTGTGGCGTAAAACAATAGACAGGTGTGAAAAGCTAAGCATACTTATACTCGTTATGCACGCCATGAACAGGCAGGAATATCCATACAGTATGGCGGAGTCCGGTATTATAAAAGAAACGCTTGAAAGTTTGTGCGATTACGCTTCAGGGCGCGGGGTCGCTATCGCCCTTGAAAACATTCCGGACGGCGGCGCTGTATCTAAAGACGATATATCTTGCACGCTTAGAAATCAGAAAAAGCTGTTTAACATAGACAAGCTGCGCTTTTGTCTTGATATAGGCCACGCGCCTCTTACTGGAACAAAAGTTTTTGATGAAATAGACGCGGCCTGCGGCAGGCTTGTTTCTTTCCACGTGCATAACAACAACGGTATCGTTGATTCCCACGATCTGCCAGACAGCGGCGTACTAGACTGGGGCGGCATATATCAGTACGCCCGCGAAAAAAACTACAAGGGCGAATTTGTAATCGAGGTGTACGGCGGAGACGAGCCTGAAAAAAAGCTCAAGGAAATATCCGCGCTGTTTAATAAAAATTGATTGCCAAAAAGGACAGATATGATAAAAGCTATAAATTCTAAAAAATCCGGCGCCAAAGCAAAAAAGCAGTATGCATGGTTGATTTTATACGCGCTGCCTGCAGCCTTATTCTTTATTGTTTTTAAATACTGGCCGCTTATATACAGCTTTATATTAAGCTTTAAAAAATGGAATTTCGTCGGTAAGATGAGATCGGTAGGATGGAGCAACTTCACAGCGATGTTCGGAAAGGACATTTTTTCCGCGGCGCTTGTTAACACGCTGCTCTACATAATAGGACTGCTTCCGTTTTTTATAATTATACCTCTTTTTCTCGCGGTTCTTGTGCTCAACGTAAAGCCTGAAAAGCTGCAGAACGCCTACCGCACGTTGTTTTTTATACCTACCGTTCTCGCGTTTTCCATTATATGCCTTGTATGGATGTGGATTTTTAACCCGAGCTTCGGCCTGCTTAACAACTTTTTCAGGCTCTTTGGAAGCAGCGGCTATTCGTGGCTGAGCGATCAGAGAACAGCTATGATATCAATAATATCCATATCGGGCTGGAAATTCATGGGGTCAAACATGATACTCTTTATAGCGGGGCTTCTTACGGTGCCCAAGGATTATATAGAGGCCGCCAAAATAGACGGCGCAAACAGCTGGCAGATATTCTGGAAAATAAAGTGGCCGTTGATAAGCTCCACAACTATTTATCTTGTTATGACCTCCGTGATTTTCGCGGCTGAGCGCGCATTCACCCCTATAAACATACTTACAAAGGGCGGCCCGGGAAACGCCACGACCAACCTTTCCCACGTTATATATTTGTTTGGCTTCCAGTATTTTAATATAGGCCTTGCAAGCGCGACGGCCATATTTACTTCCGTATTTTTCCTTATCATAACCATTTTTATGATGAAAAGCATGGGAGGGTTCAGCTACTATGAAAACTAAGCTTACGGCGAAAAGCGCGCTGCTTAATATATTTCTTATTTTTCTTTTCCTTATAAACATACTTCCCGTATTCTGGATGCTTTCATCCGCGTTTAAGCAGCCAGACGAGCTTTTTACGACGGATATACGCCTTTTCCCCATAGAACCCACTTTTGATAATTTCACTACCGTATTCAGGGAATACGAAATTAAGCACTGGCTTATAAACAGCGCCGTTACAACGCTTGGCATAGCCGTTTTGCAAACGGCGGTCGCTGTTCTTGCGGCGTACGGCATTACGTATTACAAGACAAAAATAAACGAGTTCGTATTCTATTTCTTTATTGTAACCATGGTAATACCGTTCCAGGTAACAATGATACCAAACTATATTCTTATAAGCCGTATGAAGCTTATAAACACATGGGCGGGCGTAATAATACCGAATATCGCTAACGCCTCCACCTTTTTCTTTATACGCCAGCATATGCGCGGCATACCGCAGGTGTTCTATGAAGCCGCCTCCATCGAAGGGGCAAACTCGTTCTGGACGCTGCGCAACGTTGTGTTCGGCGTGTGCAAGGGCGCTATTTCCGCCATGTTCATACTATGCGTAATAGACGGCTGGAACCTGTACTTCTGGCCGCTGCTCGTAATGTCCAAGCCTGAAACGAGAACTATCACCGTAGGCCTGCAGGAATTTTTGGACCACGAGGCGGGCAACCGCTGGGGGCCTTTTATGGCCTGCGCCACAACAGCCACCATGCCGATAATCATTCTGTATTTTTTCATTCAGCGCAACATAATAGACGCGTTTGTAACGTCAGGCATAAAAGGGTGAAAATAACAATCAAACTTCGCCGCGCAAAAACGCTTTGTTATTGTTTGGAACAACAAATGGTTTGGCCGGCAAACTGCGCAGCGCGCAGGGGCTCTGTTCTTTTGCATAGCATTACTATTATACGTTTTTCAAAACTGCGCCCCGCGCGTGGGTTCTGTGTAGAACGCATAGATAAACTATTAGCAGAGCAAGCCGACAAACTACGCCGCGCAAAAACGCTTTGTCAGTTTACTAACGTATAATCGCAGAACAAATCTTCTTAAAAATACGTTTATATAAGGCTTTATATATCATAATACTTAAGTTTTCGTATCTGTGTTTCGGGCGAAATATGTCCCGCTATATAAAATTATAGCTTAAATCGGGACAAAAAACGCAAAATGTGTATTGAATAATCTCCCCTCCGCGATGTAGCATAAATATACAATAAAAAACGAGGAGGTATTTTTATAATGAAAGCTAAACTTATAAGCCTGCTGCTTTGCTTATCCATGCTTTTTGGATTAAGCTCTGCAGTGTACGCGGACGGCGCTTACAAAGCCGGCGAATACGAGCAGACCGTTAACGGCATGAACGGCCCCGTAACCGTAAAAGTAACAGTAAGCGAAAACAAAATAGAAAAAATCGAAGTACTGAGCCACATGGAAAGCCCCGGCATAGGCGACTATGCGCTTGAAACCGTTTCAAACGCGATAGTGGAAAACCAGTCGCTCGCTGTGGATTCCGTATCAGGGGCCACTGTAAGCTCCGCAGTAATGAAAAGCGCTGTTAAGAAATGCCTTGAGGAAGCGGGCGCAGATATAGAAGCGCTCAGCAAGGAACTTCCGAAGGAAGAGCCCGAAGACACAGAGCTTACCGCCGACGTAGTAATAGTTGGCGGCGGCGGCGCAGGCCTTACTTCCGCCGTTTCAGCGCTTGAAAACGGCGCGTCCGTAATACTTATAGAAAAGACCGGCATAATAGGCGGCAACTCGCTTGTTGTCGGCGGTTTCTACAACTGCCCGGACCCTGAAAGACAGGATCATAAATACCAGGCGGAACGCTCCGCGGCTCTTGACAGCCTTATAGAAGAAGCGTTGGCTGAGGAACCTGTAAACGAAGAGCACAAGGCGCTCCAGGAAGCGGTTAAGAAAGAGTTTGAAGAATACAAGGCTTCAGACAAAACGCTGTTTGACAGCCCCAACTGGTTCGCGCTGCAGACATGGAACGGCGGCGACAAAGTTGGCACCCTTAAAATGGTTAAGATTCTTACCGGCAACGCTTTGGACGGCCTGCATTGGCTTGAAAGCCTGGGACAGGAATTTTCAGAAAACGTGCACCACGGCGGCGGCGCCATGTACCCGAGATCTCACCAGGCAAAGCTGCCTAACGGCACAGGCTACATAAAAGCGCTGCGCGGCGCTCTCAGCGGCAACGAAAACTACACGCAGCTTGTAAACACCGAAGGCAAGAGCCTTATTATGGACGGTGGCAAAGTAGTCGGCGTGAACGCGATAGGCAAGGACGGACAAAAGGTAACGCTGCACGCAAACAACGGCGTTATACTTGCGACGGGCGGTTTCGCGGGCAACGTAGAGCTCCGTCAGAAATACTGCGAAGGCGAAAAATGGCCCAATTTAGGACCTGAAGTAAAAACCACCAACCTTTCCGGCGTAACGGGCGACGGCATATTTATGGCCGAAGCCGCGGGCGCGAACCTTGTTAACATGGAACAGCTGCAAATGCTGCCTTACTGCAACAGGCAGACCGGCATGCTTAACGACAATTTGCTTCAGTCCGCCAGCAGCATATTCTTAAACAAAGAAGGCAGACGCTTCGTGCGCGAGGACGGGCGCAGGGACGAAATGTCCTTAGCCATAATGAAGCAGACAGACGGCATGTACTACAACGTAAACAGTATATCTGCGCCTTTTGAAGAGCTTAAATCCTTAGGCGGCCAGTCTGTGCCGTACCTTGTAGAAAACCACATTTCAGGCTACGTGTACGCTAAAGACATAGCGGATTTGGCGGCGCAGCTTAATCTGCCTGAAGACGCTGTGCGCGAAGAAATAAAATACTTTGACGAGCACGCAACAAATCAGGAAGTAGATAAGTTCCACAGGGCTTCATACGCGGCTCCTTTAGGCGAAGGCCCGTTCATAGCCTACGAGCGCACAACAGCCGCGCACCACACCATGGGCGGCGTTGAAATAGACGAAAACACACACGCACTTAAACCAGACGGCAGCATAGTTGAAGGTCTTTACTGCGCGGGCGAAATTACGGGCGTTATACACGGCGCCAACCGCATAGGCGGCAACGCTATTGTGGATTACCTTGTATTCGGCAAGATAGCAGGCGAACACGCAGCTAAAGCTGAATAATAGCGGACAATAACAAACGGTTTAAACTCGGGCGCCCATTTCGGGCGCCCTGTTTTTTTAATCGTATCTTTCCTTTCGCCGCTTGTATTACACAAAATTTTACACAATCTTTACCGGGATTTAACATGCCCTGCTTACTGGTAGAATAGAATTATAATGTGTACAGGACTTTTAAGGAGAGATTTATTATGGGGGATTATAATATTTCAAAAAAAAGAGGGCAAATACTAAAGCGCGTTTTAAGCCTGGTTCTGGCTTTATGCGCCGTAGTTTTGCTTACTGGCTGCGATGAGGAACCTTCCGAAGCGGGCGGCTCCAACAGCGGGTACCGCTTGGAGGACGCCGCCTGGAAAGACGAGCTTATAATTACGTCAGGCTCTGAAAACAAGGAGCTTGAGCCTATATTAGCGCGCTTTTGCAGCGAAAACAAAATATCGCTCAACATGGTGTACCAGGGCAGCATAGATATAGCCCGCAGCCTTATGCAGGAAAAAGTGCCCTACGACGCCGTATGGCCCGCTTCAAGCATGTGGATCACTTTAGGAGATATAAACCACAAGGTTAAATATGCGGAATCCGTTTCCACTACGCCCGTTGTGTTCGGCATAAGAAAGTCCCTTGCTGAAAAGCTCGGCTTTACTAACGGCCAGGTGTCCGTAAGGGACATACTTGCAAAAATACAGACGGGCGAATTAAAATTCTGCATGACGAGCGCCACGCAGTCAAACTCCGGCTGCTCGGCGTACATAGGTTTTTTGTACGCGCTTTTGGGCGCACCTGAAATAATTACGGAAGACATGCTTTCGTCCCCGCAGCTTACGGAAGATATACGCGCGCTGTTGGCGGGCGTAGACCGCTCGTCCGGCTCCTCAGAATGGCTTAAAACGCTGTTTCTCGGCGGCGAATTTGACGCCATGGTAAACTATGAATCCCTCGTGCTTACGACAAACCAGGAGCTTGTTAAGCAGGGAAGAGAGCCTTTGTACATAGTGTACCCGTACGACGGGCTGTCCATATCCGACGCCCCGTTAGGGTATGTAAACCAGGGCGACAAGCACAAGGAAGAGCTGTTTTTAAAGCTCAAGCAGTTTATAATGTCGGAGTCCGTCCAAAAGGAAATACAGGCCTACGGAAGGCGCACTGGATATTCAGGCATAGTCGGCGAACACGAGCACGTCTGGAACAAAGAATGGGGCGCGGATTTAAATTCCATAATAACCCCCATACGCATGCCTGAAGCGCGTACGCTTATAAAAGCGCTGAGCCTTTACCAGACGAGCTTCAGAAAGCCATCGTTTACCGCTTACGTGCTCGACTACTCCGGCTCCATGTACGGCGACCCGCTTAACGAGCTTCGCGAATCCATGGCGGAAATTTTGTTCCAGGACAGGGCGGAAAAAAACCTTCTGCAGGCTTCCGAAAACGAAATAAACACGGTAGTGCTTTTCAGCTCTAAAATAAACAGCGTCAGAACCGCCGCTGGCAATAAAGAAATAGAAACGCTTTACGACGAAATAAAAAGCACAGAGGCAAGAGGCAGCACCTCCATGTACGAGGCCTTGGAAGAAGCCTTTAATTATATGAGCGACGCGAACCTGAGCCTTTACAACCCCGCCGTTATACTTATGACGGACGGCAAGGCGAACGGCCATAAAAATTACAGAGACTTTGAAAAATATTACAATGAAAACGGCCGCGGAATACCGGTGTTCTGCATATCCTTTGGCAACGCGGACGAGGACGAGCTTGAACGCATAGCGGAGCTTACGCACGCGAGAGTGTTCGACGGCAGCAAGGACCTTATACAGGCTTTCAGAAAAGCGAAGGGCTACAACTGATTTTACTTACAAGGGGGCAAAAATGAAAGAAAAGACGCGAACGGGCATATCCGCCGTTGTATCTTTAATTGCTTATTTTATATTGAAAAAGAACCTGAGCTGGAGTCCCATAGTTTCCGGCCTGCTCGCCGTCGCGCTGTATTTCGCCGTCTACCTGTTGCTTAAGCCGAAGCTTAAAATAGGCAAGATTGACGTTGAGGACATAAAGGGCGGCGAAGCCATGCACCGCATGATGGTTGAAGCTAACGACGATATGCAGACCATATACAGGTGCTCGCAAAGCTTATCCAACGAAGACATTAAGCGCAAGGCTGTAAAGCTGCACGAGCTTGGCAGCCGCATACTCGCTTTTTTAAACGATAACCCCGGCAGAATTCCCCAAGCGAGGCGCTTCTTTACCTATTACCTTGATACGGGAGCCAATATATTGGAAAAATACAGGAAGATAGAGGAAGGCGGCCCATCGGGCGCACAGCTTGGCCGCTTGTCCGAGGAAACCTCCCGCGCCATGGACGTTTTGTACGACGCTTTTACAAACCAGTTTGACAGGCTTGTGCAAAACGAAGTGCTGGACGTTGAAGCGGATATAAAGGCGCTTGAAGAAACGCTGCATTTGGAGGGTTAATTGCATATGAAAGCAAAGTATAAGGGATTAATACTGCTTGTCGTTATTATAGCCGCTTCCGCGCTTTACAGCATGTTTATAAGCGGCAAGCCTGAGCGCGTCCATGTAAACGGCTTCATAGGCGGCGAAAAAATAGGCCTTATGGAAGACGAAAAGGTTAAAGACATACTGAGTAAAAAATACGGCATAGATTTTGACTACCAAAAAGCGGGATCCTATGATATGATAAGGACCGATCACACGGGACGGGACTATCTATGGCCGTCAAGCCAGACGGCGCTTGACCTGTACGAAAAAACATACGGCAAGGCGAAGCAGAGCGAAATTATATTCAACACGCCCATAGTGCTTTACAGCCGCAGGATGGTGGCGGACAGCCTTATAAAATCTGGATATGTAACCCAGTCTGACGGCGTGTACTACATGGACATGGCTAATTTTCTGCCCGTGCTTGAAAACAGCACCAAGTGGCGGGACATAGGCGTGGATCTGTACGATACAGTAGTCGTTCACACCACGAACCCTTCAAAGTCCAACTCCGGCAACATGTTTGCGGGGCTCATAGCCAATATGCTGGCGGGCGGAACCGTAGTAAACGAAAGCAACGTGCTAAGCGTTATACCGCGCCTTGAAGCCATTACATCAAGGCTTGGCTTTACGGAAAGCAGCTCCGCGGACTTGTTCAGCCAGTTTTTAAAGCTCGGCGTAGGCGCAAGGCCGCTTGTAGCGGGCTATGAAAGCCAGCTTATAGAGTTTGCGAACACCAACCCCAAAGACTACGCGCAGATAAAGGACGACGTCGTTATGATAGTGCCCGTGCCTACCGTATGGTCAAGCCATGTTTACATAGCTTTAAATGAAAACGGCAGGCGCGTAATACCCGCCATGATGGACGAGGAGATACAAAAAATCGCCTGGGAAAAGCACGGGTTCAGAACAGGCGTAAACACAGCCCACGCCGATACGTCGGGGCTTCCCGTTAAAGGCGTAGCGCCCGTTATAAAAGATATTATACAGATGCCCTCGTCTTCTGTTATGCTGAAAATAATAAACGCATTGGAGTAATATGGAAGAAAAAAGCGGCGCTTCAAACGATCAGTACATAAGCGATTTGAGCGCGGAAGATAAGCAGCGGATAGAAGAAATATCAAAAAGCCTCGACCTTACAAAGGTACAGACCTCAATACAGTATGCAGCGGGAGCGCAGCGCAGGCTTTCCAACCTTTCAAGCAGGCTTTTAAAGCGCATGGATTCAAACACCTCCATGCAGGAAAGCGCAAGGCTTGTCGACGAGCTCCTGCGCATTATAGACGAAATAAGTTCCCTTGACGAGCCAAGGGGCTTTTTAAGCAGGCTTTTTGGCGGGCAGCAAAGATACCTTAAGCGCTTTGAGGACGCCGACCTTGCGATAGACTCTCTCGCTTCGGAGATGGACATTATGCGCATAAACCTGCTTAAGGACAACGTGATATTGGAAGAAATGTACAAGGAGAACCTGCGCCAGCTCAAGGCGCTGGAAATATACATAGCCGCGGGCGAAAAAGCGCTTGAAGAAGCAAAGAAAACTCTTTCTGAAACAGAAAAGACCGGCAATCCTATACAGGACAGCCGCATTGCGAGCCTTGAAAGCGGCATACGCAGCTTTGAAAAGCGTCTGCACGATCTAAAGCTTTCCCGCGCCATAGCCATTCAGACGGCGCCGCAGATAGCGCTGCTGCAGGAAAACAACCGCCGCATAGGCGAAAGGCTTCAGATGATTATATACCAGACCGTGCCTTTGTGGCGTAACCAGGTGGCGCTTGCGGCGGGGCTTGATAAGCAGAACGCCGCTTTAAGCAGCGCAAGGCTTGCAGGAAAGCAGTCCATAGAAGAAACAGCTAAGCTTTCAAATGAAATTAAGCAGGCCGCCAAAAAGCTCGCGGACGTTAAAAAGCAAGGCGGAGCGGAAGCGCAGGCGGTAGAGCGGGCAAACGAGGAGCTTAAGCAGACCATAGCCAGGGCGCAGGAAATACAGCAGGAAGGCAGGCAAAAGCGCGTGGACGCCGAGAGGGAGCTTTCAAGGCTTTCGGCGCAGATATCTGAATTAAACGGCCCGATAAAGGAAAGCGCGCACAGCGACCTGCTTAAACCGCAGGAAAAGCGTTAAAAGCGTCTTTTATGCTGACACGACAAAATCAGTTAACCCGAACAGTTTTTTCGTTCCTCATACGCGGCGCTTAGTCAGCGTGGAGCCTCCCGCGTTATTCCAAGGGTTTTGTTAAAGCGAAAAACCTTGTTTTATTATATTTTATTCTGAAGCAACGCGGCGGTTGCCGCGTTTAAAAATTCCATGCAAAAAGCAGACTCGGCGGCCGCCGCGTCTGCTTTTATTTAAATTATTCCTGCGTTTACTTTTGTTCAAATATTATGTCGCCGTTAAGAACGCAAAGCTCAGGATGCGCGTCTATATCGCGTATAGGGTTTGCGCTCCATATAACCAGGTCCGCGTCCTTGCCTTTTTCAAGGCTGCCTACGCGGTCGGCTATGCCGCATATTTCAGCGGGGTTTATCGTGATTGCTTTAAGCGCTTCGTACTCGTCCATGCCGGCCTTTGCCGCCATTCCTGCGCACACGGGAAGAAGCGGCTCCGGTATTACGGAATGGTCCGTAATAATCGCCACCTTCACGCCTGCGTTTGCAAGCGCCGCCGCCGTTGTGTAGCTGCGGTTGCGCAGTTCATATTTGGAAGCGTTGCTCATGTTGGGGCCTACGAGCGCGGGATAGCCTTCCTCAGCCAGAATATCCGCTATTAAATGCCCTTCCGTGCAGTGATCCAGCGTAAGCTTAACGTCAAACTCCTTGGCTAAGCGTATGGCGGTAAATATATCGTCCGTACGGTGGGCGTGCGCCTTTAAGGGTATCTGCTTTTTTAATACGGGTATCATGGATTCAAGCTTAATATCGTAAGAAGGCTGCTTGTCAGGGTCTCCCTTTTCCTTTTTGTAAAGGTATTCTACGGCCTTATACATAAGCTCTCTCAGCCTCGCCATATTGCCCATGCGCGTCATGGGGCCTTTCTCCTTATAAACGCGTTTCACGTTTTCGCCGAAGGCTATCTTCATGGCGCAGGGATCCTTGACTATCATGTCGTCAACGCGGCGTCCGTATGTTTTAATGGCCGCGAACGTGCCGCCTATGGAGTTAGCGGACCCAGGGCCTGTTACGACCGTCGTAACGCCGCCCTCATAGGCCTGCCTGAAGCCGTCGTCGTAGGGGTATATGCCGTCTATCGCGCGCATATGCGGCGTTACAGGGTCTGACATCTCGTTATAGTCTTCGCCTTCAAAGCCTATGCCCTCCTCGCCTATGCCTATGTGGCTGTGGCCGTCTACAAGGCCGGGCGTTACGAGCATGCCCTTCGCGTCTATAACACGGGCGCCTTCCAGTATTTTTACGTCCTTTCCAACTTCTGTAATTTTGCCGTTGTCCATAAGCACTGCGCCGCGCTCTATGGGCTCTGACGCCATGGTATAGATTTTTCCGTTTGTAATTGCTAACATAGTTCCTCCTGTCAGCGCATGACCTTTTTTATCATGCGCATTTTTTGTTTCGTGCCCGGAACATAGCGCACAGACATATCAAAGCATGTAGACGCTACGACCATGCCCTTATCGTGCGTAAACGTGTCAAAGCCGTGTTTGCCGTGATACAGCCCCATACCGCTCTGGCCAACGCCGCCAAAGCCTATCTTATGGGTAGCCACGTGCATCAAGGTGTCGTTTACACAGCCGCCGCCAAAGCGCACACGATCTATGTAGAATTGTACCACATTTTTGTCCTCGGAGAAAACGTACAGCGCCAGGGGACGCGGGTGTTCGTCTATTATTTTAAGCGTGTCCTCGTAGGACTTGAATGGAATTATAGGCATAAGCGGCCCGAAGATTTCTTCCTGCATGCATTTGTCGGAAAGCTCGGCGGGATATATTATAGTGGGCTCTATTTTAAGCTTCTCGCGGTCCGATTTGCCGCCGTATATAACTTTTTCTGTGTCTATGCGCCCTAAAACGCCGTCAAAATCCTTTTCAGTTATTATTTTAGGGTAGTAAGGACAGTTTAACGGGTCCTTCGTGTACACCTCTTCCACGCGCTCTATCACGGCGTCCATAAAGTCCTTCACCACGTCCTCGTGCACCAGAAAGTAGTCCGGGGCGACGCAGACCTGGCCCGCGTTTGTAAGCTTGCCGAAAACCGCCCTTTTAACTGTTACGTCCATTTTGCAGTTTTTGTCTATAATGCACGGGCTCTTGCCGCCAAGCTCAAGCGTAACGGGGGTTAAGTGCGCCGAAGCCTTTCTCATCACTTCTTTGCCAAAGCGCATTGACCCTGTGAAGAATATGTAATCGTAATGGTAGTCGAGCAGGTTCGCGTTTTCTTTTCTTCCGCCCTCCACCGTGTACACATAGTTTGAAGGGAAAGTGTCTTCAAGCAGTTTTTTCATAACGGCCTTGGTCGCGGGCGCTTTGGCGCTCGGCTTTATTATGCACGTGTTTCCTGCTGCCACTGCGTCAACCAAAGGGGAAATGCTTAAAAGGAACGGAAAGTTCCACGGGGCTATGATAAGCGTTGTGCCGTACGGATCGCGGTATTCCATAAGGTGCGACGGCATGTGCGACATAGGAGAAGCGTAGCGTCTGGCCTTCGATAATTTCTGCGCGTGCTTAACCATGTAGCTTATTTCCGTCTTAACGCAGCCTATTTCCGTAGACATGCTTTCAAGCTCGTCCTTGTTCAGGTCCTTATAGATCGCCTTAAGAATGTCGCTTTCGGCGCTTTCTATGTTTTTATAGAGCTTTTTCAGCATATTTATCCTGAAAAGCGGATCCCTTGTAGCTCCTGTTTCAAAAAATTCTTTTTGCGATTGTAAAACTTCCTGTAAATCCATTTTTATGGCTCCTTTCTTCTTATTTTAAGCTTTTCATAGCTTTTAATTGCTTTGTTTTTTTCGTTGTTACAGCGGGTAGCTTATGGACCTTACTTCGCCGCGGCAGCTTTTAAGCGGGCTTTCCTTCAAAAACTTTATTGAGGAATCAAATTCCTTGCGCTCAAACAGCTCTGTTATGCCTAAGCGCCTGGCGTCGCTTGCGAATTTATCTACGCGGTCATTTCTGCCGGGAGAATCAACGCTTTCCCTTGCGAGCAGTACGTAGCGTACGCTGAGGGCTTCCCTTTGTATTCTCTCCAGATAAGGGTTGCGCGTTTCCTCGGCGAGAGATTTTTCAAGCAGTTTTTTCGCTTTTTTAAGCAGCTCTTCGCTTAAATACGGCGCTTCCGGGCTGTCGTAAATGCCGGCATGCCATTTCCCGCAATTTAAAAAAAGTTTTGAATACTCTTCCATTGTTTCGCCCGCTCTGCCGTAATAATGCAGGCAGAATTCACGTATAAGCGTTTCTGTGTTTTCGTCCGTATTCCACATGAGCTTAGCGATAAGGTATATTTTAAGCTGCCCCAGGGCGCTCGCCCTGCCAAAAGAAAAATTACCCTGGGCGAACACGCCTTTAACGTTAAAGCGCTTATAGGTTTTTAAATTTTCCTTAAGCGCGCCTGTGTTTGGAAAAGGCTGCAGGTAGTTTGCGTAGTTAACGGTATAGTCCCATATGAAAAGATTATCGCATATTTCTGACCAGCCCTCCAGGTCCTTTAAAAACTGGTTCGGGTCTTCTTTTTTTCCGCTGAATTCCGCCGCCTTGCCGTTCTGCACGTCTATCGCGCTTATGTGGGCCCCACACTCTTCCACAGGATGCGAAAAGCAGTTTTCTATGCCGCAAAGGCGCACTATTACGTTGCGGCGGGGCTTAACGTGCCTTGGCGGCTTGCGGCAGTAAAGGTACGCAAACGTGTGTATATAAATATCCGGGTATGTTTTTTCAACCTCCTCCGCTACTTTGTTTACAAAGTTTATAACGGTTCCCGCGGGGCTTTCTTCTCTCTCGTCTATTTTCCTGCAGTTTTCGCATTGGCAGTTATTATACCAGTCGTTCATTGAAACAGAAAATATTTTGCACTTTGGGTTTTCTTTTTTCCACTTCAATACGCCGTCAACAACAATTTTTAAAACGTCGGGGTTTTTTAAGCACAGCTGCGTCTTTTCTTTTACGCGTTCGCCGTTTATCTTAGAAAAATATTCCGGGTGCTTATCAAAATAGCGCTCGACGGGCACTAAATTATTAAAGCTGTGGCTGAAATTATAGTACATGAGCTTTCCGCCCATTTTTTCTTCTATTGTAGATCTCGCGGAATTAAGCTTAAGCTTTACTGCGAACGCCCCGTCCATGGCTTCGCGCCAGAAAAGCTCGCGCGCTTTAAAATCCGGCGCTTCAAAGTATTCCCCCGGCGCTACTTCGTTAAGCGTATCCGGTATCTTTTCGCAGTCCGGCGCGAAAAAGCGGTATCCCCATTTTTCCAAAAGACCGTACGCGCCGTACACAAAGCCCGAAACGCCGGAAGCGCATATTTTTATGGAATCCCTGCCTGCGGTAATTTTAAAGGCGTCCTTTTGAATGCCCGGTTCCTTGTAAAAATGAACGCAGAACACACCTTCGCGGTCTTTATCCGCAATATTTACGCCGTTAACTTTTTTTAAATAAAAAACGAGCTGCTGCGCGGCGTAGGGGCACAGCTCCCCCTCCATTACGCGGAGCGTTTTGCGGTATCCCATACAGCCTCCAGGGTTTTCAACTAAACACTATGATAATTTTAACAAATACTTACGCTCTTTGCAAGCATTCTTATGAGTTTCTCTCCGTTTTCATGTAGCTTTACAATAGATGTGAGACTGAAAGCTGAGAAAAAAGCGATCGAGTC
>CAZFHI010000002.1:0-29289 GCA_964518875.1 uncultured Oscillospiraceae bacterium
CTACAGACCGTCGTTTTATCTTTAACTCGGTCTCACATCATTGACAAATGTACACCCGCATTTGTACGCAATATACTGTCTTTTATTGACTTGTATAAAGTATATGTGTATCCTATAAAAAAGGAGTGGTTATAGTGAACAGTTCCATAGAAAAATTAGCAGAATATATGAATGCGGCTAAATACATTGTGTTTTTCGGCGGCGCAGGCGTTTCCACCGAAAGCGGCATACCGGATTTTCGCAGCAAGGACGGTCTGTACAACAGCAAATGGGAAGATCCGCCTGAAACCGTGCTGAGCAGAACTTATTTTAACCGCAAGCCTGAAAGTTTCTTCAGGTTCTACCGCGAAAAAATTATTCATGAAGGCGCAAAGCCCAACGACGCGCACAAGACGCTTGTGAAACTTGAAGAAATGGGAAAGCTTAAAGCCATCGTTACGCAGAACATAGACGGGCTGCACCAGATGGCGGGCAGCAAAAACGTTTTGGAGCTGCACGGCTCTATACTTAGCAACCATTGCATGAAATGCCATAAGCCGTACCCTCTGGAAAAAATACTTTCCACAGAAGGCGTGCCTTACTGCGATTGCGGCGGCATTATAAAGCCGGACGTAGTGCTTTACGAGGAATCGTTAGACCAGCGGGTTATAGAAGAATCTGTTATGCACATCAGAAAATCCGATCTGCTTATAATAGGCGGCACTTCCCTTACCGTTTACCCTGCCGCTGCGTTTGTGCGCGAATGCATGGGAAAAATCGCTATAATAAACCGCGACGCGACGTATATGGACGCTTATGCGGATGTTCTTATAAAGGATAAGATTGGTAAAACGCTTAAGGAAGCCATGGAAATTTTTAGCGGCAATTAATTTTGATAAATGCTCCACGCTATGCTAAAATACCCTTTCGAAGGAGGAAGCTTTGTTCGGTTATATTATTGCTAACAATAAAGCTTTTGATGAAAGGCAGAGACAGCGTTACAGAGAATGCTACTGCGGGCTTTGCGCTGCGCTTGAAAAATCGGGCGGCAGGCGTTTTCGTCTGACGCTTAATTATGATATGTGCTTTCTTGTTCTGCTGATTTCTTCTTTGCAGCGGGAAGACGCGCGTGTCGCCGTATGTACTTGTCCAAAGCATCCCGTTACACATAAGAATGGATGGACCAGCCCGATAGTAGACTACGCCGCGGACATGAATATTTTACTTTCTTACTTTACTCGGCTGGATTCCTGGAAAGACGATAAAAACTTTTTGTCGCTCTGGCGTTCAAAGTCTTATAAAACGGTGAAAGAAAATATTATAGAAAAATACCCTGAGCAGTCGGCCGCTGTTTTTAAAGGCTTAAAAGATCTTTCGGCAATAGAAAAAAACAACGAGCTTAACCCTGATATACCGTCAAACTGTTTTGGCAAAATACTCGGCGGCGTTTTCCGCTACGGCGGCGTAGAAGAAGACAGGCTGTATTTGTTTGGCGAAGCCCTTGGCAAGTTTATCTATATAATGGACGCCGTCTGCGACCTTAAATCAGATCTAAGCCATGAGCAATATAACCCAATGGTAAGCATACCCGTTTCTGTGCATGAAAGCATATTAACTGCCCTGCTCGCCAACGCTACTGAAATATTTAACGAATTGCCTGTGCAGCGCGATAAAGATATAATGGAAAATATACTGTATTCCGGCGTTTGGTTAAAATACAAGTATAAACAAGCAAAGGAGGGTGCGAATGAAAAGAGACCCCTATGATGTATTGGGCGTTCCAAGGGGCGCAAGCGATGAAGAAGTAACCGCGGCTTACAGAAAGCTCGCGAAAAAATACCACCCTGACCTTAATCCAAACGATCCTGACGCGCAAAAGAAAATGTCTGAAATAAACATAGCATACGATGAAATAAAGAGCGGAAAAGCCAGTCAGTACACCAGCGGTTCTTATGGAAGCGGCTCATATGGAGGCGGCCAGTACGGGCAATACAACCCGTTTGACAGGTACCGCGGAAGCAGCCAATACGGCGGGAGCCAGTATTCACAAAATAAGTTTGAAGCAGCGAGGCGCTTTATACTCAGCCAGCGTTACAGCGAAGCCTTGTTTTATTTAAATCAAAACCGCGACGGCAGCGCCGAATGGTACGCCTTGAGCGCCCTGGCTAATTACGGCATAGGCAACACCGTTACCGCCCTTAACCATATAAATACGGCAAGACAGATGGATCCATCCAACACGGAATATATACAGATACAAAGACAGATACAGAACAGCAGCACCATATATGAAAATCAGAGCAAAGGGTTCGGCTTCCCTGTATTCGGCGGAATTTTCCCATTCTGCTGGGGCATGTTTATGTGTATGCACTGCCCGTTCTGCTGCTGAAAGGAGAACTTATGAACGATTGGAAGCAAAAATTATACGCGTTTATGCAGGGAAGAAACGGTCCGGACAGCTTGGGTATTTTTTCTTTAAAAGCGTATATAGCCCTTGTTATACTTAACATATTGCTGCGCGGCGGCTTGTCCCTGCTGCTTACGCTTATGTTCATATGGATATTATTCCGCTTTTTTTCAAAAAATATTTCTCAAAGACGCCTGGAGAACGAACGCTTTATAAGATTCAGCCAAAACTCAAAAAAACAATTTCTGCAGCTTAAAAACCGCGTAAGGGATCGCAACACCCACAGATACAGAAAATGCCCTAACTGCCACACTATGCTGCGCCTTAAAAAGCAAATCGGAACGATTAACGTTCACTGCCCCGTCTGTAAAACAGATTTTACCGTTAATATAAAGCATTAGCTGAAGCGCTTGTAAAACCCTCTTTATAAAGTTTTCATACTGACTTTTAAAAACGCATATCTCAATAAAAAAAGACGGCTTAAGCCGCCTTTTTAAAATCCTACTTTTATGCAGCGCGTCAGCTTATTCTGCGCGCCCTGTCCTTGAAATAATTTTCAATTTCTACGGGCGTTTCGTCTTCTCTAAGCTTCCTATAACCAACGACAAGGCGCTCGCTGTCCTCGTTGCCGTGGCATGTTACAAGAGTAAGCAGCTCGTCCTGGGCTAAAACATCCACAGGCAGGGAATATGATGAAAACTCAATTAAGCTGTCTACGTAGTGTTCACGCTCGCTCAGAGTCTGAAATTCCGATTTAATAAGCGGCACATATCTTGCGCTTCCGGGATCGAGAGAAATAACGCTTACCGCAAACGGCACAAACATAGAGTCTTCATACAATGTCTTAAAAGAAGCGAGCGGATGGTTTTTAAGCGTTTCTTCGTCTAAAAGATGATTCAGCTTTCCAAACATAGTGCCGTTTTTCATGTTATGCGCGTGCACTATCATATTTTCAGAGCTTGGCATAACGCTGCAAGACGCGTCTAAAAAGGGCGCGCCTGCAGCGCTTTTTCTGCCGTAAAAATCATGGGAAACGTAGAAACTGTTGTCCCTCTGCGTGATTGGAAAATCTATTTCTTTAATGCCTTCAAGCTTAAGCCACGCGAATATGTCCTGGTTTTTACTATACAGGTTCACAAATTCCGGCGCCATAGCGGGTTCCTGTGTAACAGGGGGCTGAGACGGCTGGTAGTTTGCAGGCGCATATGACACTTCAGGCAGCATTTGAACCGCTGATGTTGCATTTGCGGCAGCGCTTTCTGAGCTTTTTTCATATGAATCATAGCTTTCCTTAAGCTCAGCCTGAAGCGCTTTTGTGTTGTTGGTCATTATTATATAGCGTACCAGCAAAAACCCTGCCGCGGCAAACAAAGCTAAAGACAGCGTAAGCATAAGCCCGCTTATGCGTCTGTTTTTTCTTCGTCTGCCAAGCTTCTCTTTAAAAGAGCAGCTTCTTTTCCTTCCGCCGTGTTTTGACATATGTCGTCTTACTTTAATCGGTAATTGTTTTATTGTTTAAAATAATCTGCTTATCCGCCGTTTGTTTTATTCCTCGGGCTCCGCGTCGGGAGAAACGGCTTCAAGCGTTTCATCGTCTTTTTCCGCCTGTTCCTGCTGCGCTATCCTTTCTTCAGCTTCTTTTGTAGCTAATTCTATATTTTCTTCGTTATAGCTTACATTTAAAGCGCTTTCCCATGAAGTTAAGGCCTGGTTGAACACTTCGCTTTCTTTTTGCATTATAAGCGCGCCGCTTATTTCTTCATGTATGGCATCCGTCATTATAAGCCCGCTCGGCACATCCCTTTGGTACTTAAGTATATGTATTCCGAAGCTGCCGACGGCAGGATCGCTTACGTCGCCTACTTCTTTCATCTTTTCAGAAAAAGCCGCCCTGGTAAAAGCGGGATCATAGATTATGGATTCCTTGTGTACGGGATAGCCGTCTCTTACGGTATCCGCGTTCATCATGCCGGGGTCTGTGCCAAATTCCTCTATAAGCTTTTCAAAAGATTCGCCGTCTGCAAGCCTGTCATAAATTGTGTCTATTACTTCTTTCTGAGAATTGAGAACAGCCTGCTTCGCTTCTTCGATTTCTTCAAGTGTTACAGGCTCTGTTACAGCGTTTTCTGCCGCTTCGCCATCGCCCTCTGCGTCGGCGCCGCTGTCTTTCGCTTCAGAATCGTCCGCGTTTTCACTGTGCTGCTCTTCATAGGCCGCCTGCATAGCCATATAGTGTTCTAAAATATCTTCATCTACTTTAACTAAAATATGTATTATGCCGCGGTAGCCTTCAGGCGTGTACCAGCTCGGCTGGTTATAGTAGCTCGTCATGGTTTCGTACATAGGTATGTTGTTTTCATACTGTTCCTTGTACTGCTGGCCGACGGTCTGAAACAGCTCTTCTATCTCCTGGTCGGTCGGGTTGTATCCTCCCAAGAGATAATCCCGCATCTTGTTAACGCTTTCCGTCGCCTTTATATTTTCTAAAAGCGCGTCCTGCGTCAAGCCGTTCGTAGTAAAGTATTCCTCAGCTCTTACGCGGGCTGCGTCCCTTGCTTCCTGGGTGTCTTCAGAAATGTTTTGCGAAACATACGCTTCCAAATACTTTTCCCATTCGTCTTCGGCATCTCCCTGCATTGATTCAAGCTCTTCAGGGGTAAACTGGTCAAACTTCATGTCCGCAATCTTGCGGCGCATAATTTCCTGCTGAACCAGATATTTTACTACAGTTTGATAATCGCTTTCAGTATTCACATAATTATAATCAACGAAGACGGGCATTATATCATCAGCCTGGGACTGATAAATCTCCGTGTCTTCAACTGTTGCAAGCACCCTGCCAGGTTGTTCCTCCGCCGAAACCAAGCTGAACGCCAGCAAAAGTGCCAGCAATATTGTTGTAAGCTTTCTCATAGTTAAAAGTCCTTTCTCGCATTTATGGTGTTATTATTACACTTTTATTGCAAATATGCAAGCATGGCATATTTAAACGCGCACTGATACGCTTTCGTCATTTTTAGAGCGCGTTTTATTTATTTTTGTTCTATCTGAAGCTTCTATATACGCAATTATTTCATCTGTTATTATGGTTCCAGGAATAGCTATCGGCACGCCTGGGGGATACGCGTATAATGTTTCCGCGCATATTCTTCCCTTAGCTTTACTTAAACTTATTTCTTCGCATAAAGAATTTGCTGCGTCTGATAAAGGCGCCCCCATTATGATTTCAGGAAGCGGAATACGCCTTTGCTTATTTTCGTTAAAATTTATGTGATCGTCTATTCTATTTAACGCATGGGCGAGCGTCAAAATGCTTTCCATTGTATCGCCCATTCCCGTCATGCAAAGGCACAGGTCCTGAGAAGCCATTTCAGCTTCTATATGAAAATCGTTCCTTAATTTATCGAACAGCTCATATCCTGATATGCTGCTGTAAGCGCTCGAAATTAAAATTTTGCTTTTATCGTACATGAACACGCCGTCCGGCTCAGCGTTTTTGCCATGGCACAAAACACGCAGCTTATTAAGCGGCGTTATTGCAGAATCAAACGCTTTTAAGGCTTCTTCCCATTTTTTATATTGCCCGTCCCCTTCCGCGCGTAAAAAACGTATGCAGCCGTCTATCGACGATAAAAGAATATAGCTTGGACTGCTCGTCTGGAAAAAATTAAGCCAACGCGCAAAGCTTTCTGCGTATTTCTCACTCTGCACATGGGCTATGGCGGTCTGCGTAAGCGACGGAAGCGTTTTGTGCAGGCTCTGCACGACTATGTCCGCGCCCGAACTAACGGCGCCGCCCGTAAAATAGCTGTTTCTGTAAAGATGCGCTCCATGCGCCTCGTCCACCAGAAGCTTTGCGCCGAAGCTGTGCGCCAAGTCCGCTATGCTTTGTATATCGCTTATAACGCCTTCATAGTTGGGGCTTGTAATAATAATAAGACTTATATTTTTGTTTAGCTCAAGAGCCTTTTTAACTGCATCGGGCGTTATGGAGCCTGCAATATTAAATTCATTGTTATAGCAAGGCTCTGCAAATTCTATATTAAGCTTGCGAAGCGCCGCCGCGTGGAACACGGAAAGATGGCAGTTCCTTGCAACGAGCACATCGTCGTTTTCATTCGCAAGCGCGTATACTCCGGCTAAAATGCCTACCGTTGAGCCGTTTACAAGATAAAAGCTGCGCCCGGCGTTATAGTATTTTTGAGCGTTTTCAATAGATTTTTTTAAAACACTCTGCGGGTTTTGCAGGTTGTCAAAGCCCTGCACTTCAGTAATGTCTGTGCCTGCCCCGATTTTTTTAAGGTAGTCTGCGAGATTTGTATTCCTTTTATGGCCCGGCATATGCATGGGCAGGTAGTGTTCGCAGTATCCCTCAAGCAGTTCAAGAAGCGTTTTCATATTTTATACAGCGTACTGGCTCATATACATATCGTAATAAAAGCCCTTTTTATCCATAAGGAATTTATGAGTTCCCTGCTCTATTATTTTACCTTCGTTCATAACGAGTATTTTGTCGGCAGACTGCACTGTGCTCAGCCTGTGCGCTATAACGAACGAAGTTTTGCCTTTCATCATTTCATCAAAGGCTGAGTTTACAAGCATTTCCGTCCTCGTATCAACAGAGCTTGTCGCTTCATCAAGTATAAGTATGGGAGGATTGTTAAGCAAAACCCTGGCTATGCATATAAGCTGCACCTGTCCTTCGCTTAAAGCGGTCTGCTCGGACAGTACAGTGTCGTATCCCTTTGGCAGCCCGCTTATAAATTCATCTGCATGCGCTCTTTTTGCAGCGCGGATTATTTCTTCGTCGCTTGCGTCAGGTTTCCCAAACGCTATGTTGTTTTTAACTGTGTCCGTAAAAACCCAGCTGTCCTGCAAAACCATGGCAAACAGGCTGCGCAGGCTCTGCTTTTGTATGCGGTATATTGAATTTCCGTCTATTAAAATGTCGCCCTTATCCACATCGTAAAAGCGCATAAGCAAATTTACCATGGTGGTTTTTCCTGCTCCAGTGGGGCCTACTATGGCTATTTTTTCTCCCGGGTTAACGTCGCAAATAAAATTTTCTATAAGGGGTTTTGTTTTGTCATAGCTAAAATACACATTTTTAAAGTCCACTTTCCCGATTGCGGGAACAGTTTTTAAAGCGTTGGCAGAATCCTTTTGTTCGTCTTTTCTGTCGAGCAGCATAAATATTCTGTCCAGCGCCGCGGATGCAGATTGCAGCTGATGGACTACTCCGCTTATTTCGTTAAAAGGCTTCGTGTACTGATTCGTGTAAAAAAGCAGGGAAGATATTTGTCCGATGCTTAATATACTTTTAAGAGCCAACATGGCGCCTACAAAGCCCACCGCCACGTAAACTATATGGTTTACAAACCTTGTTATGGGGTTTATAAGCGCTCCGTAAAGTTGAGCGGTATATGTTTTTTTAGTCAGCGCATCGTTAAATTTTTCGTAATCAGCTAAGTTGTATTTCTGCGCATGGAAGGCTGTAATAATATCGCGCCCGCGTATGCGCTCCTGCACAAGGCCCGTAAAATCCCCCTGAGCTTCCGCCTGGCTTTCATAGCTTGTATGCGAAGCAAGCGTTATTTTTTTTGCGACGAGCACTGAAAGCGGCGTTAGAACGACTACTGTTAATGCAGCGGGCAATGAAATTAAAGCCATGCTTATAATGGTTCCCACAATAGTAACAGCCCCTGTTACAAGCTTCGGAAGCCCCTGCACTATGCCCTGAGAAACGCTCTGCGCGTCTATAATAATCCTGGCGGTAAAATCTCCGTGCGGCGTTGAATCTATTTTGGAAACTGGCAGCGTGTGCAGTTTTTTATACCCTTCCGCCCTTAACGCTTCGGCTGTGCTGTACCCTATCTTATTGGCGGACTGCATTAAAAGCCAGTCAAAAAAGGCGTTCGCCGTATAAAGGATCAAGAGCACGGCACAGTAGCGCATAAGAAGCGGAAAGTCAACGTCGCCATATGCAAGGCAGTCTACCGCCCTGCCTATAAATACAGGCGAAAGCAGGGAACACACAGACGCAGTCGCACCGGAAATTATAAGTACAAGCATTGACAGTTTGGAGCGCTTTGCAATTTTAAGCAAACGATAAAAATTGTTTCGCATCAGACACCTGCTTCTTGTGTTGCCTGTATTTCACGGTAGACTCTGCAATTTTTTAAAAGCTCCTCATGAGTGCCAAAGTCCGCCTGTCTTCCGCCTTCAAGCACTAATATTTTATCCGCGTGCATAACCGTTGAAATACGCTGGGAAATTATTATATAGCTTGCATCTCCCTGTATGTTTTTTAAGTTTTTTCTTAACCTTGATTCCGTAGCGAAGTCAAGCGCTGAAAATGAATCGTCCAGTATAAGCATATCGTGCGGCTTAACAAGGGCGCGCGCAATAGTAAGGCGCTGCTTCTGCCCGCCTGAAAAGTTGCGGCCATTTTCCTCTATAAAGCTGTCGAGCTTGTTTTCGCTTTTAAGCACAAAATCCGCCTGAGAAAGTTCAAGCGCCCTGACTATTTCTTCATCGCTTAATTCAGGATTGGCAAGCTGCATATTTTTCCTTACGGTTCCCCTTAAAAGCTTCGCATGCTGCGGAACGTACGAAATCCTGCTTCTGAGCTTCTTTAAAGGTATGTACCTTATGTTTTTGCCGTTTAATATTATTTCTCCAGCGCTTGGGTCAAATAGACGCAGAACAAGCTTAGCTATCGTGCTCTTCCCGCTGCCGGTGCCTCCTATAATGCCAAGCGTTTCTTTTTCGTTTAGAGTAAAGCTTATATGCTGCAGGGCTGGTTTGCCTGAAGAAAAGCTTATCCCTACGTCTTTAAATTCCAAAGTATTATTTTTTAGCTTTGACTTTTCTTCCGGCTGCCAGCGCACGTCTTTAACAGACGGGTAAGCCTGCATAAGCTCTTCCACGCGCTTTGCCGACGCATGCGCCCTTGTAAATATAATAACTAAATTTGCAACGACAGCTGTCTGCAAAAATATCTGCACGAGGTATTCTATGAAGGCTATAACGGTGCCTACCTGCGCTTCACCCGCCTGAACGCTGTGGGAGCCTAATATAAGCACGGCTATTATGCCAAGGTTCATCACTAAGCTCGTAAGAGGCGAAAGGAGCGCCGAGAGCTTGCCCGTCGCTATGGCGGATTTTTCATACATCCCGGCGTCCTTTGAAAATTCGTCTATACGGTTTTCTTCCTGCGAAAAGACCCTTATCACACGCGTGCCTGAAAGCGTTTCATCAACGCGGCGGCTAAGCCTGTCCAAATGTTTTTGAAGATATGTAAAGCGCGGCGCCGTAAGCCTTAATATTAAAAACATAATAAGCGCAATAAGAGGTATGGTTACAAAAAATACTACGGACATGCTTACATTAAGCATAAGCGCCATAATTATCGAGCCTATCGCTAAAAAAGGCGAACGCACCGCCAGACGTATAAGCATGGCAAGCGCGTCCTGCAGGTTGGTAATATCCAGAGTAAGCCTTGTAACAAGGGAATTTGTTCCTATTTCGTCTAAATCCCTTAACGAAAGGGAGTTAATCTTTATAAACACCTCGCTGCGCATTTTCTGCGCCATGCCTACCGATGCCCTTGTAGCCGCCACCTGGCACACAAGCGCGCAGCAAATGCCTGTAAAAGACAGCAGCACCATATAGCCCGCGTTTTTTAAGACGACGGCGTTATCCGCGCGCGCAACGCCGTTGTCTATAAGCCTTGCCATAAAAACGGGTATCATAAGCTCTAAAACCGCTTCTGCAAGCTTAAAGAACTGCCCTGTAAATATTTGTTTTTTATATTGAAATACAGTTTCCTTTATGTAAGACATCAGGTTTTTACAACGCAGGCTCCGCTAAAGGCGCGTCTGTAGGGATGGGCGTAGGCCCGGCAAATTCCTGGAGCGCAGCGCTGTAAAGCAGCTCAAGCGTTTTTTTATCCGCCTTGCCGCTTGAATTTAAGCCGTTGTCCTTCTGGTACTGCTGCACCGCCTTTTTGGTTCCGTCTAAATATACGCCTGTTACGGTGCCTTTATAGTAGCCCAACTGCTTAAGCCTGTTTTGAAGCCAGTACACGGCTTCCCCCTTGCTGTTTACCTTTAGTTCTTTTATATTTCCTTCAGGAATCTGCGCCGGGTTATACTCAGGCGCCGCAGGAGGCATAGGCGTAATCGGGTGCGCATACAGTTTTTTATCGTATGGCGCTGGCTTGCTCGCCGCTTTTAATTCAGGATCTGTAACGCCGTCCTCGTAAATTTTTACCTGCGTTCCCGCCTTGCAGTTCTGGTAAATCCATTTTGCGTCGTGCAGCGTAAGGCGTATGCAGCCGTGCGAAGCGCGCCTGCCTAACTTGTTGACGCTCTTCATATTGACGGACTTAACATTGTACGAGCTGTACATGAACGAGTGAAAAGCGATGCTCGGCGTAATCTTTGTCCAGTACCGCGCTTTTCCGCCGCCCCAAGTCGGGAATTCCGCCCACAACGCGCGGCGCTCCGTAAGGGTAAAGGTGCCTACATCGCTTGGATAGCTTGTAGTGCCTGTTGAACACCACATGGCGCGTATAAACTTCGTATATTGCCCGTTTTCATCAAGACCGTAAACCTTTACAAGCTGGTTGTTGACGTCTACTTCCAAAAAATATGGCTGCGGCTTTGGCTCTGGAGACGGCTTCGGCACATCGTATGGTCCCGCCGGGTTTTCGCTGTAAAGCGCCTGCCAGGTTATTTCGTCAAGGACGCCGTCAGGCTCTATGCCGTTTTGCTTTTGAAAGGCCTTAAGCGAAGCCTGCGTCATCTTATAAAAACCTGTGGTTGTGGACTTCCTGTTAAAGTAGCCAAGCTCCATAAGCCTTTCCTGCAGCTGGCGCACGCGCTCGCCCTTGCTGCCGTAAGACAGCTTGCCGGGATAGCTTAAATCAGGCTCCTTAGTAGGCTGAGGCACCGGCGTAGGCGTGCGGTTAGGGTCCGGCGTAGCCATAAGCGCCTGCCCGGAGTACAGCTTTATCTGCGTATCAACGTCCGCTTCACCCGTCGCGTTAATTCCATTCATCGTCTGGAAGCTTTCCACGGCGGCTTTTGTGCCCTTCAGGTATCTTCCGCTTATATTGCCCGAGTAAAAGCCAAGCTCGCTTAATTTAGTCTGCAGCCTTGAAACGTCCTTTCCCTCGTCGCCGGATTTTAAAGGCCTGTGGCAGTCCCCGAATATTATTTCAAGCGTTTGGGTGTCCGCTACGCCTGTAGCGGGCAAACCATAGGCCTCCTGCACCTTTTTCACGGATTCCTCGGTTACTTTCAGATAGTTGCCCGTCACCTTTGCCGTGTAATACTTAACGTCCTTAAGGCGCGTCTGCAACGCCTTTACTTCATCGCCGCGATCTCCATACTTAAGCTCCCGCATGTCGGAAGAAACCGTTACGATTTCGTCCTCCGGAACAGGCGCGCCGCTTTCCGCAAAAGCTGCGGACAGTATAAGCATCGCGCATAGTAATATTATATTAAAACGTCTCATGGCATCCTCCTGAAGTATCAAGATGATAATATATTAATATATGTTACGGCAAGTTTGCAAGTTTTACAGAAGAAATTTAATAATATTTTACAAAATACGGGTTATTTATTGTTTTATATAGTAAAATAGGCTTTAAGCAATACAATAATAAGTTTATACGCCATATAATGCTTATTAAAGTTTAGTCAAAAATAATGGTTTAATAAAATATAAACTAATATTAAAGCTTCGGCAGTCCCTCTCTGTCCGCAAGCCTGTCGCCCATTATTACGCCCATTGCGGAAGCCATCATAAGCCCGCGCGTCCAGCCGCTTGAATCGCCAAGGGTGTGCAGATTCTTTATATTAGTGTTTAAGTCCTTATCCATTTTAACGCGGTTAGAATAAAACTTAAGCTCAGGAGAATAAAGCAGCGTTTCTCTAGCGGCAAAGCCAGGCACAACAAGCTCCATCGCCTTTATGAAGTTTATAATGTTCGTCATCGCGCGGTAGGGCATGCCCGCCGTAATGTCCCCCGCGACAGCGTCAGGAAGCGTGGGGCGTATGTTTGAGCGGCTGAGCTCCCTTTCCCACGTGCGCTTGCCGTCCAGTATGTCTCCGAAGCGCTGCACCAGAATGCGGCCGTTTGCAAGCATATTGGTAAGCTCGCCAACCTTTTGCGCATATGCTATAGGCTGGTTAAAGGGGAAAGTAAAGTTATGGCTGCACAGTATGGAAACATTGGTGTTGGACGATTTTTTGTCCTTAAAGCTGTGGCCGTTTACAACAGCAAGGTCGTTATCGTAATTTTCCTGCGAAACTATGCCGCCTGGGTTCTGGCAAAATGTGCGAACCTTGTCCTTAAACGGGTTGGGGTATCCTATAAGCTTGCTCTCATACAGAGCTTCGTTTACTTCTTCCATTATTTCGTTGCGCACTTCAACGCGCACGCCTATATCCACAGTGCCGGGCTGATGCGCTATGTGGTGCTGCTCGCATATTTTTTCAAGCCAGTCAGCTCCGCGCCTGCCTGTGGCGACTATTATAGTTTTGCCGAATATTTCAACGCTTTCCTTTGTTTTCTGGTCTTCCACCTGTACGCCTATGCATACGTCGCCGCGCAGAATAAGGTTTGTGCAGTTGCAGCCGAAGCGTATTTCAATACCGCTGTCCAACAGGAATTTTTCTATGCCCCCGTAAAGCTTTTGCGCTTTTTCGGTTCCCAGATGCCTGATAGGGCAGTCAACAAGCTTAAGGCCCGCTTGTATGGCGCGCTTCCGTATTTCCTTTACGCTGTCTTTGTGGTTAAGGCCCTCTATATGTGTGTCCGCTCCAAACGACAGATATATTGAGTCTGTATAGTCTATCATGCTCTGCGCATAGTTTTCCCCCACCAGTTCAGGCAGTTCCCCGCCTACCTCGCTCGAGAGAGAAAGCTTGCCGTCTGAAAACGCCCCGGCTCCTGAAAAGCCGGTAGTAATATGGCAGTAAGGGCGACAGTTCATGCATTTGCCCGTCTTGCTCTTAGGGCAGTGTCTGTTATGTATTGACTGACCTTTTTCAATAATAAGTATTTTTTTGCTGGTGCCTCTGCGTATAAGCTGCAAAGCGGTAAAAATGCCCGACGGCCCGGCGCCGACAATAATTAAATCATACTCCATAGCGTACCTCCTTAAGCACCTGACAAGTGTATGTTCTAAGAGCTGATATGTCAATAAATATTGTTTATTGCAAGAATGAAAATAGCGATACCTGGTTATCGCTCGGCACGTCTTTTAACGCGCCGCACTCCTTAAGCAATTCTACGCCCGTATTCGTAACGCGCGTTCTGTTTTTCAGGTCTTCGACAGATATGAAAGGCTTGCCGCGCTGATCCACTATGCTTTTAGCAGCCTGCTCGCCAAACCCGGGCAAAGACGTAAACGGACAGCGAAGGGCATTCCCCTCTATAACAAAGTCATTAACCTGGCTTTTGTAAAGATCTACGGGCAGCATGGAGTAGCCCCTCGCATACATTTCAACCAGTACTTCAAGCGTTACTATTTCGTTTTTGTCTTTTTCCGTCTGCTCTTTTGCGTCTATCGCCTTGCGCGACGCTAACATGTCCTTAAGATATTCAAGGCCTACGAGCATACTGGCGGAGTTAAAACCCTTGCAGCGAATGCTGAAATATGCCGCGTAATATTCAACAGGGTAGTAAACCTTAAACCACGCTATTCGAAGCGCCATAGTAACATAGGCTACCGCGTGGCCTTTAGGGAACAGATAGCCTATCTTTTTGCAGCTATCTATGAACCATTCAGGGATAGAGTTTTCGCGCATAGCCTTTTCAAGCTCCGGAGTGTTTTTAAGCTTCCTGCCCTTGCGCACGTTTTCCATTATGTCAAATGACGTCTTTGCAGGCAGCTTCATGCTTATAAGGTAGTTCATTATGTCGTCGCGTATGCATATGCACTCGCTTAATTTCGCCGTTCCATTTAATATAAGCTCCTTAGCGTTGCCTATCCAGACGTCCGTGCCGTGCGAAAGCCCCGATATCCTTATAAGCTCTCCCATTGTGGTTGGCTTTGTGTCAATCAGCATTTCCCTTACAAAAGGGGTTCCGAACTCCGGCACTCCGAGCGTTCCCGTTTCGCACCCTATGTCTTCACATGAAACGCCGAGCGATTCAGGCGAAGTAAACAAAGCCATTACTTTCTTATCCCCGAGCGGTATGTCTGAATAATGAACGCCTGTAAGCTTTTCCAGCGTATATATCATGGTAGGGTCGTCATGCCCTAATATATCAAGCTTTACCAAAATATCGTGCATGGAGTTAAAGTCAAAGTGAGTAGTTACCACGCCGTTTTCTTCTTTATCAGCAGGATGCTGCACCGCGGTAAACTGGTATATGCTATATTCCTTTGGCACTATAACCATTCCGCCAGGGTGCTGGCCTGTTGTGCGCTTTACGCCAACGCATCCCATTGCTAGCCGCTCCACTTCCGCTGAAGGCGCCTCTCTCTCACTCTCTCTTAAGTATTTAAGCGCGAAGCCATACGCTGTTTTTTCCTGCAGGGTGCCTATGGTGCCTGCTCTGAACACAGAGCCCTTGCCAAAAAGCTCTTCAACGTAGGCGTGCGCTTTAGCCTGATATTCCCCTGAAAAGTTAAGATCTATGTCAGGCACCTTATCGCCTTTAAAGCCCAGAAAAACTTCAAAAGGTATATTAAAGCCGTCTTTTGCCATGTTCGTCCCGCATTCGGGGCAGGCCTTGTCCGGAAGGTCCACGCCGACCTTATACTCATCCGGCACATCAAAGTACGCCTTGCGGCATACAGGGCAGCGGTAGTGCGGCGGCAGAGGGTTTACCTCCGTTATGCCGCACATAGTGGCTACAAGCGAAGAGCCAACCGATCCGCGGCTGCCTACTATGTACCCGTCCGACGTGGATTTTTTTACAAGCAGCGTCGCTATGCGGTATAGCGTCGCGTAGCCATAGCCTATTATGGCGTTAAGCTCTTTTTCAAGACGCTTTTCTATAAGCTCCGGCAAATCGTCTCCGTAAAGCTCATGGGCTCTTTTAATAGCCATGCCGCGCACCTCGTCCTCCGCGTTTTCCCATACAGGCGCAAAAGTAGTCTTGTTTTCAGGGTGCTTTGGATACAGGCTTGTTTTTTCTATCATGCCGGCTATTTTATTTGTATTGGTTATTACAATTTCGCGGGCTTTATCTTCGCCCAGCCATGAGAAAGCGTCAAGCATTTCCTGCGTAGTTCTAAGGTACAGCTCAGGCTGCGTTTTAAAGCCTCGCATGTTCTGGCTGCACTGCAGTATGCTTCTGAACACCGCGTCGTCTTTTTCAAGGTAGTGCGCGTCGCTCGTAGCTACAACGGGCTTATTCATTTTGTCCGCTACGCTTATTATTTTCCTGTCTATATCGTGAAGCGCTTCCACGCTTTTAACTATATTTTTTTCAAGCAGAAGCTTGTGGTTGCCGTCCGGCTGAAGCTCAAAATAATCATAAAATTCCGCAAGCTTTTCTATTTTACTGTCGTCGTCGCCATCCAATATGGATTGATAAATTTCGCCTTCTTCGCACGCGGAGCCTATAAGCAGGCCTTCCCTGCGCTTTGCGATTTCTTCCTTTGGAATAAGAGGCACGTTTCTAAAGTACTCCAAATGGGACATTGTTACGAGCCTGTTTATATTTTCTATGCCAGCCCTGTTTTTCGCAAGTAAAATTATATGCCTGCGCTGCGTTTTTATATATCCCGTCAGGACCCTGTCTATATCTTCAAACGTATTCGCGCCGCGCTCTCTGCATTCTCTAAGCATTATGGCAAGGCACTCGGCGGTAGCCTTGGCGTCGTGCACAGCCCTGTGGGCGTTTTTAAGCGAAACGCCAAGATGCCGGCATAAAGCGCCCAAACGGTAGCGCGGCATTTCCGGGTACAGCCTCTGCGCCATATAGAGCGTATCCAGAACGGTTGATTTATATTCAATGTTAAGGCGCGCGAGCTCGCTTTTTAGCATTCCCGTATCAAACTTCGCATTATGCGCGGCTATGGGGCAATTATCTAAAAACTTAAGAAAATCCGGCAATATTTCACTTGCCTTTGGAGCGTTTACAAGCATTTGATCCGTAATGCCCGTAAGCTTGACTATCTGCTGGCTCAAAGGCCTTTCAGGGTTTACCAGTTCAGAATAGGAGTCAACTACCTTGCCGTCCACAAGCTTTACCGCGCCTATTTCTGTGATCCTGTCCTCTTTTGTGTTAAGGCCTGTTGTTTCAAAGTCCAAAACCACTATCGGGCTTTTAAAGTCGTCCTGTGACGGGCTGTTTACAACAGCGCCTTTGTTTATCATATACGCTTCTATACCGGGAATAAGCTTTATGTTGTTCTTATCTGCCGCCTGGAAAGCCTGAGGGAAGGCCTGCACAACGCCTGAATCCGTAACGGCTATCGCCTTATGCCCCCAAGAAGCGGCGGTTGCTATAAGGTCTTCAGCGGAAACGGTGGCGTCCATATTGCTCATCTGCGTATGAGCGTGCAGCTCCACCCTCTTTTCAGGAGAGTTATCTTCTCTTTTTGGTATATCAAAACGCATAATGTCCCGCGCCATAATTGTAAGCTCCCCGCGCTCAAAGCTGTCCTTTTCGCAGGTGCCGCGCACCGTAAGGCCTGTGCCTTTTTTAATCTGCGCTATTACGTTTTCAACGCTGTCTATTTCTTCCTGAGTCAGAGGGCGCTCCTCATCGTCCCTGCGCTTCCAGCCGTTTCTGTATTTTAAAAATATTTTGCACTTTATTGAGCTGGTCTTGTCCGTTATTACAAAGCTTAACAGCACCATCTCCTTGCCGTGCATGTCCACCCTGTCTACGTCTATAACTTCGCCGCGCACAGTAACAACTCCGCTTGTTTCGGTAAGCGAAGCTATTTTTACAGGCTCTTCAATTATAGCGCTGCCCTTTATCCTGCCGCTGCGTTTTTTTGCTCTTCTTTTGGGTTTTTCCTTGTCAAAGTCCTGTTTTAAAATGAATTTTTTGTTTCGCTCCTGCTCTTTTTTGCGCTCTTCTTCTATTTTTTCAAGTCTTTTTTCAGCATCGCCGCGCAGGCGCAGGTACAAAGCGGGCTTTATATGAAACACATTTTCAATTGCAGACGTGATAAGCGTTAAAATATTATTTTCTTTTATATATGAAAACGAAAAATCATCCGGCGCTTCTATCGCTATTCCGTCCTGAAAAGGCGTCCAGCGTATTTCATCTATCCATGAAACTATGGCAGGGTATTTTCTTAAAATGTATTTTGTAAAAATGTCAGAGTAATTTTCAGGTTTCTTTAAAAAACGATCGGCGGCGTCAGGCGAAGCCGTCCTTAAAGAAACCCTGATATTTGGTAAAAGCTGTTGTATATTTTTTTTTATGCTTAAGAAATTTTTTTCGCGCACAGGCTCTTCCGACAGCAAAAAAAACACCGCATGCCTGCCGGTTTCATAGTAGTGTACCTTGTCAAGCTTAAGCGTTCCTCTAAGCTCCGGAATTTGCAAATATATTTTTTCAAGAAGCTGTATTTCGTTCTCCATGTCCTTTCTCCTGATTTTTGTGCCATATGTCTATCGCGTCAAGCACTTCCTGCGCATAATTACCGGTTATCTTCTTAGAAAACTCGCCGTTTATATAGAGCGCCGCGCAGCCCTTGCCGCCGCACAGGGCAACGTCCGCGTCCTTCGCTTCGCCAGGGCCATTTACTACGCAGCCCATAACGGCTACCTTTACAGGGTATTTAATGCGGCTAGTCTTTTCCTCCACTTCTTTTGCAACGGCGGCGACATCTATATCCGTACGTCCGCACGTGGGGCACACTATAAGATCCGCCCCCTGCCTTAAATGAAGCGCCCTTAATATGTTTTTTGCCGCTGCGGCTTCAGGTATGGGAGAGCCTGAAAGGGATACTCTCAAGGTGTTCCCTATGCCGTCAAGCAGCAGGCTGCCTATGCCTATTGCAGATTTAATTGTGCCCTGCCCGGGCAAACCGGATTCTGTAACGCCTATATGCAGAGGGTATGGAAATACCCTGTCCGCAATTCTGTTGGCTAAAACCATTTCTTTTACATCGCTTGATTTTATAGAAATAACTATATCGTAAAAACCGAGCTTCTCAAGCAGCCGCACATGCCTTTTGGCGCTTTCCACAAGCGCTTCAGGCGTAGGCCCTCCAAAATGCGCGAGTACGTCCTTTGGAACAGAGCCTGTGTTTACGCCAACCCTTATAGGTATATGGTGCATTTTAGCGCAGTCGGCAAGCCGCTTAACATCCTGTTCTTTTTCTATGTTGCCGGGGTTTATGCGGACCTTGTGTATGCCCGCTTCTATGGATTTTATGGCAAGGTCAGCGTTAAAGTGTATGTCTGCCACAAGGGGTACGGGGCTTACGTCTATAATGGTCTTAAGCGCGCGGCATGCCGCGTCGTTATAAACGGAAACGCGCACTATGTCGCACCCCGCCTTATAAAGCTCTTTTATTTGATTTATTGTAGCTTCTGCGTCTTCTGTTTTTGTATTTGTCATCGATTGAATCGAAACAGGCGCGTCTCCCCCTATCTCGACGTTTCCAACTATAACTTTATTTTTCATCAGAACAGCCTTAATATGTCGCGCAGCGTTATAAATATTATAAAGCCAAACAAAATAAGCATACCCGTTGCGTGTATGTACGCTTCGTGCTTTGCAGGCTTCCCGCGCAGCAATTCGTAGATAAGGAAAAGCATTCTGCTGCCGTCAAGCCCGGGAAACGGGAACAGGTTTACTATGCCTAAGTTTATAGAAATAAATATAAGCATTGACGGGAACACTATGAAGGAAGCGGTCTGGCTTTGCTTTACTATAGCGTCCGTTACGCCTACAACGCCCGTCATTTCATCGAAACCTTCGCCAGTTGTTATAAGCCCTCTGAGAGCGTCTATTATTGCGGTGCTGTAATTTACGCACAAGCTGTGCGCACTTTTAATGGTTTCCGCAAAGCTTCCTTTTTTAAGCTCCGTAGGCGCGCTTATGTTTACCATAATCCCCATTAAATATCTGTTCTCTTCTTTGCTGTAAAGAGGGGATATTTTAAGCTCCTCTTCTTTTTTGTTTTCTTTATAGCCTCTTTCAACAGTTAAGGTAAGCGGCCCTTCAGCTTCCTTCATCTGCGCGTCAAGAACCTGCGAAAGGTTGTCGTTTATTGATATACCGTTTATTTTTAATATCCTGTCGCCAACGAGCATTCCTGCCGCGTCCGCAGGGCTTGCCTGGTTTATTTCCGTAACCACGGTTTTATACGGCCCTGTTATAACGGGAACGCCCTGCGCGGCATAAACCGCTATTGCGACAACGAATGCTAAAACCACGTTCATAAAAGGGCCCATAAATACGGTAAGCAGCCGCTTTAAAGGATGAAAGTTAGAAAGCGCGCGCGGATCGTCCGCTTCTTTTTTGTTTACGTCGTCCTCGCCATAAAACATGCAGTATCCGCCCATTGGTATTATTCTTATAAAAAACTTAGTTTCGTGTTTTTTGCTTTTCCATGAAGCTATCTGCGGCCCAAAGCCTATTGCAAATTCCTTTACAGGTATTCCCGTAAGCCTTGCGGCAAAAAAATGGCCCAGCTCGTGAATGCATATCATCAGGCCAAACATTAAAACAGCTAAAAGTATGTAGATTAAGTTCAAAGCGTCCTCCCTCAGGAAATTTTGCTTATATATTGGTAAGCCTTATTCCTTGCCCAGACGTCCGCCGAGAGTATTTCTTCTGCCGTTTCAGCGTCTGGCAAAGACAAATTAAGCACATGCTCAACTGTGTCGTATATGGAAACAAAAGAAATTTTCCCGTCTAAAAAGGCGTATACGGCTGTTTCGTTCGCAGCGTTAAGCACGCACGGCGCGCTGCCGCCCGCTTTAAGAACGTCGTAGGCAAGCTTCAAAGCCTTGAATTTATCAAAATCCGGCTTTTCAAAACTTAGATACCCTATCGAGGCTAAGTCTAATCTTTCGCTTACCGCCTTCATATACACAGGGTAAAACATCGCGTACATTATAGGCGTCCTCATGTCCGGCACACCAAGCTGCGCGATAATTGAGTTGTTCTCATACTCAACCATAGAATGCACAATGCTTTGAGGATGTATTATAACTTTTATCTGTTCGCCTTTGGCAGAAAACAGGTAGCTCGCCTCTATAATTTCAAGCGCCTTATTAAACATGGTCGCTGAATCTACAGTTATCTTGGCGCCCATGCTCCAGGTAGGGTGTTTAAGCGCGTCTTTAACCGTAACGCTCTCCATCTGCCGCTTTGTATAAGTCCTGAAAGGGCCTCCTGAAGCCGTTAAAATAATGTTTTGAAATTTATTTCCGTTTGAATTTGACATGCACTGGTGTACAGCGCTGTGCTCGCTGTCCACAGGCAGAAGGTTTGCGTTTTCACCAAATACTCTGCACAACGGCATTATAATGCTTCCGCCCGCGACAAGCGTTTCCTTGTTTGCAAGGAGCACGCGTTTTTTTGTTTTAATGGCGGATATAACAGCTTCAAGCGCCGACATGCCCACGACTGACACCAGCACATCGTCTGCCGGAACGCTTTCCGTCATCTGCTTTAGAGCGTCTTTGCCAAAAAACCACTCGCAGAAGCGCAGATCCTGCGGTATTTCTGTTTCGCCTTTGGTAAGCGCAGCAGCCTTTGGGCGATACTTTCTTACCAATTCAAAAAGCTTCCGCGCGTTGCTGTGCGCTGAAAGCGACACAATACTTATTTTTTCAGGAAAGCTGTCCACAACAGACAGAGCCTGCGTGCCTATCGAGCCCGTGGCTCCAAGAATAGAAAGTGTTTTCATAAAAAGCTCATCTGATATAAAAGCGTTAGAACAGCGACAAACAATATGCTGTCAAGCCTGTCCATCATTCCGCCGTGTCCCGGAAAAATAGTGCCGAAATCTTTTATTCCGCAGTGGCGCTTTATAAGAGAAGCAAATAAATCCCCTGCCTGTTCTATTATTCCGCCCGCAATGGCCAACAAAAGTATATGCCACCAGGGCGGGAGCGTGCTTGAAGCGATAATCGCAAAAACCGCATAAACAGCCATAGCGCCTAAAACGCTGAACAAAAGCCCTCCAAGGGAACCCTCTATCGTTTTTTTAGGGCTTACCTCAGGATTAAGCTTCTTTTTGCCATATTTTAAGCCTGTGAAATACGCCCCCGCGTCCCCAAGAGTAGGTATGGCAAATACCAGCCACATAAGCAATTTGCTAAGGTACTCGTCTTCTATTCTTAAAAGGCCCAGCATGCTAAGCCCTGGTATAAGCAGCATAAACATAGGCAGTATGGAAATAAGCAGGTCTTCAAGGCGCGGATCGTGCCTGAACAAAACCTGAACGCTTATTGAAAAAAACGCCACAAACAGCATAAGGCAAAGCAAAAGCAGGCTGTCCGCGCTCTTAACGAGCATGAACACCGGAATGCCCAGCAGCAGCACTACCCAGCTTGGCCAAGCCACCGGCCTGTGCCCCGCTGTTGAAAAAGCGAATATCAATTCATGCAGAGCTATGCAAAGCGCCGCAATCCACAGGCACGAAAATACCCACCCGCGCATTATAAGCGAGAAAATTAAAACGCCTGCCAGGGCAACGCCTGTAACAATTCTTGTTTTCACTGGATTCTGCCTCCAAAACGCCTGTCCCTGTTCATATAAGTCTTAAGGTCTTTTTTATATTCCTCAACCGTATAGTCCGGCCACAGGACAGGATTGAATATAAATTCCGCGTAAGCGCACTGATATAGCAAAAAATTGCTTAAGCGCATTTCACCGCTCGTGCGGATAAGCAGATCCACCGGCGGCTCGCCGTACGTATATAAGGCTCTTTCAAAGGCTGATTTATTTATATCGCTGTAAGCGATTTTATTTTCTTTATATAATAAGCAAAGCTTTTTAGCGGCGGATATGATTTCATCCTGCCCGCCGTAGTTTAATGCGATGTTTAAATACATGCCCGTATTGCTTTTTGTCCTTTGCATGCTTAAAGAAACCGTTTCCCTTTGCGCTTTTGGCAAACCGTCTATATCGCCAAGGATTCTTATTATAACGTTGTTTTTATCAAGCTCGTCTATTTCAGAATTGAAATATTCAAGTATCAGCTGCATAAGCGCTGAAACCTCTTCTTTTGATCTGCTCCAGTTTTCAGTAGAAAACGCAAAAAGCGTAAGCGCCTTAATGCCGCTGTCGCTTGAAAAGCGGATTATTTCCCTGAGCGTTTCCACGCCTTTTCTGTGCCCTGACGCAATAGACAGCATATGCTTTTTCGCCCATCTACCGTTGCCGTCCATTATTATGGCAACATGCTTTGGCATTTCCTTCATTTGCTCTTTTCCTTTGGAACAGTGTTTAAAAACATAGACACATATATGGCGCTATCTGAAATTTTAACTATACGCGCAATTCTGTCAGGATCACTTTTCTGCAGGTCGTTAGAAAGCCAGTATTTTATGTTAAAGCTTTCAGGCTGTTCCTGATCTTTAAGAAATAAATCAAGAGGAAGCCCTGCTGCCTCCTGCATCAAACCGACATTATCTCCTTTTCTTTTTCTTCTGCGATGCTGTCCACTTCTTTAATCGCCTTGTCTGTCAGCTTTTGTATCTCATCCTCTGCTCTGAAGCGGTCGTCTTCAGAAATTTCAGAGTCTTTTTCCATCTTTTTAATTGCGTCCATGGCGTCGCGTCTCGCGGCCCTTACGGCAACGCGCGTTTCTTCCGCGCTTTTCTTTACCATCTTGGTAAGTTCTTTTCTGCGTTCTTCATTCAGCTCTGGTATAACTAAACGTATTATCTTGCCGTCGTTTGCAGGGTTAAGGCCCAAATCGCTCTGCAGAATAGCCTTTTCTACTTTAGGAATAGCTTTAGTATCCCACACAGCTATGGTAAGAAGCCTTGGTTCCGGCGCAGATATGTTTGCCATCTGCTTAAGCGGAGTCTGCGTGCCGTAATAATCTACCATAATCCTGTCTAAAAGCTGCGGGTTGGCTCTTCCTGCTCTCAGAGACTGCAGTTCCCTTTTCAGAGCTTCCTGGCTTTTAATCATTTTTTCATTGGCGGTTTTAATAACATCATCATACATAAGTTATGCCTCCTTTTATATATTGTCTATTGTAACCTTTTTTGCAGTTTTAGGCAACAGAGCAAGTCCAAAGGCGCTATTCGCCTAAAAATTCCTCTAAACGCCGCTTGTTTTTCTTTATGTTTGGCACTACGCAGTAAGCGCCGTTAATCTGTTCGTTTTTAAACGACTTGGCTATTGGTATTCTAAGGTATCTTGTAGTAACCGTTTCAAGCGAAAGCAGCTTGCCGGCCATAGAAACGGCATCGTTTAAAGAAATATCCGTTTTTACGTAGTCTATGTTTTCTGAAATAACGCTAATGATCTTGTCTATCGGCAGCTGTCTTGCCTTGTTAAACGCGGCCATTAATACGCGCTGCTGCCTTGACATACGCGCGTAATCGCTGTCTATCTTTCTTATTCTCGCAAAAGACATGGCCTGTATACCCGTAAGGTGTACAAAGCCCGCTTCTTCAAGGCGGCCCTGTCCTTCATCCACGCCGTTTAAATAGTTATAGTATTCAAGAATACCATTTAAAGGTTTTTTTTCATCTTCAAGCACTTCTATGTCTATGCCGCCTACGCTGTCTATAAGGCGTATCATGCCTTCAAAGTTAACGGCTATGAAGCCGTCAACGCTTAATGAAAAATGCTTATCAAGCGTTTTCCTTAAAAGCTCCGCCCCGCCAAAAGCGTAGGCCGCGTTAAGCCTGTTACTTCCTTTTCCCGGTATGGATACGTACAGATCCCTCATAAACGATACAAGCTTTAATTCGCCGCTTAAAAAATCCATGTCGGCAATTATCATGGTGTCGGATCTTCCGAGCATTCTTTCGTCGTACGAGTCGATGCCGAGTATAAGCAGGCGGTATGCGTCTTTTATTTCGCCGTTTATTTTTTCATTTACGCTTAAGTTTTCAGGCATAACAAGGTACGGACCGGGTTCATAAGGCGGCTCGGCTTCACCCTGCACCTGAACGCATACGTATGTAAGCGTTAAAAGCAGTACGATACAAATTGCAGATATTTTTTTCAAATTGTCCTCTTTTTTATAACAAAAATTCGGGAAACATAAGCGTTCCCCGAATTTTCATACTGTTTTATTATTCTGCGACTACGATGCATTTTGAAGGGCAAACTTCAACGCAGGATTTGCAGTTCGTGCATTTGTCAGGGTCTATTCTTGCAAGCCCGTCTACAACGTGTATCGCGTCGTATTCGCACGCTTTTTCGCATCTCTTGCAGCCAATGCAGCCCTTGGTACAGCTTAGCCTTGTGGTTTTAGCGTTGTTCAAGCTTGAACACAGCACCGTAACATTTGAGCTTTCAGGGATAAGCTTTATTATGCTTCTCGGGCACGCCTTAACGCACATGCCGCAGGCGGTGCATTTATCGGGGTTAATGCGCGCCAGACCGTTCACAATTTCAATGGCGTCGAAAGCGCATACCTTTTTGCAGTCGCCAAGGCCTAAGCATGCGTACTGGCATTCCTTAGGGCCGCCCGCAAATGAAGACGCCGCCCTGCACGTCTGTATTCCGGAATATTCATAGCGCTCGTTCGCCACGCCTTTTTCACCCTGACAAAGAACGCGGGCAACTTCTTTCACGCCTGTTTCAACCTTTACGCCCATTATTTCGGCTATGGCTTTAGCGGACTTTGCGCCGCCCGGCGTACAGCCGTTAACCGGCGCTTCTCCTTTTGCCACGGCCTCTGAAAAGGCGTCGCACCCAGGGTAGCCGCACGCGCCGCAGTTTGCGCCGGAAACATTTTCGCGTATCCTTTGAACTTTTTCATCAACCGGTACTTCAAACTTCCTGTTTGCATAGCTAAGCATAGCGCCGAACACAGCGCCAAGCGCGCTCATTACTAAAATAGCGTATACGATAGGCATATCCTTCCCCCTTTACTTTACAAGCCCTTTAAAGCCCAGGAACGCCACGCTCATCATGCCGGCTATTACAAGGCTTATTGAGAAGCCCTTGAAGGGCAGCGGAATATCGGAATTTTCAAGCCGTTCCCTTACGCCCGCCATCATAACTATCGCCAGCATGAAGCCCAACGCTCCGAATACGCCGTTCAGCACGGATTCCAGAAGATTATAGTTGCTTTGTATATTAAGCAGGGCAACGCCTAAAACCGCGCAGTTTGTTGTTATAAGAGGTAAATATATGCCAAGCGCGCTGTAAAGCGACGGAAGCGATTTTTTCATAAACATTTCTACAAACTGCACCAAGGCCGCGATTATGAAAATGAACGCTATTGTGTTTAAGTATTTAAGATCAAGAGGCACAAGTATAAATTGATATACCGCCCAGCTGAAAAGAGACGCAAGGCCCATTACGAACGTTACGGCTAAGCCCATGCCCACAGATGTTTCCACTTTGGAGGAAACGCCCAGGAAGGGGCAGCACCCGAGGAAACGAGAAAAAATGTAGTTGTTGCACAGTATGCAATCCACCATGAAAAGGAAGAAACCTATTTCAGAAAGTCTCATGCCGCCTTAACCTCCTTTGATTTTTTGGAAGAATGATGAGCGCTTATTGAGTTTATTATTCCAAGCAGCAGGCCGTATACTATAAACCCGCCAGGAGCGAGTATAAGAAGAAGCATAGGCTCATACCCAGAGCCCATTATCTGCGCTCCGAATATAGTCCCCGCGCCAAACAGCTCGCGTATTATGCCTATAAGCGTGATGGCGCATGTAAAACCAAGCCCCATGCCGACGCCGTCAACGGCTGAATGCAGCACATCGTTCTTAGACGCATACGCTTCAGCGCGCGCCAAAATTATGCAGTTTACAACGATAAGCGGTATGAATATACCAAGGGATTCATAAAGCGAAGGAAGGTATGCCTGCATGAGCATCTGCACTATTGTAACAAACGTACAGATTACAACTATATACGCAGGTATTCTTACCTTGTTTGGTATAAACTTTCTTAAAAGAGATATAACAATGTTTGAGCCTATGAGAACGAACGTAGCCGCTAAGCCCATTCCTATGCCGTTTATAGCGCTTGTAGTAACCGCGATGGTCGGGCAGGTACCCAGCACTAAACGGAACGTAGGGTTTTCATTGAAAATGCCGTTTATAAAAACGCCCCTTAAGCTATCATCCTTGTTTGACATTCTTTTTTACCTCCCCGTATATTTTCCTCTTAGAATATCTGTCTATAAGAGGAGTAATGCAGTTCATAAAGAGTATGGCATAGGTAACGCCTTCAGGGTAGCCGCCGTATTTGCGTATTACAACGACAATCACGCCGCAAAGCACGCCGAAAATAAGCTGTCCGCTCTTTTGTATAGGGTTTGTAACGTAATCTGTCGCCATGAAAACGGCCGCAAAAAGCACGCCGCCTGTAAGCAGATACTTTAACGGGTCTTCGCCAAGAAGCCAGCCCAAAAGCGCGACAGTGCCTAAAAAGCTTACCGGAACATGCCACGTTATGGTTTTTGTAAGAAGCAGATACAAAAATCCTATAAGTATGGCGATTTTGCAAACTTCGCCTATGGAGCCCGGTATGTTGCCAACAAGCAGATCCATAGTGCTTAGCCCTGAAGAATTGGTTAAAGGCGTTGCGGACGCCACCGTATCTACGCCGGTAGGGGCGCCTGAAGAAAAGAACACCCTCTGCGGCAGATTATAGCTCGTCATGTGCATAGGCCAGGAAGCAAGCAGAACGGCGCGCGCAAAAAGCGCAGGGTTCATAAAGTTATGGCCAAGGCCGCCAAAAAGCTGTTTTGCTAAAATTATAGCAAAAGCGCTTCCTATGACGGGCATCCATAGCGGCACGCTGCTCGGCAGGTTAAGGCCTATCAAAAGCCCCGTTACCACAGCTGACAGGTCGTTAATTGTTAAGGATTTTTTTAATAATTTTCTCCATATCAGTTCAAACAGCACGCTTGAAATGACACTTACTGCAAGCACCAAAGCCGCTCTTGACCCAAAAACATATATGCCTGCCGCCGTCGCCGGTATAAGAGCAATTATCACGTCAAGCATCAGGGTTCGGGTGCTTTCACGGGTTAAAATATGTGGTCCTGACGAAACCGCTAACTTCATGCCTTTTTCCTCCTCATCATGGCAAGCGTTTCTTTTCCCTCTTTAAACGCGGGGGTAAGAAGCCTTCTTGCAGGGCATATGTAAGAGCATGCGCCGCAGAGTATGCAGTCTTCAAGGTGCATTTTTTTAGCTTCCTCAAGCTTGCCTAAAGATAATTTAACCTTCAATTCGTTTGGTTTTAGCCTTATAGGGCACACATCGACGCAGCGGGCGCAGCGTATGCACGGGTCTTCCTTGGGAAGAACAGCTTCCTTTTCAGTAAGAACCACTATGCCGTTGTTGGCCTTTGTAACAGGCATATCGTCGGACGGCATTGCGTTTCCCGTCATTGTGCCGCCAAACAATATCTTGCCCGGCGTTTCTGAGTATCCGCCGCAGGCGTTTACAGCGTCTATTACCGGTGTTCCTATTCTTAAAAGCAAATTGTCAGGTTCTTTTACCGCGCCTGTAACAGTGGTTATACGGCTTATAAGCGGCTTGCCTTCTTCTATTGCTTCGCATATTGCTTTTGACGTTCCAGCGTTTATAACAACGGCATGCGCGTCCATAGGCAGACCGCCTGAAGGAACCTGCCTTTTAAGCACAGCCTCTATAAGCTGTTTTTCACCGCCCTGCGGATATTTTGTCTTAAGCGCAGCCACTTCTATATTTTCTTTTCTGCTAGCTGCCTTACGCATGCTTTCTATGGCGTCCGGCTTGTTATTTTCTATGGCAATAACGCCGCGTTTAGCTTTAACTGCGCGCATGGCGGCGCGCAGGCCTTTTACAATTTTTTCCGGCTGTTCAAGCATAAGCCTGTGGTCTGCCGTTAAAAACGTTTCGCATTCTGCTCCGTTTACAATAACCGTGTCTATGTATTTGCCTTCAGGTATATTAAGCTTTACGTGTGTTGGGAAGCACGCACCGCCCATTCCGCATATTCCGGCTTCTTTTATGGCGGGAACAATTTTGTCTTCCGGCACTGTTTCAACGTCCCCAAGAGGCGTAAGCGGCGCCCACTCGTCCTTGCCGTCATTTTCAATAGCTATGTATTGAGAAGGCTTATTGTGCAGCATTTGTTTTACTCCGACCTCTTTTACTACGCCGGACACGCTTGCATGCGCAGGTATTCCTATGCCGCCCACCGCATCGGCTATTTTTTGTCCCATAAGGACAGTGTCGCCTTTCTTAACGCACGGAGCGCTCGGCGCGCCTATATGCGTATCCATAGGGATATAGACAACCTGCGGTACAAATTCTCTTATCGGTTTTGAACGTGTGGCCGCTTTGCCCGCCTGCTGTTCTTTGAGCGGATGCACACCGCCATGAAATGTAAATAATTTCAAACTGTATCCCACCTTTCTTAACGATTGTTAAACGCGTTGTTCACAGCGTCTAACACGGCCTGGCTTGTTATGCTGGCTCCTGAAACCGCTTCCACGTCTTCTATTTTAACGGGGGCTTTTTTACCTATGAAGCTCGGCAGAAACTTTTCATCGTCAAGCACTCTTGAGCCTATTCCGTCGGTTTCTGAAAAGTCGTCCTCATCTATCTTAAGAGATTTTATTTCTCCGTCTTCTGAAAACACTACCTCCACATTTACGTCGCCGCCGTAGCCTTCTCCGCTTCCCTTTACAGCTTTGCCTTCAGCGTTTTCTTCATTAGCTTCCGGCTCCGCTTCTGTTTCTTCTTTGGGCTCTTCTGCGGCATCAGATTCTGCGTTTGCATTTTCATACGCGTTGTTCACAGCGT
>CAZFHI010000002.1:29389-127662 GCA_964518875.1 uncultured Oscillospiraceae bacterium
TTCTGCGTTTGCATTTTCATACGCGTTGTTCACAGCGTCTACAACAGCCTGGCTTGTTATGCTGGCTCCTGAAACCGCTTCCACGTCTTCTATTTTAACGGGGGCTTTTTTACCTATGAAGCTCGGCAGAAACTTTTCATCGTCGAGCACTCTTGAACCGATTCCGTCGGTTTCTGAAAAGTCGTCCTCATCTATCTTAAGGGACTTAATCTCCCCGTCTTCTGAAAACACTACTTCCACATTCACGTCGCCGCCGTAGCCTTCTCCGCTTCCTTTTACGGCTTCACCTTCATGGTTTTCTTTATTAGCTTCCGGCTCTTCTTTGGGTTCTTCTTCAGGTTCTGCGTTTGCATTTTCATACGCGTTGTTCACAGCGTCTACAACAGCCTGGCTTGTTATGCTGGCTCCTGAAACCGCTTCCACGTCTTCTATTTTAACGGGGGCTTTTTTACCTATGAAGCTCGGCAGAAACTTTTCATCGTCGAGCACTCTTGAGCCTATTCCGTCGGTTTCTGAAAAGTCGTCCTCATCTATCTTTAAGGACTTAATTTCTCCGTCTTCTGAGAATATTACTTCCACATTTACGTCGCCGCCGTAGCCTTCTCCGCTTCCCTTTACGGCTTCGCCCTCAGCGTTTTCTTCATTAGCTTCCGGCTCTTCTTTAGGTTCTTCTGCGGCATCAGATTCTGCGTTTGCATTTTCATACGCGTTGTTCACAGCGTCTACAACAGCCTGGCTTGTTATGCTGGCTCCTGAAACCGCTTCCACGTCTTCTATTTTAACGGGGGCTTTTTTACCTATGAAGCTCGGCAGAAACTTTTCATCGTCAAGCACTCTTGAGCCTATTCCGTCGGTTTCTGAAAAGTCGTCCTCATCTATCTTAAGAGATTTTATTTCTCCGTCTTCTGAAAACACTACCTCCACATTTACGTCGCCGCCGTAGCCTTCTCCGCTTCCCTTTACAGCTTTGCCTTCAGCGTTTTCTTCATTAGCTTCCGGCTCCGCTTCTGTTTCTTCTTTGGGCTCTTCTGCGGCAGGGGCTTCTTCCTCCGGCTCTGTTGTTTCCTGCCCGCCGGATGCGAGATCCTTGTAAGCGTTGTTCACAGCGTCTACCACGGCCTGGCTTGTTATAGTAGCGCCTGAAATAGCTTCTATGTCGCCTAATTCCACAGGCGCTTTTTTGCCCATGAGCATTTGCGCAAACTCAGGATCCAGGGCTTTAGCGCCAAGACCTTCGGTTTCAGCGAAGCTGTCGTCGCCTATTTTTATATCCGTAATTTCCGCGGCGTCGTTAAACGTTACTTCTACTGCGACAGGACCAGCAAAGCCCTGCGCGCTTGCAACCGCTTTACCGCCTGCAAAAGAGGGGCCTGAAAGCTGCTTATGCGCTTCGTTTATAGCGTCTACCACGGCCTGGCTTGTTATAGTAGCGCCTGAAATAGCTTCTATGTCGCCTAATTCCACAGGCGCTTTTTTGCCCATGAGCATTTGCGCAAACTCAGGATCCAGGGCTTTAGCGCCAAGACCTTCGGTTTCAGCGAAGCTGTCGTCGCCTATTTTTATATCCGTAATTCCCGCGGCGTCGTTAAACGTTACTTCTACTGCGACAGGACCAGCAAAGCCTTTTACGCTTGCGCTTGCAGTCCCTGCAGTAAACCCTGAAGCCGCGGCGTTAAGCTTTTCAAACGCTTCGTTCGCTTTAAGCATTATAGGCTTAAGCGCTTCGTCCGTTTCGCCGTCCGCTTCAACAGGGGCCTGCATGCCAACTAATTGTTCGGCTTTTTTTAAAGCGGCGTTGCTGTCTTCTTCTATTATAAGCATAGCTTCTATGGTTCCGTCGGCTTTAAACAGCATAGAAACCGCCGGATTTTCTTCGCTTGCTTCAACGTTAACGGATTCTTCAGAAAACCTGTTTGCATATTTTGCGATGTCGTTAACGCCTCTTGTAACCGCATTTGACGTAATTGTCGCCGCAGTTATGGCGTCTATTGTGTTGTCGCCCGACTGCTCGCCCGCTTTTATTACATTTACAGGCGTTTTTTTGCCGGCAAACTGGGACATGAACGCTTCGTCCTTAGATTTGGCGCCAAGCCCTGCGGTTTCTGAAAAATTAGAGCCGCCGACGTTTATGCCGTGCAGCGTGCCTTCAGTATCTACGCCTACTATAAGTTCAATAGGTCCGCCGTAACCGGATACTGTTGCAACGCCGACATACCCAACGGTTTCATCGCCTTTCCGGCCTAAAAACAAGCCGTCAAGAGCCGCGTTTGACGAAAGGGCGACCGGCAAAAAAGCGTCCGCTTCAGGCAGCACCTTCATGCGCGCTTTTTCCTGATTTTGAACAGCCTGTTCGCTGATAACATCCTTAGTTATCATATTGGTGCCCGCAAGTAAAAACGACGCCACCAGCATGATAATTACCAGCACAAGCCATGCCGGAATCTGTTTTTTCATAAGTTTAGCCTCCTATTTTAAATATTCTTTAAGCAAATATTCCTCGGGACTTCGTCCGAGCATATCGGCGGCAAGTGAAAGATCGCCGCTTTGCAGGGCCTGCTTTATTGCTGTGCTTGATACAACAGCGCCGCTTTTTGTTTTAACGGCAGGCACCACGCTAAGTCCTATGCCGCGCTCATCGCATAAGCCCTGCAGCTCACTCACTGTTGTTTTGCCCATGTACCCGAAACGGTGGTTAAAACCAACTACTATGTGTTTAACGAGCATATTAGCGGATAATTCTTCATCTAAAAAATCACCCCCTGATTTTTTCATCAGACTGTCGTCAAAATGGCTCAGAGCCACATAGTCCGCCCCCGCGCTGCGCAAAAGCTTTTCCTTTTGTGAAATATTAGTAAGTTCAATATATTTTTTATCCGGGCGGAGCACTTTTTGAGGCGGGGCATCATAAGTATGCACGCATATCCTGTAATGGAACATGCGCGCCACTTCTTTTGCTTTATTTATAAGGTTAACATGGCCTAAATGCACGCCGTCAAAATATCCTAAACATACAACCAGTGGAGTTTTTTTATCCGGCGCAGCGCCAAGCCAATCCATAATACAAGCCTTCCATTTCCATGCGAGACACCCGCAAATATTGTATAAATAGTAACACGGCTTCTATATCATGTCAAGAATAACAAGGCGTGTTGGAAGCTTTAAAAACAACTTAAGGTACAAAAATCTCAAGCGCAAAAATGCCGTCTCTTAAGAAAGAAACGGCATTTGATTAAGGTTTAAATCAGCGCAGAAGCGTGAAGTTCCTGAACACAGTTACGAGTGTGTTTGCGACAGTTGACATTGTCTTAATGAAAATATCAAGCGCTACGCCTACAACGTCCTTGCGGGTGTCGCCTACGGTATCGCCTGTTACAGCGGCCTTATGCGCCGCAGTACCTTTGCCGTAGCCCTCGAGAGCTCCCGATTCGATGTATTTTTTAGCGTTGTCGAACGCGCCGCCTGAGTTGCCCATAAATATTGCGCGCGGTATCGCAACGACCGTAGCGCCTATAAGCAAGCCGCCTACAAAGTCTACGCCGAACAGGAAACCGCCTAACACAGGGATCATCATAGCGAGCACTGAAGGGAAAAGCATTTTCTTAAGCGCGTTGTGGGTAGCCATTTCTATCATTCTGTTGTAATCAGGACGCACCTTGCCTTCAAGCACGCCAGGTATGGAAAGAAGCTTGTCGCCTTCATCCGCCATGTCGCGCGCGGATTCTATAGTGTTGTCTGTAAGCATGGCTGAAAAATATTCAACAAGAGCGCCGCCTATTATCGCGCCTACAACAACGGTGTAGTTAGCGATGTTAAGCATTATTTCAGAGCTTACAGGCGTATAGTTGCCTACGTAAGAAACGATAAGGCTTACTGTGGCAAACGCCGCGCTGCCTATTGCAAAGCCCTTGCCTATGGCCGCCGTCGTGTTGCCGACAGAATCCAGCTTGTCTGTAATGGTGCGTACGTCCTCAGGCAGATGGCAGCTTTCTGCAAGACCGCCCGCGTTATCCGCTATCGGTCCGAAAGCGTCTATTGATACCGTGGCGCCTACAAACGACAGCATGCCAAGCGACGCTACGGCAATGCCGTACATGCCGCCTATTTTGCCGCTTATAAAGAGCGCTAAGCCAATCATCAATATAGGAAGCAAGCAGCTGCGGCTGCCTATTGCGTCGCCCTTTGTAACTACGAAGGCTTCACCCTCCGTCGCCATTTCGGCAAGTTTTTTAGTTGGTTTATAATCTGTTGAAGTATAGTATTCTGTAATAGAGCCTATGGCTACGCCGCTTGCAATGCCAAGAATAGAGCATATCCACGGAGTGAGCCAGCCGGCATGCCATCCATAGGTGCTTAGCGTTTCACCGTCAATCCCGCCAAAAACAAGCAGCGAAACGAAAAAGCCGAGCACAATAGTTATGCCTGCAGACATCCACGTGGCAAGATCCAGCTCATGCGCCGGATTATCGCTCATCTTCTTTCTGTCTGCATACATTAAGCCTATAAGGCAGCCTATAAGACCTACGCCCGCTAAAATAACAGGGAATACGACCGAAGGCGTAAACATGGCTTCGATTTGATATTTTTTGAACAAAATAACAGCTATCATTATTGAAGCGGACATCGTAGCGACGAAGCTTTCAAGCAGGTCAGAGCAGTTGCCCGCTATATCGTTTACGTTGTCGCCTATAAAGTCTGCTATAACGTTTGGCACACGGCTGTCGTCTTCAGGCAGGTCGTTGCGGATCTTCGCTAAAATATCAGCGGAAATGTCGGCCGCCTTTGTATAGTTTCCGCCTGCAACACGGTTGAACATGGCTACAAGCGAACAGCCTAATGAATATGTTGAAATGCGCATTATAGAAGCGTTTACGCCATCAATGTGGGTAATTATGCCGCTTCCTGTCGCCTCATGATCTACGCCGCCCCAAATCAAGAGCACAGCTATAAGACCAAGCAAGCCAAGAGCCTGCACGCTCAGGCCAGAAATGCTTCCGCCGCAGAGCGCTACCTTAACCGTTTCGCCTATGGACATGGTTTCGCGCGCCTTGTTTGCCGTGCGAACATTCGCGTAAGTAGCGCTTTTCATGCCCAGTACGCAGGTAAAGCTGCTCATGGCGGCGCCTATAAGGAACGTAATTCCGCTTGTTCTTTCAACAAACAGGGAAAATACAAGCGCGAGCAAAGCCACAACAATGGCTATTGTTTTGTACTCCGTTTTCATGAACGTGGAAGCGCCGCTGCGAATTATAGCCGCCATTTCCACCATTTCATCGGTGCCTTCATCCATAGAGCGTATGCGGAAGAAATTGTGGAACACATACCACAGCGTTACCGCTACGACAGCCAGGACCAGATAATAAAGCCAATACATATAATTCCTCCCCTGGACAAATTGATAAGAAATTGTCCAAAATCAGTTAAATTATACCAAATAACCCTGTAAATTTCCAGTAGCATAACGATATTTTCTGAAATTAAAAAAACAAAAACATTTTTAATACAATAATAAAATACGATGTATTTTTTATTTTCTTAATTATCTGATTTTGCTTTGCCCGCTTGAGGTTTCACGATTTTGCAAATTTTATTTTCTTAATTCAATCATAATTTTTTAACTAACCGAATCATAAATAAGTAGAATTGTTATAAAATTCAACAGTTTTTTTATATGAAAACCGGGCGGAAACCCGCCCGGTTGTAACTTTATATTGTTTCAGCGCTTTTTATTTATTCGAGAAGCTTTCCCTTCTTTTAAGCGCAATGTATACGGCAAGCGCTACGGCTCCGATTGAAACAACGACCGCTATTGTCGCAGGAGCGCTGTCTCCTGTGGAGGGTATGGAGCCAGTGTTTACAAATACTATTTCACCGTCATAAGGAACGCCGTCTTTTTCAAGATCCACACGGGCTTTAAGCTGCCCGTTAACAGGCGTCGTGCTTATTTTTACAGTATAAATAGTGTCGTCATACTTAACGCTTTTATCCTTTCCTGCTAGCTCCTCGACAGTGTATGTATAGTTTGTAACAACGCGAGAGAATGTCCTGTCAGGAAAAGATATATTGCCATTAGCGTCGTTTGAAACTCTTGCCAGTTCTTTTCCGCGGCTGTCTTTTAGTACAAATGTGAACTGGTCCGCTTTGATTGTGCCGTTCCTAAGTACTTTGCTTGCATCTATCGGCACGTTTATCTTGGGATAGTCCGGTTTAGGCGTCGGCGCAGGCTTTTCCGTAGGTTTAGTATAGTTGTTTGTAAATACGAGTTCACTCCCCGAATATTCCTTGCCGTCTTTTAATACTTCGGTTTCAGCTTCAAAGCGATTTTCTTTTTCATTGAAGCTTACATTAACATTTATTGTATATATGCCGTTGTCAAACTGCATGCCTTCAACCTTGTCTTTAATTTCGCTCACAGTAAAGCTAAATCTTCCTGTTTTATTGAAGCTAAGCACAAACTCCGCCCGGCCATCTTTATCGCATTGCTCTATCGTTTCAGGCGCGTCGCCTGACAGCTTGAAAGAATAGTCGCCGGCGTTTATAGCGTACGTATCGCCTGAAATGCGTTTCAAAATGTTCAGTTCAAGCTGGCTTTGCTTAGGCGGAACATAGGTATTTGTTATTTGAATCGCGCCATCTGCAAGAGCTTTTTTGCTTACTTTATAGGTATTGCCATTCTGCAAAATAAAGCCGTTTAAATTCGACGCTTCTTTGACATCATATATATATGGCTCGCCGTTGTAATTAGCATCAGGCAGGTTGTCCCATGTGTAGGAGAAGCTACCGTCAGCGTTTTTAACCACAGCTGCATCTTCACCAATAACTTCTTCCACATTTTCAGGATCGTTCGGAGTATGTCTTGTAACAATCAGAGAAACCTCCGTATGGTCTTTCTCAGGGCCGCCTGACCATATTTTCTTAGCAAGAAGCTTAGTTACGCCAGGCTCATAATAGTTTACTATAACATTATCATAAATTATGGATTCATAGCTGCGCCCATTACGTATAATTATACCGTTTACGGCATCAGCTTCACTGAACGTATATGTATATGGATTGCCGTTTTCATCCTTTAACGGAAGATTTTCCCAAGTATAGACATACTGCCATATTCCGCTTTCTTCGCTGTTCAGCGTGTACGGCGCAGAAACTTCTTCAGAAACTCCGCCTTCTATATTACGGTGCAGCGTAATATCCACAGGAACATAGTCTATCGAGTTGCCGTCTATCCAGAACTTATATGCGTACACGTTGCCCATTGGCGGCATATATGTGTTTGTAATCGTTGTACCCAAATCATCAACCGTTACAGCATATCTGTTTTCATTTACTATAAATATGTCGTTTACAGTATTTGGCTCAACCACATAATAAGTATATTGCTCGCCGCTTTCATTTGTAAGCGGAAGCTCTCCCCAAGTGTATGTGTAGGATTGCCCGCCATTATTTTCATGGCTTACGGCATATGGCAGATCTACCTTTTCGGGCACTCCGCCTTCTAAGCTTCTCATAAGCATAAGCTCAACAGCCGTATGATCCGCGTCAGGCCCGCCTGACCATATCTTTTTAGCCCTGATTTCCTTAACCGGAGGCACATACTCGTTTACAATATCCGCTCCATTTGAAGTTTCAGTTATTTTTGAATTATAGTTTTCAAGCTCGTTTTCTTTTACCGTATACTTATATTCCGTGTAAGAAGCCTTGAAGCCGTTTTCCTCTGTTGCAGGTTCCCATTCTTTAAAGCGCGGAAGATCCATAAACGTATAAGACGTTTCACCGTCTTTTAATTCAATTTTCTTATATTCCTCGCCGTCCTGCAAGAGTGTGATTGTAATAGTCGGATTTGTTTCAGGACCGTTAATCCAGCTTTTATTTACTGTAAATTCTGTTGTCTGCCGCATGTTTGTAACATTAGCACCGCCGGCTGGTATAATTTCTATACCGCCAAGCTTATAATCGTCAGATTCTATTGTCTGTTCTTTTATGGTGTAGAAATAGCGTACATTGTTCCCTTCATACGTTCCTGAAACAGGCAGTACAATAGTATATACCCACGGGCTGAATTCGCCTTGAAGCTCAGACATATCCTCAGGTAATTGATCTGGGTACTCTTCTGCAATGCCGTCCAGCGTTATAGCTCCATATTCAATATCCGTTATTTTTTCATCATTTTTGTCGGGATCAAGCACTTCCTGGTTAATTACCATTGTAACTTTTGTGCCAGGTTCCGGCGTGCCGCCATCCCATATTTTAGTTACCGTCCTTGCATTGGGCCAGTATACATTGCGAACGATTTGGCTTTCGTCATCCATGCCCATAAAATAGTTATCCGGAATATTAACTTCTGTTACAGTATATATTGATTCAATTCGATTACCGCTTTGCTCATCTGCTTTGCCGTCCGCACGATACATTGGCAGATTTTCCCATGTATATGCATTGTCTTGTGTAGAAAAACTGTCCGGCTGGCTAGGGTTAATTATTACAGGGTCGCCGTACGGTTCGCCGTCCCTTAAAAGCTGTAGCTCTATTGAAGGATGCCTTTCTAATGGATCTTTTGGAGCTTTTTCAGGAACTATCCACATTTTTTTAGCGGTAAACTGACGCACCTTATACTCGTTTACAAAGTCAATTGATTCTTCCTTTATACTATCTTTTATATAATCAGCATCTGCCTTAAGGCTTCCGTCTTCCTGTTTGGTTACCTTAATTTTAATTGTATAAACGCTTTCATCATAAACAACGCTGTCCAGCGTTCCGGCGTTTTCTGTAATCGTGTATGTGTATTCGCCTGGCTTGTCAAAATGAAGCCCACTAAACAAAATAGTATCCTTCGCGCCTTCTATAGCAGCCGCATTGCCCTTTGTTTCAATCTCTTTACCTGCTGCGTCTTTAAGAACGAAACTAAATTCGTTTGCTTTCATATTGCGGTTTTTAAGCGTCTTGCTTATTTGAGGCGTGAAATCCGCATATTTTTGCTCATGATGCGTTGTATTGGATTCCAGTATATAGTCCGTTCCAAATATGCCGGTTATTTTGGCAGTGTTTTCAAACAATGTATTTTTATCCAGCGACATAGGTTCCACAACAGCGGGTATTATAATAGTAAGCTTTTCATTGCCAGCAAGAGAGATCACTCTGAATTTAAGCTTGCGGCCTTCCATTGAAACAAGCTTGGCGCGCGTGGATTTGCTTAAAAGCTGCGCAGTGCCCGGGTTATCATCAATCATTACTTTGATGTTATCAGCACTGAATGACAGCCCCTCAGGTATTTCGTCTTCAAGCAGTATATCTTTAAAGCTTTGCGCTGTATTGGCGTTGCTAAGATTTATCTTATATTCTATATTGTCTCCGCCATATACTATTGTGGGATTTTCCGCTGTGCCCGAAGCTGGCGAAGAAGTCTTGTCAAAGCCTAAACCCATGTCCTTAAGCTCTACAGTAACTCTGTTGCATGCTTCGATAGAAACAATTTCGTCCCAGCCTGTTTCGCTTGTGCTGTTTTTTCTGTTCGCCATAAACGCCCTGTTGTATGCCAGGTCTTTGTTTTTAATATGCTCTTGCGCGTTCACAGGCGCACGCATGATCATGCTTACATATATGCCGCTTCCCGGTCTAGCAATAAAATCTTCTCCGTTTTTAAGTTTCCTTAAGTCAAAGGCTACAGCGCGGACATTTGACGTATCCTCCGGCGGGTTTGTATCCCAGCTCTGCCATACTTCCGGATGGTTGTCAAGATATAAAGCGTCGTCAAACAAATTTTTATCGTTTAAATCTTGCGTTGTGTAATATGTTTTAACGTCAATATTCTTAGATAAAGCGTGGCTTACGTCAACGCCTATGAGCGAACCTTTCCAATGGTCGTTATCGCCGTATGCGTTCTCCAGTATATCGTAAAACACCAGGTCTTTGGTGCTTGAAAATGCATTTTCAAGCCTTAAGCGGTAAGTGTATTCACCGCCCAGTAAAGCTTTAGTATGCGAATCAAACTCCGGCTCTTCAGGTGATGAAACAGCTTTTTTAAAACCAACCTCAGCCGCTTTAAGTATGTTGAACGTTCTTGATGTTTTGCAATACAGGAATGATTCTGGAACATCGCCCTCGTTGCCGTCGCGGTTGAGATCCGTAAAGGCTGTTTTAAGGTTAGAAGGTATAGTGCCGCTTGCGGCATTATCCGGGTATCCGTTTGGAAGCGTCCCGTCATGTGATTCATACGCGGCAAAGTTATAAAGCGTGTCCCCGTTATCCGCTATGTTAATCCATGGATTATACAGGTTAAACCTCAGTTTCATGCCGCTCCATAGCTCGCTGTAATGGTTTGTATACCTGTAATAGTAAAGGTTTTTGGCATTTTCTGGCGCCTGAGCATGTACAACAAGCAATGTCCTGCCGGAATTTTTCCAGTTGTCTATAACTTCAACATTGGTTGAAAAATTAGTATCTGAAGCCGCGCCTTTGTAGCCCGTTACTTTTATTGTGCTTAAATCCGCATAGGTGCCTGGAGGAAGCAAGTCGTAAAAGGTGCTGTTTCGCTGCTCCACAATGTATCCGCTATTGATAAGGTCTTCTTGAGCAGCATCGGCGTAATCAAACTGCACATATGCATCTATAGTAACAGGAACGTAGTAGCGAGAATTAATTATCTCGTTCGTTATGCTGCCGTAAGACTTGGAACACTGCGATATAGGCACTATCCTTGAAAGCGTATGTGATATATAATCATAGTTGCTCTTTTTGACTTTGCCGTTGCTGTCAAGGCTGCGCACATAAACTTCATTGCGTACTGTAACAGAGTTTTTGCCTTTTATTAAGCTCAAAACTTTTTCTGACGGTTTAAGCTCAGTTGTAAGATATGAATAGCTTGAAAAATAAACATATACTCCGTTATCCATATAAGAGTATTTTACGCCTGTTGTGTTTTCAGGAAGCGGTATGTTTAAAGTACTGCCGCTATCCACAGATACTGTTTCATAGCCTGCTGCAGGCGTAAAAGCATATTTCCCATCGCTCTGCTTTTGTATTACCGCATAGTCTTTCCAGTTTCCATTAATCTTTACGAGCAGCTTAAGCGGCTTGTATTTGTCATTCTCACGGGCTTTCATTGAAACGTTCATGCCGTCCTTAGATACTGGGTCGGAAACGCTGAAGCCGCTAAAATGCAGCTTGGTAAATTGGTAATCGTTTTCATCAAGTTTAGTATAGCCGTTTCCGTTGTAAAGCTGCACATAATCATCATATAGTTCGGCCGTCCAGTTGTTTACGCCAAACTCCTTGCTGTTTTCGTCCTTGGAAAGATACCAGCCGTATAAATAACCGTAGAAATAAAAGTTTCCTTCCTTACCATTGTTGTAGTCGTTAAGCTCTACATTTTTCTTTGTAACCGGACCATTTTCTATTTCGTTTATACCGCCGTATGTTTTACCTTGATTGTATTTATAAATATATGCATAATCCGGATGAATTGTAGGCGACGGCTTAGGCGATGGGGAGGGCTTAGGCGCTTCGCTGTATGTGTAGGTTGCAGTACTCGTTTCAGTGCTTGATGTGCCGCCGTCTATGCCAGTAAGCGTTGCTTCTATACTGTTTTTAACAGTCGCTTTCTGATCTTTAAGCAGCGTTCTCGGGTACATATAATAAAGGTATTGTGTCCAGTAAGTGTTATTCTGTGAGCTGTATGTATATGGCTCTGAAACGGTAGCATATGGATTGTTAAATGCACCGCTTTCATCAGTATTATTATATTCATTAAGAGTAATGCGCTTAAAGCCGCCTGACTTTGAAGAACTTACACCAAACAAGGTTCCGTATTCGTCTTGTCCGGAATCATTCTCTTTAAAACGCAGTGTAAAGGGCTGTGTGTCATTATTTGAAGCGTCCGCCTTAACATACCAGCGTACATAAAAATAATCCTTGGTATTTATGCCTTCAGGAATATCTCCCCAGGATTCCTGCCAGTCCTTGTAGCTTACTGAGCCTGAGTTATATTTGGTTAAACTGTATAAATCTGCCTTGGTTTTATATTCTATCGTTATCTCGTTTGAATAAACAGTATCAATCTGGCCTATGGCAATGTCTTTTACATTCATATAGGCTTTAAAAGTATTAGTATAGCCGTTCTTTACAAGATGAGGATATATGCCATAGTATTTTATATCTGATGTAAGGAAGAAGTCCCCTTCTATGTTTGTATAGTTTGAAATCACTATTTCATCTGTCGCTTCATCTATTCGCCAGTTAAACTTTGCCGAAGCATTAGGCGGTTCAGATTCGTCTAAATTATCAGGATTATATTTAGGAAGAGGTATCTCTAAGCTGCCTATTTTGTTGCCTTCGCGGTCTGTGAATATATGCGCAGGCAGGCGTATTTCGACGTCATATTTTTTCGCGTTGCCCGTATATGAAAAGTTCAGCTTCATAACGTGTTCTGTTGTATAGTTATAAGAAGGGCTGCTTGTCATCTTCAAGCCGTCTTCGCTTATTTTATGCTCACTTTTTCTGTTTTCATTACCACGAACCCACAATATATTATGCGCAGTTGAATTGCCTGTTGGTATATCATCGGTTATTGAGCCCGCATACGCTGCTATAAGCACGCAGCAAAAAGCATAGCAAAAGTAAGCATAGAAAGTATCTTGGTCTTGCCCTTAAACATAGAGATCTCCTTCCTTCAACGCTAATCAAAAAAACTATCCGCTCGTATTAATTATCTACAACCTCAGTAGCTTAATTAGAGCAGAATACACTGTGCGTAGTCCATATTTTTGCTTCGATATTGTCAAGCATTTTAACATATAAAAGTTATAAAATCTGTAGCGAAATCAAACATATATAACACAAGCTCCTGTTAAAAACATATGTTTGACTTCGGTAGAAGGCAGCTTTTGTATTGTAGTCGTGTTTGATTGCAGATTACCGTTCCTCCTTTTATAATTGATATGTAAAGCTCTTTTCTTTCTAATTGGGGATTTATTTATTATAGCAAAGGGGTTTTCTTTTTGCTCCTTTGCTTGTCAAGTATGTATTGTATCCTAGCAAAATTTTATTTATACATTAAATATTAAATGCCGTGTGCGTTTTTAACTTTTCAAACAAAAAAGCGCTTACAAAACAGCATCTTTAAACAATATTTACAATGCCTGTAAAACGCTTCTTAACTAAACTTTAATATAATTAAAAGCCGCAAGAAGCGGCCTGTGCATAAATATATAATGCAAATACGCAAATAATAAAACTTATAACAACACATTTTGTCGTGAGCGATAAATACTCCAAAGTTTATAATTATATTTAAATAATTTTAAACTAAAATGCATTTATAGCGGTAATCTATCCTGCGCTTGCTTTTTTTGCTTTTTAAATTTAGCTATGAATTTTCCCTTTCTTTCACGGCGCTTTTCTTTCGCCTCAAGCCTTTCATTAAGGTCGCGGGCGCCTACGCCGTAAACAAGGTAGAGTATAAGACCGCTCAGCACCATTATAAATACAGTTGAAGCGCAGCGCCTTCCCGAAGCGTTTACGTTATAGCCGTCCCTGCCTTCTTCCATAGTCATGGACTGCATTACCATGGCGTAAGTTTTAGCGTAGCTTGAATGGAACGTGGCTGACATATCATATTCTGTAAATAAATTGTTTAAGTTAAGCGCGAATACAGCAAGTACGCTTGGAAGAACTATTGGCAGTTTTATGCGCAGAAAAGTTACGATAGGGCTTGCCCCAAGGTTTCTTGCAGCATCCTCCAGCTCTTCATCTATGGCGTAGAAAGCGGCTTTTATCATCCTTAAAGCAAACGGAAGCTTAACCACGGTATAGGCGACAATAATTAAAAAGCGTACGTTTTCTTTCATATACAGGTTAACGTTGGCAACATACCATACGTTCTCCGAATTAAAAAACGTGCGGTAAGAATAGCATATCAGTATAGTAGGCAGCAGCCACGGGAACAGCATTGAATATTCCAGAACCGTTCCTCGCTTTTTGTTTTTATTTTTAAAAATGTAGTTTACCGCAACGACAACTATAACGCACGCAAGCGCCGACGCAATAGCGGATAATACAAGCGACAGCCTTATGCCGCCCACGGTATCCGCGTTTGAAAACACGCCTGAGATGGAATCCGGCCGCACCTTAAGCTTGCCGCGGTTTGTCATAAATTCATAATCCTGAGTGCCGAAAAAGTTTATAAGCGTGAACTGGTCGAATGAAAGCGTTTTAGACCTTATTGCAGGATAATTTTGGAAAGCAAAAAGCACTATTATTACAACAGGCATTGCGTATACGATAAACAGCGCGTATGCGTATATATGCGCAAGGACGTTTGCAACGGGGTTAGTTATTTTTTGCTTTACAAGCTTCGCTTTGGTTTTTGAAACGCTTAAATAATGCCCTTTGCGCTCGTACGAAGACAAAAGAGTCAGCAGCAGTATAGTAAACATAGCCAGTATTACGGATAAGAGCGCCGCCCTTGCCTGCGGGAACGCTTCATCCGCAACGGAAGAACCCGCAAGCCGCACAATTTCCGGGTTTATGGAATTATACCCAAGCAGTGTAGGGGCGCTCATAGCGCAAAGGCCCGTAATAAAAGTCATAATGGTTAAAGAAAACAATGTCGGCAGCAGCGTAGGAAATACGACCTTCATAAGCACCTTAAAGGGCTTTGCGCCGAGGTTGCGCGCAGCTTCCACGGTATTATAGTCTATTGTGCGTATGGCGTTTCTTAAAAAAAGCATATGGTTTGAAGTGCAGGCGAACGTCATTGTAAACAGCACCGCCCTGAAGCCTGAAAACCAGTTGCGGTCCATATTCGGGAAGCTTTTTGCAAGCCACGTTGTCAATATGCCGTCTGAATCGTACAGGAATAAATAGCCCGTAACAAGCGCCACGCCGGAATAAATAAGCGTTGTCATATAACCCAGGCGCAAAATTTTAGCGCCTTTAATATCAAAGTATTCAGTAAGCAAAACAATGCTTATGCCTACTATATTTACGGTTATTACGAGGCATATCGCAAGCTTAAGAGAGTTCCATATAAACGTAGGCATGGAGCCTGCAAAGAAAAAGCGCAGCACGGCGAAAGGATCCGTTTTGCCATCGGCGCCTTTTGTAGTAAATATCTGCGTAAGGGTATTAAGGCACGGTATAAGCATAAAGCCAAGAAACAAGTACACAAAAAACGCTATGCCAAACACCCTGTAAAGCATATCCGGCTTAAGCCAGTTGGGACGTGTAACGCACTGTTTCATACCGGCAGCTCCTCTGCGTCACTTTCATAGCTCATGACGTCTCTTTTATTTATACCTATTAAAACCTGCTCGCCTATGTCCAAAAGATTCAGTCCGTCGTTTTTTTCGACGGCTTTAACTGTGGAATCGCCCGTTTGAATAGTGTACTTTATGTAAAGACCGTAATATTCCCTTGACTTTACAACGCCCTTTAGCTGCAATTCATCGTCGTTTTTTATCGCAGGGTTTATGCGCAGCCTTTCAAGGCGTACATAGTGATGCATATTGGGATTAAGCCCCATATCGTCTATTATATGCCCGTTTAATTCGTTTATGTCGCCTATAAAGTTGCATACAAAGCGCGAAGCGGAATGGTTGTAGATTTCATTGGGCGTGCCTATCTGTTCAATGCGCCCTTTGTTAAAAACAGCAATTCTGTCCGACAATGTCAGCGCTTCTTCCTGGTCGTGCGTTACATAAATAGTAGTTATGCCAAAATCTTTCTGCATTTTTTTAAGCTCGTTGCGCAGCTGCACGCGAAGCTTAGCGTCCAAATTCGACAAAGGCTCGTCCATGCATATAATGCCGGGCTCCGTAACCAAAGCCCTCGCTATTGCGACACGCTGCTGCTGCCCGCCAGAAAGCTGGCCCACCGCCCTGTCGAGCAGTTTGCTGTCTAAGTCCACCTTTTTAGCGATAGCTTCAACCTTTTCGTTTATTTCTGTTTTATTTAATTTTTGTATTTTAAGTCCGAAAGCTATATTGTTTCTGACCGTCATTGAAGGGAATAAAGCGTAGCTTTGAAAAATAATGCCTATGTTGCGCTTTTCAATGGGCGTATTTGTAATATCCACGCCGTTTACTTTTACAGTGCCTTCATAAGGCTCTATAAATCCTGTAATAGTGCGCAAAGTGGTGGTTTTGCCGCATCCTGAAGGGCCTAAAAACGTAAAGAACTCACCCTCTTTAACGTTTACGTTTATATTGTGCAAAGCAATAAAATCGTCAAATTTTACTACAATGTTTTCCAGCTCTATCATAAGATTATCCCCTTATTGTTTACGCATTAAAGGTGGCAGCTCCTTTAAAACGGAGCCGCCACCCCAAAAATTTTTAACTGTTTAATTTGCAGGCGCTTGTGTCAAGACCGCCCAGTCGAGGTTATCCCAATCCGGCTCCGCAGGTTCTGCAGTGGAGTCCGCCCAGTAGAAGCCTAAGTTTGTCATAATGTTCGTCCACTGGGTTATGTGCTCGCCAACATACTCGGCGTATGTAAGATCTGTGCCTTCAACCTTGTTGAGCGAGCAGTTTGGCAAAGTATAAATTAAAGGCGTTTTGTCGTATATTTCTTCAACAGCCGCTTTATTGCACGGGTAAGAGTCAAACTCATCCGCCCATGCCGCCTGTGTTTTGGAAGAACCGAACCATTCCGCAAAGGCGGTAACGGCTTCTGTTTCTTCGGCGCTGCGCCCCTCGCGATCCAGCACGCCTAAATATTCCGCTATATAGTACGTTCCGTCATCAATATCGACAAGCGCCCAGTTTTCAGGCTCAATCGTTCCCTTTAATGGGTTGTCGGAAGAATCCGCCGCGGCGTCTATATTGCCGTAAAGTGAAGATGAGTAGAACGTTGAAAGCTGCACATCGCCCCTGTTAAGAGGATCAAAGCCGTATTTGTCGCCTGTGAAAAAGCCGTCGCGGCAATACTGCCACAAAGCTTTCCAGCCTTCTACGCTTATGCCGCCCGCAGGTGAATCAGGCTCTGTAAACGCATACAGCATTGCGTTATTTATATTGGTGTTTGTAGTGCCGCCAACCTTGCCCTGGCGGTACCACTTCAATCCGCTGTTGATTATATCTGCCCAATGTTTAAAATGAAGTTCCTTGCCGTTTGTGCCGAGTTCATCGGTGCGGTAAAGCATAAGTATGTTTTGCACTACAAGGCCGTAAGCCTTGCCGTCATACTTATAGTCGCCCACTTCGTCGGCCCAGGCAGGGGTCCAGTCCATTACCTTAAGGTTTTCATAAGTGCCGTTTACAAGCTGGGACCAGCGTATTTCGTTTAAGCCGAATATTATGTCGCCGTCTTTATTTTCATTTGCAGCCTGTATAACGGTCGTGTCGCCCGAAAGTACGGAGTTATCGTCCATTGAAATGGTAAAGCCCGCTTCCTTCGCGGCGTTTTGCAGCCATGTGGCGCGCTCTGTTGAGTTGGAGTTTGAATAGATGCGTATAGTGTAGCCCGAATAATCCTTATTTTCAGCGAAAACAAATGACGCTGAAAGTATCATCGTCAGGGCCAACAGAAGCGATAGTGATTTTTTCATGTAAATCCCCCTTAAATTTTTGGCTTTCCGCCTTTGTATGTTCGCATTATAATAAAAAAAATCCCTAATGTAAAGAGAGCAGGTACAAATTATATAATTCTTTATAAATAAATAAAATATTTTAATTAGGATTTAAATTTAAGCAATAAAAACTCCATTCCGGAATATGACAGAGCGCCGCAGAGTGTCGGCAAAGTGTCTAAAGGCGCTTTGTCAAGCGGCATTTTCGAATGGTCGCTTACACTTCCGTACAAACTAAAATGAGAAGAATGACGTGCTCAGCAATGCCCCGCGACCGCTGCACGTATCGGCGGTTGCGGTTATACTAATGGTGCTTTTTCCCCTTGATTCCCCATTAACGTTACTTTGTCTAAAGAATGAGACACCCCGCCCTGCGGGGCCGCCTTTTCCCTCATCTCCATAGCTGCATTTGCAAAGGCGTTTACGGCGCTCTCAACTTCTTATAAACTCATTTTATTATTTCTTACGTATGATAATAAATAATTTCTAAATTTACACCGTAAAGATATTTTTTTGAATTAAAGTCAATCTTTTTAAAACACGCTTTTTATAATGCCCCAACATACGGTTTACATCACTTTTACTGTTAAAGCGCGGCGGCGTTGTAAGAGTAAAAAAAATAGGCTATACTGAAAAAGATTTTTGGAGGTGAGTAAATGAAAGAATTAGATCAGGCGGTATTGCGTTTCGGCAAAGTACCGGGCGACGGAATATTAAAAGTAGATATGTTTTTAAACCACCGGCTGGACACCGGGCTGCTCATAAAAATGGGCAGGGAAATAGCTTCTCATTTTAATAACAAAGCGCCGGAACTTATATTGACGGTAGAATCTTCCGGCATCGCGCTGGCTCTTACTACCGCGATAGCTTTAAACAACATTCCTGTTGTGTTTGCAAAAAAACGCTCCGCATTAAACCAGGGGCTTAACCGCTACACAGCGCACGTTCACAGCTTTACAAAAAACACAGATTACAAGATGTCTGTTGAAACAACTTATCTGCCTGAAAATTCCTCCGTCTTAATAGTAGACGACTTTTTGGCAAGCGGCGAAGCCATAAAAGGTATGCTTAGCTTGATAAAACAGGCGGGGTGCTCTTGTGTGGGCGCCGCTGTAGCGATAGAAAAATCCTTCCAGCCCGGAGGAAATTATCTGCGCTCCAGAGGCATAGATTTATTAAGCCTTTGCAGAATAAAGAGCCTTGATGACCGCAAAGTAGAGCTGTGCGATTAAAATACGAACTTTTAATATCAATTTACGCCTATAAGTTCGTGTTTTAAGCGTTTTTCTGTTGTTTTGCCCTTGCATTATTCATATTTTTCTGTTATGCTTGCACCATCCTTTTTCAAAGAGGAAATTATCCGGCTGATGCCGCAATATTGGAGGGTATAAATGTTTAAAAAGGCACTTTCTATTGTTCTTGGTCTTGTTATTATGCTTGGCTTAGTACCTGCTTTTGCAGAGTTCGGCCCTGTCGCTAAAGACGAAGTAAAGGTCGGCGTAGTATGCATAGGCCCCAGCGACGACGGGTTCACGGGCGCGCACTACAACGGTATAGAGCTTATGAAAAAAAATCTCGGTCTTTCTGACGACCAGGTTCTCTACAAGTTCAACGTGGCGGAAAACTCCGAATGCGAAGTCGCCATGCGCGAACTTGTCGACAAGGGCTGCAACATTATATTTGCAAACAGCTACAACTATATGAACTATATGGAAGAGCTTGCCGAAGAGTATCCTGAAGTTATATTTTCCCACTGCTCAGGATATAAAAACAACGGCGTAAACTTTAACAACTACTTTGGCAGAATCTATCAGGCAAGATACCTTGCAGGTATAGCGGCCGGCCTTAAAACAACAAGCAACAAAATAGGTTACGTTGCCGCATGGCCGGACAACGCAGAAGTAAACGGCGGCATAAACGCTTTTGCATTAGGCATTCAGTCCGTAAACCCCGACGCAGTAGTATATGTGAAGTTCATTAACAGCTGGGGCGACCCCACGCTTGAAAAGCAGACGGCGTCTGCGCTTATAGCCCTTGGATGCGACGTTATAGGTCAGCACGTTGACAGCGCCATGGCTCAGGTAGCGGCGCAGGAAGCCCAGGTGTTCGGCTGCGGCTACAACACAGACATGACCCCCATGGCTCCCGACGCGCACCTTACGGCTCCCATATGGCACTGGGGCAGCGTATACACCGCTGAAGTAAAAGACGTTATCGAAGGCACATGGGAACCCGTAAACTATTTCTACGGTTTAAAGGAAGACATGGTCGATATTTCTCCACTTTCCAAAAACGTTGCAGAAGGCACAGCTGAAAAAATAGAAGAAGCCCGCAACAAAATAGTTTCCGGCGAATGGGACGTTTTCACAGGCCCCATATATAACCAAAACGGCGAAGAAGTAGTAAAAGAAGGCGAAGTGCTTTCCGACGCCGATATAACAGGCTCGTTCATGGCGGATCTCTTAATTAAAGGCGTAGAAGTAAAATAAAATCTTTTTTTTCCGGGCTGCTGCATATGCGGCAGCCCGTTTTTATCAAGGAGAATTCATGCAGCAAACACCCCCTAAAATAAAACTTAATAACCTTACTAAGACTTTCGGCCAGGTTAAAGCAAACGACAATATCAGTCTGGAGCTTTATTCCGGCGAAATTTTGGCGCTTTTGGGAGAAAACGGCTCCGGCAAAACGACGCTTATGAATATGCTTTCCGGCATATACAAGCCTGACGGAGGGAGCATAAGCATAGACGGCAAAACAGTAAATATTTCTTCCCCTAAAGACGCCATAAACTTAGGCATAGGCATGGTTCACCAGCACTTTAAGCTGGTGGAGGTTTTTTCCGCGCGTGAAAACATAATAATAGGAGAGCGCAGAAGGAAAAACAACGCGGACCTCGGCAGCCTTATTAAATCTTTAAACATAAAAATAGACCTTGACAAAAAAGTATATGATATGTCCGTCAGCGAAAAGCAGAGCATAGAAATATTAAAGGTTTTGTACCGCGGCGCTGACGTGCTGGTGCTTGACGAGCCAACCGCCGTTTTAACGCCGCAGGAAATAGACACGCTGTTTGACACCATACGCGATATGAAAAAGCACGGCAAAGCGATAATAATAATAACGCACAAGCTTGACGAAGTGCTCGCCATATCGGACAGGGTCGCAGTTATGCACAAAGGCAAAATCGTGGATACCGTTTTAACGAAAACGGCGGACCGCTTCAGCCTTGCGGAAATGATGGTGGGACGGCAGGTGGACCTTGACATTAAGCGAGCTAAAGTTCCGCGCGGCGAAGTAATACTTGACGTGCATGAACTGAGCGTAAAAGGCAAGGAAGGCAATTTAGAGCTAAACCACGTAAGCTTTACTCTGCACGGCGGGGAAATACTTGGCGTAGCGGGCATAGCGGGCTCCGGACAAAAAGCTCTTTGCGAAGCCATAGCAGGGCTTCAGCCAATTTCCGGCGGCAGCATACTTTTAGACGAAAAGCGCATAGACGGCAAAACGCCGCGCGAAATAATACAGCTTGGCGTTTCCATGGCTTACATACCGGAAGACCGCCTGGGCATGGGGCTTGTCGGCAGCATGAACATACCTGATAATTTGATGCTAAAAACCTATAAAGACCAGAAAGGGATGCTGCTCGACAGGAGCAGCGCAAAAAAAGAAGCGGAACAGCTCGTTAAACAGCTTTCCATATCTACGCCGAGCTTAAACACGCCCGTGTCAAAGCTTTCCGGCGGCAACGTGCAAAAAGTTCTGCTCGGCCGGGAAATAAACCTGTCCCCGCGCGTTTTAATAACCGCGTACCCTGTAAGGGGCCTTGACATAGGCGCCAGCATGACTATATACGATATGCTTAACGAGCAAAAGAAAAAAGGCGTAGCCATACTTTTTGTAGGCGAAGACCTTGACGTGCTGCTCGCGCTTTGCGACAGGATAATTGTTCTGTCTTCCGGTAAAGTAAGCGCTATTGTGGAAAGCAAGTTCGCCACAAAAGCGCTGCTCGGCATGAAAATGGTAGGCTTGACTACCGACAAGGAGGATGAATATGTCTAAGCCTGTCCGCTTCCATATTTTGCAGCGCGGTGAAATAAGCAAAGCCAAAAGATACTCTATGCGCCTGCTTTCCATCGTTATAGCTCTTGCGGCAGGCGGTATCTTTCTTCTGGCGCTTGGCTATAATCCTTTTGAAATTTATTCTTCCATGCTGTCCGGCGCCTTAGGTTCTTCCGGAATGCAGAAAGAAACAATTAAAATTATGATACCGCTTTGCCTTACGTCGCTTGGCGTAACTCTGGCATTTAAAATGCGTTTCTGGAACATAGGCGCTGAAGGGCAGATATGCGCGGGGGCGATTGCGGCAAGCTATTTTGCTTATTTCCACAGCGATCTTCCGCAGTGGCTTCTGCTTATCGTTATGGCGCTTGCGGCGATTATAGCGGGCGGCCTATGGGGTTTGCTTCCCGCGTATTTTAAAACGCGTTTCGGCACTAACGAAACGCTGTTTACACTTATGCTTAACTATATTATAGGCTTTTTTATAACCTACCTGCGCGAAGGGCCGTGGAGAGCGCCTGAAGGCGGCTTTGCTGCGACGCCGAGGTTCCCGAAGCAGGCGAGGCTTCCCATGATTAATTTTCCAGGCGTTGGAAATATACATATAGGCTGGATAGTAATGTTTGCAATGGTTATATGGGTGGCTTTCTATCTGCGCTACACAAAGCATGGTTACGAGCTTACAATAGTAGGCGAAAACATAAACACGGCAAGGTACGCCGGCATGCCCGTAAAAAAAATAATACTGCGCACAATGTTTATTTCTGCTGGAATTTCCGGGCTTGTAGGCATGATACAGGTCGCGGGTCCCGATAAACAGCTTACCGACGCCGTCGCGAACGGCAGAGGTTTCACCGCTGTTTCTATTTCATGGCTTGCAAGGCTTTCGCCAATAGGAATTATGTTCGTGTCCTTCCTTTTTGCGGTGCTTGAAAAGGGCTGCAGCATGATGCAGACGGACTTTAATATACCAGCCTCCATGTCCGATATTTTGCAGGGCATAATACTATTTTGCGTGCTCGGCGGAGAGTTCTTCGTAAACTACAGCATAGGGCGCATAAAGGAGGAAGCGTAATGGATTTTAATAACTTTATTTCTTTCATATATGCCACAATACTTGCAGGCGTCCCTATTTTATACGGCACTTTGGGCGAAATAATAATAGAAAAAAGCGGCAATCTGAACTTAGGCGTTGAAGGCATGATGTACCTTGGAGCGATATCCGGCTTCCTTTCCGCATTCGCTTTCGGGAACGCTTTTATAGCGATAGCGGCGGGCTTTTTAGCGGGCCTTCTGGGCGCGCTTATATACGCTTTCTTAACCGTAAGCCTTAAAGCCAACCAGAACGTAACGGGCCTTACGCTTACAGTGTTCGGCACCGGCGTTGCGAACTTTTTGGGAGAAAGAATGAAAATGAATTCCCCCGTTGGCTCCGTCGTTATAGATGAAGCCGTCCTTAAGCCGCTTTTGCCGCTTAACATGGGCGCTCTAAGCGAAATCCCAGTCGCTGGGCACCTTTTATTTAACCACAGCGTATTAACCTATCTGGCAGTAATATTCGCAATAGCGATGAGCCTTTACCTTAACCGCACGCAGCTTGGGCTTAATCTTCGCGCGATAGGCGAGAACCCGTCCGCGGCAGACGCCGTAGGCATAGACGTAAACAAATATAAATACCTGCACATACTGTTTGGAGGAGGCCTGTGCGGCATAGGCGGCGTATACGTATCCCTTGTTACGTGCGTTGGCAACTGGCAGCCTAACATAATAGGCGGGCAGGGTTGGATAGCCGTGGCGCTTGTTATATTCGCGTCCTGGAAACCAATAAGAGCTATTTTTGGAAGCTTTGTATTTGGAGCGCTAAGCATGTTAAGGCTTTATATACCTAAAGACGTAGTGGATATACCGGGCTCTATATTCAGTATGCTGCCGTTTGTAGTAACGTGCCTGGTGCTGCTTATATCCAGCATAAAAATGAAAAGGGAGAACCAGCAGCCTGCCGCCTGCGGGGTGAATTATTTCCGTGAAGAACGATAACGCATTCGCATTATTTACATATATAGGCGAAAAATTAAAGCAGAAGGATTATCCTCTGCTTATCGCCATTGACGGAAGATGCGCGAGCGGAAAAACCACGCTTGCTGCGCACATTCATGAAATGTTCCCGGGAAGCGCCGTGTTCCACATGGATGATTTTTTTCTTCCGCCCGAAATGAGATCGAAGGACCGCCTTATGCAGCCGGGCGGCAATGTGCACTATGAGCGTTTTTTGGATGAAGTGCTTAATAATATAAGCAAAAACAAGCCTTTTTCCTATATGAAATACTGCTGCAAAGACGGCACGTTTTCAGAAAATACCGTTAACCCTACTCCCCTGTATATAACGGAGGGCGCGTACAGCATGCGCCCTGAGCTTATAAAGTATTACGATATAACGGTGTTCATGGATATTTCGAGCAGCCTGCAGCGGAGCAGGCTTAAGCAGCGCGAAACATCCGAAAGCTATGAAACATTTATAAACAAGTGGATTCCGCTCGAGGAAAAATACATAGCCTTTTACGAGCCGCACAAAAAGGCAAACTTTTTTCTTAAAGCGCAGTCCTAATCCAACACGGTTACGTTAAATATATATCTTGTTATATAAGGCTTGTATTGCTTATACAGGCCTCTTGCTTTATACAGCTCCTTAAGCTCTGTATAAAGCTGTTTTTTTATGCTTATGCTGCCTGGCAAATCGTAAAGCGTGGCGTATGTTTGACCCTTAATTCTGAAATTATGGTTATACAGCGGGCTTGGAAGTATTTTGACGGAATTTATATATTTATAATAGTTATTATTAAACACAAAATCCTCGCCCCAGCTTAAATCCGCGTTAAAGCGCATATTGTTGCCTGAAATAATATCTCTTCTGTACATTTTATTCCATAACGCGCTAAAATAAAAGTTCCCTGGATATCTGGCGTGTATGTTAAAAAACTCGTCCGCCGTTAACGTTTGCTCCTGCTTTATTATGCCGCGTTCGCTTACCGATTCCTTTGTTATAGCGTTAAAATTGCCTATGAGCAGGTCGTTTTCCCCTATCTTGCTTAATGCAAGGGATATTGTACCTTCAGGTATAGTATCGTCTGCGTCGACAAACATCACAAATTCGCCGCTAATCTTATTAAGGGCCGCGTTCCTCGCGTCGCCGCAGCCGCCGTTCGGCTTATCTATTACTATAACTCTGCTGTCTTCAGCTTTCGCTTCATTTAATATGTCAAGGCTTTTATCTGTGCTGCCGTCGTTTACCGCTATTACTTCTATGTTTTCGTAATCCTGCGTTAAAATACTTTTTAATGTATTGTGCAAATATTTTTCCGCGTTATAAGCAGGAATTACAACGCTTACTTTTTCTTCCACAATATCATCCTCCCGCGTTATAAAATATAGCGCTTCAGGTCCGGCTGCTTAGCCTGCCTTACATGGCTTTCCACGTAGCTTTTCGTTATTTTAAATTCAACCTCAGGCATGTTGTCGCCGCCCGCGTTAAACGATACGTCCTCAAGCAGCTCTTCAAAAACCGCGTGCAGCCTTCTTGCTCCTATGTCTTCCCCTTCCACGTTTGCATTGTAGGCGGCCTGCGCTATCGCTTCAAGCGATTCTTGATCAAAGCTTAAATGCACCTTATCAACGGCGAGCAGGGCGGTGTACTGCCTTGTAAGGGCGTTGTCCGGCTGGGTTAATATTTTAACAAAGTCTTCCTTAGTCAGAGGGTCGAGCTTTACGTGAACGGGGAACCTGCCCTGAAGCTCAGGTATCAGGTCCGACACCTTAGCGATGTGAAAAGCGCCCGCTCCTATAAAAAGCATAAAGTCCGTGCGCACGGGACCATATTTTGTGTTTACGGTAGAGCCTTCAACGATAGGTAGTATGTCTCTCTGCACGCCCTCGCGCGAAACATCGGCTGTGCTGCTCATGGATTTACCGCATATTTTGTCTATTTCATCTATAAACACTATGCCGTGCTCTTCCGCTCTTTTTACCGCTTCTTCGCGTACGGCGTCCTCATCTATAAGCTTGTCAGATTCTTCTTCTATAAGCAGCTTCCTTGCTTCCTTTACTTTCATGCGGCGTATCTTGGTGCTTTTTGGCATCATTCCGCCCATCATATCGCCTATGTTTATGGAAGTGCCGCCAACTTCTATCTGCGGAGCGCTTTCTTCTACTTCGACGGATACGTAGTTATTTTCAAGCTCGCCCTTTCTTAACTTGTCTAAGATTTCATCCCGCCTTAGGCTTATCTGCTTCTGTTCTTCAGGGCTTGCTTCCGGCTGCTTAGTCTGCCTTCCCATAATTATGTCTATAGGGTTAGGCGCCTTCTTGGGCTCGGGGTTCTGTATAACGCTTACCAGCCTGTCTTCCGCCATAACTTCCGCGCGCGTCTTGACCTTGCTCTTATGCTCAGCTTTAACCATCCTGTAAGAATTTTCCATTAAATCTCTTATTATGGATTCTACGTCTCTGCCTACGTAGCCTACTTCAGTAAACTTCGTTGCTTCTACTTTAACGAAAGGCGCGTTAACAAGCTTGGAAAGCCTTCTTGCGATTTCTGTTTTGCCAACGCCGGTAGGGCCTATCATAAGTATGTTTTTAGGGTATATTTCTTCCCGCATTTCTTCAGGCACTCGGCTTCTGCGGTAGCGGTTTCTTAGCGCAATCGCTACGTACTTTTTCGCTTCGTCCTGCCCTATTATATATCGGTCTAACTCTTTTACAATTTCTCTTGGCGTTAATTCTTTCATTCAGACATCCTCCACCATTATGTTTTCGTTAGTGTATACGCATATGGAAGAAGCTATTTTAAGAGCCTTATAAGCTATGTCATGCGCAGGCAGATCCGTGTTGTTAACAAGGGCGCGGGCTGCCGCAAGGGCGTAATTGCCACCTGATCCTATCGCGCATACGCCGTCATCAGGGCTTATTACTTCGCCGGCGCCGCTTATTATAAGCAGGTCTTCTTTGTTCGCCGCAATAAGCATTGCGTTAAGCTCACGCATTCCTTTGTTGCTTCGCCATTCCTGCGCAAGCCTTACAGCAGAGCGCTTAAGATTGCCGGCGTTTTGCTGGAGCTTTTCTTCAAATTTTTCGCTTAAAGTAAAGGCGTCCGCAACGGAGCCTGCAAAGCCTATAACTACTTCGTCATTGAATATTCTTCTTACTTTCTGCGCGGTGGACTTAAATATTACAGATTCGCTCATCGTTACCTGCCCGTCCCCCGCAATGGCAGTTTTGCCGTTTCTTTTTACTGCGCAAATCGTAGTGCCTTTAAATTCCTGTGGCATTTGTTTCCTCCGGAAGTTTCTTTTTAATAGTTTCTATTTCGTCAAGAGCCCTTTTCGCTATATGCTCATATCTCTGCTTCTTGCTGCGTATCCTTTTGTCAGACTCAGACATTATGCCAAAGTTTACATTCATAGGCTGGAAGTTTGAGTTCTGTCTGGATATATACTGCGCTAAAGCGCCTATGGCGGTAGTGTTTGTAAAATCCGGCCTTTCTATTCCTTTTATTGTAGCACAAAGCGACAGCCCGGCCAATAAGCCTGATGCCGCGCTTTCTACATAGCCTTCAACGCCCGTTATCTGGCCTGCGAAAAACAGGTTTGGCGTATCCTTGGCTTCATAAAATCTGTTTAAAAATACGGGACTGTTTATAAAAGTATTTCTGTGCATTACGCCAAGCCTCGCATAGCGCGCGTTTTTAAGCGCTGGTATTATTCCAAACACGCGCTTCTGCTCGGAAAACGTAAGCCTTGTTTGAAAGCCAACGAGGTTATACAGCCTGTCGTCAGCGTCGTCCTGCCTTAGCTGCAAAACAGCATAAGGCATTTTGTTTGTTTTTGGGTCTGTAAGGCCTTTTGGCTTAAGCGGCCCGAAAGCGAGCGTTTTAAAGCCTCTTTTAGCCATGGTTTCAACCGGCATGCACGCTTCAAACACCTTGCTGTCTTCAAAGCCCTTTACAGGCACGGTTTCAGCGTTTACAACCTCTTCAATAAAACGCTCATAAGTTTTTTCATCCAGCGGGCAGTTAAGGTAGTCGCTTCCTCTTTCGTAGCGGGACGCTTTGAAGCAATGCGACATGTCTATTGAATCCTTATATATTATAGGCGCTACTGCGTCATAAAAAGACAGGTGCTCACGTCCTATAAATTCCGCTATGGCGCGGCTTAAAGATTCCGATGTAAGAGGGCCTGTAGCTATTATGGCAGGAGGATTCGGGATCCGCGTTACTTCTTCATGCTTAACGCTTACGCACGGATGGTTTGCAAGCTTTTGCGTAATGAATTCAGAAAATTTCTCCCTGTCGACGGCTAAAGCGCCTCCTGCTGGCAGCTTTGCTGCGTCCGCCGCTTCCATAACGATGGAGCCAAGGCGGCGCATCTCCTCTTTGAGAAGTCCCGCCGCGTTTTCTGTTCTGTCAGATCTTAAAGAATTGCTGCATACGAGCTCCGCAAAAAGATCGCTTTTATGCGCGGGAGATTTTTTATAAGGCTTCATGTCATAAAGCTCTACGGGTATGTTTCTCTTGGCAAGCTGCCACGCCGCTTCCGAGCCCGCTAAGCCTGCTCCTATTACCTTAATCTTCCTCTGCATCTTTGCTTTCTATATAGGGCTCATGGTAACGGCATTTTTCGTTTGAGCAGATCTTAATGTCGCCGCTCTTTTTCCTGCGTTTTATTGTCATATAGCTTCCGCACTTGGGACACCGCTCGTCTATCGGCTGCTCCCAAGAAACAAAATCGCATTTGGGGTAATTTTCACAGCCGTAGAATTTGCGGTTTTTGCGGCTTATCTTTTCAAGCAGCCTTCCGCCGCATTCAGGGCAGTGCGCGTCTATATATTTAAGGATAGGCTTCGTGTTCCTGCACTCAGGAAAATTCGGGCAGGCTATAAACTTTCCGTAGCGGCCCATCTTGTAAACCATTGTAGCGCCGCACTTCTCGCATATTATGCCGGTAGGCTCGTCCTCAATCTTTATTTCTTCTATTTCCTTGTCCGCATGCTCAAGCATTTTTTCAAAGGGAGGATAGAAGCTGCGTATGGTGTCCTTCCAGGGCTTGCTGCCTTCCTCCACTTCGTCAAGCTCTTCTTCAAGGCCAGCTGTGAAATCTATGTCAACTATCGGGGCAAAGTATTCCTTCATTATGTCTACAACAAGCTTACCAAGCTCCGTCGGGTAAAGGCGTTTGTTTTCCTTTGAAACGTAACCCCTTTGCATAATCGTGTTAATGGTAGGCGCGTATGTTGAAGGGCGGCCTATGCCGTTTTCTTCAAGCGTTTTAACAAGAGAAGCTTCTGTAAAGCGCGGAGGGGCCTGCGTAAAATGCTGCTCGGGCAGCACCTCCTGTATCTTCAGCTTTTCACCTTCCTTGATATCTGGAAGCGGCGCAAGCGCTTCCTCTTTCTGATCGTCAAGGCTTTCTTCATAAACGGCGGTAAAGCCGGCAAATACCTTTTCTTCTCCATAGTAGCGGAAACGGTAGCTTTTGTTTTCGTCCTCTATAAACGCAGTAAGGGTGTTGAAGCGCGCCTGGTTCATCTGGCTCGCAACAAACCTGTTGTGTATAAGCGTGTAAAGCTGCAGCTGCTCCTTAGTTAAATACTCTTTAAGGCTCTGCGGCGTGCGATTTACGTCGGTAGGGCGTATAGCTTCATGAGCGTCCTGAGCATTGGCGCGGCCCTTGTAGCGGTTGGCTTTATCGGGGATATATTCTTCGCCGTAGGAAGAGCCTATATAGCTTCTCGCTTCGCTTATCGCTTCGTCGCTCACGCGCACGGAGTCCGTACGTATATAGGTTACAAGGCCCTGCAAACCGCCGTGCTTTAAATCTATTCCTTCGTAAAGCTGCTGCACAACGCGCATGGTTTTTGATATGGTGAAGTTAAGCTTTCTGCTCGCTTCCTGCTGCAAAGTGGACGTAGTAAAAGGCGGCGCGGGCGATTTTTTTCTTTCTTTCTGTTTAGCCTCGCTTACAGAAAAATCAAGGCTCTCTATCTCCTTTTTTATTTCTGCAGCCTGTTTTTCAGAAAGTATTTCAGCCTTTTTGCCTTTTATCTGGTTAAGCTTTGCGCGGTAGGTCTGCTTTTTGCCATGCACATTGTTTATTTTAAAAAGTCCATATACGTCCCAGTATTCTTCAGGCACGAAGCTTTCTATTTCCTGCTCCCTGTCTGATATGATTCTCGTAGCGACGCTTTGCACGCGCCCCGCGGACAATCCTTTGCGTATTTTTCTCCACAGAAGCGGGCTTATCTTGTACCCTACAAGCCTGTCAAGCACGCGCCTTGCCTGCTGGGCGTCCACCAAATCCATGTTTATTTTTTGTGGATTCTTGATTGCGGATTTAACGGCGTTTTTAGTTATTTCGTTAAACGTAACCCTTTTGGCTTCTTCCTCGTCTATGTTAAGCGCGTGGGCAAGGTGCCAGGATATGGCTTCCCCTTCTCTATCAGGGTCTGTCGCCAGGTATACGTTTTTTGCCTTTTTGGCTTCTTTTTTTAATTCTGCCAATATTTCGCCTTTACCGCGAATAGTTATATATTTAATTTCGTAGTCATTGTCAGTATCCACGCCTATCTGAGACTTAGGCAGATCCCGCACATGCCCCTGAGAAGCCATGACTTTGTAGTTTCTTCCTAACATTTTGCTAAGGGTCTTCGCTTTTGCGGGGGATTCCACTATGACAAGGTTTTTATTTGATGTAGCCAAGCTGTACTCCTTATAAGTTTTTCCTGCGGTACATGCCGCCAGGCAGCGATTCTATGCATCCATACATCTCCATAAGCACGAGGTTCGCGTTGGCTTCCGATGCGGACAGAGATGTTTTTTCAAGCAGTTCTTCAAAACTAAGCGTATCGCTGCAGAGAGAATCATATATCCTTGATTGTTCATTTGTCAAATTTTGCGTATTTTTATTTTCTTTATTTGAAAAGCTAACCTGAGCCGTTCCCCAGTTCATATCGTCCATTATATCCTGAGCGCATGTGCAAAGACAGGCGCCTTCCCGCAAAACCCTGTGCGGAGTAGCGCTCGTAGGCATGTCAACAGGCCCCGGCAAGGCGAATACCTCCCTGCCCTGGTTAAGCGCGTGCCCTATTGTTATGAGAGTCCCGCTCTTTTCCCTCGCTTCTATTAACAAAACCGCCTGGCACAAGCCGCTCACTATGCGGTTGCGCGCAGGAAAATGGTAAGGAAGCGGCTTAGCGTTAACAGGATACTCGCTCATTATGCAGCCGCCCGATTTTATTATATCTCGTGCTAAAGGTATATTGTCTTTAGGGTATATGTTTTTTATGCCCGACCCTAAAACCGCAATGGTCTGGCCGTTTCCTTTAAGGCACCCGCTGTGCGCCGCTGAATCTATACCGTAGGCAAGACCGCTTACGACTATTATATTATTTAAGGCTAATTCTTCCGCTATTTTTTTTGCCTGTCTGCTTCCATATCTGGTTTCTCTTCTTGAACCAACCATAGCGACGGCCTTGTAGTTTTCTTTCGGCAGTGCGCCGTAATAAAACAGCGCGTATGGCGGATCAGGTATATGCTTTAACAGCCCGGGGTAATCTTCGTCCTCCAGAAACACAGCTTTTGCCTTCGCCTTGTATATTTCATCGCCGAAAAAGGAAAGCCCGCGCCTTTTGCTTTCGCTCAGCTCTTTAAAAGCTTTTTCTCCCATAAGTACTGAAGAATCAAATGAAAAATTATTAAACGCGCAAAGCGCGCCGCCAAAATGCCGCACTATGCGTTCCCTCGCTTTATACGTTAAGCTTTCGCTTGAAGCGAGCCACAGCTTCGCAAGCTGTTCGTCTGAAAAATTCATGCCTTACCGCCCCAGTACTTGGCGTCTATCATTCTAAACTGCACCGCTTCCGCCATATCAGCTAAGCTTATAGTTTCCTGCTGTTTTAAATCCGCCACAGTCCTCGCCACTTTTATCATGCGCCCATACGCCCGCATGCTGAGGCCAAATTTTTTTATCGCCTGCTGCAGGAATTTCAGCGCGTCGTCCTCCGCCATGGCGTATTTTTCTATGTGCTTGTTGTTCATCTGCGCGTTGCAGAATATGTTCGTGCCTTTAAAGCGCTTAAGCTGTATCCGCCTTGCTTTTTCAACTCTTTTCCGCACAACAGAACTGCTCTCGCCTTTTGTTTTCTGCGCTATTTCTTCCACAGGCACTGAATCCACTTCCGTCTGTATATCTATTCTGTCAAGCAGAGGGCCTGAAATTCTATCTAAATATTTGCGTATTTCACGGCTGCCGCAGCGGCACGGCCTTGTGCTGCTGCCGTAGTAGCCGCAAGGGCACGGGTTCATGCTCGCAACAAGCATAAAGCGGGAAAGGTATTCCGCATGCGCTCTTACGCGCGATACAGTGGCAAAGCCGTCTTCCAGCGGCTGTCGCAGCGCTTCCAAAACCTTGCGCGGATATTCCGGCATTTCGTCTAAAAAAAGCACGCCGTTATGCGCAAGCGATACTTCGCCAGGCTTTGCGTTTGTTCCTCCGCCTATTAACGCGGCGGCGGAAGTTGTGTGGTGCGGCGCTCTGAAAGGACGCGTCGTTATAAGGCCGGATCCTGCGGGCAGAACGCCTGAAGAGGAATAAATAAGCGTGGTTTCGAAGGCTTCCTGCTGCGTCATTTTAGGGAGTATGCCCGGGAGGCACCTTGCAAGCATTGTTTTGCCGCTTCCAGGCACTCCGACAAACAATATGTTATGCCCGCCGGCAGCGGCAACTTCCAGCGCCCTTTTCGCGGACTGCTGGCCTATTACCTGGCTTAAGTCCATTATTTCATCATCTGATGTGTTAAGGCATTCCTCATAGCTTTTCTGCGTCTGCGCCAATATGGGGCTTTTGTTTGAAAGGTGCTGCATGGCTTCATAGAGCGATCTGCACCCAAAAACCTGCATGCCCTGAACGGCTTCTACCTCCGGGGCGTTCTTTAAAGGCAGAAGTACCTTATTATAGCCCATCTCCTTAGCTGAAATTACAAGCGGCAAAATGCCGTGCACGGGAACAAGGCTTCCGTCTAAGGCAAGTTCTCCTATGAGTACGGTGTCGTTAAGGCCGTAGCATTTAAGCTGCTGCGTCGCCTGTATTATGGCGACGGCGATGGACAGGTCGAACAAGGTGCCTTCCTTGCGCACATCAGCAGGGGAAAGGTTAACCGTCGTATGCCCGTAAGGCATTGCAAAACCGCTGTTTTTTATCGCCGCGGCGACCCTGTCCCTGCTTTCTTTTACGGCAGCGTCCGGCAGACCTACCATGCTGAACTGGTATTGGTTGCCGCCAGACACATAGGCCTGCACATCCACAGGTTCGCCCGATACGCCCACAAGGGCAAAGCATAACGTTCTCGCTAACATACTATCAATACCATATGTTTGGGAACCAGCGCATAAGGTCGAGCCACGCCGTGCTTACGCGTTCCCCGCTTATATACGGGTAAAAGCCTATAAACATAAGCGTCGCAAGAACCGCTATGCCTAAGCTTAATCTTCGCCCGAGTTTCACGTTTTTTTCATCAATCTTATCTAAAACAAACGCAAGCGCCATTATAGCAAACGGCAGCGCCGTAAAGTAGTGGTATATATAAGTGCCTCTTGGTACGAAAACCCATGGCAGGTACTGCGCGAGGTAAGCGATAACTATGAACACGCCGCGGCTGTCGTTGTCAGATTGCAAAGAATTGTTTTTGCCGCAGCGTTTTATTATCCATGAAGCTATAATAATAATCAGCGCGGCGGTGCTCAGCCACCATACGACAGGGTTTCCAAAAGACCATATTGCGCTGCCTGTTCCATTCACTCGCGAGCCGGCATAATAGTATATGGGCTTTTGCGATAGCGGCCACATGTACCATTTTGACGCAAACGGATGCTCCGCTCCTAAGCCCGGCGAGGAATGATAGTTGAACATGTTCGCGTTCTCCCTCAGCACCTTGCTTATTGTAAGCCCTCCGGGGCTTGCGGCAAAAACCGGGTAAAAGGATAAGCAGTAAATAGCGAAAGGTATTATTACAAAGAACACTACGCACAAGAGCAGCGTTTTAACAGTCGTCTTTTTCCATGTCGAAGCGGCTTTCGCCGTTAAAGCGTCCTTTTTAACTAAGCGCTTTTCCTGTTCCGCCTGTTTGCCGGCCCTGACCTGCCTGAACAGGCTTATAAAAAATATTACAGCAAGTCCCAAGCCTGCGTAGCAGCCCGACCATTTGCTTGCGCACGCAAGGCCCATAAACAGCCCGCTTAAAAACAGGTATTTCGCCGTTGTTGAAAACGGCTTTTCATATACGTTTGTGTAGGCGTAGCGGAACATAAAATAAGTAGACCATATAATAAACAGCGTAACAAAGCTGTCTATTGTGGCTATCCTTGTTTGCGCAAAGTGCATGCAGTCAAGCGCCATAAGCAGCATAGGCATTGCGGCAAGGTATCTTTTTTTTGTAAACAGTTTGCCTAACATGTACATGCCGGGAAGCATTATAACTCCAGCTATCGCGCCGGGGAGCCTCCACGCAAAAGGCGTCATGCCGAATATTGCAATGGACAGCGTCATAAACACCTTGCCAAGCGGCGGATGAGACACTTCGTAAATGCTGCTCGGCTCCTCGCCGCGCAAGGCGTTAAGCTGCTCAAGACCTGTTCTTGCGTGGTATATTTCATCAAAGTACATGCCGTTGCGCCAGGTTGGATGGCCGTCTATTACAGACTGCTCGTCTATAAGCTCTTCACCATTTTCTGAAGCAAGCTTAAGCGGCAGCTTTTCTCCGGTGTTTGCGTCCAGCGCCATTATTTCATAAAGGTAAAGGCCCATATTGTCCGACGTTATTTTTAAATATCTGCCTTCATGCTGTATAGGTATGGCGCTGAATTTTGCAGGGTTTGCCGTTATATCGCTCGCCTGCGTATGCGTCTGCCAGTTAAAGCAGTCCCCCGGCATTGCCTTTGCTGCAAAACTCTGCATGTTTTCAGGGCTTTCGCCCGAAGAGATAGTAAACGTATTATTGGGGTCCCAGTGTATGCCGGGATAATATATAACGTTAAAGCTTTTGCTTTCGCCTAAGTCAAACACCGCTTCCTGCCCGCTTTCAGAAAACACGAACGCATTTTCCGGGGCTTCCTTGCTGCCCAAGTCCGCAAAGGCGATTACAGAATACACTAAGCAAACAGACGCCATAATAATCCAGTCGCGCTTGTCAAGCTTTATTTCTTTGCTTTCTTTTTTTATGTAGCTTTTTATATAATCCTTTGGTTCAGATTGTTCTTTTGCCATTGTTTTAACAGGCTCAGCTAAGGTATCTTCACCGCTCAGCGCCAGGCACCAGTATACGGATAAACCTGCCATAAAAGTTGCAATTACAGCGTTTAAATACTCCGCAAAAGATGAATCGCTCACTATGTTAAAGGTAGGCGCGTCAAGGTGTCCTGCCGCTCCGCCTATTCTATACGCTCTGTCAAGCACTATGCCTACGTTCATAAACATTACGGTTGAAAGCAGAAGTATAAGGGCAAGCACTCTTTTATCATTAAATTCAGCATAAAAATATATAAGCAGCACAAGCGCCGGGAACATATATCTTTCATGCATCATAGTGCCTAATGAAGAAAAGAGTATAAGCATAACCGCCCCGAAAAACGTAAGCCAGTTAATATCCTTTTTGCGTATATACATAGCCGCTGTAAGTATAAATGAAGACGCTATGAACAGGTACCCCATAATGGAAAGGTTCACAGGGGCTGCCATTACGACTATTAAGGGAAGAACAGCAAGCGCAAAGGCGGCGAGCCAGAATTTGCTGTTCTGCTTTATTGTTTCTTTCTGCTTCAGTGCAAAAGCAATCACAGGAACAATAATGCATAAAGGCGCGGTAAGGCGCAGTGAAAGCGGCGCTAGGCCGTCTACCGGCAGCCAGTTAAGCCCGAATAAAAAGTAAATGTTTGTAGCGTTAACAGTAGCGCCTGTGTAATATGTCATGGTTCCGGCGTACAGATCTATAAGCCACGAAAGGCCGCGCTCATTTACCTGGAACGGCAGAATAACTACCGCCGCTGTGATAAAAGCGTATAAAATGCCAAGCAACGCGTCCTTAAGCTTGTCTTTTTTGTTTTTTACTATGTCAATTATAAACGCTGCAAGCCCCAAAGGCCCTGCCATAAGCGCCTGCGGTTTTGTAAGCACAGCCAGCATATAAATGGGAAGCGCCGCCTTCCATTTAGACTGCATGGCGAAGATAAGCGTAAGAAGAATAAGCATTGCAAGGAGGCTGTCCACCTGCCCCCAGCCAGCTCCAGCTATAATGCTTACAGGGTTAAAGGCGTAAATCCCGGCGTAAAGCAGGGACAGCGCTTCGCCTTTGTTCGCTTTTTTGGATTCCTTATAAATTATATATACTATAACCAGGTCTGAAATAATAGGCGGCATTTTTACCATAAATTCCGTAGCGCCTGTTTTAAGCAGGCCGCCGAGAGCGCCTATGGGCCACAATATAAGCATATATCCCGGAGGATAGTCTGCGTATATGCCTGAATGGTAAAAATCTGCGGGACCTGCCTGCGCCATCTGATTTGCCCAGCCTGTAAAGCAGTTTATGTCGACTGAGTAGCCGCTTATAAATACCGCCGCTAAAATTCGCGCGGCAAGCGCCGTCAATATTAACAGCCATATTTTGTACCCTTGCGCGCTTTGCTTAAGCGCGTTTTTATGAACATATTTAACTGTTCTGACGCATAAAACGCAATAAAGAAGCGCGACGGCTAAAAGCCATGGCCAGGCGGGGTTTCCCGGCGTCTCAGGCGCGTCGTCCGTTGATTCAGGTATTTCCCAGGACATAAGCATGGCGTCTTCCGGCACTTCTTCTACGGCTTCAAGCGCTACATTATCAAATACGGCAGCGCCGACGCTTTCTCCGCTGTAACCTCCAAGGCGCGCAAAAACGGTAATCTGCGTTTGATTTGCCCCAGTTCTTCCATACATGCAAACGCGGGTAAATTCTTCTGCGTCGTACAAGCTTTCAGAAAAAACATAAAGCCCCTCCAGGGATATGTTCGCGCCCTTTCCGCCTTCTGCTTTTGCCTGTATGTCCGCGCAGAAGCGATAGTTTGTATTTGGCGCAACATTTACGCGCTGCAGGAACCTCGCGTCGTTAAGCTCATGATTTATTATCTGAGCGCCGTATCCGTCTGAAGCTTCAACGGTTTTATATTCAGTAACGCCTATCGTAGGAATATACGCTTCAGTTTCCCAGCCTTCAGGAAGCCCGGAATCGTTAAGCTGCTCAAACGTTCCGTTTTTAATAAGGTTCACGTTGTACTGTACGTTTTCTCTGTCTTTTCTTATAACAAACGCATACACCAGCGCTATAATAAGCAGTACGCCTATAATCCATATAAAACGCTTCTTGTTTTTGCTCATGATCTTCCACCTTTCAGGTGCCATACACCCGCTCTGGTTATTTCTATAATATCAAAGCGCATTTTAGCTTTGATATTGTTTTTACGCATGTATTCTCCGGCGGCCTTGCGCACAAGCGTTCTTTTTTTATCGTCCACGCTTTCAACGGCTTCTCCAAGCCTTGCTTCAGGCCTGTACTTTACCTCTATAAAGCAAACGGTTTTACCGTCTTTGGCGATAATATCCACCTCTCCGCCTGCCGCCCGGTAACGGCGCGCCAGTATAGTATAACCTATTTGCTCAATATAGGCGCACGCTATTTCTTCTCCTTCAAGCCCTATGCTGTATGCTTTTTTCATAAAAATTTAGTTATAAAGCTTCTTCGGTGGATAGGGCACGGACCTATGTTTTTAATCGCCTGTATGTGTTCCTTAGTTCCGTAGCCTTTGTTTTTTGCAAATCCGTATCCAGAGTAAATTTTATCCGCTTCACGCATATACCTGTCCCTTGTAACCTTTGCCACTATGCTTGCAGCGGCAACACTGTAAGAGCGCGCGTCCCCTTTAACCAACGAAACGCTTTCTTCAGGAAGGCTCAAATTATCAACGTAATCCACAAGGAAAAGCTCCGCCGGGCAACTCTTTGCAGCTTCCTGCATAGCGAGCCTTGTGGCGTTTAATATATTAATCCTGTCTATTACGTCAGGCGGTATGCTGACCGCATTAACGAATACAGCGGTTCGCATAATTTCTTCATATACCTGCTCCCTGCGTTTTTCTGAAACCGCTTTTGAATCGTCAACATATAAAAGCTTTGAATTTTCAGGCATAATTACGCACGCGGCTGTTACGGGCCCCGCTAACGGTCCTCTTCCCGCTTCGTCTATTCCCGCGAGCATTTTTTTATGAAAACCCGCGTCAAATTTTAAAAGGCTTTCAAGCCTTTCTTCTCTGTTAATTTTCAAGCGCCAATTCCTCCGGCCTTTCAAGCGTAACCTTCGCTATAAGCCCGTCCCTGAATTCGGTTATTACAGTGTTCACAGCTCTGTCTATATCGTAGTTAGCGCCCGGCAGCAAAAAGCCTCTCTTTTTGCATATAGCCTGCAAAAGCTCCTCGCCGCGCAAGGCTTCATCGTCTAATTTATAGCGGTTGAGCACCTGCTTTGGAGCTAACTCCATAAGTTCGTCAAGCAAGCTTATGCTGATATCGTACAGATCAACAACCTTATCGCTTATGGAAGCTATGTACGCCAGGTGCCTAGACAATCTCTCGCTGTCCAGCTTAGGCCATAAAAGACCTGGCGTATCGAGTAAAAGCACATCGCCGCTGAGCTTAACCCATTGAGGAGCTCGCGTAACGCCCGGCCTGTTTTCAGCTGTCAAGGAAGAAGCGCCTAAGCTGTTTATAAACGTGCTTTTCCCAACATTGGGCACTCCCACGACCATTACTCTCATAGTCTTTTTTATATTTTTGCTTTTATTTAACGAAACGCTGTCCTTCAGAGCGTTCATTATAAATTGCTTTGTTTTTTGCGCGCTGCCTTTGTTGTTCGCTTTTATGGCTAAAGCGTTTATGCCGTTTTCTTTATAATAGTTTAGCCACCTTTTGGTAGCCCTGGCGTCCGCAAGGTCGGCCTTGTTTAAAACCAGCACGCTCGGCTTATTCTGCGTTAAAGCTGTCAAGTCAGGATTTCTACTCGCGATGGGCGCTCTTGCGTCGCATAATTCCACAACAGCGTTTACCCGCTTAAGCTGCTCTGAAAGTATCCTCCTGGATTTCGCCATATGGCCCGGATACCAGTTAATAGACATCTAAAAACCCCTTAACACTTGATGAATATAAAATATCATATGCCCTGTACAAATGCAAGAAATACAGAGCTGATTTGATGATTTTACAATACGCGGCTTATTACTTGCATTACTTTTATAAAAACTAAAAAGGGCGGCTTAAAAGCCGCCCATAATTGTTTTATAGTCTGCCGCTGTATTTATTTTTAATTAAAATTGCGCAGTTGCTTTAAGCGACACCAGCAAAACTCTTAAGCTGTTATTTATTGCCTTTATTATTCAATAAAGTAAACTGTTGTTGCGAAGCGATATGCACGTTCGTTTATTATGTTTTACTTTAGCAGCATCTGTACTTTTCCCGCTACGTTTTCAGCTGTTATGCCGTATTCTTTAAACAGCGCGCCTGCAGGAGATGAAGCGCCGAAGTGGTCTATGCCTATGGCTATGCCGTCGCGCCCTACAAAGCGGTACCACGGCATGGTTGCGGCCGCTTCAATAGATACAGCCGGTATGTTTTTCTGGAGCACGCTTTCGCGGTAAGCTTCAGGCTGCTCTAAAAACAGCTCCATGCAAGGCATAGATACTATTTTAGTTTTTATGCCCTGAGCGCTTAAAGCCTTTTCCGCTTCAACTATGCACTGAAGCTCGCTTCCTGAAGCTATTAAAACAACATCCGGGTCCTGCGCGTTTTTAATTATATATCCGCCCTTGAACGCGTAGTTGTTTGTATTCAAGTCGTTCGGAACGCTCTGCCTTGTAAGCGCGAGGCAGGTTGGTTTGCCTGAAGCCACTGCGTATATCCATGCGGCCGCGGTTTCCCTGCCATCCGCCGGGCGGAAGACGTGCACTTGAGGTATGCTTCTAAGCATGGAAAGCTGCTCTACTGGCTGGTGCGTTTCGCCGTCCTCGCCTACGCCTATGGAATCGTGCGTAAGCACATAGGTTACTGGCAGCTTCATAAGAGCTGAAAGACGCATAGCCCCCTTCATGTAATCGCTGAACACGAGGAAGGTTGCGCAGAATACTTTTAAGCCGCCGTGCGCCGCAATTCCATTGCATATGGCAGCCATGGCGTGTTCCCTTATGCCAAAGTGCAGGTTGCGCCCCGACCTGTTTTCCGCGCTGTATGAATTTCCGTCTTTAATCGCTGTCTTATTTGAAGGCGCCAGGTCGGCCGAACCGCCGATTAAATTAGGGAATATTTTTGCAAGGCGGTTTATCATGGCGCCGGAATCCGCTCTTGTTGCGGAAGGATTTTCAGGGAATTCCCACAGCGTTTCGTCTTTAGCAAGCTCTTCTATGCTGATATTGGAACTATTCCACTGTACCCATTCCTTATAAAGGTCCGGATGCTCTTTTGCGTAGCTCTGCATCATCATAGTCCAGGACTCGTATTGAGCGTGGTTGCGGCTCATCTGCTCATTTACATAATCATAAACCTTTTGATCTATATAGAAGGGTTCCTCTGACAGTCCGAAGCGCCTTTTAACGTTAAGCAGCTCTTCTTCCCCTAAAGGCTCGCCGTGGGCGCTCGCGGTGCCCTGCTTCTTTTCAGAGCCAAAACCTATGATAGTCGGGCATATTATGATAGTGGGCTTAGCGCTGCCGTCCGCCTGCTCAAGCGCTTTCAAAACCTGAGAGCTGTCGTTCCCGTCCTCTACCTTTATTACTTCCCAGCCGTAAGCTTCAAAGCGCTTTGCGACGTTTTCCTTAAAGGCAAGGCTTGTATTCCCTTCTATTGTAATGTTGTTTGAATCGTACAAAACCGTTAATTTGGAAAGCTTTAACGTGCCTGCAAGGGAGCACGCTTCGCTGCTTATGCCTTCCATAAGACAGCCGTCGCCGCAAAGAGCGTACGTTCTGTGGTTTACAACGTCAAACCCCGGACGGTTGAATTTTGCGGCGAGCATGGTTTCAGCTATCGCCATGCCGACAGCGTTTGCTATGCCCTGCCCAAGCGGTCCCGTTGTAATTTCTACTCCGCGTTCCACGTTTCTTTCGGGGTGACCCGGCGTTATGCTGCCAAACTGCCTGAAAGACTTTAAGTCGTCCAGCGAATAGGGGTACCCGCACATATGCAGCACGCTGTAAAGCATGGCGCTTGCGTGGCCTGAAGATAATATTATCCTGTCCCTGTTTTCCCATGTGGGGTTATGCGGGTCATGCACTGCATGCTTTATCCAAAGCGCATGCGCTATCGGCGCCATGCCCATAGGCGCTCCCGGATGGCCGCTGTTAGCTTTCTGCACCATTTCCGCAGACAGCGCGCGTATAGTGTTTATGGTTTGTTCCTGCATTTTAATTCTCCTTTTCTAAATATTCTTGCAAAGGCTTTATATCTATTCCTTCGGTTTGTTTAATTACATCGTAAAGTTTATTGAGTATTTGCTTTACGCCGCCTTCAACATCGCTTTCCGCGTTGAGCGGCAGCACAGGGTCGTGCACAGACAGGCGCAGCAGAAACCACGCGTTGTTAATTTGTCCGTCGATGTCAAAGCTTATGCGCACGCCTTCCCTGTTGTCCGGCGCAATATGCCACGTGTTGTCGGTATTGGCATACTCCATAACGTTTTCTATAGTTTCTAAGCCTTTGTTTCTAAAATCTTCTTCTGTAATGGGCAGGCGTATTTCAACGCTTTCAACAGGCTCCTGAAGCCCGTCAAGCAAATGCCCGAGCGTTAGATCCGAACGCTTAAGGTTCATAGCTTCACAGATTAAAATCGTAGCCAGGTACATGCCGTCGTCTACAAAATGGTTGTCCCTGAAAGCCGCGTGGCCGCTTGTTTCCATTGCCAAAGGCGCGTCAATGCCGGATTCGTTAAGCCTTATCGCTTCCTCTATAACGTTGCGGTACCCGCGTTTGTATCTGTGGTGTATGCCGCCCCATTCCTCTATAAACTTTGAAAGCCCTGAAGACGTAACGGAATCCGTTACGATAGTCGCGTTAGGCGTTTTATCAAGTATTATAACAGAGGCCATTGCTATAAGGCGGTTTCTGTTTATTTCCCTGCCGGTATAGTCTATAATGGCTACTCTGTCGCAGTCCGTGTCAAATATTACTCCAAGATCCGCGCCGACGTTTAAAACAGCCTCGCTTATGCACTGCATGGCCTTGGAATTTTCCGGGTTTGGCGCATGAGCGGGGAAGCTTCCGTCAGGTTCTAAATTTATGCTGCCTTCAGTCCACGCGCCTAAATCCTGAAGCACCTTTTCATAGAAACCCCCGGCGCCGTTGCTTGCGTCCACCACGACGTGAAGCCCAAGCAACGGCTTAAGTATGTCTGTTTCAAGCTTATCTTTAACAAGCCGCTTTAAAAAATCCGAATATACGGAAAGATAATCAAAGCGCTTTATCTGTATGTTTTCTTTAATATTGACGTCTGTCTTTTCCAAAGTTGAAGCTTCAGCAAGTATCTCGTCTAATTCGCCTGACGTAACGCCGCTTCGCTTAATAAAAAACTTAAAACCGTTGCGGTCCGACGGGTGATGGCTTGCCGTAACCATTACGCTGGCTGTTAATTTCAGAGGTTTATACGAGAGAGAATAAAACATTGCGGGCGTCGTGCAAAGCCCGAAGTCCAGCACCTGAGCGCCCGCCGCAGCGGCGCCCTGAGCGCAGGCGTTAAGAAGCGACGGTCCGCTCAGCCTTGAATCTCGCCCTAAAGCTATTTTAATTTTTGCGTTTTTCTGCTTTTTCTCTAACCATTTTATGAAAGCAAACCCTAATCGAAAAGCTATTTCGTTTGTAATATCATGGCTTTCACCCATAGCTCTGCCGCGCACATCAGTGCCGCTTTTTAATTTAGAAAACATTTATCCCTCCTGTGCCAACGTGGCGAAAGACAACATCATATTGTATATAGGCGATAAAGCAAGATAATCCCTTGACAAAACATCCGCTAATTCCGGAGAAAAGGCTAAGTCAGGGTCGATATTCTGCTTGCATATCAAAAGCTCCTTGCCGTTATACCAGTCAAGCAGATTTTTGTTCGAATTTTCAGGCGCCTTTGAACGTTTGTATTTTTCTCCCGTCAACGCAAAACTGTTTTTGCTTATTATTTTATTATATTTTAAAAATTCATCTGGCCTTTCTGAAATATGCTTTCTCATAAGCTCCATGGCGCGGCGGTTAGGGCCCCAGAAGCCAAGCCCCCAGCTAAGGCTTTCCACCCGCATTTCCACCCAAAAAACAGGCGCATATTCCTTAGGCATATTCTGTCTTTTGAACATCGCCCAGTGGTGATCCCTGTAAGGCGATTTATCCTTGGTGAAGCGGGTGTCCCTGTATATTCTTGACAGACACTTTTTAGGTCTTACTTCCATGCCTTGGTCTATTTTCTGCAATGCAGGAGCGACGGCGTCTATAAGCTTATAAAAAGGCGTCCTGAGTTTTTGTATGTATTCATCTTTGTGGCTGTGCATAAACTCTCTGTTGTTGTTAAAGCGTATGTTTAACATGAACTCGATCGTTTCATCTGTGAATCCTGTAAAGATCGTATCATTCCTTCCATGCATTTTATACGTTTATTATAGCACAAAAAGTTTTAAGTTACAGTGATAAATATTTATTTTACAGAAAAAGCAGAATAATTTAAGCAGCTGATGTAGAAAATATACTCTGCTGTTGTTAAAAAAATTCCACATCGCGGCATATCGTTATTCTTTTGCACAAGCGCCATATACGTATAAATATTTATAAATATCTATTAAAACATTTTTTCTAAAGCACTTATTACGCGCGCATTATAAAAGCCCTTTTGTGCCGTAAGCGTTGCTGTAAAATACAGCAACGCTTACGCTTAAGTCAAATTCTTTGCCTGCTTCTGCATCCGCTTTTACTTCGTTAACCAGACATGCGCTGTTATACTATTGACAATAAAAGTACGTCGTTAACGCGATATAGCTTTCTTCAGTTTTTTCAGGCATATTAACTTCCGTTTCGTGCGCCCGTTAAAGCGTATGCTGTAAATGCGCCAAAATTTATATTATTAAGAATGTTACAGTAAAGCTCTTTTACCTGATTATCATTAATATAAGACATGCGAGCCGTTTTAATTCAATGTTAGCGTACTATATAATTTAATTAGTCTGGACGGTCAAAATCTTCATCTGTACATTTCCTGATGATTCGCTTTGTTTTTTCAATAGGAAGAGGAAAATTCTCATCAGTGAAATATTCTATGTTCACTACTTCCGCTACCACTTCGTGGTTATTTTTACCCGCCGGAACAATAACAAGATCGCCAACCTCAACGCTGTCGTCATCCGTCATATAATAATATCTCTTGTATCCCGAATTAAAAATAACGCTGCAAAAAATGTGTTCTGATTTACGGCGTTTCACTTTTCCATATACCGATGAATCAAACATTTCGCCTGTACCATAAAAGCTAATAAAATCAAATACTGTTTCTGCAAAATCAGAAAAGTCGTCCGGCAATCCTTTTTTGTCGAAGCTGCCCTCAATAATGCGTTTCGAATTCTTTTTATATTTAATAGTGATTTTATAATCCTTTATTTCATTTGGATTTTCAACCACATCGTCGGGATTGCCCTCTGTATGCGAAAACAAATCCTCTGCATCGAAATTTTCAAGCAGACTTTTTATTCCGTCCTCGATTTCATACTTATGTGAAATCTTACAACCCGTTCCAACATTCTGAATTAGTTCTATAGTTTCTGCTTCTCCATCTATAATAAGATGTTCGGTATAATCCCATTTCACATATTCCAATGTATTATAATCCAGTATTTCATTCATCTTGATTTTTGTCAATCTATGATAATCTAATGTAATTCGGTTTATTACGTCTGTTTTGCAATTGCCATTAAAAACATATAAATCGTCCATACCAACGATATCGCGCACAAGGTTTGATAAATCCATACCCTCATAATATAAATCTGCGCACAATGAACCATGGAATTTATAGGTAGTCCCTTCGGTATTTGTTAGTTCCATAGTCCAAAAGCTTACATCTGTTTCAAAAGTCTCAACGTATTCATTTGCAAAGTATGCAGCAATTGCGTTCAACAATTTATCTGCTGATACTTTTGCTATCTTGAAATTTTTAGTTCGTGCTTTTTCATATTTTTCTTCTTTATTTACGAAATTATAACCTGAAAACCATACCTCTCCTTCATCATTGATAGTAATACGCTGTTCCATTTCTTCGCCCGGTTCGGGCATAGAACCATAATGTATATTATTGGACACAATGCGCATCCTTTTCAACGTTCCTTTAAATATGGAAGTATTTTTTCCTGAAAGCAGCGCCAAACGACTAAGCGCCAATATAAACCACGCTCGATTCTGCGGTTCCAAAATCACCGCGCCGTCATATGACAGCTGATTAAAATACTTGCACCGCAAGTAAACGGCAGACCCAAGCAAATTAATATCATTAACGTCATTAATAATGCTGCACAACGCCCTATAATCGCTTATTGCTTGACCGTATTTATCTGAAAAAACTTGGCCGCAGTCCATATCAAAACCAAGAGCAGCACAATCATCGGCCATGAAGTGATCAACCAGTTCCGTATAGTCAATGTTCCAGTTACGAAACTTATCGCGCCATTTAACGGCAAAGTCATATATCCGCTTCAAATCCGCCACTGTGGCACACCTCCAGTCCTAAGCTATCGTTGCGTCTATTTTTAATGGTACGTAAACGCATCTTTAAGTATCTCTCACGCCGCAAAATTCAAAATACTTTTCAGAATGTATGTTCAGTTACTTTTCGTTAATATAAGGCAATAAGTTTTTATTACTGACATATTGGATAAAGTATAACTGATTGATATTTATTAACTTATTCTTTGTTTAAATAAAGTCTATATAATTTTCCGGTATAAATATCTGCTAAAAAACTTTTGATAATATCTTATTTGTTTTTTGTCTGCTTAACGTACCACTGTTCCCCGTCGCTTTCAATATGAACGGTGCCTGAAGAAGTAAAATAATGCGTTATTTTCTTTCTTTTAAGCTGTTCCGCCAGATTATTGCCGCCCTTCCTCGTAGCCGTTATAACAACCGTTTCAGGCTGAATCGCTTTAAATACTTCGCCTCTAAGCCTGTTAATGCCATGATGCGGCGATTTTAATATGTCCACGTCAACAAGTTCAGGGTATTTTTGACATAGATACGCTATGTTTTCTCCTGTAACGTCAGCTGTAAGCAGCAGACTGCATTTGCCAAAACGCACGTTTGTCATCATAGAATGCGCGTTGACGCCTGCCGCTCCGTCCTTTCTGTCATCCTTAAAAAACGTAAGCTCCGCATTTCCTAACTTTACGACGGTTCCGCTGCTTATCTGCGTATAAGGTATTTTGCCTTTTATAGATGCAATAAGCCTTTGGTGCTCGTCGTTTTTATAATTTTCAGACAGAGGAGACATATATTCCCCGGGAACAGTTCCTGAATTTATCAGCGCTATCTGCGCCTGTATATGGTCGTCATGAGCATGGGAGCAAAAAAAGTAGTGAAAATTTTCTATTTTATTTGCTTCGAAAAATTCCCTTAAGTTGTTTGCCTTGCTCTTAACTCCGCCGTCTATAAGCATGTTTTCCCCTCCGCATCGTATAAACACGGCGTCTCCTGTGCCTATATTTATAAAATCCACCTGAAGCATTTCATCGTTCTGCTTAACGGGCGAAGCGTCTGAAACCACGCTGTTTTCATATATAACAGCGGTTTTTGAAGGATAATGTATTACCGGCGCGTTTATCCTGTCCACTAAAAACGGGCTTTCGGCATTCATAGCAAGGCATGAAATTGTCAACACGACAACAGCAAGCGCAAAAATTCTTTTTTTCATAGCAGTCTCCTCCGCATGTCAGTTAATCCATATTTATATTAAAGTTTTTTCCTGATGCGGTCAATATTATTGTATTAAGATTTGTAAAAATATGCTGCGGTATAGAATTATTAAGCAATAAAATATTTTAAATAAACTTTCAGCGTCTTTCATAAGGTTCTTTTATAATATGCCCGTGGTAGTCAGCAAAAAACGGTTAAAAAATAGAGAATTTCTGTTTATTTGCGTGTGTTTGTGGTATATTATATATATAAGCTTTAGTCGAAAGGAGATTACTATGTCTAAAGAAAAAACGATTAAATTGTTGAACGATCAGATAAACGAGGAGCTTTATTCCGCTTATCTGTACCTTGAATTTGCTAACTATCTTACGGATTTGGGTTATGCCGGCTACGCGCACTGGTACAACATACAGGTTCAGGAAGAAATGGACCACGCCATGACGATTTACAACTATATGCATCAAAACGGCATAAAGCCTGAGCTTGAAGCCATTAAGAAGCCGGAAATCGAGCTGAAAGGCCTGCTTAACGTAGCAGAAGAAGGCTTAAAGCACGAGCAGCACATTACAAGCTGCATACATAAAATATACGACGTAGCGCAGGAAGAAAAGGATTTCCGCACAATGAAGCTTCTCGACTGGTTCGTTGAAGAACAGGGCGAGGAAGAAGAAAACACATTGGATCTTATACGCGAGCTTAAGCTTTACGGCGACGACAAGAACGCTCTCTACGCTCTCGATAAGGACAAGCTTACAAGAGTCTACGCGCCTTCAACGCCCGACGGCCAGCCCGTTGCGCTGTAAAAAGAAGCGTAAGTTCAAGCATAGCTGTCCGTTTAATTTAATGGCGGCGCATATCAGGTTCAGTATAAAAATTTATTAAGCCTGTTGTAAATTTGTTTTTGTTAATCAAAGCTTATACTAAACAATTATCTGTAATTATTTTTTGCTGACCTTAATTTTTAAAAATGCGGCTTTTACAGGCCGCATTTTTATATGCTCGTATTTATAATACTAAACATATAAGCACGCATTTAATTCGCTTTATGGTCGAAATACGGTCGTTTTTGATAGTTAATAGAGGTTTTTTGCTTGTTTTTTTATTGTATTTATGTTATTATTGATTTAGATAAAAAATAACAGGAGGAAAAAACAATATGAAAAAATCTATTGCAGTTTTATTGCTTGCAAGTATGCTTTTAGCTTTGCTTCCAGCCGTTTTTGCAGAAGAAAGCGTACTTACCATGGGTTCCTGGCGCAACGAAGATACCGAACAGGTACAGGCGCTGCTTGACAAGTACAAGGAAATGAGCGGCGTTAGCATTCGCTTTGAGCCGACGCGCAACACGGAATACAACGCTAATCTACGTCTGCAGCTTGAAGCGGGCACAGGCCCTGATCTCTTCTATGCAAGGTCCTACACCGTAGGTCGCCAACTTTATGAAGACGGCTACGCCATGGACGTTACCGACATTCCCGGCGTTATGGATAACTTTGACGATGTAGCGCGCCACGCTTGGACGGCTGAAGACGGCAAGGTATTTGCCGTACCCTTTGCAGCAGTAAACCATGTCGTATATTACGACAAGGACGTATTTGCAAAGTATGAGCTTGAAGCGCCTAAGACATTTGAAGAATTCCTTGAAATATGCGAAACTCTTAAGTCAAACGGAGTAACTCCGCTTGCAAACGGTCTTGCGGAAAACTGGGATATACTCGAATGCGTATTCTGCGGCATGGTTCCAAACTATATCGGCGGGTTTGAAAACCGTGAAAAATACGAAAAAGGCGAGCTTAAATTAAACGACGAGCGCTTCCTTGCAGCGTTTAAAGATTTTGAAAAACTTACCAAATACTTCCCGGACGGCTTCCAATCCGTTGCAAACGCAGACGGCCCCATGCTTCTGGCGCTTGGCAGAGCGGCTATGTTTATAGACGGCTCCTGGCGTTCCGGCGCGTGGGATAAGGATTTCCCGGAATTCAACTGGGGCGCTTTCGCGATACCTGCTCCTGAAGGAAACGAGCCCGCAATATGCCATCACTCCGACATGGGTATAACAGGCAACAAGGCCACCAAGCATCCTGAAGAAGTAAAAGCGTTCTTGGCATGGCTCGCAAGCCCTGAAGGCGCGCAAATAGTTACAGACTATTTGCCCAAGGGATATTTCCCCATGATAAACGCTGAAGTTAAACTCGCGGATGAAAAGACCGCCGCCTTGAAAGCTTTGAGCGACGATAAAGTACGCGATTCCCGCTTTATGTGGAACAAGCTTTTCGAGCTTTACACACCGCTTGTAGACCAGCTTAACGCAATAGCGAACGGCACCACCACGCCTCAGGAAGCGGCAGACTTTCTGGCAGCAGAGCAGGAAAAGGTCCTTAGCAAGTAACACAATTTCTCAGCCGGAGGCCCTGGGGCTTCCGGCTTTTTTAGGAGGTTAAGCCGTGAACAATGCAACTAAGCCTAAAAAATTGAAGAAACTTAACCCCGGCGGAAGCTATTGGATCTGGTATATATTGCCGGCGCTTGCCGTTTATATAATATTTATGGCATACCCTATGATAGATTCCATACGCTTAAGCTTTTATAATTCGAACGTTCGCCCAAGGGTATTCGTGGGCGTAGAAAACTATGTAAACCTGTTTACCAATCCCACCCATTCCGAAAGATTCTGGAACGCTTTTAAAAACACATGGATATTTTTTGCTTTTCATATGGTGTTTCAAAATGTGTTGGGCATGCTGTTCGCCGTAATACTTACGAACCGCACCATGAAAGGCAGCCGTTTTTACCAGACGGTCGTCTTTTTGCCATGCACCATAGCCGTAATGGTAACAGGCTATCTGTTCAGGCTGATATTAAGCCCTGTTCTATCCGGCCCGGCGTTTAAAAGCATGGGGTTAGACTTTCTTGTGCATCACTGGTTAGGCGATGAAAATACAGCGCTTCCAATAGTGGCGCTTGTATCCGTTTGGCAGTGGGTAGGCATACCTACAATGATGTTTTACGCGGCGCTGCAAAACGTATCCGAAGATGTTCTGGAAGCCGCGGAAATAGAGGGGTGCAACTCATGGCAGACGTTCTGGCACATAAAATACCCTCTCGTTCTGCCTGTTGTAGGCATGATAACCATACTTACATTTGTAAATAACTTTAATGCATTCGATATTATTTATGCCATGGAAGGGCCGACAGGGCCTCCAAACTACGCGACGGATATTATAGGAACGCTGTTTTACCGCATAGGCGTTGTAGGCGTAAACGTTACGCCGCCTGAGCCGGGCTTAGGCGCCGCCATATCCACATCTATATTTATTATGCTGCTTATAGGCGTAATACCAACCCTGCACGCTACACGCACAAAGGAGTAAGTTATGGGAAAGCATAAAAATAAAAGCATGAAAATTATGAATATGCACATACCTTCACACATACTTATGATTATATGGTGCGTTATAGTTTTTGTACCCGTGTTTCTTTTAATTATCAACTCTTTTAAAACAACGCGCGAGCTTTTTGACAATCTTTTCAGTCTTCCCAAGACCTTTACGCTTGAAAATTACCAAAGCGTTATGGCGGACGGCAATTTTGTTGTCTATTTTAGAAATTCAATAGTAGTCGTGCTTGTTTCGCTTTTCAGCATACTTTTTCTTGGATCTCTCGCGTCGTTCGCGCTCGCGCACTGGACTAAAAGTAAGCTCTCCAACGCAATATATTTTATTTTTATAATAGGTATGATGCTGCCTATAAAGATAGCCAGCATACGTCTGCTTGAAGTAATGAAGTCCCTGGGGCTTATAGGTAGGCTTCCAAGCCTTTTCCCTGTATACATAGCTATGGGGCTTCCAATAGCGATATTCGTACTCACAGAATTTATACGCAGCCTTCCTATAGATTTGTACGAAGCCGCATATATGGACGGCGCGGCAAGAATGCGCATTTACGCTACGATAGTGCTTCCTCTTATAAAGCCCTCTTTAGCGACGGTCGCAATATACAACCTCGTCCCTATCTGGAACGATTTATGGTTCCCGCTTATATTTATAGGGCGCGCGGAAGGCCAGCAAACCATACTGCTTGCGGTAACCGACCTCCAGGGGCAGTACACTACCCAGTGGACAAAGGTGTTCGCGCTGCTTACGCTTTCAGCGCTTCCTGTGCTGATACTCTATCTGCTTATGAGCAAGCAGTTTGTAAAAGGCCTTACCGCAGGCGCGGTAAAGGGTTAAAATTCAAGAAAATTTATATACGAAATCTTAAATTTTTTGTTTTTGCAAAGTCTTTATAACGGGCTCTTCGACGACTCAGCAATGTACATACAGCGCAGAAAAATATCCGTTAAAACTATGTTAAGCTAAATTAAGTATTAAATTGTTTAAAAATGAAAACGCCTTAACACAAAGGCGTTTCGTTTTTTAATGTTTGTCTTCTTTAATTTAGATCACACGCAGCCCTGAGACATCATGGCGTCGGCTACTTTAATAAAGCCCGCGGCGTTCGCGCCTGAAACGTAGTCCGTCGGGCTGCTGCCGTAAATTTTTGCAGCCTGCGACACGGACGCGAATATATTTTCCATTATGCTGTGCAGCCGCTCGTCAACTTCTTTTTTAGTGAACGCTATGAACTGGGAGTTTTGCCCCATTTCAAGCCCGCTTACGGATACGCCTCCGGCGTTGGCCGCCTTTGCGGGGGCAAACAGAACGTTGTTCTGCTTAAAGCACTGCACGGCTTCCTTGGTTGAAGGCATGTTCGCTCCTTCCGCCACCGCTTTTACGCCGTTTTTAACTAAGGCTTCGGCGCCTTTTAATGGCAGCTCGTTCTGCGTGGCGCACGGAAGCGCTACGTCGCAAGCGATTTCCCATATTCCCTGCGAGCCCTTATAGTAAGGAACTCCCTTTTCTTCAGCGTAAGCGCTTATCCTTTCTCTTTTCTTTTCCTTTATTTCTATCATAAGGTCTATATCTACGCCGTTTTCATCGACTATAAAACCATTTGAGTCGCTCATTGCAACAGGCTTTGCGCCTAATTCCGTAGCCTTTTTTGCAGCGTACAGGGCGACGTTTCCGCTGCCTGAAATGATTACTTTTTTATTTTTCAGGCTGTCGCCATCGCTGTTGAGCATAGACTCCGTAAAGTAGCACAAGCCATAGCCCGTAGCCTCAGTCCTGCCCGCGCAGCCTCCATAGCTCAGGCCTTTTCCGGTAAGCGTTCCTGAATATTCTCCCATTATGCGCTTATATTGTCCGAATAAAAAGCCTATTTCGCGCGCTCCCACGCCCATATCTCCTGCCGGCACGTCTGTGTTCGCGCCTATGTGGCGGTAAAGCTCCGTCATAAGGCTCTGACAGAAGCGCATAACTTCGCCGTCCGATTTGCCGTGAGGGTCAAAGTCCGCTCCGCCCTTGCCGCCGCCCATGGCTATGCCGGTAAGCGCGTTTTTAAGCGTCTGCTCCATGGCCAAAAATTTAAGCGTGCTTAAATTAACGTTCTGATTAAAGCGCATGCCGCCCTTGTAAGGCCCTATCGCGCTGTTAAACTGCACGCGGAATGCGCGGTTTACGTTTATTTTTCCGCTGTCGTCGACCCATGGAACTCTAAACTGTATTACCCTTTCAGGCTCAACAAAGCGCTCAAGAAGCGACTGCCGTTCGTATTCAGGATGCATAGCTATTACTTTATCCAAAGAAGTTAATATTTCTTCCGCCGCTTGCAAAAATTCTGTTTCGTGGGCGTTCTTTTGTTCAAGCGTATCAAGCACACGCTTAATATATTGATTCATAAATGCACCACCTTCCTGAAATTGATTTTATGTTTTTTTATCGAAGCTATCAATATTAAAAATGTATTTTTATTGCCTTTTTGAATCCGTTTCAATAATTATTTTCTTGGTTCATAGAATATCATCAGTCATAAAAATTCTTTCCCCGCACCGCGCACAATATTAAACTGCAAATAATTTCCCTTTGAAAGTAAAAAACTTCCAGGAGGAAATATCAGCGCAAATTTTGCTTTATATACTGTAATATATAAAGTTAAAGTTTTTAGTTCAGCAAATTTCCGCCATAGCTTCAGCCTTGCTTGGGCAAGTCGGAATAGTCCGATACGGTTTCTAACAAGAAATACGCCTCATACCACTTATTTTTTCCGGCTCGAAATGCCAAACATTTTCAACTTCCCCCGTCGCGGCATTTATTTCCACAGACATCAAATCATAGGATCTCCCGTTACCGGGATTGGTATCTGCAAGGGATACTTTCCAGAAGCTTCCCGTTTTCCCTATGAGATATAAAGCGTTTGCATTGTATTTTAACTTTAGTTGAACGGCGGGCGTCTTTTTTTCATTCGCAGCGGAATGATATACCTTTTCTACGGCTGTTTTTTCACTAATATCGTCCTCTGAAGGACGGCCATATTTTTGTTTTGTCATCTGTACGCTTACGTTGGATTTTTTCCCGTACTTCTCATTGCAAGCGCGCAAATCTTCAACCAGCTGTTCCCAAACAGCCTGCGAATATTCGTAATGCCAGCCGTATTGGCGCTGATAATAGTCAAATATAGCTTCAAGGCTTCTTAAATCACCAGAGCTATGAACGCCGGGGCTTTGACGCGCTTCCATTATTTCGTCATTGGAATCCAGAACAAAATCATATGAATCGTCCTTAAGGTTATTCGTTTCAAAATGAGCGTACCGGCGCCTTGGCAAAAAATCTCCATTTTCATCCGTCATTTGTCTATATTCAAGAAATCGTTCATATTTAGAAAGCCAGGCAGCAGATGTATTAATGTTCCACGAACTTTTTGCATATTGCTGCATAATTTGCAGCGCCTGTTCCTCAGATATTTCATCGCCCGATGGCGTTACCCTTGTCCGAACAGGAATCAGTCCTATTTTAACCATCAGGTTTTCATAAGCGGCCTGTTCGGCAACAGGCAATGCGCCAATGTATCTGCCAAAATCCATTTGCCAGAACGCGCGTATTAGATCCTCTTTATAAACCTGATCAGTTGAATGCAGATACCGCTGTATTTCCTTAGTAATTGTTATACCGTTCTTTTCCGCAATGTCTTTTATTTCATTCAATTCTGCTTCTGAACATACGGCGTAATCGCTGTTTGACGCTTTTGGCAAAAGTTCATTTTTAGCAAACTGTTTTCCTGTAAGAATAACTGCCGCGACCGCTACGGATATAATAAGCAACAACACTATTGCTAAAACAAAAGCAAAAGACAGCCTTTTTTTGCCTTTTGCCCTCCTTTCGCTTTATTCAGCAAAGCGCCGGCGTCCAGCTTATTTACAGGCAGATATGACAGCGTATTGTCTATCGCGTTTAATATCATTCATTATCCTAATCTCCCGTAAGCGTTAATTTTAATTGTTTTTTAGCCTTATTAAGCCGTTTGCGAACCCATGATATTGATAAGCCTAAAGCATCCGCGACTTCTTGAAGAGTCATATTTTCGTAGTAATACAACAAAATTACTTGTTTTAGCGGCTCGCGCAAGCGCATAACTTCCAACGTAAGCGTTATATCCTTTTCTTCTGCCGTTATATATCGTTCAGGAAGATCTTCCAGAGCAAGCGTTAAATCTGTATTCCTGAACCACCTTGAGCGGTAGTAATCATGGCATACGTTTACAGCAATGCGCATAAGCCACGTTTTTTCGCTCGAGCCGCTTCGCCCGGCGTATTGATCCATGTTTTTCCACGCCTTGAGAAAGTTATCCTGCGCCGCGTCCTGCGCGTCGGCCAGATTTTTAATATACATTATACACAAGCGCTGAACCTCTTCTCCATACTCCGTAATCCAGCGTGTAAATAATTTTTCCCTTTCGAAACTTTCATCAACGGAGCTGCTCATGCGCTTCCACCTTTTTTGACCATCCGAAATAATTATTGTTTTTGTCCCTTCAATTATATAGACGAAAAAGACAGCCGCTTTTTGTACCTACGTTTAGTTTTGTAGTATTTTATTTTAAATTTCGCGAGCATTTTATTGCTGGAACAGTATTTTTGTGCAAATCTATACATTTTTCTAAATATAATTGTTCTTAGCATTCCATGAATATATTTATCGTTAAATAATTAAAACCACCGGATCAGCCGGTGGTTTTGATTTGCTTTTCCTAAAACATCTTCTATTGACTTATAGTTTTCAACGCTTTGAAACGCCGCGGCATTAAAAGCATTCAAAAGAAAACATGCTAAAATGCAGACGCCTGTTATTTTTTCACAATTGCGCTTTTTAAAGCAGGTCGAGCATTTGCTTAGGGTTGTCCGCAGCCTTAACAGGAGAAAAAGCTTCTGTCAATATGCCGTTTTCATCTATAAGATAGGCGCTTCGCACAATTCCCATGTGGGTTTTGCCGTACATCTTTTTCTCTTTCCATACGTCGTAAGCCTTTATTACGTTTAATTCCTTATCCGAAAGCAAAGTAAAGGGCAGATTGTTCTTCTGCTCGAATTTTTTGTGCGACTCCACGCTGTCCTTGCTTACGCCTAACACGACGGCGTTTTTTTCTTTAATCTGCGGGTAAAGCTCCGCAAATCCTAAAGCCTGCTTAGTGCATCCCGACGTATTGTCTTTAGGATAAAAGTAAAGTATTACCTTCTTGCCCAAATAGTCTTTAAGGCTGTGCATAGTTCCGTTTTGATCCGGCAGTGTAAAGTCCGGCGCTTTAATACCTGTTTCCAACATGTCAATTAATCCTCCTTATGCTCGTCGTTATCTAACCCAAGCTCTTCCTTTTCTCTTTTAATGCGTTCTTTTTCTTCTTCTATTATTACGCTCATCTTGTTTTTTATATTGTTTATTTCCTCTTTTTGCTTAAGGAGCTCTCTTACAATTTTTACCTTTTCATCGGATTTATCCTTATTTAAATACCTGTCTATAAGATCCTCCGCCTTTTTGAGGGAAGCTATTATATCGTCTTCTATGCTTTCTATATCTACGTCAAATATTTCTTCGTTTTCTTCATTTTCCTCCTTAGCTTTCTTCATCTTGTTCATGGTTTCAGAGCTGAAGTCCTTTACCTGTTTTGCCGTTGATTCTGAAAAGTCCTTTACCTGCTTTGCCGTTGATTCTGAAAAGTCCTTTACCTGCTTTACGGCCTGCTCGCCTTTTTGGGCAAGCTTTTCCAGATTTTCTTTGGTTGCGACGTTCTGCACGCTCTTAGCTATGGCTTCCGCCGCATTAGCTACGCCGCCTATCGCCACCATTGTCGCGCGCTTAATGGTATCCCCGACTTCATTTACCTGTTCTTCAAAGTCGTTCTGTTCCTCATCTTTGTTTTCATTGTCTTTGTAATCTTTATCTTCCATTGTTTTCCCCTCTCTAAGCCGTTTTGCTGTTTTAATATTTTACAAAAGCTTTTTCCATAAGCATTATAAATTTTATTTGTGTTCAATGCAACAGGCAAAGCCTCACAGCCGTTGCGCTTCATCCGTTATGGTGATACAATTTCCGCATAGAATCCGGAGGTAAAATTTATGCCGTCATTGTCAGCAAACCTGCTCCGCTCTCAAATAGAGCTGCTCAATCCACTGTTAAACGCGCTTGATATAAAAAAGATGCGCAAACTGCAGGAAGCTCTCGGCAGGCTGCAGAAGCGCTCCGTTTCAAACAGGGTTGATTTTTTGGATTTGCCTTACGTACGTTCGTGCTGGGCAATACCTGAAGAAAAAAGCACAGACGGCTGTTTTGTTTATCTTCACGGAGGGTCGTACACGGCCGGCGGAGAAAACTATTCCAAAGGCTTTGGCGGCGCCCTGGCCGACGCTATTTTAAGCCCTGTTTTATGCGTAGACTACCGTCTAGCGCCGGAAAACCCGTTTCCTTCAGCTCTTGACGACGCCGTAAGCGCCTATAAAGAAGCGCTTAAAAAATATCCCGCAGACAAAATAGCTTTGGGCGGCGAGTCCGCAGGGGGCGGCCTGTGCTTTGCCCTTATGCAGAAGCTTAAGCAGCTTGATATACCGCTGCCAAAGTGCGCAATAGCCATATCCCCATGGGTCGATTTAACTATGGAAAAAACAACGCAGGAAGACGTTGAAAAGGATACGATGCTAAACAAGGAAGGCCTGCTTTTTTCAGCAAAAAGCTACGCGGGAAAAGAAAGCCTTTTAAACCCGCTTATTTCCCCTGTATACGGAGATTTATCCGGTTTACCCGACACCCTTTTGTTCGCAGGAAAAGACGAGCTGCTTTTAAAAGACAGCGTACGCCTTAACGATAAGCTTTTAAACTCAAACGTAAACAGCAAGCTTTACATAGAGGAAGGTATGTGGCACGCTTATGTTTTGTATGGTCTGCCTGAAAGCAAGAAAGCAATGGACATAATAAAACTATTTTTCACGGAGCATATAATTGGCTAAAAAGAACTCGCCGCCTGAATGGCTGAGGCTGGATAACGCAGCAAAGATATATCCCGCCGCCAAAACGCGCTTTTGGACGGCTGTGTTCAGGCTGTCCATTACGCTGGATAAAAAAATAGATCCTTCAATCCTTCAGGAAGCGCTTAACAATACCATAGCGCGAGTGCCGTTTTTCAATTACAGGCTTAAAAGAGGCTTCTTCTGGTATTATCTTGACAGCAATAACAATATACCTTCCGTGCAGCGCGACGTTTTAAACCCATGCAGCAGAATGCTTAGGAAAAGCGAAGGGCGCTCCCTGTTCCGCATACGCTACTACGAAAATAGAATTGCGCTTGAAGTTTTTCACTCGCTTACGGACGGTACAGGAGCAATGCACTTTCTCGCCACGCTCGCAGCGGAATATCTGCGCTTATCAAGCGGCATAAATGTTAAGCCCGAAGGGTTTGTGCTAGACATAAAAAGCAAGCCTCTAAAAGAAGAATGGGAAGACAGCTTTTCAGTGTACGCAAGGCAGGGCGCAAGAAGCAGGAGCGAAGAAAAGGCCTACTCCATAAGCGGCACGCCGCTTTTCCCGGGGCATCTGTCCTTGATAACCGGTATTATTGATACGCAGGAGCTTAAGCAAAAGGCGCACGATTACGGATGCAGCATAAACGTTTTTTTAAGCGCGCTTCTTATCACGGCAATACTTTCGCATCAAAAAATCTATGCCAATAAAGCTAAAAAGAAGCTTCCTATTAAAATATCCATACCTCAAAACCTGCGCAAATATTATCCATTGAAAACGCTTCGCAATTTTTCAAGCTATTACAACGCCGGCGTCAACGCAAGCTACGGCGAATTCAATTTGGAAGATATTATACGCGTGCTTTTGCATACAGCAGAAATAGAAAGCATGGAGCCTATGGTAAACGCGAGAATGTCCTCCAATGTGCAGGCAGAGCAGAACCGTTTCCTGCGCGTAGTCCCTTTGTTTATTAAAACGCCTTTTTTAAAAATTATGTACAATCTTTTTGGAGAGCGCTTTTTTTCAACGTCTCTGTCAAACCTTGGAAATATAGTTTTGCCTTACGCTTTACAGCAGCATGTTAAACGCATAGATTTTATATTGGGCCCCGCGCGCTACAACGCCATGTCCTTAGGAACCATAAGCACAGGCGGCTTAACAACGTGCAGTTTTTCAAGCACCATATTAGAAACGGATATACAGCGCAGCTTTTTTACAAGCTTGGTAAAATCCGGAATTCATGTTAAAGTAGAGAGCAACAGGAGGGAATAATGCCTTATTGTGTAAAATGCGGCGTAGAAACAAATGAAAAAACCTGTCCCCTTTGCGGAACGCCCGTTATAATACCAGATAGTCAGGATGAAAAAATAACGCACTACCCTTACCCTGACAGGATAGACGAAATATACCGCAAAATAGATATTAAATACGCAAGGCACCTTTCCATGCTGCTTATGTCTGTTCCGGCAGGAATTGTGCTGATTGCAAACCTTATAAGCAGCGGCACTATAAACTGGTCTCTTTACGTAATAGGAGCGCTTGTTTGTCTTTACTGCTGGCTGCTTGTGCCCGTTTTTTACCGTTTTAAAAGGCCCTATCCCTACGTTGCAATAGATATGCTCTGCCTTATAGGCTATCTTTTGATTATAGCCAAGATGAATGAAGGCATGGGCTGGTTTTCAGATATAGCTCTCCCCGTAACGCTCGCAGGCTTTTTGTACGTGCTGCTTATCGTGTTAGCAATAAGGCGCCTTGAATGGCAGCCTCTCGTGCGCGCCGCCGCCGTCGCCGCCGTTACAGGCATATTTCTCATGGCAATAGATTTAATTTGCGACCTTTATGCATTTGACGCTGTGCGTCTTAATTGGTCCTTGTACGCGCTGTTACCGCTGCTGGCCTTATCCTGCCTGTTTCTGCTGCTTGAAAAAAAGGATAATTTAAAGGAAGAAATCAAAAAAAGATTGTTTTTTTAAGAAAGGAATATTTATATGACAAAATTTAAAGACATGAAGTATGAGCGCCCTAAATATGACGAGCTTTTGCAAAAAGGCTTGAAGATGGCGGAAAACGTTAAAAATGCCGAAAGCTTTGAAGAAAGCCTGAAAAACTATATGGAGCTTGACAAAATGGAAAGCTACATAGACACAATGGCAAGCCTTTGCTACGTTCGCGCCTCTATAAACACAAACGACGCTTTCTACAAAAAGGAAGAGGATGTTTTAAACGAAAAGGCGCCGGCGCTTAACGCAGTTTCCACTGCGGCCGCGCGCGCCGTTGTAGAAGGCAAATACAAAAAGGACTATGAAAACAAGTTCGGACAGAATATGCTTAAAAAGTTAGAGATTTCGCTTAAGACATTCAAGCCCGAAATAGTTGAGGACTTAGTTGAAGAAAACAAGCTGTCGACAGAATATGAATCCCTTATAGCTTCGGCGCAGGTGAAGTTTAACGGCGGCACATACAATTTAGCGGGCTTGGGCCCGTTCAATGAGTCAAAGGACCGCGAAACGCGCCATAAGGCGAACGACGCTTTATGGGGCTGGCTCGCAGACCACCAGGATAAGCTTGATGAAATTTATGACAGGCTAGTAAAGGTACGCACGCGCATAGGCAAAAAGCTCGGCTTTGATAACTTTATTCCCGTAGCTTACGCGAGAATGGGCAGGACCGATTGGGACTTAAACGACGCCCGCGTGTACCGCGACCAGATAGCGCAATCCGTCGTTCCGTTTGCTCAGGAGCTGTACCGCGCGCAGAGCAGGCGCTTAGGCATAGACGACATGAAGAACTTCGACTATAACTTAGAGTTCCCGTCCGGCAACCCTGAACCTATGGGCGATGAAGCCTATCTTGTTCCAAGGGCTCTTAAAATGTATAAGGAACTGTCCAAGGAAACGGGAGAGTTCTTCCAGATGATGGTTGACGACGAGCTTATGGACCTTACCACAAAGCCCGGCAAGCGCGGCGGCGGTTTTACAACCGGCTTCCCGGATTACGGCGCCCCGTTCATATTCAGCAACTTTAACGGCACTTCAGGAGATATAGACGTTTTGACTCATGAAGCGGGGCACGCCTTTAACTCCTATCTGCAAAGAGACGTAAGGCCTTTGAAGCTTATAGACATGACTATGGAAGTAGCGGAAACGCATTCCATGAGCATGGAATTTTTCACACACCCATGGATGAAAGAGTTTTTTGGCGACGATGCGGAAAAATATTACTACGCGCATGTTTGCGACGCTGTTAAGTTCCTGCCCTACGGGGCCTCCGTTGACGAATTCCAGGAATGGGTATATCTGAACCCTGAAAAAACGCCTGAGGAGCGCCGCAGGAAATACCGCGAACTTGAGCGCAAATACCTGCCGCACCTTGACTACAACGGCTTTGAATACCTTGAAAACGGCGGACGCTGGCAAAAGCAGGCCCATATATATTCCCTCCCGTTCTATTATCTTGACTATACGCTGTCGCAGGTGTGCGCATTCCAGTATTTCGTATGGGACAGAAAAGACCATAAAGCCGCGTGGGAAAGCTACTTAAACTGCTGCAGGCGCTCGGGCTTCGTGCCTTTTAAAGAGCTTGTTAAAGAATGCGGCCTTAAGAGCCCGTTTGAAAAAGGATGCATAGACTCTGTAATACCAGGGCTTAAGGAATTCCTGTCTTCGTTGGATATGGATAAGATTAAGTGAGGGATTTAAAAAAACATAAAGTAAGCGTTCAGGATATGGCGGCCTGCCGTGAAAAGCGCGCAGGCCGCCAAATTGAACTGCTCAAAAAATACGGCGGCGCGCTTATATCCTTTACGCTTAACATACCCGGGGAAATCAAGCAAAGCGATATGATATACAAGGCTTTTAAGCTTGCGGAAGAAAAAATTTTCGATAGGCTTGAATACCTTAAGATTCCTATATTGTTTTCACAGGAAATAAATGCATTTACCGGAAACGAGCTGTTCATAAGCGTAGACGAAGACCCCGTTAAGCTTAAAAAAGCGCTGTGTCCTTTGGAAGAAACCTCGCAGTTCGGCAGGCTTTTGGACATAGACGTAATTAAGAGCGATTTAAGCAAGGTATCCCGCAGTGAAATTAACCTGCCTGAAAGACAGTGCATAGTATGTTCGCTGCCTGTTTCAGCCTGCGCGCCCCAGAGAAGGCACAGCCTGGAAACGCTTGTAAATAAAACGAGAGACATTATATATAAAGCCTTATGCGATGATACGGCAGACGCTGTGTCTTTGGCGGCACAAAGAGCGCTGCTGCTTGAAAGCATAACAAGCCCCAAGCCCGGCCTTGTGGACAGGTTTAATTCAGGCGCCCATAAGAATATGGATCTGGACACCTTCTGCCTGAGCGCAAACGCCCTTTTGCCGTACTTTAGAAGCTGCGCTGAGGAAGGCATAAAATCTCATGACGTTAAAGCTTTAATGCCGCGCTTAAGAAGCCTTGGTCTTTTAGCGGAACAAAGCATGTACATAGCTACAAACGGCGTAAACACGCACAAGGGAGCCTTGTACGGTCTTGGGATACTGTGCGCCGCGGCAGCGCATGTGTTTTTTTATGAAGACAGCTTTTGCTCGGATCAACTTTTTCATACCGCTAAAGAAATCGCAAAGGATGAAATTCAGAATATAAAAAATTTGCATGGTGAAGATGCAAATACGGGCGGTGTAAAACAATACAAAAGCTTAGGGCTCTCAGGTGCAAGAGGCGAAGCCGCTGAAGGCTTTCCGTCCGTTAAAAATATAGCTCTTCCCGCGTTTAAAAGCTGTATTAAAAAGTCCTGGTCTTTTAACAAGGCCGGCGCATACACGCTTATAGTTCTTTTAGCCAACGTTTTTGACAGCAATATAATAAGGCGTAAAGGCTTTGAAAAAGAAATAGAAATACAGAAGCTGGCTAAAAAGCTACTTGATGAAGAATTTACAATAGAAAAAATTATAGCCTTGGATAAGCGGTTTATAGAAGAAAACATAAGCCCAGGCGGCTGCGCGGACTTGCTAAGCTTCACCTATTTCGCGTATATGCTTGAAACAGAGAAAAGCTGCAACAGTTTTTTATAGTATTTATACTTTAAATAAAATGGCATAAAAAGCTTCGTTCCAGTTATACCGTTTGTGTCGTATTAAGTATTAGCGCAAATTAAAGCGCCGGATAAATTTCCGGCGTTTTTATAATGTTTATATTTAAATTAAGCGTGAATTTACATTCATTAATAGCTTATAGCCGCTACAAGCCCTCCCATATTGTCTGTCGAAACGAAAAAGTCCGCAGCGTTATCGGGTATGATATGCTTCTGTTCCTGCCCGGTTTCCGGTATCCTGTATATTTCGTATTTGAGCGTTCCATTTTCAAACACCTGTATGTGCGGGTGCTCTACGAGATAGTCTATATATTCTTCCAGGCATAAACCCTTTATGTGCATAACGGCGGCGTGAGGTATGCCGACGTAGCGGTACGCGTCCATCTGCAGCCTTGCGTTTTCTATGCCTGTCGCGTAATCCTTATCCACAGTGTCAGTATACGGGTAGTTCTGCGCCGGGAAACGGAACACTATGCCGAATTTCCAGCCTTCTTTATTAAGCAGCTCCGCCTGGCTTGACTTTTGAAACTTGGTAGTATTTATAACGCTGTCGTCCCTTGAGTAAATATCCATCTGGAAGCTGAAGCCTGATTGGTAATCGCTTGTGCCCGGGAAGGAAACATTGCGCCTGGCAGCCTCTATAAGAGCGTCGCCCTGCCTGTTTGGATAGCGCTGTATTTCATTGTTCCAGTATTCCGTCTGCTGGTTCATGGTGCGGTATCCTCCGCGGACTATATAATACTCTAAGTTGTGCTCTTCTTTAGCGTAATCCACAAAGTTTTTAAGCGCCTGTATGGCGTTTGGAAACAGCTTGACATCTCTTCCTGATACCGGTATGCCGTAGTCCGAAACCTCCATAACGGAAACAATTTCCTTTTCGACTATGCTAAAATCCCCCGGCAGACCATGCCAGCGGTTTAAAAGCATAAGCCCGCCCTTAAGCGCGTCCACACGGTCAGTTATGACTTCAGCGCTACCTTCTACAGGATAATCGCTCATGTCAAGCACGTCCCAGCCCTCTGCTTCTGGGGTCGGCATCTCGGCTTCCGGCTTATTAGCAGCAAGCTTTTTCTGCTCGGCAACCTTTTGTTCGTACTCGTCAATAAGCTTTTCGTTTTCAGCGTCTATCTTCGCCTGCGCATCGGCATGCTGACCTTTGTTGTATTGGTCTAACAAAAACCACGCCGCGGCAAGCAGCACCGCCAGTATAAGCAGCGCTATCATTATTTTAGTTAATTTGCGATAAGGGTCTTTCGCCTTTTCTTTTGCCATATTCTTCCATCCTTTCCGCAGGCTATGCAGGATGATACCGCATTTTCGACAAGATATTTATATCAAATTTATTACAATATGTCAATATTCTTTTATACTTAGTCCAACTCAAAGCCATATAGTCCGAAAATCTTTATGCTGTTTTAAGTTGGAATAAGTATTAAGATTTTTTCCTTTTAAATGAATCGCAAAAAAGGCTGCAAATGCAGCCCTTTTTGCGAAATAATTATCAGTCCTCTTCTTCCTCGTCCTTTTCCGCGCTTTCGATTACCTTCTGCGCGACGTCGTTAGGCACCTGCTCGTACCTTAAGAACTTAGCGGTATAGCTGCCGCGCGCCTGCGTCATAGAGCGAAGATCAGTTGCATACTGCGTCATTTCGCCCATAGGTATTTCAGCGCTTACCTGCTGCTCGCCTTCGACTTCTTTCATGCCCATAATTCTGCCGCGGCGCTTTGAAATATCGCCCATTATGTCGCCCATATATTCGCTCGGTATCATTACTTCAACCTGCATAATAGGTTCAAGCAGCACGGGGCCCGCTTCTTTGCAGCCTTTCTTGTAGGATATCCTCGCGGCTGTTTTAAACGCCATTTCTGAAGAGTCCACAGGGTGGTAGCTGCCGTCGTACAGTTTTGCGTGCAGACCCACCATGGGATAACCAGCCAAGACGCCTTTCTTTATGTTTTCACGCAGACCTTTTTCTACGGAAGGTATAAAGTTTCTTGGAACGGCGCCGCCTACTACGGCATCCTCAAATTCAAACTCTATATTGGTATCGCCTATCGGGCTGTACTCTATCCACACATCGCCAAACTGGCCGTGGCCGCCCGTCTGCTTTTTATGTCTTCCCTGGGCAGACACAGTTTTGGTTATCGTTTCGCGGTAAGGTATGCGCATATCGCGCAGGTCGGCGGTGCCGCCAAACTTGCTTAAAAGCTTGCTGCTTATTACTTCCAGGTGCAGTTCTCCCTGGCCTGATAGTACGGTTTCGTTGGTTTCCGTGTTCTTTTCTATCTTTATGGAAGGATCTTCTTCCTGAAGCTTATATAATCCGCCGAAGACCTTGTCTTCTTCGCCCTGCTTAGCGGCATATACAGCCTTTGAAAAACCTGCATCGGGATATTTTATCTCGGGATATTTTATTATTTTGCTCTGCTCGCATAGCGTATCGCCCGTGTTAGTGGACTGCAGCTTGCTTAAAGCGCCTATGTCGCCCGCATGAAGCACGTCCGCATTTGTCTGGTTTTTCCCGCGCATTACGAACACGCCGCCGCTTTTTTCCGATGTTTCTTTGTTAGCATTGTACAATGAAGTGGAAGACGTGAGCTTTCCGCTTGCAACCTTTACTAATGAAAGCTTGCCGACAAAGGGGTCTGAAATTGTTTTAAACACATAAGCGGAAAAAGGCTCGTTGTCGTCGCAGGGTACTTTGTTTCCTTCAGTATCTTTCATAGGCGTTTTTTCAGGGCTGTTGAGGTATTTTTTAATCACTCTGAACAAAGAGCTTATACCTATTCCATTTGCTGCAGAAACCGCTACAACAGGCACTATGCTGCCTTCCGCCATTCCTTTTAAGAATCCCTGAACTATTTCTTCATTGCTAAGCGTGCCTTCATCGAAATATTTTTCTATAAGCGCGTCATCCGTTTCGGCTGCGGCTTCGGTAATTTCTTCCACATAGCCTGAAATTATATCTTTTAAGTTTTCGGGTACGGGAACCTCCTTCTGGTCCTTGCCGGCCCCTTCAAACGCTACGCCCTCAAGCACGTTTACAACGCCTTTGAATTCAGCGCCGTAGCCTATAGGTATAATAAGCGGCACAACGGAACTGCCGTATTTTTCACGCAGCTCATCCAGTATTTTTTTAAAGTTGGCATGCTCTTTATCCATCTGGTTTACTATGAACATGCGCGCCACGCCTTCCCTTTCAGCCAATTTCCAGGCTTTTTCAGCGCCTACGGAAAGAGAGCCGTTGCCGCTTACGACTATTGCGCAGGTATCCACAACCTTAAGCGAGCCCAATGCTTCGCCTATAAAGTCGAAATAGCCGGGAACATCTATAATATTAAACTTTGTGCCGCGCCACTCAACAGGCGCTACCGCGGCGCTTATTGATATTCCGCGTTTTTTTTCTTCTGCATCAAAGTCTGTAACTGTTGTGCCTTCTTCAACTTTGCCCATGCGGTCTATGTGTCCGGCAGCGTAGAGCATCGCCTCTGCCAAGGTCGTCTTGCCCTCGCTGCCATGCCCCATGAGGGCAACGTTGCGTATGTCTTTGGTCAAATATTCTGCCATAAAAATACCCCTTTATCTTATATTTTTTTGAAATAATGGTGTCAAACCTTTACAACGGAGAACATTCTACCATAAATTACACGCTTGTTCAAGGGTTTGAATACGATTTAAATAAATGATACAGCGTAATTTATAAATTAAAGTGGGACGCTTTTCCGCATATTTTGTTTCATCATTAGTTTAAAAATGCAAAAAGCGCGCCCACATTAAAGCTCTTTATGAGTGTTTTATATAATTATCTTTTAAGCATAGCTGTGCAAGCCCTGCATAAGCGTGTTTACGCCTATGAACGTAAACATTACAAACACAAACGCCAGTATAGCAAACCACGCCATACGCTTACCGCGCCACTTTACGCGCATTCTCTGGTGAAGATATATTGCGTAAACTATCCATGTAATAAGCGCCCAGGTTTCCTTCGGATCCCAGCTCCAAAACGTTGACCACGCCTGCTCCGCCCAGACGCAGCCTGAAAATATAACCACGCTTAGCATTAAAAAGCCAAAGCATATCAATTTATAAGACAGAGTATCAAGCTGCTTAAGATGCTGTTCGTCTGTTTTCTTTTCCAAAAAAAGGTATCTTGCCCCCAAAAGCGCCGCCACAGCAAACGCCGCATAAGAAAACACCGCTGAACCTATGTGCAGGCCGAACCACGCGCTTTTTAACGCGGGCATCAATTCTGTTATTTCTCTTGGCTGTAAAGCGGCGTAGGACTGTATCAAAAACGCCATAGGCGTGCAAAGCGCGATAAGCCATTTCATCTGCTTTCCTTTTCTTAAGTGTAAGAAAATGCCTGAAAGCGCGACGATAAGCGCGAAAGCTGTGGCAAATTCAAATTGATTAGCCAAAGGCAGGCGCCCTGCAACAATGCCGCGCCAAATTATATAAACGCTGTGGAGCGCCACAGAAATAATAAGCAGAACCAGCGCCGTTTTGTTTAAATTATCCTTTTTAAACACTGCTCCTGCAAATATCGCCAACGTAGACAAAAAATATAACCCTACGGTAATTGTAAAAATGGTATTCAACATTACGCTTTCTCCTTTAGCTCAATACGTTTTTCTTCCGTCCAATCGCTTATATCTTTATAGCCTGCAACAGAAATCCCATCTTTTCCTTTTAATGCTGCAACAGGGATATTGAAAAAGCAAATATAAAGTCCTACAGCTATAAGAACAAACGACAAATACAAAAGCCAAAGCGTCCATTCCGGCTGTTCCTTTATAAGTAAGCCCGGGTAGCTTTCCGGAGGGTACATTGTATAAAACACGCCGTTGACTTCAAGCGTGGTTCCCGGATACGCAAGTCCTATTTTTTCTGTTTTTTCTCTAACCACCTGCACTTCATAAGCAGGATTTATAATTTCATCGGAACTTGAAACGCCTACGCCGTTTTCATCCTCAACTACATTGCCATACATTCTATTATAATAAAGCCCTGTTTTATCGTCTAATGTGAGGAAAGCAGAGTCGTCAAGGCGTACAAGCTCCTCTTCTTCATGTATTCCCGTTTTTACGCCTATTACAGCTGCGTTTGCATAGCTTTGCTGATAAACTTTGTACTTTCCTATGCGCGCAGGAGCGTTTACACGCGTTTCGAAATCCTTTGTTAATCCGTTTGGCAGCGCTGCGGTAAGCGCGCTTATATAATCCTTTTCACCGTTTTCTTTTTCAGTTGAAAAAGAATCAACGCGGAGTTTCGTGCCGTCTGATAAAACTGCGGTATCGCCAACGAAAACAAAAATTTCATCTGTTTTAGCGTATACAAAATTGCATACGGCGGCTATTAAAAGCAGCAGAATCGCAAAATGTGTAATGAACGAACCGTAAAATCCCCACCCAAAGCGCAGGTACGCGCCGTCATTTTGCTTTTTAAAAGCGTTTTGCTTAAGCCAGTTTCCCTGTTCATTTAAAGGAACCGGTACCGTTAAACCAGATTCGCCTGCTTTTTTAAGCAGCGCACGTTTTGTTTTTCCTATTTTACCTACACGTATTATGGAGCATAAAATTAAATTTATACACAACAGCACAAACAAAGCTGCAAAATACCAGCTGTGGTATATCTCATCTGCGTTCAAAGCCGTTGCAACAGCGCAAATAACAGCTATTGCTATTAGCAAAAAGATACCAAATCGCATGGAAAGCATTAAGTGAAAAAATTTTTTCATATTTTCTCCGCATTGTAAAGTGTTTCAAGAATATTTGGCGAATCTTTCACCGCGGCGCTCAAAAAGTCCTCGCCAAAAAGGCGAGGACTTAATATAAAGCGCTGCAAAATTATTGCACATTAAACATAAAGTTGGTCATCTGGTATGGTACGTCGTTCACCCTCATAGAGCCGTCCGCCTTTTCGCTTGAAGCGCGTATTTGAACAAGATAAGAACCTTTTGCCGGAATGTCTTTTATATCAAGCTTCCAATAAACCCAACGGGTTGTATCAGCATTGTCAATATCGTAGGCTTTCCATGTAGCGCCATGGTCGAAAGAAAACTCAAGTTTCCTTATAGGCTCATTCCAAGCGTCCGCATAGCCCTCCAGATGCACGGGTTCGCCAAAGTCAAATATCTGCCCGTCCATAGCATTCAAAACGCCTGCGTTGGGCTTATCAAACTGCAGCCCTGTTGTAGCGTCGGTAAAGTCTCCATAGAAGTCCCATGAAGAACCGTCAGCTGAAAAATTGATCTCGTTTACTTCTTTTATATAGTTGCCGGCAGACAGTTCGTTAAGCCAGAACGCGATGGGAGCGCCTTGGTCTGCATAAATAGGGTCTCCGTTCATGTTAACCACAAGCAGCGCTTTTTCTTTGTTCATTACGTCCATAGAAACAGGATAGCAATAGCCGTCCGCCGCAGTGGGGTTAACAATTACAGCGTTTTCTTCAGGCTGTATGTCTTCAAGTATTTTGCTCATAGGTACGCCTTCTACTTCCGCCTGGTAAATCATGCCTTGTCCAGGGCCGTTTACCGTGCAGTGCGATTTCATAAGGCGTTTTTCAGTACCGAATTTTTCGATAAGCTCGTTTATGGTATATTCTTTTTCTTCCTTAATTTCCCCTGTAAATTTAACTGTCCACGTGTCGCGAATGTCCTTTGGTATCTGCTCATCGCTGTTTGTCCAGGTCTTGGGATCGGACTTTATGGATTTATAATACATTTTTTCATGCGGGGTAATCTCTGTCTGGTTCCACTCAAAATCGGCGTTGATATTTTCTGCCGCAACGTCCTCTATGCCCTTTAAAACATCGTACTTTACATAGTCCCAGCGCTGGTACTCAATAGTGCCGTCTTCTTTTCTGTTGATATAGTGGCAGGATTCGCAGTTCCCGCCCATGGCCTTAAACCCTTCGCTGCGCTGATGAAGAGTATGTATCGCAGAGCGCATATTGTTGTCATAAAAGCTGTGGCAGCCAAAGCAGTTTTGAATACCCTGCTCGTTGTTGTAGCCAAAGTAAACAATGCCGTGGTAAGTTTCCATCATTTCCAAGGCATCTTCAATCGAATGGCAGGCAGTACAGCCGCGCTTATCTGCGTTCATGAAATAATTGTTCCAGCAAGTAATTGTCTTGGCTTCCACGTTACCCGCCTGTGTGTCAAGAGCGCCTTTGTTATAAGGCGTTCTCTGCACGCGAACGCCGTTTTTAAGCTCCCTTACTTCCGGAGCGTATTTTTCATTCGCTTCGGCGTTCTTCTCCCAGGAAGTCCTTTCGTTTAAATCCGCCTGGGGAAGGGATTCTGCAGATGCAAAAGCGCTTATAAATATAAACAGCGCGCACAAAATTGCAATCCTTTTTACTACCTTCGACATAATTTCCCTCTTTTCTTAAAATTAAGCGGCTCATTTCCCGCTTTGAATTATAAGCTGTCGCCCATCTAAAACCTCTTTGAGAGCATACATCACAAAACATTTCGCTAGAGATAGAATAGCACCTTTCACGAAAAATATCAAATTCTTTATGCAGTTTTAGAAAATGCTTTTTATTTTTAAAATGGCAATTTAAGCAAATAAATTTTAATAATATCAGCAAGCATAAAATACAAAATAAAGCATAATCAAAAACAAAATTTATATAATTATCACTAAAGCAATATAAACTGGCCAATGCTCGTCAAATAAAACGCGATGTCTATTTGTCCTTTTGTTCTTCTTTTTTAAGCGTGCCCGCGCGCACTATTTTATCTTTTCCAAAGCGTCTGCGTATGCCGTCCACCGCTTCTTCAGCGCGGCGCTGTTTTTGGCTGAGCGTATCTTCAAACAGGCTTATCTGTTCTGTTCCGTCAAAACAAAGCCGCGTAACGCCTACGCCTAAGAGTCTTACGGGTTTAGCGGAGTTAAAAACATCTTTAAGCAGTTTCTTAGCCTGTTCATATATAGCGTTTGTATTGTCCGTATTGTTTAAAAGGTGAGCTTGCCTGCTGAAATCCTTAAAGTCGCTGCGGCGCGCTGTAATAAACACGACCTGCGCCTTGCCATTGCTCTGCCTAAGCCTGAGGCCTACAAGATCGGACAACGAAAGCAGCACCGGGTAGCAATCTTCCAGAGAAGAAATATCCCTTTCAAGCGTTGTCGAGTGGCTTATGCTCTTAGGCTTTTCATGCTGTGTTTTTACTTCGCTTGAATCTATGCCGTTTGCGTAATCTTTAAGCGTTTCGCTAGCCTTTTTGCCTATAGCTTGCGAAAGTATATCGAAATTTGCTCGCGCTAAATCTCCTATTGTAAATATATTTATTGAGTTTAATTTTTCTTCCGTCTTGGAGCCCACAAAAAGCAGTCTTCTCACCGGCAGCGGCCACAGCTTCGCTTCTATCTCGTCCGGAAAAAGCGTATGCACCTTGTTCGGTTTTTCAAAGTCCGAAGCCATTTTAGCGAGCAGCTTGCTGTCTCCTACGCCTATATTTACAGTAAAATCAAGCTCGTCAAATATAGTCCGCTTTATAGCTTCGGCGCTCAATACGGCTTCGTCCCTCGTTACAATGCCAGTCATATCAAGAAAGCACTCGTCTATTGAAAACTGCTCCACCTTAGGCGAAAAGCGCTTTAATATTTCAACAAATCTTTTGGAATTTTCTTTGTAAAGCTTAAAGTCCGGTTTATACAGTTTTAGCGATGGACATTTTCTTAAAGCCATAGCGACAGGCTCGCCAGTTTTAACGCCGCAGCTCTTTGCTGTTTGAGATTTAGCCAAAATAACGCCTCTGCGTTTTTCCGTATCTCCGCATACCGCGGCAGCCTCAAGGCGTATATCCTCTTCCCCGTTTTTTATTCGCTTTACCGCTTCCCACGAAAGAAAAGCGCTGTTTACGTCCGCGTGGAATATAATTCTCATAGCGATTTAATTGTATTTATGGTAATTTTCATCTTTTTACTCATTATGCAATAATCCAAGTTAAGCTAATTCCGCTAAGCGAAGCATGTTTAAATTTATCCATAATAAAGCGGCGCAGCTTTGTTACGTTGATAATTTACGCTTAAACACATTAATCTTTAACATATATTCGCAAAAGGGGCTATCGTTTGACAGCCCCTTTTACGCGTTTTATTTACGAAGCATTTTAAATTAAACTTATTTTAAGCGCGGCTTAATTGAAACCCGCCTTTCGCTATAAAGCTTTAAGCAGCTTTTACCTTTCCCCCTTGTCGTAAGGTATGCCGCTCGCGCGCGGGGCCTGGCTCTTCTTGCTTGAAAAAGCTAAAACGGCAAGCGTTGCAAGGTAAGGTATCATCTTATATATATCGCTCGGAATGCCTAAACTCTGCAAGAAAGGTATGCCTGAATAGCTGCTCGCCATAGCTTTCATAAAGCCAAAGAACAAGGCAGCCAGGAATATTTTTTTAGGCGTCCATTGACCGAATATAAGCACCGCAAGGGCTAAGAAGCCGTAGCCTGAAACGGTAGCGTTAAAGTTTATGGAAGTAGGCACAACGTACACAAGGCCGCCCAAACCTGCAAGCGCTCCTGATATAAGCACGCCGGCGTAGCGCATTTTATATACGTTTATGCCAACGGAGTCCGCCGCCTGAGGGTGCTCGCCGCAGGCGCGAAGCCTTAAGCCGAAGCGCGTCTTATATAAAACAAATGACGAAACTATAAGAACCGCTATGCCTATGTACGTAGTTATGTAGCAGTTTTGAAAAAGCATAGGCCCAATTACAGGTATATCCCCTAAAAAAGGCACTTTTTCTATGCGGAACGTGTTTATAAACTGCACCTGCTGCACGCCGTTTGTCTGTATTGAACGAGCAAGGTATATCGCCGCGGCGGGCGCTATCATGTTAAGCGCCGTACCGGATATTGTCTGGTCGCTCCTTAAATTTATAGCGGCGTACGCGTGCAGAAGCGAAAACACAAGACCCGAGCCTGCCGCTATTAAAATAGCTATTAGCAAAAGCCCCTGGCCCGCCATGTATTCATCCACGCGGGATATGAACAGTATCGAAAAAAACGCGCCGCATACCATTATGCCTTCAAGCGCTATGTTCACAACGCCGCTGCGCTCTGAAAACATGCCGCCCAAAGCTACAAGCAGCAGAGGTATGGAAAAAAACATCATCTGTTGTACTAAAAAATACAGTGTATCCATTATGCTTTTTCCTCCTGAGCGCCCGCTTTTATTTTTTCATGATGAAATTTTGTAATAAAGTCCCTCATCAGCAAGGCAAACGCGCTGAAGTAAATTATTAAGCCTATTATTACGTCTATTATTTCTCTCATGTACTTAAGGCTTTGCAGATAAGCGCCGCCAACAGTAATATGCGCTATAAAAAGCGCCGCGAATATTATTCCTATCGGATGAGACATGCCAAGCAGCGCCACCGCTATGCCGTTAAAACCTTCAGGCGCCAATATTTCCGCTATATGTATATGCATGCCGGAAGCCGGCGCAAGGTACATAAGCGCTCCCGCCATACCGGACAGCGCGCCCGCTATCGCCATAGACCATACTATCGCCTTTTTTTCGTTTATGCCGGCGTAGCGGCTTGCGTATCTGTTGTGTCCGCAGGCTTTAAGCTCATAGCCGAACGTGGTGCGGCTAAGCACTATGAATATAATGATCGCCGCTGCCAGCGCTATGAATATGCCTCCGTTTACGCTTGATACGTCTTTATAGTTGCCTTTAAGGTTGTAGAAAACGTTATCCAAGCCCATTTTAGGTATGGCGGCGGACGACGGTATATTCACCGTCTGGTTGCGCATAGTATCGTGCAGGTTGGAGCCTTTTACCAAATAATTTATTCCGTAAAGGCCTATGTAGTTGAGCATTATTGCGGAAATAACCTCGTTTACATTGCGGTAGGCCTTTAACAAACCTACTATCATTCCCCATACCATGCCAGCAAGTACGCCCATTATAAGCCCGACTATCCAGTGAAGCGCTCCCGGAAGGAACGTCCAGTTCACGGCTACGTATATGGACATAAGGCCGCCCACCATAAGCTGTCCTGAAGAGCCTATGTTAAACATGCCTGTTTTAAACGCAAAGCCTACCGAAAGGCCCGTTAAAATAATAGGGGTCGTGTAATAGAGCACCTGCCCTACGCCCTTGCTGCCGCTGTTCCAGCCGCCTCTTAGTATGGTCAGTAGGCCTTGCCACGCGTTTGCGGGATTGCTTATTATAAGTATTATAAAACCCGCAAAAATGCCCGCGAGAATAGCGATTAAAGAAGGGGTAATGCCTAAAATACCTTTCTTTAACTTGTTCATGCCTTTACCTCCCCTTTCGCGCCTGCCATGTACAGTCCAAGCTGCTGCGCCGTCGCTTGTTCGCCTTTAAGCTCAGCCACTATTTTGCCCTCGTATATTACAAGTATCCTGTCCGCTAACTGGAACACTTCATCAAGCTCTAACGATATAAGCAGTATCGCCTTGCCCTTCGCGCGCTCATTGAGCAGCTGCCTGTGTATATAGAGCATGGCGCCCATATCAAGCCCGCGCGTTGGCTGCACGGCTATTAAAAAAGCGGGATCAGAATATATTTCGCGGGCTATTATAGCTTTCTGCTGGTTGCCGCCGGACATTGAGCGCATATGCGTAACGGCGCCCTGGCCTGAACGAATGTCGAATGAGGATATAAGCTCGTTCGCCTGTTTTCTTACAGCCTTAAAATCTATAAAGCCGTTATGCTGAAGCTTGTCCTTATGGTAGTTTTTAAGCGCAAGGTTTTCTTCCAGGCTGAAGTCCAGAACAAGGCCGTACTTATGCCTGTCCTCCGGTATATGCGCAATACCTAAATCGTTGCGGAAGCGTATGCTCGCGTCGCTTATATCCTGCCCGTTTAAAGTAACGCTTCCCGAATCTATCGCCTTAATGCCGGACAATGCATAAGCTATTTCGCTCTGGCCGTTGCCGTCTATGCCCGCAATGCAGACTATTTCTCCTTCACGCACATCAAACGAAACGTCGTCCACAGCGTTTTTGCCGTGCATGCCTTTAACGACAAGGTTCTGCACCTTAAGCACAGTATTGCCGGGTTTTATGTCTTCCTTTTCCAAGTTGAAGCTTAGCTTATGGCCTACCATCATTTCAGCCATTTCCTCAACTGAGGTGTCTTTCACATTAACAGTCGCTATATATTTTCCTTTTCTTAAAATAGTGCAGCGGTCCGCGACCTTTTTTATTTCATCAAGCTTGTGCGTAATAAATAATATGCTCTTGCCCTCATCCGCCATGCCGCGCATTATAAGCATAAGCTCGTCTATCTCCTGCGGGGTAAGCACCGCGGTGGGCTCGTCAAAAATAAGTATTTCGGTGTCGCGGTAGAGCATTTTCAATATTTCAACGCGCTGCTGCATGCCTACCGTAATGTCCGATATAAGCGCGTCCGGATCCACCTTAAAGTTATAGCGTTCAGAAAGATCCATCACCTTTTTTTTGGCTTCGTCCATCTTAAGAACGCCGTGGTCTGTGGTTTCTACGCCCAATATAATATTTTCAAGCACAGTAAAATTATGCACGAGCTTAAAATGCTGGTGCACCATACCTATGCCTAAGCGGTTGGCGTCGTTCGGGCTTTCTATGTCCACTTCTTTCCCGTTAAGGAGTATGCTACCTTCGTCCGCCTTATAAAGGCCGAAAAGTATGCTCATCAAAGTGGATTTGCCTGCGCCGTTTTCGCCAAGCAAAGCGTGGACTTCGCCTTTTTTAAGCTTTAGGTTTATGTGATCGTTTGCGCGTATGCCCGGAAAGTCTTTAGTTATATCGAGCATTTCGATAATATATTCACTCATAAATAATCCTTAAAAAGAAAAACAGAGCTGCCCCTATAAAGGGGCAACCCGTTAATTTTATTCGATTACGGTTACGCTTATAATATCGTTTGCAAGCTCTTCTGCGCTTTCTACATCTTCATCCTTTTTGATTTCGATTTCGTTTGCTGCAAGCTTCTTGTAGATAGCGTCATAATCTTCCTGTGTAAATGTTTCAAACTTGCTGGTTTCCATCGGAAGCGCAACGCCGTCTAACGCCGCGTCAAACACCAGCGCTTCGCCGCCCGGGAACTCACCTTTGTAGTATGCTTCGAGCATCTGCATTACGGAAGGCACAAGACCTTTCATTGCGGATGTTATAACGGTTTCAGATTCCGGACTCTGGTCCACGTCTACGCCTATAACCTTGCCGTTTTTCGTGGCTTCAGCAGCCGCCATAACGCTGTTTCCTACAGCGCCGCCGCATGCGAATATTACTTCGATACCGTCTGAATACCAGGAAGCCGCCATAGTCTGCGCTTCAGGCGTCGCCGCAAAGTTGCCGGTATAGTGATAACGGCATTCGAGCCCTGTTACGCCCATTTCTTTGGCAGCGTATTCTGCGCCCTGTATAAAGCCGTAGCCGTAGCGTACAACCGCAGGGACTGCCATGCCGCCCATGAAACCTAATTTTGTATAGCCTTCTTTTACAGACGCATAGCCTGCAAGGAAGCCTGACTGCTCTTCTGCGTATGTGATGCCTACGGCGTTTTTCTCTGTACGGTATTCCGTGTAATCCGCGTCATGCGGGTTGCCGTCGATAAGCACAAAATGCACGTCCGGATACATGTCCTGTGCTATATAAATGGGCTCTTCAAACAGGTAGCCTGGGGTAAGCACTATTTTAGCGCCGGCCTCAACCGCCTGCTGAATGTATTCAAGATATATTTCTGTGGACTGGCCGTTGGGTTGGAAGTAGTTGTAGGTTTTGCCGTTCTCTTCGGCAAATTCCTTAATGCCTTCCCAAGTGCCCTGGTTAAAAGATTTGTCGTCAATAGTGCCAAGGTCCGTTACCATACCTATTTCATAGGTGTTTTCTTCCGCAACAGCGCCGACAATCCCTACTGCCATTGCCATTACAAGAAGGACGGAAAGAAGTTTTTTCATGCTTGTTCCTCCTCAAGTTATTTTGAAACGATGCTTTCGTTTCTGCACTATTATAGCATAGCATTTAACGTTCCGCAAGAATTAAAAATACTTAGCGATAAATGAAAACGCGTTATTTATGAATTTATTCCTTTACCGCTATCGCTTCTATTTCCACAAGCGCGCCTTTAGGTATGTCCTTTACTGCAACGCAGCTGCGCGCGGGCTTGTTTGAAGAAAAAAATTCGGAATACACCTTGTTAAACGCGCTGAAATCCGCTATGTCGCTTAAAAAGCACATGGTTTTTACAACGTCGTTCATGCTGAATCCCGCTTCTTCCAGTATGGATTTAAGGTTTTTAAGCGAGCGCTCCGTTTGATTTTCAATGCCCTGCGCCATTTCACCTGTCGCGGGGTTTAAAGGGAGCTGGCCTGAAACAAACAGCATTTTGCCCGTTTGCTTCGCCTGCACATAAGGACCTATAGCCTTTGGCGCAAGCTGCGTATTTACGTCTTTCATTTTGTCCTCCTTTTATTTAATTTGTTTAATAATTTATCCTTTAATAATCCTTGTGCCTGTTTTATTGTCAAGGCCTTCTAAAAGCTTGTCAAGGGACGTTATAAGCGCCGCGCCGGATTTTCCAAGCTTTACAAACTGCACCGCGGCTTCTATTTTAGGCAGCATTGATCCCTTTGCAAATTCTCCCGCCTTTATATATTTTTCCGCCTCTGAAACAGTTATAGCGTCAAGCCAGCGCTGGTTTTCCGTGTTAAAATGTATGGCGACCTTTTCAACGCCTGTAAGCAGAACCATAACGTCGCATTCTGCCTGAAGCGCCAAAAGCGTTGAAACAAAGTCCTTGTCTATAACAGCGTCAGTAAACGAATATAATCCTTTTTCACTTGTTACGGGTATTCCCCCGCCGCCGCCCGCTATAACTACAAACCCTGCGTCCATAAGCGTTTTTACCGCGCCGCTTTCAATTACCTTTAACGGAACAGGCGACGCTACCACCTCGCGAAAGCCGCGCCCCGCGTCCTCTATAATGGTTTTACCCTTAAGGCGCATCGCCTTAGCCTCGCTTTCCGTCATAAAGGCGCCCACGGGCTTGCTCGGGCTGTTAAAACGCTCGTCGTTTTTATCGACCAGGCAGCGGGATACCACGGTAAGCACTGTTTTTTCTATGCCGCGTGAATGCAGAGCGTTCTGCAGAGCGTTCTGCATATAGCTGCCTATGTAGCTTTGGCTCATAGCGACGGCGTCTGATAGCGGCAGGCCCGGCATGTTGCTTTGCTTAAGCCCCGCGTCCATGCTTGTCTTTATTATGCCTACCTGCGGGCCGTTGCCGTGGCATATAAGCACCTCGTCGCCTTGCGCTATGCGCTCCGCCACGCTTTCCGCCACTGTTTGAGTGGTTTTAATAAGTCCTTCCCGTTCCGTTCCCAGGGCGTTCCCGCCCAAGCTTATAAGTATGCGCATATCATATCTCCCATTGTTCCATTTGCCAGAATGGTCTTTTTTGCTTTAATGCCCGCTTCGGGTTAACCATAACAGGGTTTTTTACCATGTCCATCATGGGGCTGTCGTGGCCGCTGTCCGCGTAGGCAAAGCTCATATCCCAGTCCGGTTCTATATTGTTTGTTTTAAGCCATTCGTTTATGGCTTTAGGCTTTTCTTTTCCTTTCATGTTGCATAACACCCTGCCGTCTTTTGTTGTTCTTGTTGCAAGCACCGCGTCAAGCGGCAGGTAGTCCGTAATGTATTTCATATAGCAGTCCGGCGAAGCGGAAACTATAATAACCGCGTCCCCTCTTGAGCGGTGCATGAAAATATGCTCAAGCGCCTTGGGGTAAATGCTCGGCAAAAGGTCTTCCTGTATAAATTCGCGCGCGAAATCCTCCTGCTTTTTTTCGTCTATACGGGATAAAAACGCAAGCGACCAGCTTTTTGCCGCGCTGTCAGGCGCTAATCGCAAATAGCCTGCGACAGCGGAAAATGCTATCTCAGGCAGCAAATAATAAGGCACAAGGCCGCGCTTAAACGCTTTTTTTACGTATTGAACTATGCTGTCGCCAGAAAGCATGGTGCCGTCAAAGTCAAACAGCGCGAGCGCTCTTTTTACCATTCGACGCTCTTTTCAACAGCTGATTTCCCGTCAATGTACACGCTGAAAACATACGCGCCGCTTTGAATTCCCTTATCCGAATAGTAGAACATATCTTTTATCGGCCCGTTAAATAAAAACGACATGCTCTGGCTCCCGTCCTTTTCTTTATATAACGTGCCTTCGATTTCATCCACAATAAAGTATTCTGCTCCATCGGGGGCTGTAAGCACCCGTACGACTTGCGTATAGCTTGAGGGCTTGTCAAAATCGTAGTTTACAACGAGCGTGTAGTATGCGGAATTATCCGCGGCGTCGGCAAGCGAATCGCCTTTCTTAACTTCCCTCTTGTCCTTGCTGTAAAGCCATTCCTTGTTATCCTCGTGGCGGTACAGCCTTGCGGATTTTATTCTGAAGCCGCCATCCGTGTACTTTTCCGCTTCCGGCATAGTAAGCGTTATGTACCTTGACGCGTCAAAATACATGCTGTCTTCCGGGTCCTCGTTTTCGTTTCCCGCCCAGAACCTGTATTCCCTGCCGGGCAAAAGCCAGTCCATAGTGTAGGAAGTTTCATCTAATTCTAAAACATTAAAATATGGGTTGCCTATGCGCTCGTATACTAACTGAAACGCCCCGCTGTATTGTTCAGCCCTGTTCCATGAAAGTACTACGGTGCAAGGGTTTATTATCTCCGCAGTAAAGTTTGTGACGGCTCTTGCGAACGCCGATGATGAAAAAAGCGTTATAAAAAGCGCTATCGTCAATAAAGCCACGACTTTTCGAACAGGTCTTGTCCTTACGCGACGGTTTCTGCCGCAGTCGTTTTGCATAAAGCACCTCCTTTATATGTAAATATAATACAAGAGAGAGGCTCAAATTGCAATTCAGCGCATTGACAAAAACTTAAGCTTTGATGTATTCTCTGAGCGTTAGGAGGGGTAGCTTATGTTGATAATAGGCGTATGCGGCGCAAGCGGCAGCGGCAAAACGACGCTTTCAAAAGAGCTTAACGAAGCCTTGAATGCAAGAGGGTGTTCTTCGGTAATTATAAACCAGGACACCTATTATTTTGATTTTCCGGACAAAAGCCTCGAGGAACGCAGGCAGCTTAACTACGATCACCCAAAGGTGTTTCACCACGACGCCCTTCTTAAAGACATAAAAGATTTATCCAACGGCTTAGCGATAGACAAAAAGAGATACGATTTCTCATCGTACAAAAGCCTACCTCCGTCTGAAAAGACGGAGCCCGCCGATGTGGCGATAATAGAAGGCATACACGCTTTTTACGATAAGAGGCTTTTAGACCTGATGTTCCTTAAGCTTTTCATAAGCGTTGAGCCGGATATTTGCTTGCTCCGCCGCATAAGCAGGGACATTAAAGAGCGTCAGCGCAGCATAGACAGCATAGCGAACCAGTACATAAGCACCGTAAAACCCATGTACGACAGGTACATTCGCGGCTACGTCGACCGCGCCGACGTAATAGTTTCCCACGGCGGCAAAAACGCCCGTATAGTTGAAATACTTGCCGGCTACATACAGGGAGCCATTAAGGAAGGAATATAAATGCAGCAGTTTACCGCTTTAAAAGATACGCCTTATATTGTGGATTTTGCCCGCATGCCTTTGCGGGACATAATACGCAACAGGCAGATAGAGGATCCTCTTGAGATTTTGCTTAAAAGCCGCGCTTTCAGAAAGATAGCAAGTGCTTCGCTCTCCCCTGCTGAAGGCATTCTTCCTTCTTTTGAAAGAAAGGAGCTTTTAGAGCTTATTTTAAGCAGAATTTCTCCGCTTAGCCCGCAGGGACAAAGCCTTAACTACTTTTTAGAAAAGGTTTTCAACATAGACAAAAGCTTAAACCGGGAAAATTTCGACCTTAATTACAGCGCCCTCAGCCTGCAGCTTCGCTCTTCAGCCCACGGCTTAAGCAGCATACTGAACGGGCTTAACATACATTCCATGCATATTATTACAGATATAGCGGAGGATATACGCCCATTCAGCCAGCTTAACAGCGACCGCATAATCAAGTTCCCCGCAGTGCCGCAGATAGATTTAAGCGATTACGCCAACATACTTTCGCCGGGGTTTCCAGGCGCCGTAAAGCGCTTGTCCGCCGTAAGCGGAAACATAGGCGCCATGGCGGATATGCTTTCAGCGATAGACAGCAGGATAGACAGCTTTTACGCTTCCGGCGCTAAAAGCATAGCGCTTCGGCTTGACAGCGCCGCCATGCTCTACGAAGACGAGGATAAGGCGGAACGCGCGTATAAAAGCGCTATTGAAAGCGGCAAGGTAAAGGAAAAGCACGCGGCGCATTACCGCGCCAAATTTATAAACCACGCGGCGGCCGCGTGCGCCAAAAGAAACATGCTGTTTATTTTAATTCTTCCAAACAATGACGAGCCCGTTTACGCTTCATTGCAAACGCTTGTAAATAAGCTGCTGGAAAACTCATCGCTTCCCAAAATGATAGCCGTGGCCAACAGCTTTAATCAGTTTGAAGCGCTTTGCAGCGTCGCTTCAGGTGCGTACGGTTCAAACGCGCACCCCGCTTTTGCAGTACGCGCAAATTGCAGTGTGGATTTGCGTTTGCAGCTCAAAACGCTCGCTTTAAACAATATGCTTTCATACGCCCTAAGCCCAATGCCGCTTGGCGCATCGCTTATAGATATATTTTCTCTTCCCGTGGCAAGGCAAAGCATGATATCTGAAACACGTGAGCTTACGCGCTCAAACGGTTCTTACGCACACGACGCTCTTTTAAAGGATATGTGCTTTAATAACCTGTATAATCTTTATTTTAAATAATTGGCAATATAAAATTTTGTTATTTATAAAGATAAATAAACTTCCGCTCGCCGCTATAAAAAATACGCGCGCGGGTATTTTTGCTTATATAAATCCAGTAAACACTTCATTAAAGCTTATGCTTATTTCTTTAAGATCCGCCGTTTTGTCCGCGGATGCGTTCAAATTTTGCAAAACGACACCAGGCTCTGTAAAACCGTACTCGTGAAGATATTTTACCAGCATATTTTCTTCGGCGCTTCCCGATAAAGCATTCGGCGCTGCCGCACAAAAAACAAATGCTAAAACAGCGGCAAAAAGCACTCCTTCTTTAAAAAATTTTATATTTTTCATTGTTCCTCCAGTTCCACCATGCGGGCCATCCTGTCCAACTGTGTTACAAATTCCTGCGCGCTCATATTGCCTGCGGCAAAACGGTCTATCATGTTAAGCACATTTTGGCCTGTATCAGTCGCAATGTTAAAAGGCCCCGGCGTCGGGAAAAACAGATCGTCAGCTACTAAGCGGTAGTCCGCCAGGTCTTCAGGGCTTAAATCATATTCACGCTGCAAGCTGCGTTCCAGCATATCCTCAAATTTAACAAGCTGTACTTCTAAATCTTCCCTGTCGCTTAAGCTAATGCTGTCGTCTTTTAATTTTTCCTGTATTTCCGCAATATGCCGTTTAGCAGACTCTATTTCGTATTCCTGATTTCCGTTTTTTATGGGCGGGGCGTCTTTATAAAGCAGGCTTCTATTGGGCATAGGTTTATTCCATCTTTCGTCCATGCGCTGTGTTACAAAGTCTTCCAGCACGGCAACAGCCAATTCCTTATTGCCAGACCTGCTGTAAACCGCCGCCGCATCTAACTTTGCGGGGAACAGCTTGGGCTGGCTGTCGTTAAGCCTTACGGATATTTTTCTTTTTGATATTCCGTCTTCCCAACGAAGCGTCGCAGCATAATCTTCCACTAAGGCAAAGGGCGCGTTAGGCTCCGGCTCTGTTTCATAAATCATAGTGCCTACCTCTTTGCAGCGGCTAAGCAGTTCCAAAAATTCTTCATCGTTAAAACGCAGCGGCGCTTTTGCGTATTCGCACTGCATTATATGGCTTTCCACCAGCATTTGTGCAAGCCAAACCGTGTAGTTATACGGCCCGTAAAGCGTTTCATCCCATGTGTTTTTTACCTTTATGCTGTCGTTTGGCTCTTCACTTGCGCGTCTGCACCAGTTTTCAAGAAAATCCAGCAGCTCTGGGAAGCTTTGCGGTACGTCTTCCTGCGTGTAGCCCGCTTCCTGCCAGCCTTCCTTATCCGCTATTAAAGTTTCGCACTGTATAACTTTAGGCACTGCGTATATTTTACCGTCCCTTATAAGTTCTTTCGCAATGTTTGGGTAGAGCAAATTAAAAGCTTCCTTTATGGTTTCGCTTTGCGATAAATCCTCACAATAGCCCTTGTCCATTATTTGATGTATATCCATAGTATATGTTCCCATACCAAAAATATCAAATTTAAAGCTTCCTGTAAGCAATGCTGACAATATCTCATATGTGTTGCGAAAATCATCTTCCGCGAAATCATTATAAATTATTTCTAAGTCCGGATGATTTTTTTTAAATTCTTCGGAAGGGCCTTCCATTGAGTACAGCCTTAAAGTATCGGCATTGGCGGCGGATACAAAAAGCGAAGCTATAAGCATAAAAACTAAAGCATATTTTTTCATTTTGTTTCCCCTTTCTTTTTTAAGTATTATGGTCTTTCACTGCTTATATCCATTGTAACACATATTTATTTATGAAGATGTAAATTTTTACTGGTCCTCCAGCCGCCTTAATTTTTCCCTGTTATCCAAAGCCCTTATGAAGCCATCCATATCTAACTGGCCTTCGGTGTACCGCTTTAACAGTGTTTTAAGTTCACCGGAATTCTCGTATGAGCTTTCCGTAATTACATCGTTGCTGAAATACAAATCCAATTTAGGCACAACTTCATTTTGGTAGTAAGCTATATCCTCTTTAGTATATTCATATCTGGAATTTTTATTATAATTTTCTATTATTGCTTTCATATCGTCTATCTTGCTTTGTATTTCTCTTTTTTCTATTTCATTGTCGTTTTCATTATAAGAATCTTCATAAAGCTTAAGTTTTTCTTCTAATTTCTCAAGCCCCGGCTTATAATCCGCCCGTTCAAGCGGCTCATATTCGCCGTCAAAAAGCATCATCTTTTTTAGTTCTGCAAGCTTTGTCATTATAAATTTAATGTATTCAACGGCTAATTCCGGCTCCTTGGTGCGCGGGTCAACAGCTAAGCACCATACTCTGCCGCCATAAACAGGGCGTTCGTCTTCTGATATAGGGAACGTTAGCATAGATTTAATTCTGTAATTGTCATAATATTGTACTATTGGAAGATGTTTTGGCTGTCCGTCAAAAAATTGGTAAATAGCCGGGTGCGCCAAACGCGTTTTTTCCAAAAGCCGTCTGAAAAGGGGCGTATCAAACGTTAAATCTTCGCCCTTTCTTCTATAATATGACGAGTAGCTTGCTAATACGTGTATCAAAAGCGAGTATTCGTTGCTTTTATATATATCGTTTGCTAAAATAACAGGTTCGCCGTCTTCGATATCCTTATGCTCCTCCTGCCACTCTATAAGCAAATCCAAAAGCCCTTCCATAGTCTTGGGGAATTCTTCCTTTGCAAAACCCGCCTTTTTAAGAAGATCTTCATTTATTTCAAAGTTTATTCCAGAATCGCTTAAATCTATATTATAAGGCACCATAAGCAGTTTGCCGTCGACGAAGGCAAAATCTCTTATAGGCTTGTACATTTTATTTACAAGCTCAACAAGTTCTTCATCTTTGCTAAGGTCCATAAAATAGCCTTTTTCTATAAGTTTTTCAACCATTGGCATAATATTGCTTATTTCGCCCACATCCTGATAGGTTAAGCCGCCTATTATGGCTACGGCTTCGTCCACTTCATCCGATACAGGCTTCGCTTCCTGTATTTTTACATTCGGGTGCAGCTTCATAAATTCCATGTTCCAGTCTTTATTACCCGCAGATTTTCCTAACGTCAATATTTTTTCTTCTGATTTTTCAACAGAAAAATTTATCTCAGCAAGACCTTCTCTGTTTAAAATGCAGTATTCGCCGTTTAATAATGCGCCATACGGAAAATACGTACCTGCATACGGCGTAAATATTCTATGGTTTTCTTTAAAGTTTTCAAAGCACACCGCTTCCGAATTTTCCACATCCGCTGCGTAAAGCATATCTTTCGCACTGTCCCACGCAAATGAAGACCAAACGCCTTTAAGCTTAATAGCTTCCTCCGCCTGTTCGTTCTGCCAGTCCACCGTGTATAAAAGCCTGTCGCCGCCGCGTTCGCATACAGCTACGCCTTTTAATTCGCCGCCGGGCATATAAGCTATAAGGCCTTCAAGCTCTATTGCAGCAGAGGTTTTGTCTTTAATATTGCAGCTGCAAAGCAGCGTATCGTTATTGCTTGAAAAACTTAAAATAAAATAAAGCGTATCTTCCGCACGGCAAACGCTTTGCGCATACCAATCGGAAGCCCCGTTTGCTATTTCGCTTTCTATGTTTAATGTTTCCCCGGGTTTAGTTTCAGGGTAAAGCTCTATTATCTGCTCTTTAGCCTTATCCAATACATACAGTTCCCCGTTATAAACATAGGGAAACTGCGTTTCTCTTTCTATATTGGCAACGGGATCGCCCTTTGGTTTCCCGTCTTCCCCGCAGATAAACACATTATCTTTGTCATTTAACAAGAAAGCATTTTTTTCATCATAGCAAACACCGTAATAATAATCAGTTTCCCCACTTGCTCCTGCAAAAGGGATCAACCCGAAAAGCATAATAAATGCTAACATAAACGCCGATATATTTTTTTTCATTTTTATTTTCTCCCACTTATTATTGGGGCAGCTGCACCGTCATAAGATGATAAGGCTTCTCTGATGACATAATATAAGCGGCATAGCTTCTATCCGGCAGCACAAAGCCCCTTTGATCTGTCATTTCTTTGGGCAAGCCTGAAAGCACAAGGCTTGATACACCGTCCCAGGTGTAACGATAGAAGTTTCCTTCTTCAGAGTAAGCATAATAAAGGCAATCGTACTTATTATCGTAGGCGATGCCCCACGCGCCGTCCGGCAGAGCGCCCAGGTCTGTAATTTCCCCGCTCTGCCAGTTTATTTTGCGCACATAGAAAAACTTTTCTTCTGTACTGCTTTCATCCGAATAGTAATATATGCTGTTGTGTTCGTCTATCATAGAAAAACCAAACAGTCCGGCCGTTACAGCCTGATGCTTAAAATCCCCCGTGTCAGCATTATAGTAGCACAGCCAGCGCATTGTTTCCGCGTTGTCATCTACCAAAAAGTTAAATATATTGCCTTTTGAATGGTTAAGAAGAAAAGCCACCGGTTTTGCCGTATAGTATTTGGTTTTTTTTTCAGGGAAAATATCTTCAGAAAGAAGCTTCACATCGTCTGGCGCGTTTGGGTAATCCGCCTTATCCACCAGCTTTAAGCTGCGTTCTTCAGAGGGCAGTATATATAATCTATCGTTAATAAAAAACGGCAGGCAGCATTCTTTAAGCTTTCCTTTATAAAGTATTTTAAAACCGCCTGCTTCATTTTTATCAAACAAAGAAAGACTGCTCATGGATGATACGGGCCCAGGCGTTACAAAATATAGTTTCCCATCCGCGAAACATATGTTGCTTTCTATTCCGCCCGGCAGAGGGTAAGTTTCAGCAAACGCCGTACAAATAAGCAGCATAAAAAACACTGCAAGCAATTTCGCTGTTTTATGTTTGTTTATCATATTTACCTCCTTTATAATTATTGTTCTTCCAGCCTTTTAAGCTTTTGACGCCTTTCTATAACAGAAATAAAACCTTCATCATCAAGGCCGCCTGCCACGTAGCGTTTTAATATATTCCAAGTTTCTTTGTTGTCGTAAGAATATTCGTTGGTCATATCGGAAAACGCTATTTCCAAATTGGGGATTATCTCTTTTTGATAAAAAGCTATTTGCTCATCGGTTATTGCAAATTTATCGCTATCGCTTGGATTGTTTATTTTTTCATTTATTTGTTCAAGCTTTTGCTGCAAGTCTCTTTTTTCAAATTCATTATCGCTGTTTTCCAGGGCTTCTTCAATTAAAGTTTTCTTATCCTCCAGAGATGCCAGCAATTCCCCGTAGCTTTCTCTTTCAATCGCCTTATATTCCCCGTCAAACAGAAGTATTTTCATTATATCCGGCAAATTTTTAATGCGGTATGCTATATATTTTGCAGCAGCTTCCGCTTGCTCTGTACGCGGGTCTATTATATAGCCTGAAATTTCGCCTGAATATTTATAATTTTCATTTTCACTTAAAGGCAGTGAGAAGCTGCTTACATCAGGGATATAATAATCTATATAATAAAACATAGCTTTAGGGAAGTATGTTTCGGAGCTTACGGCTACAAGCTTTTTTACTTCACGCACTTTATTTAAAAGCTCTCTAAATTCCGGAGTATCAAAGCTTAATGTCTGGCCCGTTCTTCTGTAATGCGTGGAATACGTTTGCATAACAGAAGATAATATTGCCATATAGGTGTTGTCTGTTTCATTATCAGTTGTGCTTCCTTCATAAAGTAACGGTACAAGCTCTGCATCTTCCTTATCGTGCTCACTATACCATTTTATTGTAAAATCGAAATATTCCTCCAGTGTTTTAGGCAGATCCTCCGGCGTAAGGCCCGCCTCTTCTAAATTCTGAAAGTTTATAGCATATAAGTCTTTCACAAACGCATTGTATGGTATTAAAAGAAGCTTATTTCCCCTGAAAGAGAATTTTTTAAACGGATCGTAAAGCTTTTGAGCCAAAGCATTAAGCTCTTCTGAAAAGCTCATATCCATACAATATCCCTTTTCCATAAGCGCATTTGCAGAATATGTACTGTTGCTAATTTTGGCGACGTCATAGCGTATGCTCCCCGTTAAAAGCGCTGTTGCAAAGTCCAAGCCTTCATAAGAATCATATCCTAAGGATTTTATTTCAATATCTGGGTTTTCCTTCATAAACTGCAAATCTATGGCATCAAAAGCGCAGCCTAATACTGTTATTGTCTTTTTGTCCGCAAGTCCAGCATCAAAATCCTGGCCGTACACATCAAAGCTGCTCGCAACAGTGTACTTCCCATTAACTATAGCGGCAGCAATTATATTTTTTGAATAAGGGCTTTCCGCGCGTTTATCCTCCTTTTTGTCTTTAAAGCGTACAAACGCGTTTTGATTCGAAGCATAAATATATTCGCCGTCTGCACAAAAGCCCGTCCATTTGCCTTTTAAAGTTAAATATTCTTCAAAGCTGCCGTCATCCCAGTCCACGCTATATAAAACAGTTTTGTCTTCATTTGTACAAACTGCTTTAACTGTATCATCGTTTGAAACAAAAAATGAGGACAAATCCGGAATTTCTAAATAAGAAATGTTTTTATCTTTAACAGAATACCTGCAAAACCTTTTTTCGCCAAAATCTTCAAACATAAAGTACAAATTCCTTTGGTGCATAGTAAGCCGGCTTAAATACCAGGAATCGCCGCCTTTGGCAACAGAATTTTTTATATCTATTTTATATAGCTCTATGCCTGGATTTTTCGGATATATCTGTTTGACCGTCTCAGTATCCTTCTGCAATGCAAAAAGAGAATCTCCCGATACATATACAAATTCTTTCTCCATATCAACAATTGCAACAGGTTCTTCCAAAGGTTCGTTTTTTTCGTTTAAAACGTAAATTTCTCCTTCTGAATTCAGCATATAAATTTTGCTTTCGCCTGCAAACATATCTATATAAGTGCTTTTAGTAGAAACGCCACCCGCAAAAGCATTAAAAAACGTTCCTAAAGCAAGCATAAGCCCCAGTAAAAAAACAAAAATTTTTTTAACCATTTTAAATTCCCTCTTTTGTATCAATGGCTATTATGCCGCCTGTCAATTTATCGCCGCTTTTAGGGCCGGGTAAGTAAAAAGTAACGAAATCATCCCCAAGCATAAACCCTCTCTGGTCAAGCCATATATCCATATCGCCCTCAAGCTCATTAATCGGCTCGCCGTTAAGCAAAGGCATATGCACGCCATCCCATGTGTATTGGTATAAATATTTATCTTTATTTTCTACTCCGGAAATATAAAGCATACGATCGTTTTTCCTGTCATAGCATATTGAGGACGGTAAAAAAAAGCTTGCCATAAGCTTTGAATTCATCGTGCTCCAGTCCAGCATGTATATGTTGAGTACCGATTCGTCATTATCGTTGCAATAGGGTTCCCAGTAAAGGCTGTTATTTGCATCGTAATTTGCAAACCCGTATAAGTTTCCGCTTATTTTTTTAGTTTTAAATTCTTTTGTTGATAAATCTAAGCGGCACAGATTCCGCATATCTTCATTTTGATTTTCATAGCCTAAAATATATGTAAATACGCCGTTTTCCATTTCTCCTTCTAAATCCAAACAGTAAGAAGGGTTTTTATCATCAAAAAAGCTTTCGGGCGCAATGCATATCGGCTCTGCTCCTCCTTTAGTTTTATAGTTGGTAACAGGTGTCATTTTTGTATCAAGGTAAGCGTATTCATAGGGCACGTTGTCTATTAATATAATTTCATTGTCCAAATTGCTCAAAATTACATCTTCGCTCATAAGGAGTTTATTTGCTGATTTAGGATCATAGCAGAGCAGCCTTGCGCTGCTGTTATCTATTGAACGAAAATCCGTAAAATACAATCTGTTATTTTCCGTATAGAAAAAACCAATTACAACACCCGGCAGATCCTGCATTAGTATCAAATTATCGGAGCCAAATGCTGCTGCAGCAATATTAAGAAAGCAAAGAACAGTTAAAAGCAAGGTAGTTATTTTTTTCATAGCATTCATCCTTTTTTCATTTGCCGAGGGCGGTTCCCGCCCTCGGCTGATACATTACGGTAAAAAATATCCTCTTGCGCTAAAATTAGAATTATAATCGTCATCTCCACGCATACGCCATACTATTTCTGTCCCGACAGGAGCATAATTAGTATAATTTTTGGCATCTCTTAATCCATACGTATTTTTATTATATGTATAAAGCCCGCTGCCCCAATTGTAATTTCCGGCAGTAAAAACACGGCCTACTCCATGGTTTTTGATTGTGTCTTTATATAAGCACACGCGCCAGGTTGTACCTACGGCTCTTGTTTTGTCAGTTGATCGCCATCCTTTTACATGGTCTGAAGTCAACTCTTCAAAGGTAAATTCAACAAGACCATCAGCAAACGCAGCTCCAATAAATAATGTTAACATAAGCGTAATCGAAACAAATATTGCAGTTTTCTTTTTCATAAAATTTTCTCCTTTTATTTTTTAATTCAAATCTATTTTTAATTTTCTGGCCATTAAGTTTTTAATTGGAAATAGATTAAAGAACAAGTAACACAAACACCTCCCATTTAAATACGCCGGTCGGTTAGCAAATGTTGTTCATTTAAATTGTACGGCGGACTCACATCCTTAGTCAAACAGATTATAAAAACCCGATAAAATTTTAAGTTTCAGGCTCTCTAACATATAAGACGTTTAAAGCAGCAAAATTACAACATCTATTTTTTATTTTTTTGGCATCGCATAGAAAAAAGCGGCAGAGTTAATAAGCGACATAGTTGCTTACCACTTTGCCGGTTTCCAACACTTCACCGTTTAGAGATTTTACAGTTGCATAAACTACCGCTCTGTACGTATATCCGCTTTCAACATCTTTAGAACCTGAAACTAAAGCAAAGCCACTATTTTTTGTAGAATCCGTCCAGCTTGTAACCGTTTTCCATGTACCTGAAACATTCCTTTGAAGTTTTAATGTAATTGAGCAAATTGTGTCGCTTTTTTTTGAAAAAACCACGCCACTGTATTTTGCAGAGCCGTTTGAAATGCTAAAACTTACATTTATCTTACTTATATGTGTATAATGTAAAATAGGTTTTTCAGTTTTAGCATATGGGAAAGAAGCCAAGAGTAATACTAACAGTAAAATGGATAACAGTTTTTTTGTTTTCATAATAAAACACCTCCTAATTTTCATATTTTTGTTCCTTCAACAGAGTAAACGATTAAGAGGTGCAAAATACAACAAGTTTTAAAAAATTATTTTATTCTTTGTACACTTTTAGCTATTCGCATTGTTTCTTCCGCGCTTCCATTAAAATCAACAATAAAATATCTGTCAAATTCTGACCATGTAATAGTACACAGCCCATCCTTTTCTATTACCAACGCAGGGTTGTCATGTATTGTTGAATTAGTTACTTTGGCATTTTCAGAATCCACGTTTGTTACAGAATCGTTTGGAAATTCAAAAAAATTAAATTTTTCTCCCTTATTATTTACATATAAAATAAAGTTAAATTCCAGCGGAGACATTTGTTTAATTTCAAACCCTTCCGGGATGTAAGACGGGAAGTAATCGCCCCCCCAGCCGTTTGGCACAGACATATTTTCTTTAGAAAGGCTTATCTGCGTATATTCATCTGTAGTTTTAGCCATCATTTTATACATGTTCACCCTGAAATTTTCAGAAACCGCAAACGCGGTGCCTAAACCGAGCGTTATTACAGTTATTATAACGCAAAAGCTTAAAGCCGCCTTTTTTAATGCGCGCGGAGCCGACATTCTTTCAGGGCGTTTATACCCTCTGTTAAGGCGCTGCATAAATTCGGCCTTATTTTTTTGCATGCTTTTTAATATTATTGCATCATCTTCGCATGGCTCGCTGAACTTTTTTATATCATCCTGCCGCAAGCTTTCAAGCGCCAGCCTTAATTTTGCAGTCTCATACTCTTTTAAAAGCTTATCATGCGGCAGTATTTTAATGTTGTTCATCCTTTTTTGTAAGCTCCTTTTTTAAAAGTTTGCGGGCGCGCGTAAGGTAGGACTGTACGCTGCTTTTTTTAACGCCCATAAGCTCCGCCATTTCTTTATCCGAAAGCCGCTCGTAATATTTCCACATAATAACGTTTTTTGCCCAATCTGGAAGGCTTATTATAATCTCCTTAAGCTCTTCCCCGCTTACGTTTTTTACAGCCTCTTCCTCTGTGTTTTTGTCTGAAACAATTTCGTAAGGCGGTTCCGGCAGCTGTGTAAAAGTGATAATGTTATCCCTTCGCAGCTTGTCAATTGCGGTGTGCTCAACAGTAGAGACGATGTAGCTCGTCAAAATACAACAATCTTTTTGCCTTAATTCCGGAACTTTTTTCATAAGCTTTTCCAAAGATACCATAACGGCGTCTTCCGCGTCCTGCCTGTTTGAAAGCTTGGAATAGGCAACCTTATACATAAGCATATAATATTTTTCGTAAAGCTCTTCCATAAAAAGCTTATCTTCTTCGCTTAAAAATATTTTTAATTTTCTGAACAAGTTTACTCCTTTCGGTTCGCTTATTTTTAAAAAAGCAGACGCCTGGCATAAGCCAAGCGCCTAAAACTGTTAACAGCTTAAAACACCTGGCAAAAGCCAAGCGCCTTTTTTTACGAACCTATGGGGAAATTGCCTTCAAACAGCACCCTTTGGGTTGCGGGGCCTGCAACGCCGTCCTGCGAAAGGCCCTTATCCTGCTGGAACCTGGTAACTGCCTCCGTGGTGGCTTCGCCATACTTGCCGTCTACGTTGCGCAGGTATCCCTGCTGCCTTAACGCGTTTTGCAAATTGCGCACAAGCGTGCCGCTGTTGCCTTCCCTTAGCGTTACGTACTGGCCGTTTGGGGCAGGCGTTACGTTTATATATTCCCTTACCGCTGTGGGCTTTGGTATAGGCGTAACATTTGCGGCGCCGTTGTTTGAAGAGCTTCCGCTTGAAGCTTTCTTGGCGTTGCTTGAGTACAGCTTGTTAAGAGTATCTGCGCCTGCGACGCCGTCCACGCGCAGACCGTTCTGGCGCTGGAAAGCCTTTACCGCTTCCTCGGTTCCGGAGCCAAAATCCCCATCGCTGCTGCCGGAGTAATAGCGCAGGTCGCGCAGCCTGGACTGCATATTCCTGACGGCCTGGGAATTCTCCATGCCTTTTTTAAGCGATACGCCTACAACGCCGCGGGACGTAGACGTGCGCCGCGCGTTGCTTGAGTACAGCGCCTTAAGCGTGAGAGGGCCCGCTATTCCGTCTGAATAGGAAACGTTGCGCTTCTGAAAAGCGTATACCGCCTGCTCCGTAGCGGCGTCAAAGCGGCCCGAGGCCTTGCCTTCAAGATAACCAAGCTCTATAAGCCTATCTTGCATTTTGCTTACTTCCCGCCCGCTGCTGCCAAGCTGCAGGTACAGGTTTTCATTTATTTTTGGCGTAGGCGTGGCCTTTGGCGTTGGCTTTGGCGTAGCGGGGGCACGCTTTGCAGAAGACGACTGTATACGCGACAAGGTGGCGCGGCCCGCTATTCCGTCCGCCGTAAGGTTGTTGCGGCGCTGGAAGGCCTTTAACGCGTCCTCTGTTTCCTTGCCGAAATCGCCGTCGGCGCTGCCCTTTAAATAGCCTAATTTTTTAAGCTTTTGCTGCAGGCTTTTAACGTCGCCGCCCTTGCTGCCGCGTTTTATTACATACACGGTTGACGTAGGCTTCGGATTAGGCGTAGCTGTTTTCACAGTCAAAGCTATTGTCGCCGTAGTGCTTATGCCGGGCAAGCCGGAAGATGCGGTGGGCGTTACGAACACGCCCGGAACGGCGGTGCTGTCCCACGGGAGCACCTGTACGCCGCCCTGCTGCGCCTGAGACGACGGCGAAGGCAGCTGCACGGGTTCTATTGTGTTTATAACAGGCTCCGGCGTCTGCGTGATCTCCGGAGACATAAGCACAGGGAACGGCAAACTGCTGCTATCAGCCGCGGCGCCGCCGGTATTGCCGCTGTCCGGCGCGGGGTTGGATTCGCAGCCTGCAAGCAGCAACGCTGTAATAACAAGAACCATTAAGGCAGCAAGCCTTTTCTTTAAGCCGGATAGTTTCATAGACTTCCCTCTTTTCAATGTTTATAACTATTTAACGAATTTGAAGCGATATTCCTTGCATCACTCAAAATCTATATCGTTTTTATAATGTATGCCTGTTATGCCTAATTGCCGCGCGGCATTTACATTTTCTAAGACATCGTCTATAAACACCGCGTCTTCTACAGGTATATTGTTTTGTTTAATGAGCAGTTCATAAAAAGCCTTCTCCGGCTTTAACATATGGTGGTAGCATGATACGCAGAGGCCGTCAAAAAGCTTAAAAAACGGGTATTCGGCGTACACGCGCCTAAAGGCGTTATCGTGATAGTTGGACAGTATATAAAGCCTTTTGCCGCAGCTTTTAAGACGGCTCACAGCTTTTACGGCGGGCAGCTCTTCCTGCGCTTTAGTAAAGTTGTTTAAAAAGTACAGAACGTTTTGTTCCTCGCCTGCCATGGCCCTGTTACGGCACACGACCGCCGCCGCTTCTTCGCAGGTAATTATTCCGCGGTCCAGATCCTGCCATACGGGAGCTTTAACAAGGTATTCCAGAAAGGTCTGCTGCATGCCCTGCGGCGCGAAGGCGTTAACGGCTTTATCCGGGTCAAAGCTAAGCAGCACATTGCCTATGTCAAATATAATATGCCCTTTGTTAAGCAATCTTGTATCCATAGCTCCTCCTACGGTAAAAGAATAGCATAATCCATCTAAATATTCAATGTTTTATGCTTATATTGTTTCAAAATTATTACGCAACGCTGGACAAAATACCGCTTTGCTGTATAATATTATAGAATTGATTTTTGGAGGAATGAAGCATGACATCAGCTCTGGCAGAAGCACAGAACGCATTAAGCAAGCAGGATATAGTATCCAACGATTTCTGGTCGTCCCAGTTCGCGCAGTTTACGCCCAAGGACATAGTGCTTGTACTGCTGTTTTCATTGATTGCAAGTATTGTTATTTCCCTTGTATATAAAAAAACATACAGAGGAGTGCTGTATAACCCGTCGTTCGGCGTTACGCTGGTGCTGCTGACGATGATTACTTCTTCAGTTGTTATGGCGATAGGCTCCAACGTGGCTCTGAGCATGGGCATGGTCGGCGCACTTTCAATAGTGCGTTTCCGCACCGCAGTAAAGGACCCGATAGACACAGCCTATATGTTCTGGGCGATAACCATGGGCATATTGATAGGCACGCGCTACTACCTGCCCGCAATGGTCGTAGTGCTTGGCATAAGCCTTGTTATGCTTATCATTTCCTTTGTTCGCCTTAAGAAAAACGAAAGCTTCCTGCTTGTGCTGCACTACGATCCCGCTTACGAGCAGGAAATAGACGCGGAGCTTATGCGCTCCGTAAAGAACTTCCGCGTGCGCTCCAAGACCGTTACGCGCGCGGGCGCTGAAATGACGGTTGAGCTGCAGCTGCCTGGCAGAAGCGACATAGTGGGACATATGCTTGACCTTAACGGCGTGCACGACGCGACGCTCGTTTCCTGCCAGAGCGAAGCCTCCTTCTGATATGACGGAACCCCTGCATTTAAGGCACGAGCTTAAATATTACATTTCAAACTCTCAGTACGAAGTATTAAAGCGCATGCTTTCGGCTACCCTTAAGCCGGACCCGCACGCAGACGAAAACAACGAGTACCACATACGCTCCCTTTACTTCGATACTGTATTTGACGACGCCTTAAACGAAAAAATAGCCGGAGCAAGCTACCGCGACAAGTACCGCATAAGGATATACAATTTATCCGACGCTGTAATAAACATGGAATGCAAAAGCAAGTGCAACACGCTTATTTCCAAGCGCTCAACGCGCATATCCCGCCTTGTGAGCGAGCAGATTATAGCGGAAGACCCGAGCGGGCTTGAAAACACGTCTTCAGGCCTTCTTGGCGATGTTTTCAGAGAGATGCGCATAAACCTGCTGCACCCCGTCGTAATAGTGGACTATGTGCGCGAAGCGTACCTGCATCCCGCGGAAGACATACGCATTACGTTTGACAAGCAGCTTCGCACAGGGCTTAACTCTATAGATTTATATAATAAAGAGCTGCCCACGCTGCCGGTTTTCCCGCATGAAGTTATTATAATGGAAGTTAAGTTCAACAAAACGCTGCCTCCATACATATCTAAAATGCTGTCTTTAGCCGCCGGCTGGTCGACAAGGAGCGCCATATCCAAATACACCTTCTGCCGCCAGTACGAGGGCAAGAACTTCTGATGCTGTATAAAAACGAAGAATACAAGGTAAATATAGACGCGCTAAGCCACGACTTTTCAGGCATTGCGAGGATAGACGGGCAGGTTGTGTTCGTTCCTTTCGCGCTTCCAGATGAAAAATGCCTTATTAAAATAGTTAAAACGCGCAAAAATATGGCGTTTGGCAAGCTGCTTAAAATTATCGCTCCATCAAGCGACAGAGCGGAGCCTTTTTGCCCGCTTTTCTATAAATGCGGCGGCTGCAGCTGCCAGCATATGAGCTATGAAGCGGGCATTGCGCATAAAAAGCGCATAGTGCAGGACGCCCTTGCTAAAATTGCGGGATGCGATATTCCTGTTGCAGATACAATTGCGGCATTAAACCCTTTACATTACCGCAATAAAACTTCAATGCCCGTAGGAACAGAAGGCGCAAAGCCCGTCGCGGGTTTTTTTTATCCGCGCAGCCACCGCATTGTGCCGACAAACTACTGCCCTATCGCCAAAGAAGAATCCAACAAAATAAGCGCCGCAGTTTTAAAATGGATGGAAAAATACGGCATACCGCCGTATAACGAAGAATCCCACACGGGGCTTATTCGCCACATAGTAAGCCGCGTAAACAGCGCAGGCGAATGTATGTGCATAATAGTATCAAGAAGCGGCAAAATACCGCATATTAACGAACTTATAAAGCTGCTAAAAAGCGAACTTCCAAATACAGTTTCTTTAGTTGTAAATGTGCAGGGGGAGCGCGGCAACCGCATTTTGGGCGACAGCTGCCGCGTTGTATACGGCGAAAGCCATATTAAAGAAAAACTGTGCGGTCTTGAATTTTTTATTTCCCCGCTCTCGTTTTTCCAAATAAATACACAGCAAACGGAAAAGCTTTACAGCGCCGCATTAAATATGGCGGGCGATTTATCCGATAAGCAAGTTCTTGACCTTTACTGCGGCAGCGGCACGATATCCCTTACCGCCGCAAAACATGCAAAACACGTAAGAGGCATAGAAATAGTGCCCGAAGCAATACGCTTTGCGCGCATAAATCAAGAGCATAACAAAATAGCAAACGCCGAATTTTTCGAAGGCGCCGTCGAAAAGATTTTGCCATCATGGGTTGAAAAAGACTACAAAGCCGACCTTGTAATACTTGATCCTCCAAGAAAGGGCGCCGACAAAGCGGCTCTTTCCGCCATAGCTAAGTCCGGCGCAAAAAAGATAGTATATATAAGCTGCTACCCCGCAACGCAGGCGAGGGACATAAAAATACTTCAGGAAAACGGCTACACCCCCATTAAAGCCGTCCCTGTCGATATGTTTTGCTATACTGCGGGCGTAGAGTCGGTGGTGGCGATGGAAAAGTGTGACTCCAGTAATAGTATTAAAGTCTAAGCAAAAATCCAGCTTGATATATACATATGACTTTAAATAATGCAAACAAAAATTACCGCCATAAAGATATAAATTTATAAAAAAGCTTTGCAGTGTTTTGGGATTATATAAGAGGAATGGAGGAATATATGCATTCTGATGATTTAAACGAAATTTATCGCTATTGCCATGAACGTGAAAATCAGTTTTTTGAGAGAAAAAGCGCCAGAATAAAACCATTGGATATTATAAAACACCTTGTTGCATTTTCTAATGCAGAAGGAGGACGCTTAGTCATAGGCATTGAAGATGATGGAACTATCACAGGATTTAAATACAAAGAAGCACATTATATTGATGAGTATAGAAACATATTTTTTACAGAATTAATAGAAACGCCTATAAACCCGAAATTTGATATTGTAAAAGTAAAAAATAATAAAAATCAGGATGATGAAATTTTAGTTATATCTGTAGATGTTTCATCAGACAGAGTTATTAAGTCTTACGATGGAAGGGTATATTTAAGACAAAATGACAGAACTAAAGAACTAAATTTCGAACAGATTCTTCAGTTAGAATACGATAGAGGGCAAAGATATTTTGAGGATGAAATTATTCAATTATCAAGCTTAGATGATGTGGATAGCGATTTAATTGATGAATACAAAAACATTATGAATATTACCGAGCTCTCAAATGAAGAAGTATTAAAAGCTAGAAATTTATTGATCAATGGGAAATTAACAAATGCCGGAGTTTTGCTTTTTGGTAAAAATCCAACTAAATTTTTGCCTCAGGCAAGGTTAAGGGTTATTAAATACAATGGAATGTATCAAAAAGTCGGTACAGAAATAAATATTATTAAAGAAAAGACTTTTGATGGAGCTATCCCTAATATTATTAGATGGGCAAGAGAATTTATTAACACACAATTAAGAGATTTTCAGTATTTGGATAAAGATGGTAAATTTAAAATAATGCCCGAGTACCCTGAATTTGCCTGGTTTGAAGGTATAGTTAATGCTTTGACTCATAGAAATTACTCAATCCGGGGTGAACATATAAAAGTTTTAATTTTTGATGATAGGTTAGAAATACTTAGCCCTGGATTATTGCCTAATATCGTTACAATAGAAAATATCCTAAATCAAAGATATTCCAGAAATCCAAGGATAGCTAGAACTTTATGTGAATTGGGATGGGTAAAAGAAATGAATGAAGGGGTTAAGAGAATTTATTCGGAAATGGAAAAATTATTTTTGAATAAACCAATTTATTCTGAGCCAAATAATAACGTTCTGCTCGTTTTAGAGAATAATATTCTAAATAGAAGTATGAGAACTAACGACAAGCTAAAAGAAATTATTTCAGAAAAAGAATTTGACAAATTGAATTTAGATGAAAAAAGTATACTACATTATATGTATAATAGCGGCAAAGAAATGACTACCAGTAAAGCAACAAAAATTGTTAAAAAGAGCGGCACCTATTGTAGAAAACTGTTAAAAAGTCTTAAAGAAAAAGGTCTGCTGAAATGGCATGGTACTTCAAAAAATGACCGTACGCAATATTATACTTTGAGTTTTTAATAAATATATTATTTGTTAAATAATTAAAAATATTCAAGTGTTGAGAAGGCTTTTTGAGAAGATTCTTGTATGTGTCGAGAAGAGGCACAAAAATGTTGAGAAGATTCCTGCATGTGTTGAGAAAAACGCACAAGTGTTGAGAAGATTCCTGCATGTGTTGAGAAA
>CAZFHI010000002.1:127762-155427 GCA_964518875.1 uncultured Oscillospiraceae bacterium
CATGTGTTGAGAAAAACGCACAAGTGTTGAGAAGATTCCTGCATGTGTTGAGAAAGACACAAAAGTGTTGAGAAGATTCCTGCATGTGTTGAGAAAAACGCACAAGTGTTGAGAAGATTCCTGCATGTGTTGAGAAAGACACAAAAGTGTTGAGAAGATTCCTGCATGTGTTGAGAAAAACGCACAAGTGTTGAGAAGATTCCTGCATGTGTTGAGAAAAACGCACAAGTGTTGAGAAAAATTAGCAAGAACAGTTTAAAGAACAAACAGGTAAAGTATTCAACATTTGTAAAAACATTAATTTCTGTAAAATAACTTTTATAAACATTTACTAACCTAGAAACAATCAGCATTAAGTAGTTTTTTTAGCATTTAAGTGAAATAATATTCTTAATATATAAATAAAATAAGCCAAAGTCAACCAAAAACCGCCCGGCTTAGCAGCTCAAGGCGGTTTTTTGCAATTTAATGACAACTGTATGTTTTTAGTTTAAAATTGCGTTGATTAAAGCAGGTTCTGCAACGGACATTGCCGTAATAAAGCTATGCTGCTTACAGTAATACTTATAATTTCCCTTATTCCAGCGTTATAGCGTTGCGGTCGGCGATGTCATCGCCTTCCGCGTCTTCGCCTATAAGACCTACGAGCAGGTAATCGTCGTTTAATATGTCGTGATGGAATTCCTTCAAAAGGTGGAAGTTTTTAACTTCTCCCGTGCTCGCGCAGTGCATTCTCGGGTTAGTGCAGTAGTGCAGCTTATCGCCTATAAGTATATGTCTTTCGTCGTGATAGCTTACAGGCACGTCCTGCGCTATAAGGTCTTTTATGTATTCTTCCGCCTGTGTTAAGTCCACCTGCGGCTTCTGCGGGAACTTTAAAAGGAAACCTCTTCTTATGTCGCCATGCACATATTGTATGTCGTTTGGAATATGCTGGTGGAGATAGAACTCCGTCATGTCTTCAGCGGTATGCGCCATACGGCGGAAATGGGCGTTTTTATTGACTATATCCGCGATATCCTGTGGTTCAGGGCCAAAGAGGTTGGGCCTTGTAATTATTATTTCTTCGCCTATGCCTATAAGCAGCTCCGCGTTTGTGTGCATAAACGGGTAAATCATTTCAAAGTGCTCCACAACGACGCGCCTTCCCATGCTGACAGCTTTTTTTGTAGCCTCCGCAAGTTCATACAGCTGCGTAAACGCGGATTCAAAGCGCACGTCCATGTGATAGGTATGCGGCTCGTAGAACTCGTTTTCGCTTACGTCTAAAAGCGGGAGCGGCCTTATGTTTACGCCGTGGTCGTCGTTAGTAAGGTCAAGCCCAGGGAACATGCCTTTGATAAGCAGGCTCTTGCCCGTGCCGGCAGGGCCTATTATGCCTATAAGGCGGTCTTCGGGGTCCAAGTGCTGCTGGGCTATCTGCTGACCTATCGCAAGCATGCGCCGCATGCCCCTCGGCGCAAAATACACGCTGTAATAAGGGCTTACGTAATTTCCCCTCAAGTTAAACTGCCTTCGCCCTCTTAAGAGCCAGTATGCGTTCCATCTCGTTGAAGCACAGCATATAGCCTTCGTCAACGCCCATGCCGGGCTTCGAAAGTACCTGATCCGCCCCGTCCGCCATGGCGCAGTGTATGCACGCCTTTACGGATACGTTCGTTTCGTTGCAGCTTCCGCCCTGGTACGCGCCTATGCCTTTCTCCTTGCAGTATATAACAGCTTCTATCGTGTTGTGTATGCTGCCTAAGTCCGGCGTTTTAATTTGAATCATATGGCCCGCTTTCGCGTCCGCAAAAAGCTTTATGTCTTCTAATGTATTGCACCATTCGTCAGCGACTATTTCAACGGGTATTCCGCGTCTATCTAACTCTTTGCGCAGGCCCGCCATGTCTTTAAGCTGCTTTTCACGGCTGCCGGAATCCATAGGCCCTTCTATGCGCAGCTTAAGAGGCGACGCGGCTTTGGCGAGCGTTTCTAAGTAGTCTGCCATCGCCTTGTAGTTGTCTTCGCCGAACACCTGCCCTATCGTGCCGTAGCAGTCTATATGCAGTGCTGGTTTATAGTCTTTGCTCGGAGCAAAATCCTGCACGCGCTTTTTAAGCCATTTCACATATTCAAGAAGCTTTTCGCCGGATTCGCCTGTTTTTTCTACGGAGTTGAAGAGCCCGTGAGGTATTACAGGCATGCTTTTCATTATCATTTTATCGGCGTTGTTGTAGCGGTCGTCTCCCGACTGGCTGAATATAGGCACAAGCTTATCGGAAACCTTAAGCCCGTATTCCTCCGCAACTACATCGCACATAAGCTTGTTCTTTGCCTTTGCCACAGCGTCAAGTATTGCCTGTGATACGCCGTAGCGCACAGCCGTATGCAGCCTTTTGCCGTCAACGTGCAGCCCGTCTATTTTTTTGGCAAGGCGTCTGAATGAATCCAGCTCTTCGCCTACAAGCGCCTCGGCGACGTCTTTTTCTATCATAGGTATAAATGTTTTCGCCAAGAACAGCGGGTCGCGGCCGCCCGCTCCCGAATACTGCACAGCGCAGCAGTCGCCCACGGCGACAAGGCCGTTTTCAAGGACGAGCATAACGCTTATGGATTCGCCCGCCTGGCGTATCGCGGTGAAGCCTTCAGTTACAGGCTTGCCAAGGTACATATTACCATCCGTTTTTGCGCCCTGCTTTATGGCTCTCTGGTCGTCAAAAAAGAAGCCTGTGCGCCCCGGCGAGCAGATTAGTTGTTTGATTTTCATTTTTTCACTCTCTTTCAATTATTTGTTTTTGGGGCGGCCTACAAGGCGTCCCTTGCTTATAGCGTAAATATCGTCAACGACCATCTGGAAGTTGACGGCACGGCGTTCCTGCCTGCCGCGCGTTTCAAGCTTTTTCCTGTGGTACTCTTTTACAGAGTCGTCAAAAGGCAGGTTGCCTGTATTAAGAAAGCGCACAGCGCCTTCATTGTCTCTTGCCGGCATCATCTTTCCCATGTTGAAGCGGCTCGGGGCAAACGGCACGTCTATAACGCCTGCTTCAAAAGCGCGCACGCAGCCTTCCGCTATGTCGCCGTCGCCAAGCTCTAAGGTGCGCTCTAAGATCTGCTCCGTTTCGCGGTTTATAAGATCCACTTCTTCAAGCAGGAAGCTGTCATGCGGCATCTCCTGGTCTGCAAGCATCGTTATTACCTGCTTTGTAGCGCGAAGGCCCGCGGCGTTCGCTTCCTTCGTGGGAACGCCTATCGCTTCATGCGGCGTTTTTACTATTACCTTTGTGGCCTTTGAAAGCGCGGCTACCGCGCTTCCCCAGCATATAACGCCAAAGGCCTTAGCTTCATCCTGCGGGAAGCCGCCCATCCACTGGTGAAGAACGGTTGAAAGCGTGCAGTCCTTATAGCCGAAGCGCTTAAAGTATTTATCGCACATCTGGCGCAGCGACTCTATGGCGGCGACGTCCTGCACAAGGTTGCCGCACTGCCCGTAGCCCACGCTTATATTTTTTACGCCCTGCTCCGCCGCGAGAATGGCCTCTATTATGCCGACCGCGTTTGAAATGCACGGCGGCACGAGCGTGCCCGTAAGGGGGCCGAACGGCTCGCGGTTAATGGACAGGCCGTGCTCCTCGTATATTCCCGCTAATCTGTCCACATACTGCCATTTTTTTATCGTTTCATACAGCGGAACATTTTTAGCATAGGGAATGTTGTATGAAATTCCGCCGCCTTCAAAGCTCGTAAACCCGCCCGCGAGCGTTACTTCCGCAAGCAGCCTTGCGTCCGGCGTGCCATGGCGCACCTGCACGGGAGATTTTACGCTTTCTGTTACCATGCGGCATCCCCTTTTCCCGTAGTTTACGGCAGGGAAGCCGTTAAGCATGGACTTGCCGTGCATTTTGCTCTCGTTTATACCATGTTCCGCGTCTTCATAGCGGTTAAGCCTTGTGTAGCTGTCTATTGTAGTGGGGAGCAAATCCGCTTCTCCTTCTTCTTCAAGATACCGAAGCAGCTTTATATGGCTTTCGACAAGCGCTACGCCCGCCCTTGGCTGTATTAAAGTGTATTTCCCCTCTATCGCCTTATTTAGCTTTGCGCAGAAACGTTTTTCATTCGGTATCCGCTTTTGGTACTCAAACGCTTCGTTAAGGTCTAAGTCGGCGCCCGTGGGCCACGTCGCCAAAACTTCTTCTCTTTCTTTCAAAAACTCGGCATCGTCATACCTTTTGTTCTGAACCTGCATTAATCCGCCCCTCCTATATTGTCTTTCATAATCGCGCACGCGGCCTCCCTGTCGCATGTCGCAAGCAGTCCCATAGCCGATAGTATGTACCTTTTATCTATATACGCCCCGGCCTTTCTTGGAACAAGCCGTTGCTCGTCAACATTTTCAACCGCCATATCCAGTATATGCTGCCCGTTGTTTGAATGTATCAAAGCGCCGCCCGTTAAAATGACCGTCTTTACATTAGTAAGGTCCTTGCCCTGCTGCTTAAACACCGCTCCGCTCGGAGTAAATACGCGCTGCACTTCCCCCGCGTGGCGTATGAGCGCCGTGCGCACAGCAAGCGCCGCGAGCGCTTCATCGAGCATATGTTCTTTTTGCGTTTCAGGTATAAAGGATTTGTCCTTTTTCAATATGCTTATATAGTTTTCGACATCTTGTTCCTCAGCCTTCGCTAAAGAAGCCACAGCTTCAATACCCGCCGCTTCTATTATGCCCATAGAGCTGTACCGCATGCCTATATCGCCTTCAACGCTGCGCTTGGCGTACGGTTCCTGCAAGCCGTGCAGCATGACGGACGACTGGCTCGGATACCCCTTTGCGATAGAATACACGTCCGTCGTAGCGCCGCCTAAATCTATGCAGACTATTTCTCCCAAGCCCTTGACGTTTTCAGTGCCTTCCGAGAGCAAAGTAAGAGCGCTTAATACAGACGACGGCGTAGGCATAAGTATGCCGTCTATAAGCGCTTTTTCTTTGCTAAGGCCCTTGCCTGATATTATGCGTTCCAAAAATATTCTTCGTATTACCTGTTGAGCCGGCGCAATGTTCAGCCGGTTAAGCTCCGGCATTACATTTTCAGTTATAAATACGGGATGCAGCGGAGATTCTATTGAAGAAGCGCAGCTTTTATCAGCGCTCCGGTTGCCCGCTATTACGACGGGGAAAGGTTTTTCGCATTTGGCTATTTTTTTAGCGTTCGCTTCTATTACTTTATAGTTTCCCCCGTCCGTGCCGCCCGTCAGCAGAAAAATATCGGGGTTTATTGAGTCTATTTCTTTTATATCGTCATCTGTCAGCTCATACGCGTAAGTTTTAAGCACTTTAGCTCCTGCGCCGAATGCGGCAAGCCTTGCAGCCTTGCTCGTAAGCGACGGTACAAGCCCGCTTGCAAGCATACGGAGACCGCCGGCGGCGCTCGAGCAGGCAAGACGCTTGGCGCAGCTTACGTCGCCCGCTTTTTTCTTAAGAATGTCAAGGGCGTTTTGAAAGCCCTGCATAATATCTGTCTGAGCGGTTGTAAAGCTCTGCGCGGTCGCCGTTATGCGCCTTTCGTCAAGATCAGCTAAAGTAAGCTTTGTAAATGTAGAGCCAAAATCTATCAGCAGTACAGATTGCATGTTTATTTTTCGCCCAGCAAATCTTCTTTAAGAGCCGCTATCGTGGTTTCCGGCGGAGTTCCTGGGCCGAACACCCTGTCAAAGCCCATTGCCTTAAAGCGTTTTTCCACATCTTCAAAGGGCTGTTTTCCTACGACTATGTTGCCGCCCACGTACAAAAGAATACCTTCAAGCCCCGCCTCGTCGCACTTTTCCCTGAAGCCCTGGCAGTCCAGCTCTCCATGGCCGTACAATGACGAAACTATAATGCAGTCCGCGTTGGACTCTATGGCGGCTTCTATATATTCCTCCTGAGATACCATAACACCCAGATTGACAACGTTAAATCCCGCTTCACTAAAAGCATAGTAAAGTATCTGGTTACCAACGGCGTGGACGTCCGCGCCTATAACCCCCAGGACAATTGTCTTTTTTTCCATCAGGATGCCTCCTTGTTTTTACTGTGTTTATCCTATATTAATAAGCATCTTTTGTCAATGCATATTTGTAAAATTTTATTCATTTTTGTACCGTAATAAAAAATACCGCTGTAAGCGGCTTTATGTTTAAGTTATAAATAATTAAATAATATTTGTTGTTTGCTTTTTTAAATGTTATACCGGTTAAAAAAACATAGTGTTAAGCGGAAAGACTTGATCCTTCGCGTATGTAAGCCATACAATCAGCCCCACATAAGGCTGAGCGCCGGAACGACCTGCTTTTTGCGGCTTACGACATGCTCAAGAAACACCTCGTTTTTATCCGGCTCTACGTTAAAGGCCTGCTTTATTACGTCCTTTTCGCCGACATATAAAAGAAACGTGCCTTCTTTTAGTACGTCGGTAATCATAAGCAGCATCATATCCTGAGCTTTTTCTTCCATGGTCTTTTTCATAAGTTCAATGAGCTCGTCCTTGCGTTTTAGAACAAGACTTGAATCCGCGGTAGTAACCTGCCCTATGCCTATGCTGTAGCCTGCTATGTGAAAGTCCTTATAGTCAGTAAACAAAAGTTCCTCCGCCGTACGGTCTATTCCAGCGGAAGCGTTGAATATTGCGTTTGCAATATCGTCTAAATTAACGTCCCCTATGCGCGCAAACCTGCTCGCCATGTCCATGTCTTTTTTAGTGCATGTAGGGGATTTAAAGCTGACCGTGTCAGAAACTATCGCGGTAGCCATGAGCCCAGCCAATTTCTTCTGCGGCACAAGGCCGTTTTCCTGGAACATTGTAGCTATAATAGTGTTCGTGCAGCCGACAGGCTCGTTGCGCACGTATACGGGGTTTAAAGTCTGCACGTCCGCTAAGCGGTGATGGTCTATAACGGCCACAATTTCCGCCTGCTCAAGCCCCGGCACAGACTGAGAAAGCTCGTTGTGATCAACCAGCACCACCTTTTTGCGCCTCGGGTTTATAAGGTGGTAGCGTGAAAGGCTTCCCAAAACATTTCCTAATTTATCTATAATAGGGTATGAATGAAAACGGTTTTCAAGCACTTTTTTGCGCACGTCGTCTATGTATTCTTCAGGCAGAAATGTAACTACGCGACCGCATGAAAGTATGCTTGAAATAGATAGGGACAGGTACAGCATCCTTACTGCAAGTTAAGCGTCAAGCGGGGTATATATAACCGGCATTTGCGGGTTCATATCCCTTAACTCTTTTGAATATTCCGCCTGGCACAGCACTATGCACGACGCCCCTGTTTTAATCGCCTGTTTGAAGGCTTCCGGCTGGCTGCCTATAAAAGCAATGCAGCCTTCCATCAGGCCAAAGGAATTGTCCTCCGAACGCGGCAGCGTAATCGATATGCCGCCCGACAGCGTGTCCACAGGTCTTGCCGGGCTGTTTACGAGGTTGCCTTCCAAAGCCGCCAGCACGTTGAATATAGGTACGGAATCTATTTTTCTGTTGCTTAGGGCGTCCATATCGTATGCCGCTATATCGCCCCTTGTAACCATGCCGCAGAGCTTGTCGTTTTCGTCCACCACAGGCAGGGCGGAAAGCGAGGTATCGTTTAAAAATACGTTCCACGCGGCCTGTATGGTAAGCCTTGCGCTAAGCACCGGCGGACGGTCAAAGTCCAGGTCGCGCACCTGCGTCCTTACGTTGGTAATCTTAAGCGGCGCTTCAAAGCCGAAATGCTCCAGCGCAAGATGCGTTTCATCGTTAACTCCGCCTAACCTTACAGGTATATACTCGCGGTTGCCCAAAGCGTTCTGCAGCGCTGCGTAAGCCATCGCGGCCACGATGGAATCTGTGTCCGGGTTGCGGTGGCCAGTAACAAAAATAGGCTCCATAACTCCTCCTTTTAAGGACAAGTTTACTGTTTATTACTTGGGTTGTCAATTTAATACGGCGAAGCGCTGACGCCTTTATAAGCTTAATTTATAAACCCGCATAATGCCGCGGCTAAAACCTACTTTATAAGCGGCTTAACGCTTTAATACTTTTAACGCCCGCATAATCCGCGGGCTTGCTTACTTTTTGGTATCAGGCTATAATTAACAAAAGGAGTGGTACGGATGGAAATTGGTCTGTTTACGGATACCCTTCTGCCGGTCGTTGACGGCGTTGGAAGGGTAGTGCTCGCATATGCCGAAAACCTGCCCGAGCTTGGCGCTAAGACTGTTGTCAGCGCGCCGTTAAACCACTTTGGCAACAGGGGCGGCCTTCCGTTTGATTTAATCGATTTTGCTTCTATCAGAGTGCCGAAAATAAAACAATATAAGGCGGGTTCACCCGCGCTTGACTTTCACTACAATAGACGCATGAAACACGCCGAGCTTGATATTGCGCATGCCCACAGCCCCTTCATGGCGGGCCAGGAAGCTCTGCGAATAGCGAAATCAAAGCGCATACCGCTTGTAGGCACTTTTCACTCGAAATATTATGACGACTTTTACAAGGCGACGCGCAGCGAAGCCCTTTCTCAGGCGCTTACATCCGGCGTTGTTTCTTTTTATGAAAAATGCGACGAAGTGTGGGCTGTGAGCCGTTCCACAGCAAAAGTGCTTGAAAGCTACGGGTTTAAGGGCGAGATTCAGGTAATGCCAAACGGTGTGGAAATCCGCAGCTTGGACCCTGAAAAATTAAATGAAGTCGAGCAAAAATTCGCCCTTGGCAAAACGCCCGTGCTTTTATTCGTAGGACAGATAGACTTAAAGAAGAACCTGCTGCTTGTGCTTAAAGGCGCGGCCTGTCTGAAAAGGCAGGGCGTAGATTTTACGCTTCTTTTAGCCGGGCAGGGACCGGACGTAAAAACGATAGAAGAAAACATACAGAAGCTTAATATTGCGGACCGCATAAGACTTTTAGGCCATATAACGGATTCTGCCCTACTTGACGCTCTTTACGCCAGAGCGAATCTGTTTGTTTTTCCATCCATATACGACAACGCTCCCATGGTGGTGCGCGAAGCCGCCGTTATGAAAACGCCTTCTGTGCTGATAAATGGCAGCGACGCTTCTGAAATAATAAACGACCACGAAAACGGTTTCCTGTGCGAAAACGACGCTGAAAGCTTATGCGCCGTTGTAAAGGCGGCGATTGAAAACCCTGATAACACGGCTAATATAGGCGTAAACGCCAGCAAGACCATACCTTTATCCTGGAAAACAGTGTTAAGTATGGCGCTTGAGCGCTACGAAGACCTCGCAAAAAATATGAATACCAAATACAGGAAATAGTTTTTAATAATCAAAGTTAATTTAGATTTTTTATTGGATTTTCATATACTCTCTTGCGCCCCGCTTTATTGTTCAATGCTAAACTATTATATGTTTTTTCCTGATGGTTCCTGGTATGGTATAATGGACTACAGAAAAAGCCTTTGGAATCAATGTTTCCAAGGCTTTTTTCCACTATAAAAATACAGAAAAATCAGACAAAAATATCAGAAAAAAGAAATCTGAAAATCGCTGATACTCCGCTCGGCTGCCGTTAATTCTCCGGTGAGTATTTTCATATTTTCAAATTGCTTTTCATTTACCGTAAGACATCTTACAAAGCCGTTGTCGAGCACGTTATCGTATAAGCAGTCGATATGCTTATCGACATCGTTTATACCGCTGCAGATGCGTACATATATAGAAAACTGCATCATGTTATACCCGTCTTTTAACAAAAACTGACGAAAGCACGCAGCGGAACGGCGCTCTTCCGTACTGGTTACGGGAAGATCAAACATTACCATCAAACGCATAAACTTATTCATACCGATGGAACTTAAGGGGCGGCAAAGCAGGAAGCACAAGCTTTGCGTTCCGGGGAAATTCTATTGCGGCGGTGAGACTTTGCGCTAACCGTTCAATAGCGTAATGCACACTGTGGCGCTGACCGCCTGAAAGAATATCACAAGCTAACGGATAAAACAGAGCGTGTTTTGATTTGGGAGTCAATATTTCATTCTCGGAAACATTCTGCACTACATAAAAATCCACAACAGGGCGAAAAGGTTCCATAAAATCATCGGCAAGGTTCATAGGCTTAAGTTCACTGTGGCACCGTATACCATTACACAGCAAAAAGCCATGTACAGCTAATGCGCGTGCCGTCATATCGCGTAAAAGCGCATATCCATAGCTGAGAGCGGCATTTACACCGTTTCCTTTACCGCGCCGAAAGCTTTTACCAAACATAGCTGTGAAGTATTGTGCCGCCGCAGTTCCTTCAAGATATCCTTTATCGCCTTATTGAACCTGTTTGGATAAAGCTAATAGCGATTCAGCCGCATCGTTATGTGATATTAGCCTAAGGCATTCTGACTGATTAGCAATTTTTCGCTTAACGACCTGCTGCCAAAACCTGTTACGGGCCGGCTGCGTCATAGCCAGCCGCCTTGTAACTACCTATAAATAACGGCTGTGCCGAGCAAAAGGCAGCATTACGCCGTTAGGCATGTGTTTGGCTTTTGCATACAATAACGCAAGCGGCTGAGAGCGCTGCGGCATACGCGAAACAAATATAGGCTCCGCCATATCAATAAGCCGCGGAAAGCGGTCGTAACTGGGCAGCTTCTGTTTGTCGCGCAGATTGCGAAGCTGTTCTTTGGGTTCGTTACTCATGCGCGCAATAACGTCATCTCTAAAGCCCATCCATGGCAAAGGAAACATTTCGCCAGTCTTTTTGTGTATGGAGCGGTTTCCATCCGATGCTATGATATACTGGTTGTTTTCCCTGCGCTTATAATATCGGCTGAATTCCTGTATCCTTTTATCTGTGGCGCAGGCGACAACAGCGGCGTCCATAGCGTGGTGGAGGTCTCCGTCCTGACGTACTTTGGTTAAATCCCAGCGTTTGCGAAGGTGAGAGGTTATTGCGCCGTTAACGGCGGTTACGTGTTTTTTCCGCTTTGAGTGCGCAAAAGCAAGGTAATCGTTTATGTAATTGTATACAAAACCGGATATATGTCTTGTATCCTGCAAGTTGCGTTCTTTGAAACCCCGGAGATCGTCTTCAGTAATGCGCGCTTTTAGCAGGTTAAGCTTTTTATATTCATTATGTTTGGCGTTTTTTGTATGAATAATAAAACAATCACGCTCTTTGCCCTCTAAATATTGAAGCGGCAGATGATTGCCTTTTTCACGGTTTTCATCAGTAAATATCAACGCCTTATTATTATAGCTGTCGTTAAACGATATGCTGTACGGAATAATATGGTCAACCTCAGCGTATCCGGGTTCAAGCAGGCGATTAATATCAAAATGCCGCAGCGAATAAGCGCTCAGCCCGTCCTGCTCGTAGTAAAGTTTAAGCTTAACGATATCCTGCCCTGATGGGTATGTTACCCCGAGATTCTTTAATCCTTCAACAATGCGTTCATTGCGGGATTCGTTATCGCGCATTTTCTTGTCGAGCTCACTGCGCTCCTTGTATGTTTTAGACATCTCACGCGCCAGTTCAACGTTTATGAATACAGGGCTGCAGCCTATGAAGCGTATGCAGGCGTTGACTACTTTTATAGTCTGCGATACCGCGCGCAGCGCAACGGGGACTGGTGATAGACGCCATGTCTTCCTTATTGTATTTTAACAGGTAATCAGGATACCCGTTATGCATTCGGTAGTCGAAACCTGCTTTGGCGCAGGCGGCGTCATAGTTGCAGCCTTCCTTAAGGTAAGGGATAATCATTTGCCAGGCTTTCACGCTTAAATGTCCGAACCTGGAAAAAGAAGAAACTGGCATCAACGCTTCAATTTCATCTTTGGAACAGCCTATTTTTTCTAAATTTTCTCTTACGGGGTTATCCTGCTTGTAAAGCGTTATCACTTCAGCTATATTACAAAGCTTTTCTATAGGAACACGCTTTATTTAATCCTTTTTAATAACGTACAGCGCTTGACTCATGGCGTAGTATCCAGGGAGCGATACAAAACAAACGTTTTCAGGAGGTTTTTTGGAATTGTTTTTATACTTGATTCCGATGAACCTATCATCATCACTGATAGTATTATTAGGTACCGTGCAAACATCTTCATAGGTCATTTTGTCCTGACAAAAGGCTTTTTTATTACGGCTTCACGCCCCGCGTCTGTAGGCGCGCGTATTTCGCCCATATTATACAGGCGCAGGTGATTGATTTTTTCCAGAAGTCTGAACATTTCAAATGAATAAGATGCTTTTGGCGCGCGCTTTTTATGCGGCAGAAAGTTACATTTTCCACGCATTTTATCGATTTGATTGCCGCCGTAAGGGCTTTTACCTCCCGGTCCTTCGTCGAATGAGCACTGGGAAAGCAAAATATCAAGATAGCGCTGTTCCAAACTTTCGCTGGCGAAAGACTGCCCTAATCTTCTTTGCGCCTTAAATATCTGGTGCGCCTCATCTTCTACCATGCTGCGCGCAGCGGCAGAGATATAAGACCCTTCTTTGTTGCGCTTGTTTTTTTGGTATGCGGGATCTTTAAAAAACATTTCGCCTGCGGTACGGTAGCCGTTTTCCTGCATACGCTTTTGATTGGCGTCTACAGCGGAAAGCAGCTCGCCTTTGTTTTCATCGGATGCATCCGTCTTCCTATTGGATTTGAACACGCGCCGCTGCGCAAGATGTATAAGCGCCTTGGCAAACTGCCGCTTATTTATGGGAAAATCCAGAGCTTCAGCACGCAAAGCGTAAACATCTTCATGATTTTTATCAGTGTAAAGCTCCGACATTTCTTTTTCGGTCAAAACGTTTTCCACTATCAAAAGTGAGCGTATGCGTTCCATACGATGGCGACGACGGAGCAAACGCCTTCTTAAGCCGCGGGCAATACGCCGATCACGTGCGGGAGACAAAGCGCTTTTTTTAGAATATACTTCGCCCGGTGGAAATATGCGCGCTCCCTTCCATGCGAATAATACCGCAGGGCTTATCGCTTTCATCCAAAGCGACTATTGCAGACCCAACAGACGCAATACCTATATCAAGACCTATGGCGTATGTAATGATTTTTAAAGAATCGTTATTCATAATATTCTCTCTTTGTAATATGCTTATATGTCCTGTTTTAAGAGCGTATATAAGTATTATATTTACAACAATATGATCTTTTAATAATAATGTCCATATATAAAGCGCTGTCCCCGGTAAACCGGAAAACAGCGCTTCAAAGATGTCCACCTGTAAACAGGAAGACGGCGCTTTGCGGTCTACTACACAAGGTAATAACCTTATTGTAGCAACCTGATGATTCCTGCTATAGTATAATAGCGTTGTTCTTATACCATAATTAATCCGTATGCGCAAAGAAAATTTTTACATGGTTCTGCTCACATTATCGTAACGAGTTTGGACGGACGGGCTGCAGTTTTTTCTGCTATCATATAAATTATATACGAGAATCCTTTAAATGTATGATAACCTCTCGCTTTTCTTTTTGCAGCCTTAATCATGCCGTTTATACCTTCGCATATGGCGTTAGTCAATTTTGTAGTAAAAATATTTAGTATCTCTTTCTAGTTTTTTCTAAGCGACAGTTGTTGTCTTTGAGCGACAACTGTCGCTCGTTTCATAGGTTCAAGACGGCTTATTCTAAGCTAGCGGTACAAACTATCAATTCTTTTTTTCATCATGGTTCATGCTTGCATAGACTATATTCAAAGCCTGCTCCATACTATATGCGCGGCCTGTCTTTGGATGCTCTTTACACAATGTGGTTTTTTCCCTTTCTTTGCAGCAGTTTGTTTACTTTCTTGAATAATTAACACTCGGCGACCCAAATTTAGCGCTTTGCTCTTTTACGCTCTCTGCTCTATCCAGCGCATTTAGTCCATTCCGTCAAGCATAAGTTTCTTTACATGAAACTTGTCAACCGTACGCAGCGCATAGGGAAAAACTGTTGTATACCGATTCTGTATGCTTTTGACATATCGCTGCTTACCGCTTCTATGCGTTCACACGCTCCGCCTTTTGCTTCCAACTTATAAGAAAGGTCTATCACAACTTTTTCTTCTAGGTTCCACATCTTTTACTCGGCGTTTGCCCGCATCAACTACTACTGTCATGTAGCTATGACCGCGCTTAAATGATATTTTGTCAATTGCAAGATGCTTTACATCTTCAAGGTTATCTTCCTTAAGAGCCTTATCTATCCAGTAACGCAAAATACATACCAGAGATTTTTCGTTACATATAAGCATTCGGCTTACTTTCCATATTAGCATATCCATAATAACAAGCATTGCAAAGCCTTCAAACATAAAGAGGAATCTGCTGTTCTTTCTTGCACTTGGTGCGTTGACTACCTCTGTGCTCAGGACACCTGACCATTTGCCTTCTGCAATGGACATAACACGGATAAAACATTACGTCTCCGTGGCGTCATACACGTTCCGATTTCTCATACACGGCTCTTTTGCACATCTCTCCGCACTAATAGTGCGGCTGCAAATTTCCCTCCCGAATGTTCATATAAATGTTAAACTCCGCGCCATGCGTTTCGATTTTGCGAATATACCATATACCATGGCTCTTCCAATCCCAATGACTCACGAAACAGATTTGTTAATCCACTAATTCTCGTTTACATATGGAGTATTGTATCAGAATTACAACTTTGGGTGTAGAACCGATAATAAAAAGCTACTATAATCCTTATCATACCGCAAAGGCTGAAGACAGAAGAACAGACCATGAAGCAACCAATACTGCAAAAACATATTCATTAATATATGGAAACGTATATTATGTGGATGATAATTGTGAAAAATGCACCATGAAGTATATATACTATGATAAAAGAACTAACAGTCTCAGATATACGTTTAAGTATAATATGCACGGAAATGAAGTTTTTCGAATCAAAAGAAAAGAAAGTATACATATATTACCCAAAATAAGCAGGACAAGCAAGAAATATAACAGAATATACAAAAAAGGACAGCAGTAGAGAAAATAAACGGAAGATTAGACCGTGATTTTCTGTTTGAAAACCACACCACAAAGGGGCCATCCAAAATAAGCCTTTATGTAGGAATAAGTTTCATAATAAGCCTGTCATTTGCTAAGTGAAAACAACAAAAGGAAAATAAGAATCTCGCCGCCTGGGTTGCTTAAAGCCCAATAAAGAACAAATCAATAAACGAAAGCTTAATTTGCACGCATAAAAACACGCAGAAAAACAAAAAAGCAAGAAAATTCATGTTTGTTATACGATAAGGTTATATTAATTGGGGCTAAAACCTAGATTAAAATCCAAATATTACGTATGGTTTTCCTTGGACGAATAACTTAATATATAAAAATGCTGGGTTGCAAAAATGATTCACCTCATCCTTTCACTATCGCCCCTGCAAGAATTGTGTTAATATATTCCATAAAGAGGCCTCCTTTTTGGCGCTTTATCTAACTTATTTTACAAGAAAATGGCTTCTTTTTCTAATTTAGCTCCTTATTGGTTTACACACAATATTGTATACTATGGTTTGTATCTATTTTCTAGTTATTTTGTAAAGTTTAATATGATATATATTTAAATGGATATGTCATTAGTAATTTGTTGGATTTTCATCATTTCTTGTCTCTTTTGCCATTGCAAGGGTGGAACACCAACATATTTTTTAAACGTTCGAATAAAATTACTATAGTCGCCAAATCCGCATTTTGCACATACTTCATAGACTGAAAATTGTTTTTCCAGCATTTGTTTTGCAAGTGATATTTTTTTAATAAGAATAAATTGTTTAATCGAAATTCCCATTTGTTTAGAAAACCGGGTACTTATATAGGAAATGGAATATGAAAAATACTCGCATATTAATTTTACCCTCAGCTCTTCTTCTATATGATTGTCTATATAACTTACAATATCCTGAATAATAGGTGCCAAAGGAAGTGGCGAGATCATCGGTAAATGAGATTTGAAAATATGATTTATGTAGACCAAAAGAGACACAAGGGAAGTAAAGGCAAGTAAATCATCACCATAATTGGTAGAATTACAATAGCTTTTAATCTTTTTTGCAAGTTGTTTAAAATTAACTATTTGTTCATCGCTTAAGTATACTATATTACGATTTCGTTGAGCTGCAATCACAAAACAATCTAGCAGGTTAGTTTGCTTGGTGTTAAACTGGCCTATGGTTCTCGGATCGAACATTATGGTGATACGCTTATACACACGTTTTGCGTTGTTAATAGATATATGCAGATCTTTCGAATTAAGTAATACAAGCGCTCCATTAGATATCAGGTATCTTTTTGAGTTAATAAGCATGGTAACATCACCCTCAATCAAAAGGAAAATTTCGTATTTAGGATGTGCAATATACCTTTTATCAATGGTATCAAAAGTTTCAGAAAAATGACATTCGATATTTCTATCTACTTCTTTTATCACATTAGTATCTCCTTATAGAGAAAATAAAGTTAAAAAATATAAGAATATAAGTATATTTTATCTTAAAAACAAAAAAATGCAAGTTTTTGATAAAAAATAGCCAACAATTTGCAAATATTTCGTGTTTTAATATAAATGTTAAATAGAGAATACGCTATGCTCTTAGATTCATGTATTGAATGTAGAACGTCTGTATGACGTTTACAAAAATATATTTTAGGAGGAAAACTAAATGAAAAAAAGATTATTTTTGCTTGCTCTATCTCTAATGTTGGTCATCGGATTGTGCCCTGGGGTTAATGCAGAGGCTGTTATCAATTTACGTATGGCAGATAATCAGGCTGATGGTACTCCAAATGTTGAGGGAGATAAAAAGTTCATTGAACTGGTCGACCAATATACAAATGGTACCGTTAAAATCGAGTTGCACAACAACGCTGTTTTAGGAGATGAGGCAGCCTGTGCTGATATGCTTCAGCTGAACACTCTAGATTTGTGCCGTATTTCAACCAATGGTATTTCCCCTACCTGTAATGTATTTAATGTGTTTTCTCTACCATATGTTTTCCCAAACGATGAAGTTAAATATAACGCCCTTGACGGTGAGTTTGGTAAGGCATTGAACAAACAACTGCTTGATGAAACAGGCCTGGTTAATTTAACCTATTTTGTGTCAGGGCCACGTTCTTTTTACACAGTAAAAAATCCTATAAAGAATGTTGCAGATATGAAGGGGTTAAAACTACGCACACAAGACGATGCAATCATGATCTCTATGATGAAAATTTTAGGTGCAGCAGCGACTCCTATGAACTATTCGGAAGTATATTCTGCACTTGAGACTGGCGTAATAGATGGTGCAGAGAACGACTTCGCATCTTACTATTCTTCAGGACATTATGAAGTGGCAAAATACTATTCATTGGATATGCACACTGCTCCGTCTTCATTGGTTGTTATGAGCGATGGCGCTTGGTCTGCTCTTAACACAGAACAGCAAGAAGCAATTATGACAGCGGCAGATGAAGCATCAATGTACCAGCGTTCGCTCGTAGACGATTATTTGGTGAAAGCCAGAAAATCTGTTGAAGAAGCTGGATGCACGATTATCGATGTAGACGTGACGGAATTTCAGTCTGCATGCTCTCCTCTATATGACACATATTCACAGTTTAATGATCTTCTTGAGATGGTTAAATAAGAAAAAATCCTCCAGACTTGATTAGGAGGCACCTTCAATTAAGCACCGGATTTTGAGAATGATCTCACCTTCCGGTGCTTTTAAAGGATAGCTCTATTACCAAACAAAGGGGAAAACAATGAAAAAAGAAACAATTATTAAGATTGATAAATGGTTTCAAAAAGTGGTTGATTTGGAACGAATCATTGGCGCTATCATTCTACTTATTATGTTGATTATTTGTTTTGCTGCAGTTGTAATGCGATACGTATTTGTAAAACCCATTGTATGGTCCGAAGAGGTCATACTTGTGTTATTGGTAATCTTTGGATATATTTGCATTTCAATAGATGTGTACAACGATGCTCACGTTGCGTTGACGGTGCTTTATAAACGTTTTTCCATAAAAACACAGTATATTTTTGATCTAATTCGTCATATTTTAATTGGTGCGTTTTTTGCACTTATGGTTAATTCAGGATGGAAAATCTATCTTGTAAAGCATCTTAAAGTGATGGCCGCCAGTGGATGGTCTCAAGGAATTGTGTTTTTAGCACAAGTAATTGCGGCCATTATGTGTATTGTCTTTTGCATTATGAACTTTATAAAAACGACCTCTCAATTGCAGTCAGTTAAAAAAAATAGTGAAGGGGGCGAAAATTAATGCCAAATCCACAGATCGGGGTTATCATTTTGATAGGGACTCTACTAACATTAATGCTGATTCGTGTACCAATTGCGTTTTCTCTTGGAATTTCAGCCGTATGTGCAGCTTTATATTTAAACATTCCATTAATCAATCTTTTTATGAAGATGGTTACCAGTTTACAAAATTTTGTTATTATCGCTTGCCCATTCTTTGTCATTATGGCTCAATTTATGTGCGATGGTGGTATTACAAAAAAACTTATGAAGTTTTGTAATTTAATTGTGGGACGAATTCCAGGTGGTACTGCTATGGTTAATATTCTTGTTTCTATGCTGTTTGGTGGAATATCCGGTTCTTCAAATGCGGATGTTTCATCTATTGGTGCAATGCTTATTCCCGCTATGATCGACGAAGGATATGATGCAGACTACTCTGTAGCAGTTACCGTTACATCTTCTTTGGAAGGTGTTTTGATCCCCCCTAGTCAGAATATGTTGTATTATGCGGTGGCGTCCGCCAGCGGTATTTCTATCTCTACACTTTTAATAACCGGATATATACCTGGTGTTCTACTTACACTGGGGCTGATGATTCCTGCATTCATAATTGCAAAAAAACGCAGATATCCACTTAGTGAAAAAGTACCGCGCCAGCAGGCGTTACGCATTTCGATGGAAGCACTTATTGGTTTATTTGCTATTATTATAGTAATTGTCGGTACAACCACCGGCGTTTGCTCTGCAACAGAATCCGCAGCGCTGGCCGCAGTCTATGCATTGATTGTTGCAGCGTTCGTGTATCGTTCACTGACTTTAAAACAGTTTTTTGCAGCATTAATGAGTGCTGTGCCTATAATGGCAATGTCCCTTGCTATTATCGCAACTTCAAATGCGTTCAGTTTGGTTATGAGCTATTTGAATGTACCCACCATGCTTGCAAATGCGCTGCTTTCTTTTTCTAGTAATCCTAACGTTATTCTTGGCCTTATGCTGTTGATGATGATTTTACTTGGATGTTTTATGGATATGGGCGTTTTAATACTTATATCAACTCCAATTTTCTATCCAATTGCTGTTAATTCATTAGGTATTAATCCATATCATTTTGGCGTTGTTCTTGTGTTCGGTTTTGCTATCGGGCTTTGTACGCCCCCGGTAGGAACTTCGCTTTTTATCGGCTGTCGGCTGGGAAACATTTCGGTTGAAGAATCTATTGGAGCTTTAATACCATTTTATATTGTAATGTTCATATTGCTTCTAGTCTTCGCTTATGTTCCTGAGGTTACATTATGGCTTCCAAGAACTCTTGGCCTTATTACATGAATAAAAGACTTTATTTAATTAGACATTTTAAGAAAGGATAATTTAATGATAAAAGACTACATGGTAAACAAACTTAGAGTGCGCATTTTTCAAACTGAACAGCAAATGGGAGATTGCGCCGGTAAAGATATTGCAGATTGTATTCGGGCAGCACAGCAAGAAAAAGAAGAAATCAACATTATTTTTGCTGCTGCACCTTCACAAAACAAGATGCTTGCAAAAATGTGTTCGGAACCAGGAATAGAATGGGAACGTATCAATGCTTTTCATATGGATGAATACATTGGTCTTGATGAAAATCATCCGGCAAGCTTTCGTAATTTCTTGAATAGAACTATTTTCGAGCATTTCCCCTTTAAATCTGTAAATTTGATTGATGGTAACGCCGAAAATATCAGTTTTGAAACAGAGCGTTACTCAAATTTACTGAACGAGCATCCCGCTGATATATGTATACTTGGTGTAGGTGAAAATGGACATATAGCTTTTAACGATCCTTGTGTTGCAGACTTTAACGACCCTGAAATGGTGAAAGCCGTTGTATTGGATGAGTGTTGCCGCAACCAACAGGTTAATGATGGATGTTTTCCTAAATTAGAAGACGTACCATTACGCGCGATTACATTAACAATACCTACGCTGTGCAGGGCGCAGTATATGTTCTGTTCTGTACCACATGCTACAAAAGCGGTGGCCATTAAAAATATGCTGGATGGTAATGTAAGTATAGATTGCCCGGCGTCAATACTGACCCGACATGAAAATGCGTATTTATATACTGATAGTGCTGCGGCGTCTCTAATTATATAGGTCCTATGCGAGAGGAGAAGCAAGTGCATATATTGATCAAAGACGCAAAGATTATTTTGGAAAACCGCATTTTAGACGGATATATTGCGATAGAAGATGGAAAGATTGTTGAAATTGGAAAAACCGTTTCAAGCAATAGAGAATCTAAAGTCTTAACTCTAGGCGGAAATTATCTTGCACCAGGTTTTATAGAAATACATACCCATGGTGCTGGTGGATTTGATTTTATGGATGGTACAGCCCAAGCTGTCAGCCAAGCGGCATTAACTCACCTAACCCATGGGACAACGACGCTTTATCCTACAACGTTGGCAGCATCTAAAGAAGAAATATTTCAAAGTATAGATGCCTTTCGTATTGGGCGTAAATCAATTACAGATGGACCTAATATGCCAGGCTTGCACATGGAAGGACCTTATATAAGTATTAAGCAAAAAGGCGCAATCGATCCACGCTATATTCGTAATCCTGATCCATCAGAATATGAGGAGTTTTTACAATATGGAAAAGGCTTGATTTCCCGTTGGACAGTGGCTCCTGAGCTACCGGGTGTACTTTCGTTTGTAAAACGTTTGCGAGAAGAAAATATTGTTGTTTCAATGGGGCATACAGATGCTGAATACAGCGAAATTTTAGCTGCGTATAAATCTGGAGTAACACATGTAACACATTTATACTCCGCCATGTCTTCTATGGTGCGTCGTAATGGTTTCCGTTTTCCTGGCCTAGTAGAAAGTGCATTTTGTATTGAAGGATTGACGGTAGAGGTAATAGCTGACGGATGTCATTTGCCGCCAGCAATACTTCGCATGGTTTATCGTGTTATGGGGCCGGAACGCGTAGCGCTCACGTGTGATTCTATGCGGTGTGCAGCACAGGATGTGACCGAGTCTATACTTGGTAGCATGGAAAATGGTCAGCGTGTTATCATTGAAGATGGAGTTGCGAAAATGCCTGATCGTATGGCTTTTGCGGGTAGTATAGCAACAGACGATCGTCTCGTTAGAGTGATGCGCAATGATGCTGGTGTCCCGCTTTGTGACAGTATAAGGATGATGTCGCTTACTCCCGCCACCATAATGGGAATAGCTGATCAAACTGGCAGTATTGATATAGGAAAAGATGCGGATTTGGTGTGCTTTGATGATAATATCAATGTTCTCGGCACAATGGTTAAGGGAAAGCCACACGGAATATTTGTACAGTAAAAATAATGAGGTTTTTATGAAAAAAGCAGAAATACGTAAATTGTTTGGATTTTATGAAAATGAATTGACCAATCAGATTTTATCGTTTTGGTTACCCAAATGTATAGATACAAAGTATGGCGGCTACTTAAATTGTTACGACAATCGTGGTGAAACGCTTGTTAGCTATGATAAATACATATGGAGTCAAGGACGCTTCGTATGGATGTTTGCTAAATTAGCTAATCTATATGCTCCAATATTTACATCCAATCAGAGAACATATTTTCTTGATATTGCAAAAAACGGATGTGAATTTTTAATGAAGCATTGCTTGATTGGCGAGGACGATTGGCGATGTACTTTCTTAGTAGAACGAAACGGTACACCAAAATATGTTAACGGTTCTAATGTACTGGATATGAGTATTTATGCCGATTGTTTTGCGGTAATTGGTATAGCTAAATATTCAGAAGTTGCAAATGACGATGAAGCTTATGTTTTTGCAAAGCATTTATATGATTCTATTATTAAGCGTATTCATAGTGGAACCTTCAATACTTTGCCTTATCCTCTTTCAGATGGGTACCGAGCTCATGGCATCCCAATGATCTTATCAAATGTAAGCAAGGAGCTTTATGATGCGGCACTACAGCTTTCTAGAGAAGACTGTTCAGAATTGTTAAAAAAAATAGAGGGTTTTACTCATGATATATTGCTAAATTTTACGGATGAAAATGATGTAATTCACGAAGTTATTAGCTCGGATAATAATTTCTTCCCAGACATTTTAGGACAACACGCCAATCCTGGACATACCATTGAAGATATGTGGTTCATGATAGATGCTGCCGAGTTACTCAAAAAAGAAGAAATTGAGCAGCGAGCTTGTGCAATCGTAAAAAAAGCACTTGAGATCGGATGGGATAATGAATTTGGCGGGATACTTCACTTTTGCGGTTTGACAGGCGGAGAACCAGTCGGCTGTCCCGGGGAAACGAAAGATGAACTAATGAACCGACAATTGTCAGGTTGGAGTGATAAGCTTTGGTGGGTTCATTCTGAAGCGTTATATACAACACTTCTATGTTATGATCGAACAGGTGATGAAGAATTTTTAAAATGGCACGATAAAGTGTTTGATTATGTATTCAAAACTTTTCCGAACCGTGATCCCGAAATTCGAGAATGGATACAGATTCGTAAAAGGGATGGAACTCCACAGGATAAGATAGTTGCTCTACCGGTCAAAGATCCATTTCATATTACTAGAAACTTATGTTTGATACTAGAGTTATTAAATAGAAAGCTATAAACGTTTTATTTTGTTTTGAATAAGCACATAAGAGTAATGTACACTAAATTGTTGTAAAAAGAGGTGAGCCAAAGCAATCTTTTCAGTATAATAGAATAGTCAAAAAGAACTAAAAAAGATCAGAATGGCTCAAATTAATCTTACACTAGAAAATAAATTTCTTTTCTTAAAACGCATTTTTTACATGAAGACAGGAAGCAAAAAAAGAAATTTGTTGAAAAGTTAATAGGTGCCGCGCTTAATTCCTAAGCTGAATAGGCTGTTAGAATCTCTTTACACGAACTAAGTGAAGAGCAAGAGACTTACTGGAACAGCTATTGTGAGAGGTTTATCACAAATATAGTAGGAACATTGAATCTGCATATTCCTAAATTTAGGAACGGGAATTTTTCGACGCAACTTTTGGGATAGTATCAAATAAGCGAACAGACATTAATGTTAAGCCTAATGTAAATGGCAATCCACGGAGTTTCAACACGCAAGATGAGTGAAAAATATAGAAAAGCTATGCGGACATTAATTTTCATCCCAGGCTATACCTAATCTATGTAAAGATTTAGATGCTGAGGTAGAAGCTTTTCGTAACCGTTTGCTTAATTGTGCCAGTTATCCATTTCTCATAGCAGATGCTACTTATGTCCGTGTACATAATGAGAGGCGCTGTGTAATTAGCGTTGGTCTTTTTATTGTCGTTGGTGTAAAAAAAACGGCGTAAGAGAATTGTTAAATTTTTCCGTATCTGAAAAAGAATCGGAGAATATTTGGGAAAAAGTTTTTCAGTCAATGAAAGCATGTAGTCTAAAAAGAATTCAACTTATGACCAGTTATACTAACTATGGAATTTAAAAAGCCATAATCTATTAATTCCCAGAAAACAGATAACAGCGACGCAGACTTATTTTTATTTTAATATACTTGATTAATGTCCTTCCCGATTAAAACCGGAGTTGAAACAAGCCTTATGAGTAAGTATAAAGCGCCTGCCATATAGCAGCGCAAATCAAAGCGTGATGAAATCATTGAAAACATAAGAATTTTGCTAATAAAGCTATAAAAATTTTATAAGAAGGCTGGAATGATATTACATCTATATACGTTTTCCCGTCGGAGCTACGCACAAAAACTAAAAACTTCCAATATCATCGAGATAGTCAATGAAAATCTCAAGCCGCGAGAATATGTAATTGGGATTTATCCTAATGAAGCAAGTAATATGCGGCTTATGTGTACGATACTAATCGAACTTAATAAAAAACAGCATCAAAGAAAATATATGAATTTATTTGCATTAACTGGGTGGAAATTAAGTCGCCGTCCTAATTAGGACGGCGGAGACGAAAAAGCTCATTGTAGCGTAGTATTAAACAAATTATACTGAAAAAATTTACACAAACTTTGTTGATAGAACTAGTTTTTAGCTTCAAAAAGTTTATGTAGTATTTAAATTATATTTTGCTTTATCCTTTCATATGTCTCTTGCTTTCGATACTTTGAAGCAAGTACTATATAATATTTAGCGTTCCATTTTATGTGTAACAAACTTCCTTTGTCATCTGTCATAGATAACATACCTCCTTTGATCTTTTACTGTTAGAAAAACTATGCATATTTTATCAAAGGAGGTATCTTGTATAAATTTTTCTATCTTCAGCGGCTCTGCAGACTGTTAATTTACGCTAAAGAAAACAATTTATTATCGGCCTTTCACTTAATCGTTAATAACAAATACATTCAGTTAGAATATTCGGCATATTTATTCCAAGTTTTCTTTTGCATTTTGTATTGCACAATTAGATAGCTGATCTGCTATTTTAATAATATCAAGTCCTTTTGTGAACTCGAGGCAAGTTCCAGTTGGATAACGAGTTTTTTCTACCCATGATTCTGGAATATTACTAAGACCACATTTAGCACCTAATATCGCTCCGCAAATTGCACCAATTGTGTCTGCGTCTCTTCCAAAATTTCCAGCAAACGTTACACCAAGACGAAATGATCCATTACTTAGTTTTAATATTCCAAAAGCTTGAGCTACCGCTTCGCTAACCACTGATTTATAACTACTTCTCAGTTCATCATGCAATGGCATCCAGGCATCAAGTATTTCACCATTAGCATTTTCAACAATCTGGAGTGCTTTTTTCATTGCATAGTTGAACCAAGTATTTACTGGAGCTGCACTCATTGCTGAATCGATAATCTCTTCTATGCTTCCATCTGCCATAGCTGTTGCTACTGCAGCTGCCACCGCTTGAGCACCCCATATTCCCTCTCGATCATGACTAATTTCTGCGTCGATCTTTGCAAATTCTTTTGCTTTGTTTATATCTCCAGCCCAAAGAATCCCAATAGGACTTACACGCATAGCTGCACCATCTGAATTATTATATGCATTATAACGTCCTGTAAACGGGGGACGCAACCCTCGACGTAAATTCATCGATGCTTCAACTTCACTTGCTCCTCCACGTTTTAACTCATCTTGAACAGCTACGTGACTTAACCAATGGTTAACTACATCATCGCTTGTTAGCGAACCTTTGCTATTAATTAATGTAATAGCGGTTAAAATAGCAAATTCTGTATCATCAGTAGACCAGCTTGCACCTTTATTAAAATCTGCTGTAAAACCATAATTTAATTGATTGTTTTGATTACGCGCAGCATCACCAAAAGAGTCGCCGATAGCTAAACCAATTAATGCTCCTCTAGCTCGGTTTTTATAATTCTCAGTATTTTTCAATAATTCTGAACGACTAATCATGTTTTATTTCTCCTTCAATCTCTTCTAAAAATAAGTCTCCAAACTTGCAACGACCAATTCCATAAATTGCATATCCAATCATCCCATAATTAAATTCATTTTCAATCTTGCTTAGTATTGGTTTATCATCAATTGAAAGTGTTAACTTACCCTTTATATGTTCAAGGCTCACTTTATATTGTTGATCAAATTTCCAATTAAAGTTGCAAGAAGCTAATGTTCTTAATTTTCCATGTTCATTTTTTAATAGTACTGCTTCATTATTAGGAGCAAGTCCACCATAGTATCCTCTTTGTGCCCCCTGAACATGTATACTAATTAAATGAGAGCCTCCATTTTCTGGGCACAAAATTCCTGTCACTATCGCATCTTTTGTAAAATAATTACCTGTCATGCTTTCAGCATGTCCATTTGATAAGCAATGAATCATACCATCTTCAATATTCCAAGCACCATGATTATGTGAAAAACCTAAAATACTATTAAATTCTTTAGGAAGCCAATCAACACGAAGCTTATATAATGCAGGTCCAAAAATTCTAAAAGAAGACACAATAACTCTACCAGCATCAAAAAACTTTGCAGGAGAAGCAGACTCTATTTTCAAACCTATTTCTCGAACCATATCACCATGTAAATCAGGAATTGTAAAAGCAAAAATGTGATTTTTTATATCTTTCTTCCATAATAATGGCAATAAATGAATTTCTTTATTTTTTATTGCAGAAACCACATATGGAGTTACTTGAATAGCTTCACCATGATGCTTTTCATATGTTACTTTTATTTCAACATGCTGTCCAGAGTATGCAGTTGGAGAGAACACTGGCATATAGCGTTCATCATCAAAGTCTGCTCTACGCCACAAAGTCCTATAAAAAATTTTCCCCTCTTCTCCTCTAGTTACTTTATTGAGCAAAACTTCTACAGCATTAAAATCTCTACTACGTCTGAAAGACATAGTATTTGTTCCACTATACTTTATACTGTGAGTGGAGCCTGGTAAAGTAAAATCAAAAAATATTTCTCCGTTGTTATAAAATTGACAACTTTTTGGAACATGTTGTTTTTTTAAAAAATAAGCCCAACCAGCCAAATACTTACAATATGATGGTATATCTAAAACGTTTAAATACCCAGAAATCCCAGAAAGGACAACTTCATCTTCAATTGGCGCCCTGTAGTAATTTGGAATATTGTCAAGACCATTTGCTACGCCAAGAATTGTTCCAACATTTCCAGCATTGCAGTCTGTATCCCAAGAACACATAGTTGCTATTTCTATCGTACGAGAAAAATCACCTTCACCGTATAACATAGATAATGCACACACACCTGCGTTTGGAATTATATGACAAACGCCTGGGAAACGATCATATCCCCAGTTTTCTTCTAGCATTTCTCTACAATCTCGCCAATTTTGTGGATATGTTTCATAAAACTTTATAACATCCTTAACAACTTGAGCATATAAACTATCATTTGCTATTTGTTCAAGACCTTTTTCAATGATTTTATGAATGTCATTTGTAATAAACGCTTCAGCTATACAAGCCGATATAAAAGCAGCTCCATTAAGACCTTCACCATCATGTGATACGCTAGCAGCCGAAACAGCATACCTTGCGGCTCGCTTTGGTTCACCAGGACAAATCAATCCCCAAGTATCTATGAAAATTTGTCCCCCTATTTGTTCCGCCAGTACTTTTCCATTTTGTTTAATTGAGCCTGATTCTGGTGCTTTAATACCTTTTTTTAAATTTAAATAAGCGGTATGCTCTGTGCTGACACCATATCCACCCCACCAATACATACCAATTCCCTCTCGAGCATAATTTAGCCATGCCTGAGAGACGCTTTGAGGAGTAGGTTCTTTTTTACTGTCATCTAATGCTCTCAGAAAAAAAACCGGTCCATTGACATCGTCATCAGCAGCAAAATGCGAATAATTCTTAACATAACCTTTAATATCGCCATAGACTGTAGCTTTACAATAGATGTGAGACTGAAAGCTGAGAAAAAAGCGATCGAGTC
>CAZFHI010000003.1:0-139781 GCA_964518875.1 uncultured Oscillospiraceae bacterium
CAGACCGTCGTTTTATCTTTAACTCGGTCTCACATCATTGACAAATGTACAGTTTTAATTACCATTTCCGGAGATTTGCATAGCCAAATCGTCTAACTTGCAAGGGTGCGCCTTGGATAATTTATAATTTATGTATGTTAAAGCAAAAACAAACGCTGTGAGCGCAAGAGCAACAAAGTCTTTCAAATTCGCAGTATCTATAAATAAATATATCGCCTGCGTAACGAATAAAACAACGCTTAAAATAAGCAGAACCCGAAAGCTCATATACAGTCCTGAAAGGTATTTTTCCTTCTGTCTGAACGTTAATTTTTCTTTCGCCCGGTACAGGCCGAAGGACTGCATCAGAGAGCGCAAACTGAAAAAAAAGACCGCCAAAAAAGGTATAATGCAATAAAGCGTGCGCAAAGAACCGGGATCTAAAAAGCCTTCAAAAAAAATAAGCAGTACAGTTAGTAATGAATATACAAAAAAACGTATCTTTATACTTTTTATGGATAAATTATCGGACTGTATGCAATAATAGTTTCCCGTGTACTCCCAGGATCTTGAACCGTCCGGTTTCTTTATTTCATGATAATCCTGCAAACCTTTTTTGTTCATAAATTTGTATCAATCCTTTTTTAAGTTATAAAAACATACTATTTCATGTGTAAAACACGACTATTTTTTATTTTTGCAATATTGCGCTTAAATCGCATTATTCTTTGCAGTAATTTATGATACGGCGCTGTTTAATTTCAGACATTATTAAATTTAAGCTTTTATAATAAAAACAGGAGCAAATCAGTTTTTATCTGATTTGCCGCATGAATCTTCTAAATCTGCGTTTTCTACGCTTTTTAGCTTTCTTTCTATCGTCTGCGTTTTTTTAGTCGCGGTATCTATGCTGTCTGTCGCCTGGCGCAAGCGCATGCGCGTTTTGCCTAAAATTTCTGAGAAGCTTTCAAATTCTCTTTGTATGCTTCTTAACAAAACAAATATATCCGAACTTCTCTGTTCTATCGCTAACGTGCGAAAGCCCATCTGCAGGCTGTTAAGAAGCGCGCTTAATGTTGAGGGGCCGGAAATAACCACGCGCTGTTCCCTCTGCACAGTTTGCGCGACGCCGCTTAGCTGCATCACATAAGCATACAGCGCTTCCATTGGAAGATACATTATAGCAAAATCCGTAGTGTATGGCGGAGCAATATACTTATCGGATATTCTTTTGGCTTCTTTTAAAATAGCGTTTCCAAGCTCTATTTTTTGCCTGGCAGCCATTTTATCATCGCCAGCTTCAACAGCATCCTGAAGCCTTATATACGCTTCTACTGGAAACTTTGCGTCTATTGGAAGATACATGCGCTTGTCGTTTTGCCCAGGAAGGCATACAGCGTATTCTACGCGTTCCTGAGAGCCTGGTTTAACGGCGACGTTTGATTCATACTGCTCATTTGTAAGTATGTCTTCAAGCAGCGCTCCAAGCTGCATTTCACCCCATGTTCCCCTTGTTTTAACATTTGAAAAAAGCCGCTTTATATCCCCCACGCCCTGCGCTAAGGACTGCATTTCGCCAAGGCCTTTATAGACCTGCTCAAGACGCTCGTTTACGAGCGAAAAGCTGTCGCCTATACTGCGGCTTAACGTCTGTTTTAAAGTTTCATCAACAGTTTTGCGCATGGATTCAAGCTTTGCGGCATTGTCCTGCTGGATATTTAAAAGGCTTTTGCTTACGGCTTCGCGCATGCGCTCTATCTTTGCGTCCTGGCTTGATAGCGCCGAATCTATGCGCCTGCTCATATGCTCGCTGTTCTCATAGCTGCTGCGCTGCGTTTCTTGTATAAGGCTCTGTATAGCCAGATGATTTTGTGCTATGCTGTTGTTAAGCCTGTTTTCGCTTTCCTGCATCGAAGCGTCCGTAAAGCCTGCAATAGTTTCTTCCAGGCGTTCCGCCCGCTTATTAAATTCTATTGAGACACTTTTAACGCGCTTGAAAAGCAAAATAAACAGTAAAAAAATTATTGCAAAAGCGGCAATAATCAAAATGTCCTGAGCGTTTAATTCAGTCATGGGACATACCTTTGCGCCAATGCTCAAAGCAAAGGCCTATATATTTTATTTCAGCCTGATTGTCTATAAGCACCTGCCGGCCTTCTTTTATTACGTTGCCAGTCTTATCTATGCGGGCGTTCATGGTGGCTTTCTTCCCGCACCAGCAAAGCCCTCCAGGAACTTCCTGTATGTCTTCTGCCAGGCGGAAAAGCGCCGCGGAACCGTCGAAAAAATTGCCCTGAAAATCCGTGCGCAAACCGTAGCAATAAATTTCAAGCGTTTCAGACATATCCGCAAGCTCTTTAACCTGCATCTCGGATAGAAATTGCGCTTCGTCTATCAAAACAAACTGAAAGCCCCTGTGCGCTTTTTGCACGGCAAGCCACAAAAGCTGCTCTTTTATGCTGTGGTGGGGTTCTAACACTATCTCCGCTTCAGCCTGCAGACCCACGCGTGAATATACGCGCTGCACGCCTGCCCTTGTGTCTATCGCGGGTTTTACAAGAGCCACTTTAAGCCCGAGCTGCTGCAAATTGTACCTTTGCATTAAAAGCTGCGCCGTCTTGCTGGAGCCCATAACCCCGTACATAAAGTGCAGCATTATATTTCCTGCCTGCCTTCAAGCGCCTTTGCAAGCGTAACTTCATCAGCGTACTCCAAATCGCTGCCTATAGGAACTCCATAAGCTATGCGAGTTACCTTTATACCCATAGGCTTTATCAGCCTCGCCAAATAAGAGGCCGTCGCTTCGCCTTCTATGTCAGGGTTAGTGGCTATTATAACTTCATTCACTTTGCCATCTGCCAGTCTCGTAAGAAGAGAGCGTATGTTTAAATCGTTAGGGCCTATGTTATCCATAGGCGACAATACGCCGTGCAGCACATGGTAAAGGCCGTGATAATCGTGCACTCTTTCAATAGCCGTTACATCCTTGGGTTCTTTTACAACGCATATTATATGCTCATTGCGTCTTGCGTCGCCGCATATTTCGCAAAGGCTTTCTGAAGAATAGTTGCCGCATATTTCGCAAAGCTTTATGTTTTGCCTTCCCTGCCAAATAGAATCCACCAGCCTTTTTACATCTTCAAGCGGCATAGACACTATGTGGTAAGCAAGCCTTTGCGCGCTTTTTTTGCCTATGCCCGGCAGATGCGCAAGCTCGTTCGCTATGCTTTCTATAAGGTTTATCTGGTTTTGCATTTACAGAAGACCGTTCAATCCTCCGGGCATTGCAGCGCCCATGGTTTTTTCTCTGTCCTCTTTGCTCAAGCGCAGGGCTTCGTTCACAGCGGAAATAATTAAATCCTGAAGCATTTCAGCATCGTCAGGGTCTATCGCTTCAGGCTTTATATTTATATCGAGCACTTCTTCCTTGCCTGAGACCTTACAGCTTACAACGCCGCCGCCCACGCTTGATTCGTAGGTTTTTTCTTCCAGGCTTTCCTGCGCTTTGGCTATCTGTTCCTGCATCTTCTGAGCCTGGCGCATAAGCTGCTGCATGTTCGCGCCGCCTCCAAAACCAGTAAATTTGTTTTTAGCCATTTTAATTACTCTCCTCCGTTAGTGTTTTATTTAAAAAGTCCTGCAGAGCGTTTATATACTGTTCTGTTCCTTTATAAAAGGACTGCGCATGCCTCGCGCCTTTTACTATAAGTTTTTGTTTCCGCCCCTTGTGCGCATTGAAAAGGTCTTCCAGCATATAGAAAGGTACAAAGTCGTCTTCGTCTCCATGTATAAAAAGCATAGGTATTTTGCAGTCGGGCAGCTGTTTCACAGGTGATGCGTCAAGGCTTGAAAAGCCTGCGCGCCTTATTAAAATAGACCTTGCCATTTTTATAATGAGCGTGCCTAAAAACGCTGGTATCCACGGCATTCTTGATCCCATAACAAACCTGAACTGGTCTTCTATGTTTGTATATCCGCAGTCTTCAACGGCGCATACAACAGGAGATTCTTTGTGAATCCTGCTCGCTGAAAGCATTATTGTAGCGGCCCCCATGCTTATGCCCCAGAGGACAATTTTATTTGCGAGCTTATTTTCCTTAAGATAGGATGCCCACCTGAGCACGTCTTTCGATTCCATAACGCCAAAAGTGTTGTATTCGCCTTCGCTTGTGCCCTGAGCGCGCTGGTCTATAATAAGGACATTAAAATTAAGATCATAAAACATTTTAACGGGCATAAAGAATTTTTCTTTTATGTCCTTCCAGCCCGGAACTATTATGGCTGTATTTTCCGCTCCTTCTTTCTTGTAGTAATGAGCGTTAAGCCTGAAACCATCTTCTGATTCTATGCTTAAAACCTGCTTTTTCTGCTCTTTAATCCACTTATAGGCCTGCCTGTAATAATCATTATCTATTTCTTCCAAGAAAAAATCATATTCGCGCGGTTCAAAAAGCGTCGGATCTTTAGTTTTACGCCTGCGTATATCTTTTTCCACCATGGAGTACGCCGCGGAAAACGAAATCAATAATGCAAGCAGAATTAAAACGAGCAGCGTTATTAAAAAAGCAGCCATACCATTCCTCCCTTAAGCCATGTGAGTATAACATAGTATAATGCCATTTTCAATAATTTCAGTTTTCCTTACGGTATAGCAGCGGTATGGAAACGACAGGCTTTTCTTCGTTTGTTCTTGTAAAAGATATACTGTTTCCGTCTGTTTTTATAATGCCAGTGCTGCCGACAACCTGGTTCTCTTTAAGCAATATCGTAATTATCTTTTTATTCAGCATAGGTCCTCCCGCTTTTTGAAGACAGTTTTTCCATACCGTAAACTTACAGCCTTTTTTCCAATCAGAGCAGTAAAAAGCCTTGCTGTTTTCAAGCACTTTGCCGCCGCAGACAAGACATGAAACGCCTTTGATAATATTACTTTTTTTAGCGTTTAATGGTCTATCTTTATTCTCTTTTTCAAATTTAATGTCTGGCGCCTTCTTGTCCGCATAACTCACCAGATAGCACGTTAAATTCTGTATGCCCTGTAAGAAACGCCCGCCGTCCTGCCTTCCTTCGGCAATCTGGGAAAGCGCCTTTTCCCATCTTCCCGTCATCTCAGGAGAAGACATTTCATCAGGCGCCGCCTTTATTATCTTTTCCCCCTTTTCTGTCGCTATAAGGAATCTGCCCTGCCTTTTTGCATATTTTACCTTTATAAGGCGTTCTATTATGGCCGCCCTTGTGGCGGGAGTGCCTATGCCGGAGCCCTTCATCCGCTCCTTAAGATCTTCATCCTCTATAATTTTCCCTGCGTTTTCCATGCCTGCAAGAAGGCTTGCGTCCGTATGGTTTTGCGGCGGCTTTGTTTCTTCCTTTTTGCTGCGCGCTGAAACTATTTTTCGCGTATCGCCTTCTGAAAGTTCCGGCAAAATAATTTCTTTGCTTTGGTTTTTGTTTGTCGCCCGCCAGCCCATATTTATTATATTTTTGCCAACGCTTTTAAAATTTTCGCCTTCGCAGTTTAAAATTGCCTTTACGCTTTCATACTCGTAAGGTTCGTAGAATACGGCTAAAAATCGCCTTATTATAATATCAAACAAGGCTTTTTCATCGCTATTAAGTTTATCAGCGTTTGCATATGTATCAGTCGGTATTATAGCGTGGTGATCCGTAAGCTTGCTTGCGTCAAATACTCTTTTGCTATGTTTAACGCTTCCTGAACTTCTGTTTATTTTTTTAACAAGCTCTGAGTATTCATTTGGAAGCTTATTGATTGTGTTGTTTACAACCGGAAGCATATCCTCGCTGAGATATTTTGAGTCCGTCCTTGGATACGTAATGTACTTTTTGCTTTCATAAAGAGATTGCGCAATATTCAGCGTTTTTTTTGCGGTAAAGCCAAGCATTCTGTTAGCGTCTCGCTGAAGGCTCGTTAAATCGTACAGAAGAGGCGGCAATTCACGCTTTTTGTCTTTAGTTATGGAAACGACTTTCGCTTGTTTACCTCTTACTTTTCTAACTATTTCTTTTGCTGTTTCCTGCGTTTTAATCCTTTGCGATATTTTTTCATCGTCTGCGTCAGGGTCAAACCAGCTGCCTGTAAAATCTCCGAAATCCGCTTTAACGCTAAAATACTCTTCTTTTACAAAACTCGCTATCTCTTCCTTTCTCTTTACAAGTATGCTTAATGTTGGCGTCTGTACTCTTCCTAAGGATAAAAGCACGCCGTAGCGCAGCGTAAAAGCTCGCGTCGCATTCATGCCTACAAGCCAGTCCGCCCGCGCTCGCAGCCTGGCGCTTTTGTAAAGATTGTCATATTTTGAAGAAGGCGCTAAATTTTTAAATCCTTCTTTAAGCGCGGCGTCCGTCATGGAGCTTATCCAAAGCCTGTCAAACGGCTTATTGCATTTTGCTTTTTCATATATAAGCCTAAAAATAAGTTCGCCTTCTCTTCCGGCGTCGGTAGCGCATATAATTCGACTTGTCCGACTGTCGTTCATAAGCCTTTTTAAAATATTATATTGCTTTTTAGTCTTTGGAAGTATCTTTGTAGGTATGCTTTCAGGAATAATCGGCAGGTCATCCTTGTGCCACTTTTTATATTTATCATCTATTTCATGCGGCTCGCACAGCGCGACAAGATGCCCCAGGGCCCAGCTTACCGTATAATTATCGTTATAGTAGCAGGCTTCGCCTTTGTTCCTGCAGTTTAATACTCTTGCTATGTCGCGCGCGACGCTTGGTTTTTCAGCTATAATTAAAATCATATTTATCAATCTGTATCGTTCATTATTAGCGCAAATTTATAAAAGATCCTGCCTTTCATAAGGCTAATTCCAGTAAATATTTTTAAGTTCCTCAGTATAATTGTGGTTTTCATCCGTTAAAACAAGCGTTTTTTCTATTTTGCACTCGCTTTTCGCGCCTGATATCGCTTCCATCATTATTAAATACGGCGGCTTGTCCTTTTTAGATTTTACAAAACGCGCTCTTAAAACGGCAAAATTGTTTTCCTGCAAGGCGCGGCTCAAATAGAACATGCGCTGCACCCTGCACATCGTTACTATTTTCCCACGAAAACGCAGAAGCTTTTTAGAAGACACGGCTACATCAGAAAAATTCGCGTTCACCTGAGTTTTAGAGGAATCTTCTCCTGCCGCGTAATAAGGAGGGTTGCAAATAACAACGTCGTAGCTTGCGGGTTCAAATTCGTTTGAAAGACGGCGCATATCGCAATTATATACGTGAATTTTATTATTTAGCCCGTTCAGCAGCACGCTTCTTTGCATTCTTTCAGACGCTTCTTCATCTATTTCCAGCGCGTCTATTCTGCCAATATTACTGTTTCTTGCGTAAAGCAAAAAAGACAGTATGCCGTTTCCAGCGCCCAGATCGCATATTTTATCCCCGCTACGAACCTTGGCGAAAGCTGCCAGCAGCACAGAGTCCGTACCGTAGGTAAAACCTTTTTCTGCGCGTATTATTTTAATGCCGCCTCTTTGAAGATCCTCTATGCGTTCGTTTTCTTTTAAGAATATGTTTTGTTTGTTTTCCATATAGAAAATCCGCCATATACAGCATATGGCGGACACTTTCTCCCTGTAATAATAATTTATTCCTCAGGAGCAATTGCGCTTACCGGGCAAACGTCTGCGCAGGTACCGCAGTCTATGCATTCATCGGCGTTGATTTCATAATGGGTATCCCCTTCTGAAATGCAGCTTTGCGGGCATTCTGCTTCGCACGTTCCGCAGCTTATGCACTCATCGGAAATTTTATATGCCATGTCTACACCTCCTATAATCACGCTTCGCGTGTAAAAGGATTATATACTAAATATCTGTTTGCGGCAAGCAATAAAATGCGTTTTGCATTGAATATATAAAAAATAAAATTATACTTTAGCTGTATTGTCCTTTAGCGTGTTTTTCGCCGCCGACTTTTTTATAAAGCGCAAATACAAAAACCGCCGAAACTCTTTATGTTTCAACGGTTTTGATATGGTCTGGGTGGAGAGATTCGAACTCTCGGCCTCTTGAACCCCATTCAAGCACGCTACCAAGCTGCGCTACACCCAGGCAAGTTCCAGAAGAACAGGTAACAATATAGCTATTTTTACTTAGCTTGTCAAGCATTTATTTTTAAAACAGGCTTTTTACAAGCTTTGTTAAATTTGCAGCGCCCATTACAAAGCCGTAGGAGTTGTCAAGCGTGTAATCTGCGCACGCGCGGTAATAGCCTATGCGCTTGTTGTACAGTTCAACAACGTCTTCGGGGCTTGCGCCTTCCAAAACGGGACGTCTGTCAAGCTTTATATCTGAAAGAATCTGATCTATAGGCCTGTCTATATGTATTATAACGCCTTGATTTTGCATCAAAATAACGTTTTCTTTTGCCGTGGGAAGACCTCCGCCTGTAGATACAATGGAAGGGGTTTCCCCTGCCAGGTTTATAAGAACGCCGGTTTCCGCATTACGAAAGAAAGCTTCTCCTAAATTAGAATAAATTTCTTTAACAGACATTCCCATAAGTTCGCAAACCTTATAGTCTGTATCAATAAAAGGCAAAGCTAAATTTGAAGCAAGCTTTTTACCAAGGCTTGTTTTCCCGCCCCCAGCCATTCCTACTAAAAAAACATGCATCGTAAGCACAGCACTCTCTCCTTTTATTGCACTTAAAATGTACCTATACTGCGGATTATGTTAGAAGTATATCACAAAGCTTCAAAGTACACAATCTATATATATTAAGATTTAATAAAATTTAGGGCAACAAAAAAGCCTTTCGCTAAAATCTAAAGCGAACAAGGCTATGGCGGAAAGTTAGGGATTTGAACCCTAGAAGCGCTATTAACGCTTACACGATTTCCAGTCGTGCGCCTTCGACCACTCGGCCAACTCTCCAAACGAGTAAGAATATATCATCTTTTTCCTGATTCGTCAACGCGAAAATTTAAATTAATATTTTAAACGGAAGCTTGACAAACACACATAAAGCCTTTAAACTTCTTTTGAAATGTTTTTAAGGGGGCAATGGTTTGAATAGAAACAGGTTTGCCATTTTGGTAGATTCTTGCTCTGATGTACCACAGAATATAATCGAAAAAGAAAACATTTATGTAGTACCTATTCACCTTCACTACAAGAATGCCGATTATCTGGATAAAATAGATATTAGTCCTGAAGAAGTTTACGAAAGAATGCCGGAAGACGTACCTACAACGTCTCAGCCAGGCCTTGGCGAAATTATACATATTCTTCACAAGACTGCTGACGACGGATACGAAACAGTGTTTGCGATTACTATTTCAAGCGGGCTGTCCGGTACTTTTAACGCCATTCACATTGCCGCCGAAGAAGAAAAAAGGCTTAAAGTAATAGTAATAGATACATTAAACATAGGCATAGGAGCAGGAGCCAGCGCCATATACGCCGCCCAGCTTATCCATGAAAAATTAAGCGAGTCTGAAATTATAGAAAAACTTCGCCGCAGTATTAAAGAAGCCAAGGTTTTTTTCAGCGTGCCTACGCTTGAATACTTAAAAAAAGGCGGCAGAATAAGGAAAATCGACGCTACTATAGGCTCTCTTTTAAGAATAAACCCCGTAATAACATGCGACGAAGAAGGCAGATATGTAATAGCCTCCAAGGTCCGGGGGCGCGCAAAGTCAATAAAAGAAGTTATTGACTTGGTATTTGAACAATCCAAAAAGCACGTTAAATTCTACATTATGGTTTCACACGGCAACGCTAAAGAAGAAGCCCAAAAAGTTTTAGACGATCTTAAGCGGCGCATTCCTGGCGCGGTAAATTTCTTTATTACAGACTTAAGCCCAGCCCTTGGCGTCCACACAGGTCCCGGAATGATAGGCACGGGCATATACCCTATATGTTTATAGTCTGTTTATAAAAAACAGAAACAATGTTATCAAACTGTTGTTCACAAGAATTAAAATATTAAATACTCCGCGGATTACAGGCTTTTGATTTACGCAAAACTTACGCCATGTAAATAATTCATTTAACGGCGTAAATCGGCATTGAGCTCCGCGTGAAAAAATATAAATCATTTCAAAAAAGGCAGATTAAAAGTGAAAATTAAGCATTATTGCGCCAAAAAGACATTCAAAAATAAAATTCATACCTGCACAAAGCATTCGCATTGTTTTTTGCGATGTAGATTTTCTTCTTACAATAAAACGCGAAACTTTAAAAGGCGGTACAGATCGCCAGATTTAATTGTAAGCGTATGATTCAAACTTTGTATGCGAATATAAAGCTTTCAGAGCTTTTCAGAACGCGCTGTATGCAGGCTGATAATTTTAAACGGAATAATGTTAAATTTATAGGAGGATTTATATGCATAGCCGAGAGGAACTGCAAAAGATGACTGTTGCGCAGCTGCGCAAATATTCCAAAGAGCAGGGTATAACGCTGCAGACTAATATGCCTAAGGCAACTATAATAGAAACAATAATTAAGAACCAGCCGGAAAGGGAAGAAGCTGCAAACGTAGTTTCCCAGGCCTCGCGCCCTGTAAGGCAGGCGTTGATAATATATGATGATTCGGACGATGTTCCTGTTATGACAGTAAAAGACAGAAAGCCAAGCGCTTCAAGGCTTTCCTCTGTTACTCACACTGAAGAAAAACCATCATCCGGTTCTAACGCGGCTAAAACAAACAAGCCGGCTTTTTCGCTTAAAGGAGCGAGGGCTTGGCATAATCCTCGCCCATTCGTGCCGCAGCAGCCTCAAGCGAACAAGTTTGTCGCCCCCGGCGCGCAAAACATTAAAACAGCTTACGGCACAGAAGAAGGCGTTGCACGCCACGTGCCTACTTTTTCACGCTTTGGTCCCAATGCGCAGGAAAGCAATTCAAGCCAGCATGTGTACAGGCCTACGCCTATATCCATTCCAACAAACTCGAATTTTTCCGCCAGCCATGATACGCAGCCCGCTTCTTTGCATAAAAGCGCTCCAACAGGTTTCGAAGGAAGCTCTCAGGCTTATTCAAGAAAGCCTGAAGGAAATTTAAGCATACCGGAGATGCTCGCGTCAGGCGACGTTGAAGACGGCGCCGGCGTGCTTGATATAACGCCTGAAGGCCATGGATTCCTGCACGTAAGCAACTGTCTTCCTGGCAGCGACGATATTTACATGTCAAACGCGCAAATACGCCGCTTTTTCCTGCAAAACGGGGATTATGTAGAAGGCAAAGTGCGCCCTCAGCAGAACATGGACCGCTTTAGAGCTATGCTGTACATCACTTCAATAAACGGCGTTTTAGTAGACGAACGCAAAATACCCGTTGACTTTCACAAGCTTACAGCCCAGTATCCATCAAAAAAAATACGCCTTTCAAGCAGAGAAAACCCCGGCTATTTTCTACGATTCGCCGATCTCTTCTCCCCCGTCGGCTTTGGGCAGCGCGCTCTTATAGAGTTCCCCGCGCAGTTTAATATAGACGAACTTATACAGCAGATTGATAAATCTCTTTCAGATAAAGGGGATGAGCTTACAAGCATAGTTATACTTGCAGGTGAAAAGCCGGAAGAAGTTTCTGAAATTAAAGAAGAAATAAAAAGCAATATTTACTACACCACTTTCGACACTCCGTTTGAGCAAACAGTACACGTTGGCGAAATGGCGGCTGAAAGAGCAAAAAGGCTTGCTGAAAACGGCCAGAACGTAGTGCTTGTTCTTAAGGATATATGCGCTCTTAGCCGCGCATATCTTGCCAACGCGCACCATGACGAAACGAGCTACGGGGCTCTTCAGCCTCTCAAGCAGCTTTTAGGCGTTGCAAGGAATATCAAAGAAGGCGGCAGCGTTACTATTATAAGCTGCATACGCGCAGACGACAGCAAGACTACAAAAAAGATACTCGAAGAAATTAAGCCTCTTGTAAACTGCAGCATAGTTTTAGACGAGGATTTGTACAATAAAGGCTTTGAGCTTCCATTCAGCCTATCAAAAAGCTTTACAAGCCGCAGCGATACTTTGTTAACCAGCGGCGAGCAGAATTTGCTGAGTAAATTAAACGCTTTATTTAAAGATAAATCAGAAGAACAGGCGCTTACCTTATTAAACTCAATGTTTGAAAAAACAGATACAAACCGCGAGCTGACTTCAAGGTTTGATACCTGGCTTGAGCTTATGGGAGGAGAAAATCTATGAGCATACAGATAAAAAAAATAGGCGAAGACTCTTTCGGACGTTCTATTGATGAAATACGTCTTATAAATTCAAGCGGCTCTTACGCTGCCGTAATGAATTTCGGCGCGACGCTTTTAGGCGTATATTTACCTGATAATTCAGGCCACCTGCAAAACATGTGCCTTAGGTATGACAATGTAAAAAAATATGACGAACCAAAAAACGGATATCTTGGAGCCACCGTCGGCAGGTTCGGCAACAGGCTGAAAAACGGGCGTTTTTCACTTAACGGCAAAGAATATCAAATAAGTCAAAACGAAGGCTTAAATACGCTGCATGGAGGAAATCTCGGCTTTAACCGCCGCTGGTGGTCCTACGAATGCGACGAAGGAAGCACTGCAAACGCTGTAAACCTGCACTATGTTTCTCACGATGGAGAAGAAGGCTTTCCCGGCAATTTAGACGTGCAGGTGGTGTTTCTATTTACAGATGAAAACGAGCTGCAAATAAATTACACCGCCGTATGTGATAAGGATACCGTTATAAACCTTACAAACCACAGCTATTTTAACCTTGCAGGAAACGGCGACGCTTTAAGCCACGAAATAAAAATACTCGCAGATTCTTATGTTGAAACCATGAAGGACCTTATTCCAACGGGCAGGCTGCTTGACGTATCCGATACTCCTTATGATTTGCGCAATTTTACCCTGCTTAAAGACGCTCTTTCCAATCCAAAAGGCAACGAGGGCTTTAAAAGCGCTAACGGCTTTGATATAAGCTATAACCTTAACGGAAGCGGCTACAGGCTTGCAGCAGAAATTAAATGCCCTGCTGCAGGAAGGCTTATGCAGGTCTACACTGATCAGCCTGCTTTGCAGTTTTATTCTGGACAGGGCTTAAACAACGTTGGCGAAGGCGAAAACGGCAAGAATCTGCTGCCATATTATGGGCTTGCTTTTGAAACACAGCACCATCCCGACAGCCCGAACCATGAAAACTTTCCTTCTACTGTGCTAAAAAAAGGAGAAACGTTTTCGTCAACCACGAGCTATAAATTTTTAAATTATTAAAGCATGCCATCTCTTTAATACTTGTCTTAGCTTTTAAGTTTAAATTATTATATTCTGATATGTTGTTTTCGTAAAAAACTGTAAAAAAACAACAACTTATAATAGTTTTTCTAAAATTTGAAGAATTCTTCTAAAAAATGATATACAAGTCCACACACTTGTGATAAAATAATTCTGTTGTGTTAAAGAAAAGTCTTATGAGAGGAGGAAGTTTTTCTTGGTACACATTCAAAATTTACGCGATGGTTATCCTATATTCAAGGCACTGAGTTCTGAAACTCGCATCGCAATTGTAGAGTTGCTTGCAAAAAAAGGCCCCATGCGCATGACAGCTATTGCTGACGAGCTTGGTATTACCGGCGGTGCAATCACCACTCATGTAAAACTACTGCAAGACGCAGGCATAGTTCAGATTGAAGCCAAAAAAGGCAAACACGGGATTCAAAAAATATGTTCTGCTTCTGACGAAGAAATCAGAATAGATTCTCCTGTTCCAAGCAAGTAGTTCCGATTATCGGAAGCCTTAAAACCTCAGCGATTCTAAAGTACAGGCCATGTTCATATCAACATGGCCTGTTTTTTGTTTAACCTATTTTATATATCGCTTAAATATATTTTTTCAGCTAAGTATGTATGTTTATATTTTTGATTTAAAATAGCATAAAGAGAAATATGGTTTCATTTTGGAAAAGTCTTGATAAATAGCATAGCCGCGCCACGCTGACTAAGCAATATACATTTAATACAGAATATATCCGTTAAGATTAATATGTTTTATTTATTATTTAGCGTTTTTAACCTGAGCCCACAGCGTATTGTATATGGATAAGAAATCGCCCAGATCGTGAAAGTACTCGCAGTTGTCTATGACCTCCTTTGGGGGGTTAAGATTGGGGTTATTTATATAATCGTCACCCATGAGCTCAATAGCTCCATCGTTAGGGGATGAATATTCTATATACTCGCAGTTCATCCTCGCCACATCCGGACGGCACAGGAAGTCTATAAATTTATATGCGTTTTCCTTGTTCTCTGACGATTTAGGTATAACAAGGCTGTCTACCCAGACGTTGCTGCCCTCCTTTGGAATAGCGTATGCAAGGTTATCGTTAAGGTTTATAGCGTACTGCGCGTCTCCTGAAAAGACAACGGCAAGTATAGCCTCCCCCGTTACCATCTTGTCTTTGGTTTCGTCCACTTGATAAGCCTTTACTATTCCACGTTTTTTCTGGTCTATAAGAAGCTGCTTAGCCTCGGTAAGTTCTTTAGGGTTCTTTGAATTAAGGGAATATCCCAGATATTTAAGCGCAACCGCAAAAGCATCGCGAATAGTATCCAGCATAAATATTTCGCCCTTGTATTCGTCAGAAAAAATTGTTTCCCATGAGTCTATCGGGCCGTTCACCCTTGTCTTATCATATAATATGCCTATGGTACCCCACATATAAGCTAAGGAATGCCTGCTGTTTGGATCAAAGTCCGGGTTCATAACCCAGTCGGATATATATTTTGCGTTCGGTATCTTGCTGTAATCAAGCTCCGCAAGCAGATCTTCGTTAATAAGCTTTTCAACGCAATAATCCGAAGGAAACACAACGTCAAATGCGCCTGGTGAAGTTCTCACCTGCACCATCATGTCCTCGTTAGTCGTAAAGCGCATATAGTTAACCGTAATGCCTGTTTCCTCTTCAAACAGCTTCAACGCGTCTTCTGAAATATAGTCTTCCCAGTTATATACATTTACTACGCCGTTAGCTGATGAAGAAGGCAAAAGCGTCAATGCCATAAGGAAAGATAGTGCAGCAGTTAAAATTTTTTTCATTATTATTAACCTCCGTTATCTGTTTTCCGCATTATTAGAGCGGCGATTTATAGCGAGCAGCAATACAAGCAGCGTTATAAACATAAGCGCTGAAAGAGCGTTCATGGTAGGCTTTACTCCTTTTCTTGTTTCTGAATATATAAGCGTAGAAAGATTCTGCACAAGCGGGCTCGTTGTAAAATAGCTTACAGTAAAGTCGTCCAAAGACAGAGTAAAAGACATAAGCGCTCCCGTTATTATTCCCGGCCTTAATGCCGGCAGCAAAACGTGCATTAAGGCGTATCCTGGCGTTGCGCCAAGATCCAGAGCGGCCTCGTATGTAAACCTGCTCATCTCTCTTAGTTTAGGAAGAACTGATAAAAGCACATACGGTATGTCGAACGTTATATGCGCGAGCAGCATAGTAAAGTAGCCGCGGTCCACTTGCGTAAATATAAACAGAAGCATAAGGGATATGCCGGTTACTATATCAGGCATGGTCATCGGTATGCTCGTAACAGTCATCATTCCTGCCTGCGGGCCTTTTTTCATTGCGTTAATACCTATCGCGGCAAGCGTACCAAGAATAGTCGCAAAAAACGCTGCAAGAGCCGCTATGCTTACAGTAATCCACAAAGCTTTCATAATGGTAGGGTCATTAAACAGCTCATAATACCAGCGCAGAGAAAAGCCTTCCCATTTTGAGCGGCTTATGCCTCCGTTAAAGGACTGAACAATAAGCACTATTATTGGCAGGTACAGAAAAAGCAGTATTATAGCTAAATAAGTTCTTTTTAAAAATTTCGTCAAAGCAAGCTGCCCCCTTCCCCTTGCGGATCCGCCCTTCTAAGCAGGCTTATGCTTAGCAGCATAAGCAACATCATTATAAGCGCCAGGGCGGAGCCGACATTCCAGTTGTCGGCCGTAAGGAACGTTCGCTCAATTAAATCGCCAAACATTTCCGTATTGCCGCCGCCTAACACCCTTGGTATAAAGAACGTCGTTACAGAAGGCATAAACACCATGGTAATGCCTGACACTATCCCTGGGAGGCTCATCGGCAGTGTAACCCTTGTGAACGTTCTCACGCTGTTTGCGCCAAGATCCATGGCAGCTTCAGAGTACATTCTCGGCTGTTTGTCAATTGAGTTATATATGGGAAACACCATAAAAGGCAGATAGTTATAAACCATTCCAAGAAGTACCGCGTCTGAATTATACATAAGTCTCACTCTGCCTAAACCTAAAGAAGAAAGCAGCTGGTTTATAAGTCCGTTGTCTTCAAGCAATGTCATCCAGGCTATAGTTCTTAGCAAAAAGTTCATCCACATTGGAATAATAAACAGTACAACTATTGTTGGGCCGAGCTTAAAATCCCTGTCCGCCATAAAAAGCGCCGCGGGATAACCGAAAAGCAGGCATATCACTGTACACTTTAACGCCATCCATAGCGAATAAATCAAGGTGTCCACGTTTACTGTTCCCCGCTCGCTCATGCCTACTTCAGCAAGGTCAAAGCCCATTTCTGACAGCTGCTTTTTCATTTCATAGTTGCTGTCCCAAAAGCTGTAGAAATTGTCCATAGTAAAATTGCCCTGAGGGTCTGTAAAGGCGTAATATGCAATCAAAAACAGCGGTATTATGGTAAATATTATAATCCATAAAGAGTATGGCCACGCAAATAAAGAGCGGTGCACGCCTCTGTGGCGCCTTATGCTTATTAAAAGCATTATTATAAATACGCCAAGCCCGAGGGCTATAAGCCAAAATCCCCACGGCGGCATGTTTAAGCTGCTCACTGCGCGCCCTCCTTTGACAGTTTGTCGTCATATACATGCATAACGTGTATGTTTGACGGTATTATTGAAAGGCCTACGGTTGAGTTTTCAGGCACCATAACGGTAGAATGCACCTTCCAAAGGAAATTGCCCGCGTCTATAATCATTTCATAGTGTACGCCCTTAAAAATAACGCTGCGGACAACGCCAGTAAGCTGGGCAACGTCGGTGCCTACAATAAGTATGTCCTCAGGGCGTATCAGCACGTCTACTTCCTCGTCCCTGTCAAACCCTTCATCAATGCAATTAAAATCCATGCCGCAGAAATGCACCACTTCGTCCTTTGGCATAACGCCTCTTATTATGTTGCTGTCGCCGACAAAGTTTGCAACATAGGCATCCTTTGGTTCATCGTATATATGCTTAGGCGTGCCTACCTGCCTGATATGCCCTTCTCTCATAACGACAATAGTGTCGGACATGGTAAGCGCTTCTTCCTGGTCGTGAGTTACAAAAATAAATGTAATTCCAAGCGCTTTCTGCATGCGTTTAAGCTCAAGCTGCATGCCCTTGCGCAGCTTAAGATCAAGAGCGCCAAGTGGTTCGTCCAGAAGCAGGACGTCAGGCTCGTTTACAAGAGCGCGCGCTATCGCTATGCGCTGCTGCTGGCCGCCGGAAAGCGCGTCTACGCTGCGCTTTTCATATCCCTGAAGGTTCACAAGCTCCAGCATTTTCCCAACCCGCGTTTTAATTTCTTTCTTAGGCACTTTGGATATTTTAAGGCCGAAAGCGATATTATCAAACACGTTTAAATGCGGAAAAAGAGCGTACTTCTGGAACACCGTGTTTACACGCCTTTTGTATGGCGGTTCGTCCGTTATATCCTTGCCCTCAAAAAGCACGCGACCCGTGGTTGGGAATTCAAAGCCGCCTATAATGCGCAGCATGGTTGTTTTCCCGCAGCCCGAAGGACCAAGCAAGGTTAAAAACTCATTCTTGCGTATATATAGGTTTATATCCTGCAATACGGTAAGATTATCAAATTCCTTGGAAATATTTTCCAGTCTTATTAAACGATTTTCCTGGCTCATGTTCCCTCCTAAAATGCGGGCGGAGCAGAAACCCATATTAGCTTTGCTTCTGTTGCGCCTGAATTAATAACATAGTGCGGTTCACCGGGATGTATGCAGAAACTGCTCCCTTGCTTAACGTTGTATTTGTTTTCGCCTTCTACAAGGCAAACCTCTCCTTTAAGCACATAGCCTATTTCTTCACCCTCGTGCGCCTGCACAAGCTGCGTCCTGCCTCCTGGCAAAAGCTTAACTAACACAGGCTCCATATCATTTTTTTGAGCGTTTGGTATAAGCCACGTTATGCTGCCTTTAAGCTCCTCATCATCCTCTTTAAGGTTCATGTCGTCTTTTGAAAAGACTATCTGCTCTCTGCTTTCTTCAGAAAAAAAAGTCTTAAGGTCGCTCCCAAGGCTTTCCAGTATGTCGTTAAGCGTTGCAATTGACGGCGACGTTAAGTCCCTTTCAACCTGTGAAATAAACCCTTTGCTCAGCTCGCACCTGTCCGCCAGCTCTTCCTGCGTAAGGTTGCGTTTTTGCCTCAATCTGCGAAGCCTTCTGCCCAGTTCCATTGTTCTACCTCTTTAAAAAGTTTAGTGCTGCTAAACAGCCAAACGATATATATTAAACTACACAGTACGCTCAATGTCAATATGTTTTTGTAAAATTTTGCTGAATTTTTTGTTTATCATTTGACACTAAGCAGCAAAAAAGATATACTGTTTCCAGTCTTGATGAAGCAGGACAAGCCTGTATGTTGAACTTTTAAGAGACCTTTGGGGAGCTGTAAACAAAGGAAGAGAGGCATACAAGGTACCGCTTGCTAAAAGACGTGGTTTGCGCCCGATACAGCGCTTAAAGTGGCATCTGCAATTAGGGTGGAACCGCGGAAAACATCCGTCCCTTGGAAGGATGCATTTTTATTTTAAGGAGAATTTTATGCTTATCAATGTAGAGCAACAGCAAATTGAAGTGCCGGACGGCACAAACGCTTTGGATATAGCAAAGCAGCTTGAAAGCGGCATATTAAAGAACGCCCTTGCGGTAATGGTAGACGGCAGACTGCAGGAGCTTCAAGCCCCGATAAACGGCGACGCTTCAATTAAGTACCTAACCTTCGCAGACGATGAAGGCAGAAGGACGCTGCGCCATACCGCTTCACATGTTTTGGCTGCGGCGGTTAAAAACCTGTACCCGGAAACAAAGCTCGCCATAGGGCCCGCAATAGAAAACGGCTTCTATTATGATTTTGACAGAGAGGAATCATTCACTCCTGAAGACCTTGCCAAAATAGAAAAAGAAATGAAGCGCATTATAAAAAAGAATGAGCGTGAAGTGCGCTTCAGCATGCCGCGTGAAGAAGCCATTAAGTACATGGAAGAAAAAGGCGAGCCATATAAAGTGCAGCTGATAAAAGATCTTCCGGAAGATGAAGAGATCACGTTCTACCGCCAGGGCGACAGCTTTGTAGACCTGTGCGCCGGCCCCCATCTTCCTTCTACGGGTAAAATTAAGGCTTTCAAGCTTACAAGCCTTGCCGGCGCGTATTGGCGCGGAAATGAAAACAACAAAATGCTCCAGCGCATATACGGTACGGCATTTACAAGCAAGGATGATTTGAAAAATTATCTTCAGCTTCTTGAAGAAGCCAAGAAGCGCGACCACCGCAAGTTAGGCAAAGAGTTGGATCTTTTTGACGTGCTGGATGAGGGCCCGGGGTTCCCGTTCTTCTATCCCAACGGAATGGTACTGCGCAATATATTAGAAGACTTTTGGCGCAAAATACACACTGAAAACGGCTATCAGGAGATTAAAACGCCTATAATACTTTCGCGCGAGCTTTGGGAACGCTCAGGCCACTGGGAAAACTACCGGGAAAATATGTACACAACAAAAATAGACGATCAGGACTACGCAATAAAGCCCATGAACTGCCCGGGCGGAATATTGACATATAAAAGAAAGCTTTGGAGCTATCGCGATCTGCCTGTACGCTTGGGCGAATTGGGCCTTGTACACAGGCATGAAAAGAGCGGTACGCTGCACGGCCTTATGCGCGTGCGTTGTTTTACGCAGGATGACGCCCATATTTTTATGACGCCTGAGCAGATAAAAGATGAAGTTATAGGCGTTTATAAGCTTACGGATAAAGTCTATAAGCTTTTCGGGTTTAAATATAACGTAGAACTTTCCACAAGGCCTGAAAACAGCATAGGCTCTGAAGAAATGTGGCGGGCTGCGACTGACGGCCTTAAGGGAGCGCTGGACTCTCTTAACGTTTCTTACCAAATAAACGAAGGCGACGGCGCTTTCTACGGCCCGAAAATAGACTTCCATCTGCGCGACAGCCTGGGGCGCACATGGCAGTGCGGTACTATACAGCTTGACATGAACCTACCTGAGCGCTTTGACCTAAGCTACATAGGTCCTGACGGAGAAAAGCACCGTCCCGTCATGGTCCACAGGGTTGTCTACGGCTCTATTGAGCGCTTCATTGCTATACTTGTAGAGCATTTTGGCGGCGCGTTCCCGCTGTGGCTGTCCCCTGTGCAGGCAAAAATTTTAACCATAACAGACAGGGCTGATGCTTCAGCTGATTCTCTTAAAAAAGCAATGCTCAAAGCAGGCTTACGCGTTGAAACAGATCTTCGCAATGAAAAGATAGGCTTTAAAATACGCGAGGCGCAGATATTAAAAATACCTTATATGCTCGTAATAGGCGACAAGGAAGCGGAAAACGGCACCGTTTCAGTGCGTTCGCGCAGCGGCGAAAACTTAGGCGCCTTGGATTCTAAGATTTTAATAGAAAATCTGCTCAAGGAGAACGACGAAAAAGCCCTTGAAAGAAACTGGTAAATTTAAAAAAGCAAAACTGTTTTAGCATATTAACAAAACCCGGGGAAACTCCCCGGGTTTTGCATATAAAAGCCGCTATATATTTTTTAAATTGTTATAAAATTCATAATTAAAGCTGCTTCAAGTTAAAAGACTTAATATGATAAAACGCTAAAGCTACGTTTATTCAAAATATGATTAAGCCTTATTTTAGCAAATGTATCAATAAATATTCGCTTTACTTTAATTGCGTTTTTTCTTTAGACGCCTGAGCAAGTATGCCGCCACCAAGACAAATATCGCCTGAATAAAATACTACGCTTTGCCCTGGGGTCAGGGCGCGCTGCGGAGTTTTGCAGCTTACTATGCCGCTTGTACCTGCGTAGCGTAACAAAACAGGCTGATCCTTTTGTCTGTACCTGAACTTTGCGGTCAAGTCTATATCTACGTTTTCTTCAGGGGCTTTGCCTATCCATGTGATGTCTTCTACCTTTGCATAGTTTGAATACAGCATAGGGTGGTCGTCCCCCTGCACTACTATAAGCTCGTTGTTGTCAAAATCCTTGCCGACTACAAAAAAGCTGCGCCCGTCGCCGCGGCCGCCTATATTAAGACCCCTTCTCTGGCCTATGGTATAGAACATAAGCCCGTCATGTTTTCCAACCGCTTCTCCTTTTTCTGTGCGTATAACGCCGGGCTGAGCAGGAATATACTCCTGCAAAAACTTTTTAAAGTTGCGCTCGCCTATAAAGCACACGCCGGTTGAATCCTTCTTGTTATATACGGGTATGCCCGCTTCCCTGGCAATTTGGCGCACCTTAGACTTTGTAAGCCCGCCTACCGGAAAAATAGATTTTCTAATCTGCTCGCTCTTTATCATATACAGAAAATAGCTCTGATCCTTGTTTGAATCTAAACCTTTTAAGAGAGTGTCGTCAGCGCCTTTTCGCACAAAATGGCCCGTCGCTATATTTTCAGCGCCCGACTGCATTGCGTAGTCTAAAAACGCCTTGAACTTTATCTCTCTATTGCAAAGCACATCCGGATTAGGCGTATAGCCCTTTTTATAAGCTTCTATAAAGACTGAAAAAACGCGCTCATAATATTCCCTGGAAAAATTTACGCTGTAATAAGGTATATCCAGCACATCGCACACGCTGCGGACATCCCGCCAGTCCTCTTCCGCAGTGCATATGCCTTCATCGTTGTCTTCTTCCCAGTTTTTCATAAAAACGCCGGTTACGGAATGCCCCGCTTGCTTTAAAAGATAGGCGGCTACGGAAGAATCCACGCCGCCCGACATGCCGACTATAACCCGCATATCTGTTTTTCTTTCTTTACAATTCTATCCGTGACAATATTATATATTTCATCAGCTATTGAATCGGCGTCTTTTGAAGCGTCCACACGCATAATGCGTTCAGGGTTTTCAATTATGAGGTTTTCAAACGCATTCTGCACTCTTTTGCGAAAATCGGCAGAATATTCTTCTATCCTGTCAGCCTTGCTTGCTTTAATTCTTCTTTCAAAAGCGGTTTCATACGGAAGATCCAGATATATCGTGGTATCAGGCATAGTGCCGTCTACGGCGTATGAATTCAATTGCTTTATTGTTTCTTCGCCTATTAAGTGGCCGCCTCCCTGGTAGGCGACGCTTGAGTCCACAAACCGGTCCGAAATTACAGTTTTGCCCGACTTTATGGCGGGCTCTATCTTTTCTTTTACGTGCTGGGCTCTTGCGGCGGCAAACAGATAGCTTTCCGTTATAGGAAGCATGGAAATATTTTCCTTATCCAATATTATGCCGCGTATTTTTTCAGATAAAGGCGTTCCGCCCGGCTCGCGCGTGGAAACCACGTCTAAACCCAAATCCCATAGCCTTTGAGCAAGCAATTTCTGCTGCGTTGTCTTGCCGCAGCCATCGTTTCCTTCTATTGAAATAAAGTATCCCTGAAGCGGCCGCTTTTCCACGCCAAGCAGATTATAAAGGCTGTTAACGTCTTCCGCTGTAAAGTCCGCCCCGTATTCTGAAAACTCTTCTTCGCTTCCATAACCGTATTTAACGGCAATTACAGGAATTCCATATTGCTTTGCGCCCAATATATCCGTATAGCGGTCGCCTATCATTACAGCGTTTTTTTCACCGTGCAGCGCTGCGTTTATAGCGTCTTTTTTCTGGTCGTAATAGTTGTTTTCATCAGGGCCTATTACTTCGTCAAAAAAATGCTCAAGCTTAAAATGCTTTATCACCTCGTTTGCAATGCCCTTGGGCTTTCCGGTTGCAACGGCAAGATAAGCCCCCTGTTTTTTAAGTTCAATAAGCAGGGGCCTTATTCCTTGATATACTGAGTTTTCCTTAAAATATTCGGTATTGTATTTTTCTCTGTAATAGTTTGTGCCAAGCACCGCTTTTTCATGCGGCAAATCCATGAATTCCCTGAAGGATACAACAAGCGACGGCCCTAAAAATTTTTTAAGAGTGCTTTCGTCAGGCTCCTCTACGCCGAGCTTTCCCAGGGCATAGCGCACGCCATGCAGTATTCCTATTGCGGAATCGGTAATAGTGCCGTCTAAATCAAATACAACAGCTTTATATTTCATATTTATTCCTTTGCATCGGGTCTGTAATTTTCTTTAATAAATCCATCTACAAATTTAATAACGTTTTCTTCGTTGTTATTTGCATACAGCACAGACAAATACAAGTTTTCACCAAATCCGCTTAAATTTTCTGAAACAGGCACGTCTTTTAGCGGTATGCCGTAAAGGTGCAGCTCTGATTTTTTTATTTCTTCATCGTCTGTATGCTCTGTATACTGATAGCTTATGTACCCGTTTCGCAGGTCTATGTCTTTAGTATCTATCTTACCGCTTTCAACGAAGCCCTCCAGAGGCAGAAAAGCTCCCTGCGGCGCATACTGCTTAAACGTCTTGCCGTCTATAATATATATGTCGCCCTGTCCCGCTACTATATATGTCATTATCTGCATGGAAGAATAATAATCCTGCTCCGTATTTGCAAAAAGCGTAACTGTTTCCACAGTTTCCATCTCGGGGACGTATTTTTTCCATATGGGTTCAAAATACGAATTAAGTTCGTCCTGAGAAACAGGCAAACCCTGAACGTATATATCTATGCGCTTGTCTTCAGGCGGGTGGTACATTGTCTGCACGTAATACATATTCCACACGAAAATTGAAAGCACAGCGGCCAGAATATACTTCCACCAGTTGTATGTGAAATGATCCTTTAATACGGCTTTGTTTACGGGAGTTGAAAGCTTCATGTCGGTTTAAAATCAGTCCAAAGGCTTCATGGTCGGGAAAAGCAACACGTCGCGTATGGATTCGCTGTCGGTAAGCAACATTATCATGCGGTCTATGCCTATTCCAAGGCCGCCTGTCGGCGGCATGCCGTATTCCAGCGCGTTTAGAAAGTCCTCGTCGACTTTTGCCGTAGTATCGCCAAGCAGTCTGCGGGCTTTCACCTGGTTTTCAAAGCGTTCGCGCTGGTCTATGGGGTCGTTTAGTTCAGAAAACGCGTTTCCGCCTTCGTTTTTGCATATGAAAAATTCAAAGCGTTCCGTCATAGACGGGTTATCGCTGCGGCGCTTTGCAAGAGGAGAAATTTCAACGGGATAGTCCGTAATAAACGTAGGCTGTACAAGCGAATCCTCTACATACGCGTCAAAAAGCTTTTCAAGGCAATGTCCCTTTGTGTCGCCTTTTTCTGTTTCTATGTTGAGCTTTTTAAGCGCGTCCTTAGCCTGCTCATCGTTTTCCCATGAGTAATAATCTATGCCGCTTTTTTGCTTTACGGCTTCCGCCATTGTAATCCTCGGCCACGGCGCCTTAAGCTTTATTATTTCGCCCTGGTACGGCACATCCGTAGTGCCCAGAACCTTTAGCGCTACATATTCGTACATTTCTTCCGTAATGCGCATCATTTCGTTATAGTCGACATAGGCCTGGTATAACTCTATTGAAGTAAACTCCGGATTATGGTAGCGGTCCATACCTTCATTTCTGAATATTCTGCCTATTTCATACACCTTTTCCATGCCGCCCACTATAAGACGCTTTAAGTAAAGCTCCGTCTCTATGCGCAGGTACATAGGTATGTCAAGAGTATTGTGGTGTGTAATAAACGGCCTTGAAGCAGAGCCCGTTTCCAAGGTATGAAGTATTGGCGTATCAACTTCTAAAAAGCCGCGGTTATCCAAAAAATCGCGTATGGCGCTTATTATTTTGCCGCGTTTAATAAAGGTATTTTTAACCTCTGGGTTAACTATCATGTCCAGATAGCGCTGGCGGTAGCGCAGGTCCATATCCTGCAAACCGTGAAATTTTTCAGGCAGCGGCTTAAGGCATTTTGCCAGAAGCACTATATTTGTTACATGCAGCGTTACTTCTTCTGTTTTTGTTTTGAATACGGTGCCTTCAACGCCTAGAACATCGCCTAAGTCGTAGGATTTAAACTGTTTGTAGTTGTCGGCCCCTACATCATCACGCCTTACATATATCTGAATTAAGCCTTTGCCGTCCTGTATATGCGCAAACGAAGCCTTGCCCATAACACGCCTGCTCATCATTCGTCCCGCTAAAGACACAGATTTGCCCTCAAAAGAAGCAAAGTCATTTACAACGTCATTGCTGTTTACAGTTTTATTAAAAGAAGTAATTGTATAAGGACTTCCGCCTGAGGAAACAAGATCCGCAAGCTTTTCTCTTCTTATATTTTCCTGTTCTGACAAGTTCGGCCGGTTCTGTTGCATATTACCCTCCTGTTATTGTCTTGAAATTTTGAGTATTTTGTATTTGCTTATTCCGCCCGGGGCATTCACTGTAACAGTCTCGTTCTTTTTGTGGCCAAGCAGCGCAGCGCCTATAGGCGATTCGTTTGAAATCCTGCCGTTAAGCGGATCGCTTTCCCTCGCGCCCACAATAGTAAGCTCAATTTCTTCTTTATATTCTTCATCGTATATTACTACGCTCGTTCCAACGCTTACTCTGTCCGTCTTTATATCCTTGTCGTCTATAACAACCGCTGTGCGGATTGAATTTTCAAGGTCCTGAATCTGCGCTTCAAGCTTGGACTGGTCATTTTTCGCCTCGTCATATTCTGCGTTTTCGCTTAAATCGCCAAAACCGCGCGCAATCTGAATCTGCTCCGCTATCTGCGGACGGCGCACATTTATAAGATAATCAAGTTGTTCTTCAAGTTTTTTAAAGCCTTCAGCGGATATAACATTTTGTTGTTCGCTTTCTTTTTTCTTGCTCATATTGACACCTCGGATTAAAAAATCACGCCCACATGGACGCTTTGCTGTGAGCGCACAGCCAGTTGATTATACGATAATCGTTAAGCTATTGCAAGGCTTGTTAATGCTATCGTAAAATTAAGAGAATATGTTTTTAAGATTAAGAGCCGCGTCATAAAGAGCGTTTTTGCTGTAACCTTTATCGGCAAGGCTGCTTATTGCTTCCCTTCGGCTTTTATTTGTTTTTATCATTTCATCTATCAAGATAGCTTCCAGACTTAGCTTTTTTTTCGCGTTATCTTGTTGTTCAGTTTCCTTTACATTTAAAAGCACGGCATATTCGCCCTTTTCTGACTTTTCGTCTAAAACCAGCCTGTTAAGAACAGACTCAGCGCTTCCATAAAAGCTCTTTTCAAACAGCTTGCTTATGTCCGAAAACACCACGCATTCAAATTGCGGGTATATTTCTTTTATGATTTCAAGCAGATTTTTTATTCTATGTGGGGATTCGTAAAATATCGCCGTATGGTTTCTGTTTGGAATTGTTTGCAAAAATCGAACAATTTCATTTTTCTTGCGCGGAGGGAAGCCGTAAAACGCGAATTCCGTATTTGTAAAGCCGGATATGCTCAGCGCCGCCGTTACCGCGCTCGCTCCAGGTATGGAATATACGCTGACGTTGTTTTCTATCGCATATTTAACAAGCACGGCTCCAGGATCGGAAACCGCGGGAGTTCCTGCGTCGCTGACCAACGCTACTGTCAAATCGCGTTCAAGCATAGCGTTTACCAGCTCTTTTCCCCTGCTCTGCTCGTTAAACTTATGATAGCTTATAAGCTTAGTATGTATGCCGTAATGGTTAAGCAGCTTCTGCGTCTGCCTCGTATCTTCCGCTGCAATTATATCCGCGCTTTTAAGCGTTTCAAGCGCGCGCAAGGAAATATCCTTCAGGTTTCCTATAGGCGTGGCTACCACATATAATATGCTCATATTTTTTCAGCCACGCGCAGCTTGGCGCTTCTTGAGCGCGGGTTAAGCGCAAGCTCTTTTTCCGAAGGCGTGATAACCTTGGAAAATACGAGCCTGGCAACGGGCTTTTTGCCGCACACGCATATAGGCGCATCAGGCGGGCAGGTGCATGGGTTCTCCATAGTTTTAAAAGCCTTTTTTACTATGCGGTCTTCTATCGAGTGGAACGTAATTACGCACATTCTGCCGCCTGGCGCCGTGATTTTCATAATATCGTTAAGCGCTTTTTCTAAATTGTCCAATTCGCCGTTTATTTTTATGCGCACCGCCTGAAAAGTTCTTTTTGCAGGGTGTCCGTCCGCTTTGCGGCGAACGGCCTTAGGTATTGCGGCGTCCACGCAGCGCACAAGGTCCTGCGTTGTTTTAAGCGGCGATATTTTTCGCTGCGTTACTATTTTTTCCGCAATGCGCTTTGCCCAGCGTTCATCGCTATAAGCAAATATGGTCTTCGCGATTTCGTCTTCATCCGCAGTGTTAAGGTATTCCGCCGCCGTAATGCCCCCTGACGCGTCCATGCGCATGTCAAGAGGAGCATCATCATGATAGCTGAAGCCCCTTTCAGCGTTATCCAGCTGGTATGAAGACACGCCAAGGTCTATCATGACGCCGTTAAGCTTAACGTTTTCAGGCAAAAGCCCTGCCGCGTCATGAAAGTTGCCGTGCACCGCCGTAAAGTTTTTATAAACTTTAAGCCTTTCTCTTGCGAAATTTACTGCTTCCCAGTCCCTGTCTATGCCGTAAACGCGTCCTGTGCCTTTAAGCCTTTTTAAAAGCCTTTCGCTGTGGCCGCCGCCGCCGAGCGTACAGTCAAGATAAATGCCGCCTTCAACCACGTTAAGGTTATCAATAACCTCTTCCGGCATTACGGGTATATGCTTAAATTCACGCGTCATTCTTCAAGCGAATTAAGGCGGTCTTCAAGCGCTTTAAGCATTGCAGAATGTTTTTCAAGCTTTTCATGCTCCGCCTCTATAAGCTGTTTTGGCGCTTTGTTTACAAAGCCCTGGTTGTTAAGCTTGCCCTGGCTGCGCTTTATTTCAGAGCGCGTTTTTTCAATTTCCTTTTTTATTCTCGCGATTTCTTCATTTATGTCAACCAAATCGCCAAGCGGCATAAATATTTCCGCGGCAGGCGTTACGGCACTTACCGTTTTTTCATTTATATCCTCAGAAGAAGCTATTATGTTAAGCTCAGACACGTTTGCAAGCCTTTCAAAATAATGCGACGAAGCCCTGAACGCTTCATTCCAACCAGGGTTAGGCTTAAGCATAAGTCGCGCCTTTCTGCCTGCCTGAACGCGCATTTCAGCGCGCAAATTGCGTACGGAGCGGATAATATCCATAACGCCCTGCATTTTATTTGCTTCATCTTCAAACATAAGCTCCGGTTTAAATTCAGGCCACGCAGAAAGCATGCAGGATTCGTTTTCGTGTCCCGGCAGCGCAGAATAAAGTTTTTCCGTTATAAACGGCATAAACGGATGCAGCAGCCTTATCAAAACGCTTAAAACATACTGAAGAACTGCTCTTACAGTCTTTTTGCGCTCCAGATTTTCGCCAAACAGGTCTGACTTGGAAAGCTCTATATACCAGTCGCAAAAGTCTGACCACGCAAAATCATATATTCGCTGAGCCGCAAGGCCATGCTCGCATGAATCCAAAAACCTTGAAATATCGCGCGCAGCTTCCATGGCGCGCGTTAATATCCACTTATCGGCAAGCTCAAAGCTTTTTCCTTCCAGGGTTTCTTCGCCGTCAAGGTTCATAAGCACAAAGCGCGCTGCGTTCCAGATTTTGTTTGCAAAATTTCTTGAGGATTCTATTTTCGCGTCGGAATAGCGTATATCGTTTCCGATGGATATGCCCATGCAGAGCGTAAAGCGCAGTGCGTCGGCGCCGTATTTTTCTATGGCTTCAAGAGGATCGACGCCATTTCCCAGAGATTTTGACATTTTACGCCCTTTGTCGTCACGAACCAAGCCATGAATAAGCACTTTTTCAAACGGTATGTCGCCTGTATATGCAATGCCTGAAAAGATCATGCGGGCTACCCAGAAGAAAATTATGTCGTATCCTGTAATCAAAATGCTCGTGGGATAAAAGTTTTTTAAGTCCTCTGTTTTTTCCGGCCATCCCAAAGTGCTGAAAGGCCACAGAGCAGATGAAAACCATGTGTCTAACACGTCTTCGTCCTGGTGAATTTCTTTGCTCCCGCAGTACGGGCATTTATCCGGGTCTTCTTTTGACACTATGGTTTTTCCACAAGCATCGCAGTACCAGGCAGGTATTCTATGGCCCCACCAGAGCTGGCGTGAAATACACCAGTCGTGTATGTTTTCCATCCAGTTAAAGTAAATCTTGCTGAAGCGTTCCGGAAGAAACTGTATTTTGCCTTCGCGCACAGCTTCTATCGCCGGCTTGGCAAGCGGCTCCATTTCTACAAACCATTGTTTGCTTATAAGCGGCTCCACAGTAGCGCCGCAGCGGTAGCATGTGCCGACATTATGCGCGTAGTCCTCTATTTTTACAAGATACCCCTTTTTATCAAGCTCCTTAACTACCTTTTCCCTCGCTTCTTCGCGTTTAAGCCCTGCGTATTCTTTTCCAGCCGCTTCCGCCATTGTGCCATCGTCGTTTATAACCTTTATAATTTCCAGGTTATGGCGCTTTCCCACTTCAAAGTCGTTAGGGTCGTGCGCGGGCGTCATTTTAACGGCGCCGGTGCCAAACTCCATATCGACATATTCGTCTGCCACAACGGGTATTTCACGGTTCACAAGCGGTAATATTACATTTTTGCCTACAATGTTTTTAAAGCGTTCGTCTTTCGGGTTAACCGCAACGCCGCTGTCTCCCAGCATTGTTTCAGGCCTTGTTGTTGCAACCACCACGCCTTCCCCGCCGTCTGCCGCAGGATAGCGTATGTACCAAAGATGGGATTTCTGCTCCTCGTACTCTATTTCTGCATCGGATAGGGCAGTTCTGCAGTCAGGGCACCAGTTAATAATTCTGTCTCCACGGTATATAAGCCCTTGCTCGTACAGACGGACGAACACTTCTCTTACCGCCTTTGAGCAGCCCTCGTCTAATGTAAAGCGCTCTCTTGACCAGTCGCAGCTTGCGCCAAGGCTCCGAAGCTGCGTTGTTATGCGTTTCCCATACTTATCTTTCCATGCCCAGGCGTGCTTTAAAAATTCTTCCCTGCCTATATCTTCTTTTTTAATGCCTTCCTTTGCCATTTCCGCTACTATTTTTACTTCCGTCGCTATAGAAGCATGGTCCGTTCCCGGAACCCACAGCGTAGGATCTCCCAGCATACGGTGGTAGCGTATTAAAACATCGGGCAGAGTATATGTAAGAGCGTGTCCCATATGCAGCTGCCCTGTTATATTAGGCGGCGGCATAGAAATAGTAAAAGGCTTTCTCCCTTCTTTTAATACGGGTTTAAACGCTCCGGACTTCTCCCACTTTTCGTACGTTTCGCGCTCCATACCCTGAGGGTTATATGTTTTTTCCATTTGAAATCCTCCTTAATAAAAACTCCGTCCTATCAAAGGACGGAGTATTCCGTGGTACCACCTTAATTCGCAGCATAGCTGCCTCATAATGCTTTAACGGGCATCAGGCGTTAATCCTCAAAAGCAACCTTCGGTCAAAGTTCCAGGACTGTTTCTCAGCTTATTCAGTCTCTCTGTTCAGGCTTTTGGCGTACTCCTCTTTGTCGTAGGATTTATTCTGCGGTTTCTACCTTTAGAACCTGTTTGCCTTTATACATGCCGCAGTTTTTGCAGACATGATGCAGCAGCTTAAGCTCATGGCATTGCGGGCATGGCGCAAGCGCCGGTGCTTTTACTGTCCAGTGGGTGCGGCGTTTTCTTCCAGCCGCTTTAGAAGCTTTTTTCTTTGGTACTGCCAATGTTTACACCTCCTGATCCTCTTTCAGCAATTGTTTTAATGCCGCAAAAGGATGCGCCTCTTCCGGCGTTTCCTGGCAGGCATTTTTCGTATTTTGATTCACTCTGTCTACATACACCTGGTAGCCTTTGCAGTTTTCCTCGCAAAGGTAACGCATGGGTATAGCAAGCAACAAAAGTGTTTTTGTAACAGGGTACAGGTCAACCTGCTTGCCTTGAAAGAAAAGAAATTCTTCTATCGGAGAATTTTCCGGCTTTTCTCCGCGGCGCAAACGCTTATAAGATTCATTAAAAGGAATGTTCAATTCCCTTTGTATAGGCTTTAAGCAGTTTACGCAGTGCGCGTGCACCCTTGCATGTATTCTGCCTTTCAGGTGAAGCATTTCGCCTAAGAACTCGTATGTTCCCTTAACGATAACGGGCTCTTCAAAGCTTACTGTATCACCCAAAATTTCTTGTTCTTCTATTTTCTCGTTATGAGAAAACTCGAACTCCTCTCCCGGATTCAGAAGAGCTTTTGAAATGTCTAACAGCATAAACTCCTCCAAACGGAACGGCAATAATTATAAGGCTGTACAGGCAAATTGTCAACCTTTATCCGTCGTTTTATTCCTCATTTTGCTTAGGTTGTTTCGGACGCCTTTCAAGTGTTATAACTATTCTGCGGTTGGGATCCTCGCCCTCTGAATGGGTTGTTACGCCTTCTATTTCCTGCACGGCGCTATGTATTATCCTGCGTTCATAAGGGTTCATAGGTTCAAGGCGAACCTTGCGCCCCGTTTTCTTTACCCTGTTCGCCATGCGGTTAGCAAGCCGCTTTAAAGATTCTTCACGTTTTGCGCGATAACCCTCGCTGTCAAGCGTAACGCGTATGTAGTTATCTCTTCCTGAATTTACCTGCAGGCTTGTAAGGTACTGCAGAGCGTCGAGCGTTTCTCCGCGCCTGCCTATCAAAATACCGCGCGGATCGCCCTGTATTACTATTTTAACATTTCCATCTTCATCTAAGTTGGAATGTATCTGCACATCAAGTCCCATAAGCGATGTGAGCTTTTGCAGAAAAGACTGGGCTATGCCTTCAGGGCTTTCAGGATCACGCTGAACCGCTTTTTCAACAACAGGCTGCTCCTTGTTGTTTTTTTCTTCTTTTTTTTCATAAGCAACGCTCTTTTTTGTATCAGGCTGCTTTATTTGCTTTGAAGGCGCGCTTTTTTCAGCTTTATTTTGTTTTTTAGCGGGAGCAGCGCCGCTTTCACCTTCCAGGGCGTCCTGGAAAAGAGCGCGTGCAGCGTCCTGTATATTTTCTTCTTTTTTAAGGGTAAGGCTTACTTTAGCAAGACGGCTTCCGAAAAAACCAAACAAGCCTTTGCTTCCCTCGTTTATTACTTTTATATCAACGTCGCCTATGCAGGCGTTCAGTTGTTTAAGGCCTTCGTTTATGGCTTCCTCTACCGTCCGGCCTTCAGATTCATAGGATTTCATTATTTCACCTCGTTAAGTTGCGCTTGTTTTTCTTCTTTTTTATCGAGATATGCAGCTATAAGAACGCTTGACAGCGTTGCAAAAAGGTTCGCTACAACCCAGTAGAGCGCAAAGCCCGCATTGCTCGATAAGCAAATGTATACTGAAAACAGCGGAAAAAAGTATTTCATAAATCCGCCGCCTAACGGATTGTTTACGCTGTCCTGGTTACCAGTTGATGCAGCTGGATTCATTTTAGTCATCAGCACTTGCGACAGACCCGCCATTACCGGCAGTATCAGTAAGCCGTTATACTGCTGGTATACAGACAATGTCGTTATGAAAAAGTTAAGATTGCTCCACCCTGGTACTGTGGCAAGGGCGCTTTGATAAGCCGGCATTTGCGCGAGCGTCTGCTGTATAAAAGGCAGGCTTTCTTTAAACGCTTCCGCTGATGATAGATCCAGCGTTCCATTAAAGCCTTCGACCGCAAGTGAAATATTAGATAGAATATTCGCCCTTGCGCCTTCTGAAAGCGTTGAAAACATTTTCTGCCAGACGTCAAACGTAATTATTCTGAGAGAATCCAGGCTCGGGGCCGCTGCTGAAAAAAGAGAATCTACGGTCCAGATGTTGCGTACCCACAGCCAGCCTTCAAACTGAGGCGCGTTGCCCTGAAGATATTCAAAAACCTGGCTTACGGTCTGCTCGTTAGCCAGCCGGCGAAGAGCTGCGAACATGGCAAACAGTATGGGCATTTGTATGAGCAAAGGAAGGCATCCGCTCATAGGGTTGTACTTTTCACGCTTCATTAGTTCAGCCTGCTTTTGCTGCAGCCTTACTTTATCATTAGCGTATTTTTTCTGCAGTTTGTTAATTTCCGGCTGTATTTTTTGCATTTTACGCATGCCTTTGCGGTTTTTGTAGTCAAGCGGCAAAAGGATTAGGCGTACAAGTACCGTAAACAGTACAATGGACCAGCCGTAGTTACCTGCGAAAGACTGTATCCAGTTCAGTATGCTCGTAAAAAAATCTGTCACGGGCTATTCCCTCCTGATGGGTTGTTCTGGTGATTCCGGCACGGGGTCATAGCCCCCGCGGAAGAATGGATTGCAGCGCAGCAAGCGTTTAATGCCAAGCAAGAAGCCTTTGCACGCGCCAAAGCGCACGACAGCTTCCCGCATATATTCAGAGCATGTGGGCGTAAACCTGCAGCTGTCCGGCAAATACGGGCTTATGCTCCGTTGGTAAAATGATATAAGCTTAAGCAAAAGGTTACGCATCATATTGAATATTTTTGAAGTCTTTATGCAAGCGCTTTAGCGAGTTTCATTTTAACGAATCGTTTAAAAGGTTCATGCGCTTCAAAAGATAATTCATATCCTTTGAAAGCGCCCAGTAGTCCGCGTATGCCGCCTTTTCTCTCGCCGTAAAAACATAGTAGCCTTTTTTTACGCACGGCAGTTTTTTACGGAAGCACTCGCGCAATCTTCTTTTTATTTTGTTTCTTGTTACGGCATTGCCTACTTTCTTGCTTACAGAAAAGCCCACTTGGGTTCTATGGGCTTTTACATAGGTAAGCGCAAGCGTAGAACATGCGCTGCGCCTGCCGTGCCTGAAAACATAGTTAAAATGACCGTTCTTAGAAATGCGCTTGTCTTTTTGCATTATAGGTGGCTGCGTTAAATTACAGCTGCCGCTTATACGGTAAGGGCTTTGCGGCCTCTCGCTCTGCGCCTTGCAAGCACCTTGCGGCCGCCTTTTGTCATCATTCTCTGACGAAATCCATGTGTAGTCTTGCGTTTGCGTTTTTTGGGCTGATAGGTTCTTATCATATTTTACACTCCTTTTAATTAAATCTTTGCGCATTCAATGCGCAACATATGTATAGACGCTCAGGCATCTCAACGCATTGTATAAATGCGGAACACCACAAGGGCAACCATTTTAGTATACTATCTGCCGATTATTCTGTCAATCCTGGTATATGCTTTCCCAGTCAAGCCGCGCCTCCTCAGGCGAAAGAAGCTCCAGCACAACATGGTTCGGCAAGCATATTATCATGTTTTGTAAAATGCGTGTGTTTTTGTTTTCCAAGGTAATTTCTCCCTGGTAAATGCAGTCCTGGTTATCGCAGTTCGCGGAAAACATCTTAACAGAGCCTTCAGTAACTTCAACGACGTTTTCCTTACCGTCCGGCTGCCGTATTACGAGCTTGTCTTCCCTTGTCAGAGGAATAGGGTCATACACGGCATTCCCTACCTGTATTTTCAAGTAAGCCTTCGCTGGCTGCAGGGTAGGCGCAGCAGAAGCTGCAGGTTCGGTTTCTTTTTCATTTTCATCTGAAGTTAAGCTTGAATTTTCCAAACTGTCAGTAGATTTTGGATCTGGGCTTTTCTTATTTTCGGCTGGCTCGGCAGTTTGCAATTTATTATCCGCAGCGCCGTCAGATTTTTCAGCCGCCGGCGTTTTTTCAGCTGAATTATCCGTATTGGAAGATACAAATTCACCCGCTGTGGGCGCGTTATCATGCGGTATAAAGCGAGCCGCCAAAAGAACCAGCAGGGCTGCCGCCACAACAACTACTATAATAATAATGTCTCTTTTTTTCAATGGTATTCCCTCAGTCTAAATGTTTTTCTATTGCCGCAAGCAGGTTTTCACGTCCCTGTCCCGTTTGAGACGACCAAATAACTACTTGCCAGGGCTGAAGCGCCATAGCGTGGCAAATATCAAGCCTGTTTCTGTTTTGCTGCGCCCTTGAAAGCTTGTCCGCCTTGGTAGCCACTATTGTAAAGGGTATCCTGGTAAGACGCAGAAAATCCACCATCTGCACATCCTGCCGCGTAGGCTTATGGCGCAGATCTACCAGTTGAATGCACGCAGCCAGGTTTTCTGACGTTTTAAAATAATCATCCATCATGCGGCTCCAGCGGTCTTTTTCATACTTGCTCACCTTAGCAAAGCCGTAACCCGGCAGATCTACAATAAAGAAATCATCGTTAATGTTGAAAAAATTTATAAGGCGTGTTTTCCCTGGCGTACTGCTCGTTTTAGCGAGCCCTTTTTTACGACAAAGGGCGTTGATAAGCGAGCTTTTGCCCACATTGCTTCTTCCTGCAAAGGCTATTTCTTTTTTGCCCGTATTTTTAAATGTTTTGTATTCCGGTACTGAAACCACGAATTCCGCGCTTTTAATATCCATATCAGCTTATTAACGCTATAGAAATAACTTCATCAGCGCAGTTTACATAATGTATTTCAAAGTTTTGCACTATGTATTTCGGAAGCTCCTGCACGTCTTTCCTGTTTTCCGCAGGAAGGCAAAGCACTTTGATTCCAGCTCTGTATGCCGCCAAAAGCTTTTCTCTTACGCCGCCTATAGGCAAAACTCTGCCTGCAAGCGTCATTTCACCCGTCATGGCAATGTCCTGGCGTACAGGCTTTCCTGTGAACGCGGAAACCAAAGCCGTAGTCATCGTGACGCCTGCGGAAGGCCCGTCTTTTGGCACTGCGCCTTCAGGGACGTGTATGTGTACGTCGTGCGTCTGAACAAAGTCGTCCGCTATATTAAATTTCCTGCCCTTAGACCTCACCCAGCTTAATGACGCCTGCGCGCTTTCCTTCATAACGTCGCCAAGGTGCCCCGTCAAAGAGAAATTTCCCTTGCCCGGCATAACGACGCACTCTATTGCAAGCATTTCCCCGCCGACCGTTGTATAAGCAAGGCCGTTTACTATGCCGATCGTGGGTTTCTTTATAAGGTCGCTCCTTAAATATTTTTTTGCTCCGAGGTATTCTTCTACCTTCTGCACGCCTACCCGCTTTGATTTTTGCTTGTTTTCAAGCATTTCAACAGCGGCCTTGCGCACTATTTTGCTCAGCGTCCTTGAAAGCGTGCGCACGCCGGATTCCCTTGTGTATCCTTCTATTACAAGCCTTATAGCGTCGTCTGTCATTTTAACGCTGCCCGCGGGAAGACCGTTTTCCTTTATTTGCTTTCTAAGCAGATGCCTTTTTGCTATCTCAAATTTTTCTTCCTCGGTATAGCTCGATACTTCTATAAGCTCCATCCTGTCAAGCAAAGGATCAGGTATAGTATCCACGGTATTAGCGGTAGTTACAAACATAACTTTGGATAAGTCCAGAGGGACTTCCAGATAATGGTCCCTGAAATGATTGTTTTGCTCCGAATCCAGTACTTCAAGCAAGGCGCTTGAAGGATCCCCTCTGAAATCGCTGCCTAATTTATCTATTTCATCCAGCAGAAACACGGGGTTCATGCTGCCTGACTGCTGTATCCCGTACACTATTCTGCCTGGCATGGCGCCGATATACGTCCTTCTGTGGCCATATATTTCCGCTTCATCGCGCACGCCGCCTAATGACATCTGTATGAATTTTCTGCCCATGGATTTAGCTATCGCCTTGACTATTGAAGTTTTGCCAACTCCCGGAGGGCCTACAAAGCAAAGTATGGAACCTTTCATCTCCGCTTTTTTAGTGTTTTTCTGCATGGATTTAACGGCAAGAAACTCAATTATGCGCTCCTTTACCTCTTTCATGCCATAGTGGTCTTCATCAAGCGTTTGGCGCGCCCTTTCAAGCGACATATTGTCCTGCGTATATTTTCCCCATGGCAAATCAAGAATATGGCGCACATAGTTTTCGCTTACGGCGGATTCCGGAGAGCCTGGCATAAGCCTGTTCAGACGCTCTATCTCTTTTTCAACCTTTTCTTTAGCTTCCTTGTTAAGCGGAAGCTTTTCAGCTTCTTTTGAAAATTCCTCATAAAGCTCGCTGTCGTCTTCGCCGAGCTCTTCCTGTATTACGCGCATTTGCTCACGCAGATAATATTCCTTCTGGTTTTTATCCAGCTGCATTTTAACCTTAAGCTGAACCATGCGCTCTATGCCGGCAAGCTCTTTTTCCTGCGCCAATACAGCGCATATTTCCATAAGCCTTTTATCTGTTTCTTCTATCGACAATATTTCTAATTTTTTGTTGAAATCTGCTACTGTGCTTGAGGCTATTGTATCAACAAGATAATCCGGATCTTCTATATTATTTACTGCGCGCAAAAGTTCCGGAGATATTTTGTTTCCGCTAATAGCATATTCTTCGAAATATTCTTTTGCGCTGCGCATCAGCACCTTGATTTTTTCATCCATATTGTCCATATTAAAAGGAGGTATTTCCTCTACCTGGGCAAAAAAGGCTCCTTCGCTGATATCAGCGCTGACAAGTTTTGCGCGCGATACGCCTTCTGCGAGCACGCGCATATTATCGCCTGATAAATGTAAAACCTGTCTTATTTCCGCAATAGACCCAACGGGAAAAATATCATCAAATTCAGGATCTTCTACTTCCGCATCCTTTTGTGTCGCTATAAATATTCTGCGGTCATGTTCTATTGCGTAATCTATTGCGGCAGTGCTTTTTTCACGGCCGACATCAAAATGCAGCACTGTACGCGGAAACATAATCATGCCCCGCATAGGTATAAGCGGCAAGGTAAGGATATTTTTGTTCTGCATTAATTCTCCTTGTTAAAAGTCTCCTCTTTGCATTGCAGTAAAGAGGAGACATGTTTTTTTAAGATGCATCTCCCGCAAGCGAGCTGTCGTCACCGCTGTAAGGCTTGTTTCTTTTGCTGCCCTTAACAAGCTTTGGCGCTTCTCCTTTTGTAATCGTATTTTTATCAACTATGCACTTGCTGAACCCAGGCCTTGAAGGCAACATAAACATCGTGTCCAGCAACGCGTTTTCCATAATCGCGCGTAACCCTCTCGCTCCCGTTTTTCTATTCAGCGCTTCACGCGCAACGGCTTTAAGAGCTGCGTCAGTAAATACAAGCTCTACCCCATCCAGCATGAACAGATACTGGTACTGCTTTACAAGCGCATTTTTAGGCTCCGTCAATATACGCACAAGCGCTTTTTCATCAAGGTTGTCTAAAGATACTACTATGGGTATCCTGCCTACAAGTTCAGGTATCATGCCAAATCGAACGAGGTCTTCAGGCTGAACGTCGTTTAAAACGTCGTTTTCATTTTTACTGGTTTCATCTTCTTTTGAGTTTGCACCAAAGCCAAGCACTCTCGCGCCTAAGCGATTCTTTATAATATTTTCAAGCCCGTCAAAGGCTCCGCCCAATATAAATAAAATATTGGTTGTATCTATATGCAAAAATTCCTGCTGCGGGTGCTTGCGTCCGCCCTGCGGCGGCACGTTGGCGACCGTGCCTTCAAGTATTTTAAGCAGCGCCTGCTGAACGCCTTCCCCTGACACATCGCGCGTTATGGAAGCGTTTTCGGATTTACGGCCTATCTTATCGACCTCATCAAGGTATATTATGCCGTGCTCCGCCGCCTTAATATCTCCGTCCGCAGCCTGTACGAGCCTTAAAAGTATGTTTTCCACATCTTCGCCTACATATCCCGCTTCTGTAAGGCTCGTAGCGTCCGCAATGGCAAAGGGCAATTGCAAAATATCCGCCATCGTCTGCGCAAGGTAGGTTTTGCCTGTGCCTGTGTTGCCAATTAGAAGTATGTTTGACTTTTTAAGCTCCACGTCTTTGTTGCGCTTATCAGAAAACACCCTTTTATAGTGGTTGTATACGCCTACTGCAAGAGCGCGTTTTGCTTTCTCCTGGCCTATTACGTATTCGTCAAGCGCTTCTTTCATCTGCTGAGGAGTAATAAGCCTGCCCTGATTTTTCTTTCTGCGGTGGGGTTTCTGCGTATCTTCGTCCAAAATTTCGCTGCATATTTTCACACAGTCGCTGCATATGCAGCCGTTTTTACCAGCGATAAGGTTCTCTACCTCGTTTTGGGACCTTCCGCAAAAGCTGCAGTATTTATTCTGGTTTATACCGTCCTTAGGCATCCTAATCTTCCTTGTTCGCCTTTGGCTGCGGTTTATATATTTCATCGACTATGCCGTAATTTAAAGCTTCTTCGGCTGTCATAAAGTAATCTGACTCCACGTCCTTTTCAATCTGTTCCAAAGGCTTTCCCGTCATTTCGCTTATCATACGGTTCATCTTTTCTTTTGTGCGCTCAAGCCATTTTGCGCGTATTGTTACATCGGTGGACTTTCCCTGCGCGCCGCCTGAAGGCTGGTGTATCATAACTTCGCTGTTAGGAAGCGCCATGCGCTTTCCCTTGTTCCCCGCCATAAGCAGGAAAGCGCCCATAGACGCCGCCATGCCGACGCATACTGTCCTTACAGGCGCTTTTATATATTTCATGGTGTCATATATAGCCATGCCTGCAGTTACAGAGCCGCCGGGGCTGTTTATGTAAAGCGATATATCCGCGTTCGGGTTATCCATTTCCAAAAACAGAAGCTGCGCGACGATAGTATTTGCCATGCCGTCGTCTATTTTGCCTGTTACAAATACTATTCTGTCCTTAAGCAAACGCGAATATATATCATAGGAGCGTTCGCCGTTCCCGCTTCTTTCTACTACATAAGGTATTAAATATTCTGCCATTGTTTCTCCTTTTATTCTTCCTCATGTTCCGTTTCTTCAGTTTCTTTTACTGCTTCTTCAACTTTTTCTGCAATTTCATCAGCGTTTACAGGCTTTGGTTCCTCTTCGTTTTTTACTGTTATTTCTGCATTGTCAAAAAGCAGGTCTAATACTTTTTCGTTTTTGATAACTGTTTTTATGTCGTCAAAATCTCTATCGCGCAAAAGCTTTTTAAATTCTTCCACGTCTTTGCCGGCGCGTTCAGCTTCTTCAGCTATTTTGGCATCAAGTTCTTCCTGCGTGGGGTCAATTTTTTCTTTTTCGGCGATAGCTTTCATAACAAGCATCTGCTTAACGTTTTCCTCAGCCTGCGGCTTGTTTGCATCGTTCATTTGTTCCTGAGTCATTCCGGTATATTTTACAAAGTCATCAAAGCGAATGCCCTGGTATGCCAGGCGCAATTTAAAGTTTCTAAGCATATCTCTCTGCTCGTTTTTAATCATGGCTTCCGGTATGTCGCAGTCCGAAGCGTCCGCCGCCTGCTGAAGCAGATTGTCTATTACCTTGTCCTTGCTTGTCTTTTCTATCTGCTCGCTTAATTCTTTTTCAATGTTCTTTTTATATTCTTCAAAACTTTCATACTCAGAAACGTCCTGAGCGAATTCGTCGTTGAGCTCGGGGCGCACTTCCTCCTGAGCGCTGTTCAGCTTTATGTGGAAAACGGCCTCTTTTCCCGCCAGGTTTTCAGCGTGGTATTTTTCGGGGAATGTAACAGTTATGTCTTTTTCTTCTCCTATATTCATGCCCGCTACCTGATCTTCAAAGCCAGGTATAAAGGCGTTCGATCCGAGCTTAAGCTCCTGCTTTTCAGCTGTACCGCCTTCAAACTTTTCGCCGTTTACAGAGCCTGAATAGTCTATGTTTACGTAATCCCCTTCTTTAACGCTTCTTTCTGTAATATCCGCTCTCGTCGTAACAGAATCAACGTCCTGCTCAATGCGCTTATCTATATCTTCCTCTTTAACAGGCGGCATGTAGCGCGTAGCCTTTAAGCCTTTGTATTCTCCAAGCTCCACATCAGGCATCACATAAACGGTAGCGTTGAACTTAAGATCCTCGCCTTTGCCTATCTTATCGATTTCAATAGAAGGCTGGTCAACAATCTGCGCGTCTTCCTTTTCAACCGCTTCCTTATATATTTCCGGGAAAAGCATTTCAAATGCAGTATCGTAAAAAACAGCTTCACCGTACATGTTTTCTATAAGCTTTCTGGGAGCTTTGCCTTTTCTGAAACCGGGAACGTTAATTCTTTTACGGTCTCTTATATAGGCTTTCTGCATATAAGTTTCAAACTCTTCTGCGGGTACTGTAAAGTCAAAACGGATCTGGTTGCCGGAAATTTTGCTCATTTTGTAATCCATAGTATAGTCCTCCTGAAATCAACATAGTGCCGTAAGTTTAGACACTGTTCTTTATAATACCATTATTGTAAGTTCGACGCAATACTTTAAAGTATAAATAATTAGGCTTATATTTATCCTGAACATATTGTCCTGCGCGCTTTGTTATGCAAAGCAAAAGCCGTATTGTCCGACTTGCGGCAATACGGCAGATACTATTTGCAGAGCGTTTTTACAAAATATTCAATTTCAGTGAAGCAATGTATAAAGCGTAAAGCTAATTATTTGTCAGACGCCGCCTGTTCTCCTGCTATCCTTCCAAAGACTACGGATTCAGAATATCCGCCGGACTGCCAGGTTACTTCTCCTGCTGCATAAAGGCCAGGCACTACTTTGTCTTCAGTTGTCAAAACCTGCGCCTTTTCGTTGGTAACTACGCCGCCCTTGGTCATATGGTTCGCCGCTTCGACACGCACGGCATAGTAAGGTCCTTCCGCGTCCAACGGACGCTTTGGAACTGCGCCCGCGGCCTCGTTTTCTTTTCCGTTTTCCGCGTCTGAATTGTACTGTTCGACAGATTCCTTAAGCCCTTCCGGATTAATTCCAAGGGAGTCCGCCAGTTCTTCAAGCGTTTCACCCGTTGTATAATATCCGAGTCCTACATGCTTGCGGATACGGTAGAATGAATCATAACCAGTTTTGTCTGTAAGATAGAACGCCGCGCCATCCGGCTGTTCTTTTATCATCTTTCCGCGATCAAGACCGGAAATGTTCGGCAGCAGAGCGCCTTCCTTATTTACTAGCAGGTTCATATCAGCGCCGCCCGTAAGATCCCGGCGTGGTATTATAATGTTGGAAAATACGCTCATTTTCCCCATTTTTTCCATTTTAAAGCCGTTTTTCTCAAAGACTTTTACAAAATCGCCTGTGGCGCCCATCTGATTAGAAGTGTTAAGAATTTCATGTCCAGGAGCATATTCAGCAAGCAGCTCTTTGTTGTTGCAGAAGCCGCCCGTAGCTACTATTGTATTTTTCGCATAAATATTATAGGTTTCTCCGGCGTTGTTTGTAACAACAACACCCTTGCACGCGCCGTCTTCCATTATAAGGTCTGTGCCTTTGGTGCCGGTGCGTACGTCTACATTATAATTGTTTACGGCATTTTCAAGACCCGCCTGTATTACTTCGCCTGAATACTGGTCTTCTTCCGCCATATGGTTTGTTCCGCCATAGTTATAGTTCAGCTCTACGCCGTATGAGCGCAGCCAGGCGTCCAGGCTGTCCTCGCCTTCCGCCCAGGCTTCGATGCGTTCTTTGCTTTCGCCGCTCTTTGATTTATATTCTATAAAGTTTTCGACCTGGTTTACCGTCCACTGTTCGTTGCCGGCTTTTCTTTGCGCTTCGGTATTTATCATATCGAAGAAATTCATGTCGAATTTGCCGTTGCCGCTTAATATATCAAGCTTTTCAACGATTATTACATCAGCATCGGCATTGACCTCTTTTGCGGATATCGCAGCTGCAAGCCCTGAAGGTCCGCCGCCTACGATTACGATGTCGCACGTTTCATCTTCGCGTTTTACAAGTTCCTTGTCTTCAGCGTCTTTCGTCATTTTTATTTCAGGCGCTTCAAGACCCGCCTGCGCCATAGCGTCAGCTACTGCGGATTTAACGGCAAATGAAGAAAAGGTCGCTCCCGAAACGCTGTCCACATTAGGAGAATTTGCATCGACAATACGCTGACGTATTACCGGAAAGGCGCGTTCAATAACTACAAGAGTTTCGTTGTTTTCGCCCAACGCTACGTCTGTAATTTTGCTATCTTCAATAACTACGCTTATTTCTACAGGGCCGCCGTAGCCGTTTCCCGACGCCATGTAGGTGTTTTTTTCTGCTGAAGCTGCAACGCTAAAAAGCATGGCGGCTACCAGTATAAGTATAGAAAGTTTTTTAAAGGTGCGCATAATTTTTCGACTCCTTTTCTGAGCTTTTATTTTTAAAACGCCCCGCAATAATTTTCAGTTTATATAAGCCAGTTGCGTTTGTCAATAATTAAAATATTCCCGGATTACAGACAAATTACAAAAAGAGTTTGAAAAGATATTAAAATCGTATATACAGGGTTGACGGCATAAAAAATAGATGGTATAGTTTATGATTGCATCGGTGTCTACTATTGCATCGATTATGTTATTTTACTCAAAGCTAAGTGCCTGTGCAATTAGCTGCATTATTAAGGGGGGACAGCATTAGTGCACGAAGTTCAAATGGGAAAATTACGTAAGCGAATGAGTTTTTCCAGAATTGATGAAGTACTTGATATGCCAGATCTGATAGAAATACAAAAAAATTCCTATCAGAAATTTTTAGAGGAAGATTTCCGCGCAGTTCTCGCAGACGTTTCTCCCATAACGGATTTCAGCGATAACCTTGTGCTTGAATTTATTGACTACAAGCTTGACGCCCCTAAAAATAGTGTTGAGCGTTGCAAAGAAAGAGATCTCACCTATTCCGCGCCCTTGAGAGTTTTTGTACGTCTTAAAGTAAAAGAAACCGGTGAAATAAAAGAAACCGAAGTTTTCATGGGTGAGTTTCCTCTTATGACGGAAACAGGCACTTTTATTGTAAACGGCGCTGAGCGCGTTATTGTAAGCCAGCTTGTCCGTTCGCCAGGCGCGTACTATACAAAGCAGTTAGATAAAGCGGGAAAAGAACTGTTTTCCACACAGGTTATACCAAACCGCGGCGCTTGGCTTGAATACGAAACTGATTCCAACGACTGTCTGTGGGTGCGCATAGACAGAGCAAGAAAGCTTCCTATTACTATAATACTTCGCGCGCTAGGCTACGGGACCGATAGGGAGCTTATAGATCTTTTGGGCGAAGACGAGCGTTTGCTTGCGACCATAGAAAAAAGCGATACCAACATACACTCAACCACCGATGCTCTGCTTGAAATTTATCGCAGGCAAAAGCCCGGCGAGCCTCCTACAGAAGAAGGCGCCAGACAGCTTCTGCATAACCTGTTTTTTGACGCCAAGCGTTATGATTTAATGCGCGTCGGCAGGTACAAGTATAACAAAAAACTAGGCGTTTCAAGCCGCATCGCAGGGCACGAGCTCGCAAAAGACATAGCGGACCCGCAGAGCGGAGAAATTATATTCAAAAAAGGCGACCGTCTCAGCAAGGAGCAGGCGCTCGAGGTACAGAACCTTGGCATAAATGTAGTGTACCTTAAAGCAGGCGACCGAGTCCATAAAGTAATAGGAAATAACTTTGTAGATTCTTCCAGATACCTGCCCTTTGACCCTAAGCAGGCTGGCATAGTCGAATATGTGCATTACCCCACGCTCATGCAGATAATAGAAAACGTCCCCGCAGAAGATCTGGAACGCGCGGTAAAGGAAAACGCATCTTTATTAGTGCCAAAGCACATTTTAATAGACGATATCGTAGCTTCCATAAGCTATCTTTTGGGCTTGCCTTACGGCATAGGCACTATTGACGACATAGACCACCTCGGCAACCGCCGTTTGCGCAGCGTTGGCGAATTGCTTCAAAACCAGGTGCGTATAGGTATGTCCCGCCTTGAGCGTGTAGTTCGCGAGCGCATGGCGGTGCAGGACCCCAACGAAGTGCGCCCCGGCGATTTAATAAACACACGCCCCGTAACCGCAGCTATAAAAGAGTTTTTCGGTTCTTCACAGCTAAGCCAATTTCTGGATCAGCCTAACCCGTTGGCAGAGCTTACGCATAAAAGGCGTCTTTCTGCACTTGGGCCTGGAGGCCTTAACCGCGAGCGCGCCGGCATGGAAGTTCGCGATGTTCACTACAGCCATTACGGAAGGATTTGCCCGATAGAAACGCCTGAAGGCCCGAACATAGGCCTGATAGGCTCCCTTGCGACTTACGCCCGCATAAACGAATACGGTTTTCTCGAGTCGCCTTACCGCAAAATAGACCCTGAAACCCATAAGGTTACAAACCATATAGATTATATGACCGCCGATGAAGAGGACAACTACAATATAGCTCAAGCAAAAGAACCTCTAAACCCCGACGGCAGCTTTAAAAACGAGTTTGTTTCCGTTCGTTCAAGGGAAGATATAATAATGGTCAGGGCTGAAAACGTGCAGTACATGGACGTTTCGCCAAAGCAGCTTGTTTCAGTCGCCACCGCCATGATACCTTTCCTTGAAAACGACGACGCCAACCGCGCTCTTATGGGTTCAAACATGCAGCGTCAGGCCGTGCCTCTCTTAAGGCCGGAAGCTCCTTACGTAGGCACAGGCATGGAATATAAAGCCGCGCACGATTCAGGCGTTGTAGTGCTTGCAAAGCACGCAGGCGTTGTGGACTATGTCTCTGCTGATGAAATAATAATTAAAGACAATTTAGGCGAGCGCCACAGCTATCATCTGCAAAAGTTTTTGCACTCCAACCAGTCTACATGCATAAATCAGAGGCCATGCGTAGACGAAGGCCAGACAGTTGAAGTTGGAGATTTGCTCGCGGACGGCACGAGCACGGATAAGGGCGAAATAAGCTTAGGCAGAAACGTTTTGATAGGCTTTATGACATGGGAAGGCTATAACTACGAAGACGCCGTGCTTATTTCCCAGCGCCTTGTAAAAGAAGACGTTTATACTTCAATACATATAGAAGAATACGAATCTGAAGCCCGCGAAACCAAGTTAGGTCCTGAAGAAATAACGAGAGATATACCAAACGTAAGCTCTGAGGCCTTAAAAGATCTTGACGAGCGCGGCATTATCCGCATAGGCGCCGAAGTGCGCGCGGGCGATATACTTGTTGGCAAGGTAACGCCTAAAGGCGAAACAGAACCTTCAGCTGAAGAAAGGCTTTTGCGCGCAATATTCGGTGAAAAGGCGCGCGAGGTGCGCGACACCTCCCTTAAGGTTCCCCACGGCGAAGGCGGCATAGTTGTGGACGTTAAGCTGTTCACAAGAGAAAACCGCGACGAGCTGTCCCCCGGCGTAAACGAAATGGTGCGCATATATATAGCGCAGAAACGCAAAATTTCAGTCGGCGACAAGATGGCTGGCCGCCACGGCAACAAGGGCGTTATTTCAAGAATACTTCCTGAAGAAGACATGCCTTTCCTGCCTGACGGCACTCCGCTTGACATTGTTCTTAACCCTCTTGGCGTTCCTTCGCGCATGAATTTGGGACAGGTTCTTGAGGTTCACCTTGGCATGGCGGCGAAAGTACTCGGCTGGCATGTAGCCACCCCTGTTTTTGACGGCGCTACCGAGGACGACATAGAAAAATGTTTGAGCCAGGCGGGCGAAGTACTAAAAGACAGAGGGTTTTTCGCTGACGGAAGCACAGACTTTTCAAAGAGCGGAAAAACCATACTGTATGACGGAAGAACAGGCGAAGCCTTCGAAAACCCCGTTACTGTCGGCTATATGTATTTCTTAAAGCTGCACCACTTAGTAGACGATAAGATGCACGCGCGCTCAACAGGCCCCTACTCGCTTGTTACCCAGCAGCCCCTTGGCGGCAAAGCGCAGTTTGGCGGACAACGCTTTGGCGAAATGGAAGTCTGGGCGCTTGAAGCTTACGGCGCTGCAAACATGCTTCAGGAAATTCTGACCGTCAAGTCCGACGATGTTGTAGGCAGAGTTAAAGCGTACGAAGCTATTATAAAAGGAAAGAATATACCAACGCCAGGCATACCTGAAAGCTTTAAGGTCCTTGTAAAAGAGCTGCAGGCAATGGCTCTTGATATAAAGGTTTGGGACGAAAACCATAACGAACTTATAATTAAAGAGCTAGACGACGATTATGCGCCTGTGCCGGAAACTGAAGAAGAGCTTATAGAAGACCTTAGCAGCGCTCCTCTTAATGAAGAGCTTGCCAACGTTGACTTAAGCGACGTTTCAATGCCGGGCGAAGAAGATTACAGCGGCGGCAATAAAGACGAAAAGACAGGCGACGATTATGATATTTCAGATGATTTTGACGATGACGACGTTATGGATTTAGACCTTGGCTCTTTCGGCCTTGACGATATGGGCTTTGAGGAGGACGATGATAACACTGATGACGACGATGAGGACGATAGTCTTTAATTAAGGAGGAAGCAAAATGTTTGAACTTACGAACCTTGATTCCATACAGATTGGCATGGCTTCCCCAGAAAAGATACGAGAGTGGTCTTACGGAGAGGTTACCAAACCCGAAACAATAAACTACCGTACTTTAAAGCCTGAGCGCGACGGTCTGTTCTGCGAGCGCATATTTGGCCCTACAAAAGACTGGGAATGCGCCTGCGGAAAATATAAAAGAGTAAAATACCGCGATAAGGAAAAGATATGTGATAAATGCGGCGTGCAGGTAACAAGAGCTAAAGTGCGCCGCGAACGAATGGGACATATAGAGCTTGCGGCTCCTGTAAGCCATATATGGTATTTTAAAGGTATTCCAAGCCGCATAGGCATGCTGCTTGATATTTCTCCTAAAAACCTTGAAAAGGTTCTATATTTTGCTTCATATATAGTAATAGACCCTGGCAACACAGAAAACACCCATGTTGAAAAATGCTCGCTTATTTCCGATACAGCTTACAGGCAGCTTAAAGCGCTTCCTGAAGAAGTGCGCGGAACGTTTAAAGCCGGCATGGGCGCTGAAGCCATAAAGACCCTTTTGCATGAGCTTGACTTAGAGCAGATAAGCGCGGATTTAAAAGCAGAAATAGCGGCTCTTGTAAAAAAAGAGCGTGGAAAGACAACAGTAAGTCAAAGGCGCTCCAGAGCTATCAAGCGCCTCGAGGTCGTTGAAGCTTTTCGCTTAAGCGGCAACAAACCGGAATGGATGATACTGGATTGCATACCTGTTATACCGCCGGATTTAAGACCTATGGTTCAGCTTGACGGCGGTCGCTTTGCCACAAGCGATTTAAACGACCTTTACCGCCGTGTAATAAACCGCAACAACCGCTTAAAGCGCATGCTTGAAATGGGCACGCCGGATATTATAATACGTAACGAAAAGCGCATGCTGCAGGAGGCTGTGGACGCGCTTATAGACAACGGCCGCCGCGGAAGAGCCGTAACAGGCCCCGGCAACCGCCCCTTAAAAAGCCTTTCCGATTTGCTGAGAGGCAAGCAGGGACGTTTCCGCCAGAACCTTCTTGGCAAACGCGTGGACTATTCTGGCCGTTCAGTTATCGTTGTCGGCGCTGAGCTTAAACTGCACCAGTGCGGTCTTCCCAAGGAAATGGCTCTTGAACTTTTCAAGCCTTTCGTAATGGAAAAACTTGTATCACAGGGCATATTCAACAATGTTAAGAGCGCTAAGCGCGCGGTGGAAAGAGTGAGCCCTGAAGTATGGGATATACTCGAATCCGTAATAAAAGACCACCCTGTGCTCCTAAACCGCGCTCCTACGCTGCATCGTCTGGGCATACAGGCGTTTGAGCCTGTATTAATAGAAGGCAAGGCGATAAAGCTTCATCCGCTTGCATGTACAGCATACAACGCGGACTTCGACGGCGACCAGATGGCCATACACGTCCCTCTGTCTGACGAAGCTCAGGCTGAAGCAAGATTTCTTATGCTTTGCGCAAACAATATATTAAAGCCGCAGGACGGTAAGCCTGTTATATCCCCTACACAGGACATGGTTTTAGGCTGCTACTATTTGACGCTTGATTATGACGGCTTTAAAGAAAAATTTCTTAAAGAAAACAAGGATAAAATAAAAAAAGGCGAAGAAGACGAGGAGTTTTTGCGCAGCCTGCATTGCTATGCGTCCATGGCTGAAGCAGAAATGGCTTATCATCAGAACCTTATAAAGCTACAGACTCCTATAAGGGTGCGTATAGAACGCAGCTTTGAAGGAAATACGGAGCAGCGCGTTATAACTACCACGCTTGGCAAGCTCATATTTAATGAAGTAGTGCCGCAGGATCTTGGCTTTAAACCCCGCAAAAGCATGGACGATATGTTTGAACTTGAAATAGACCATCAAGTCGTAAAAAAAGACCTTGGTAAAATTGTTGACCGTTGCTTCCATGCGCACGGCGCTGCCGTTACAGCGGAAGTGCTTGACAACATTAAGCGCCTTGGCTACCACTACTCTACGAAGGGCGCGTTAACCGTTTCAATAGGCGATATAATAGTTCCTCCGGAAAAGAAAGAACTTCTTTCAGACGCAGACAAGCAGGTAGCTCATATACGCGCTAACTACCGCCGCGGACTTATGACTGACGATGAGCGCTACTTAGCTGTTATTAACGTGTGGAACGAAACCACAAACAAGGTTAAAGACAGCGTCATGAAGGTGCTTAAAAAAGACAACCCTATATTCATGATGACAAATTCTGGAGCAAGAGGTTCCGTGGGGCAGGTTGCGCAGCTTGCAGGCATGCGCGGCCTTATGGCTTCTCCTTCCGGCAGGGCAATTGAACTTCCTATACGTTCAAACTTCAGGGAAGGTCTTAGTGTGCTTGAATTTTTCATGTCGTCGCACGGCAGCCGTAAGTCCCTGGCAGATACGGCTCTTCGCACTGCGGACTCCGGTTACCTTACAAGGCGACTTGTTGATGTTGCGCAGGAAGTAATAGTGCGCGAAACAGACTGCTTTGAATCGCGCGGTGAAACCGTACGCGGCATAACTGTAAGCGATCTTAACAATGTTGAAAAGCTTCAGGAAAGAATAGTAGGCAGGGTTTCCGCTCAGGATGTTTTCCACCCGATTACCGGAGAACTGCTCTGCCACACTAATCAAGACATAGATGAAGAGCTCGCAGAAACCATAGCTAACGCAGGCGTTAAAGAAATGCAGGTGCGAAGCGTTCTTACATGCCGCTGCCACAACGGCGTATGCGCTAAGTGCTACGGGTCAAACCTTGCGCATGGCGGCGAAGTAGAAATAGGAGAAGCAATAGGCATTATTGCAGCGCAGGCCATAGGCGAACCCGGTACGCAGCTTACATTGCGCACCTTCCATACAGGCGGCGTCGCAGCCGCGGAAGACATAACGCAAGGTCTTCCGCGCGTAGAAGAGCTTTTCGAAGCGCGCAAGCCAAAGCGTGAAGCGATACTTGCAGAAATAAACGGCAAGATAAGCTTCCAGGAAACCAAGAGACGCAAAGAAATAGTAATTACCGCTCAAGATGGAAGCGGAGAAAAAAAGACTTACCCAATCCATTACGGATCCCGCTTAAAGGTAGCGGAAGGCGATATTGTCAAGCCCGGAGACGAGCTTATAGAGGGCTCAGTAAACCCTCACCAGCTTTTAAGGATACTTGGCATCAAAGCCGTGCAGGAGTATCTGCTTTCCGAAGTGCTGAGCGTTTACCATTCTCAGGGCGTCGGCATAGCGGACAAGCACATAGAAGTAATTATACGTCAGATGCTTCGCAAAGTGCGCATTGAAAACGCGGGCGATACTAACCTGCTTCCCGGCAGCCTTGTAGATCTGTTCACATTTGAAGAAGAAAACAACAGGGTTTTGCAGGAAGGCGGAACGCCGGCCGTTGCAAAGCGCATACTGCTTGGCATTACAAAGGCTTCGCTTGCAACAGAAAGCTTCCTTTCAGCCGCTTCATTCCAGGAAACGACAAGAGTGCTTACAGATGCCGCGATAAAAGGCAAGGTAGACCCTCTTATGGGGCTTAAGGAAAACGTTATAATCGGCAAGCTTATTCCCGCGGGCACGGGCCTTCGCCGGTATAACGATATTGAACTGCACGAAGCGTATTAAAAGCTTTTCCCCCGCTTGCGGGGGAATTTTTGCTTACGCTTAAATTTTCTTGACATAAATATAAGCTTCAAGCATAATTTTACAGGGAGGTCTTTTTGCTCACAATAGCAAGCGTGGCGCCTGGAAGCATAGCTCAAAAGCATTCTCTCAGGCCTAAGGATGTAATACTTAAAATAAACGGTGAAGACGCAATAGATATTATAGACTATCAGGCTTTAACAGCTTCTAATAATATTACTCTTACCGTTTCAAGGGAAAACAAAGTTTTTAACGTCCATATAAAAAAATCCCCGCACTTAAGACTTGGTATAGATCTTACCGCTGACGCTTTCCCGTCCCCCCGCGAATGTGCAAACAACTGCATATTTTGCTTTGTAAGGCAAATGCCTGAAAATATGCGTCCATCGCTCTATATTCGCGATGACGATTGGCGGCACTCGCTTGTTATGGGAAACTTTATAACGCTTACAAACGTAGGGCCAAAGGAGTTTGACCGCATTATAAAAAGAAAGGCGAGCCCGCTTTATATTTCGGTGCACGCTACAGAACCTGATCTTCGCATCAAGCTATTAAATAACAGGAGCGCAGGCAATATAATGGAAAGGCTTGAAAGCCTTAAGGAAAACGGTATTTCATACCATCTGCAGCTTGTTCTGCTTCCCGGAATAAACGACGGCGTTCATCTTGAAAAGACGTTGAGCGATCTTTATACGCTTTTGCCAAACGCCTTATCCGTAGCTCTCGTGCCTGTAGGGCTTACAAAATTCAGGGATAATCTTTTTCATCTGTCCCCTTACACTAAACAGCAGGCGACGGAAGTAATAGAAATTGCTAAGTCTTTTCAAAAAAAGGCGCTTGAAAACTTTAACACTCATTTTGCATATCCTTCAGACGAGTTCTTCTGCATTGCAGAGCTGCCCGTTCCGGATTCAGGCTTTTACGAAGGCTTCCCGCAGATAGAAAACGGCGTCGGCATGATACGCCAGTTTGAAGATGAGCTGTTTTCAAACCCTAAGCCGCTTGGCACTAAGCAAGGTAAGCCAAAAAAAATAATCATACCTTGCGGCACAATGATATATCCTCACCTTAAAAAGTGGATAGCGGCTTTTTGCCCTGAAAATACAGATGCAGAAGTCGTACCTGTAAAAAACAGATTTTTTGGCGAAACTGTAAGCGTTACCGGCCTTATAACGGCTAAAGACTTAGTTGAGCAGCTTAAAAACAAGCAGGGCGATTTGATACTCATAGCAGATTCTATGCTGGATTCGCAAAACCATTTGTTTTTAGACAATACAAGCATAGATGAACTGCGCGATATGCTGCCTGTCCCGATACATGTAACTGAAGCGTCGGGTTTCGGTCTTTACGACGCACTTAATTTATAGGAGGCACCCATGACAAGCTTACCAATAGTTGCCATAGTTGGCAGGCCCAATGTGGGCAAGTCCACTTTTTTTAACGCCATAGTCGGCAGGCGTATTTCCATAGTAAAAGATACCCCGGGCGTAACAAGAGACAGAATATACGGCGATTCCTCATGGAACGGCAAATCTTTTACGCTTATTGATACAGGCGGAATAGACACTTTAAGCAACGACGTGCTCTTAACGCAAATGCGAACACAGGCTCAACTTGCCATAGACACAGCGGACGTAATACTTTTTTTTGTTGACGCTAAGGACGGTCTGTTAAACCAGGATACAGAGATTGCAAACATGCTCAGAGTTGCAAAAAAGCCTATAATACTTGTCGTAAACAAGGCGGACCATAAACAGCTTGCGCAGAACGCCTATGAATACTACGCCTTAGGTTTAGGCGACCCGATAGCTATATCCAGCACTAACCTTTTAGGGCTTGGCGACCTGCTGGATGAAATCGTTAAGAATCTTCCTGAAAATAATGACGAAAGTCCTGATCAAAACGCCGTTCAGGTCGCAATAGCAGGAAGGCCAAATGTTGGAAAGTCTTCTCTTGTAAACAAGCTTCTTAACCAGAACAGGGTTATGGTGTCAGACATTCCAGGAACCACAAGGGACGCAATAGACAGCCTTTTTGTGCATGAAAACGGCGCCGCCTACAACATTATAGATACGGCAGGCATAAGGAAAAAGCGCGCAATAGAAGATGAGTCCATAGAGCGCTACAGCGTAATACGCAGCCTTTCAGCCATAAGGCGCGCTGACGTCGTAATGCTTATGATAGACGCGCAGGACGGCGTAACACAGCAGGACGCTAAAATAGCGGGTATAGCTAAAAACGAGGGCAAGGCGACGATTATTGTCGTTAACAAGTGGGATTTAGTAGAAAAGCATACCGGTACGCTTGAGCGCTTCCAAAAGGAAGTTTTGGAAAAGCTTAATTTTATATCCTACAGCCCTACGGTGTTCATATCCGCGCTTACAGGCAAGCGCACGCACACTCTGTTTGAAACAATAGATATGGTATATGATAACGCTGGCAAAACCCTTTCCACGGGGCTTCTTAACGAATGTATAGGTGAAGCGCAGCTTAATCTCCAAACGCCTATGACAGGCGGAAGAAGACTGCGTATTTACTACGCCACACAGATAAGCAGCTTTCCGCCGCACTTTCTGTTGTTTGTAAACGACGAAACGCTTATGCATTTTTCATATGAGCGCTACCTTGAAAACCAGCTGCGCAAAAGCTTTGGTTTTGAAGGCACGCCTGTTCATTTTTCGCTTAGAGAAAGGACGGAGGAAGATGAATGAAGTTTTAGGTATTATTCTTTCCGCTGTAATCGGATATCTTTTGGGATGCTTTGCTACCGGAATTTTGCTTTCAAAAAAATCCGGCGTGGAGATATGCGAAAAAGGCAGCAAAAGCACCGGCGCTACTAATGTTTCGCGCGTGCTTGGTATAAAGAAAGGCCTTATAACGTTTACAGGAGATTTTACAAAGGCTCTTATAGCCGTGCTTATCGGCACGTGGCTTGCAGGCAGAAACGGCGCCTTGGCGGCGGGTCTTGCCGCGGTTGCTGGCCACAACTGGCCTGTTTTCTTTGATTTTAAAGGTGGAAAAGGCATATCCAGCTCCTGCGCCGTTTTATTGTACCTTTTCCCTATCCCTGCGTTAATTTCCTTTGCCGCAGCGCTTCTCGTTATAATAATAACGAAATATGTATCCTTAGGCAGCCTTACAATACTTACAGTAAGCGCCGTTTTAGTGCTTTTTACCAGGCCTTTTTTCCCGGACGGCATTTTCTGCATTATAGTTCTTGCATTGGGCCTTATCCGTCACAGAGCAAACATAGACAGGCTTATGCACGGCAAGGAAAACAAGTTTTCCATTAAATAAAAATAAATTTTACAGCGCTGAAAAGCTTTAAACAGAGGTTTTATGGATAAGGATGTAAATCAATATATTACAGAAAAAGCTATGCAAAAAAGAAAACGCAGTACTGCTAAAATTCTTTTGTATGGTTTCTTTTTTATGGGATGTTTGCTTTCAATCCCTGATCTATTAAGCGAAGGCAATATATCTAACCTGTTAGTTATGTTTATTATAATGACAGCCTTCACAGTGCCGTTAATCCGTAACATTTTACACAGGTATTACAGCTTTACAGCTAAGTTAATAGCGGGAAAGCTGCTCCCGATTAGAAAAGACCGTTTATCCTTTGACAGTCTTTCCAAAATGCTTTCTTTAAATAAACCCGTGCAAAAGCTTTCCACGCTTATAGAAAAAGGATATTTGCAAAAAATATATATTGATAACGAAACGCGTTTAATCTATTTAGGCAAGCCGATCGGCAGACCTGTTTCCTGGGTCTGCTCAAGCTGCGGAGCAAAAAACAGCGGAAGAACGGACGAGCAGCCGCGCTGTACATATTGCGGGCAGCCTTATACTGAAAAATAAATTCCGTATTTAGTATAGATCGACACTACATATAACAGCAAGTAAGCCGTATGTTTATAAGCAATCAAAACCACCGCTTGAGACGGTGGTTAATTTACGCAAAAACTAACAATGTTAAAACCTCCCGCAAGGAAACTTTTATATGATGCAAGTATAAGTTGTATTTAATTTATTATTTTATGCTTGTTTTAATTCAAAATAGCTTAGACAAAAGTAAAAAGTTCTTCATTTTAAAAAAGCTTCGGGATTAAAGCCTGGCGGCGTTGGGTAAATAATGCAAAAACTAAAATGCGTCAAAACTTTGCTTTTTAAGTTCAATTAAGTATAAGGTTATACTCTCGCTGAGCCTCACACAATATCAGCTATGTTTATATCGTTCAGGCTGTCCGCCTTATAGTCTGCCAGCGGGCTGCCCTGCGCGCTTCCAACGGCGAGCGTCTTCATTTTTGCGTTATGTCCGGCCTCTATGCCGCTTTGCGCGTCTTCTACAACAAGGCATTCGGAAGGGTCCATGCTTAGCTTTTGAGCGCATTTAGAGAATACTTCTGGGTCTGGCTTGCTTTTTGTTATTTGGTTGCCGTCAACAACGGCGTCAAAAAGGCTGTCTATTTTAAGCCTTTTTAATATAAGCGGCGCATTTTTGCTCGAGGATCCGACAGCAATTTTAACGCCTTTATTTTTTAACGCACGTATGTTTTCCAGCGCTCCCGGCAAAATATCTTTTTCTGTAATCCCCTGTATTTTTTCAACATAATAAGCGTTTTTGCGCTCAGCTAATTTTTGTTTTTCCTGTGTGGTATATTTCTTTTCGCTTTTTTCCAATATAATATCAAGGCTTGCCATACGGCTTACGCCTCTTAAGCGTTCATTTATATTTCTGTCAAAGTGAATTCCTTCTTCATCAGCCATCTGCTTCCACGCTTCGTAATGGAAATTATCCGTAGAAACCAATACGCCGTCAAGGTCAAAAATTACCGCTTTCATATTTAATCCTCTTCTTTTATTTCAAACCACAGTATTTCGTTCGGCTGCAGCCTGAGCTTCCGCGTTCGTTCTCCGTCTAAATGCAGTACAGTATCCTGCTCGTCATATGTATTGTTTACAGCGCAATAAAAGCCGTTTTCAACATAGGCATGCACGTCTACATTGTAGTTTTCGCTGTACCATCGTTTAAGACCGTCCTCGTCGTTTGAAGCCCACATAACAGCGCGCAACAAAAGCCTTGCGTTTTGCAGGCTGTAAGGCAGACCGCTTATATATACGGCGCGGCCTTTGCCAAACCTGTTTACTGCAAGCTGCACGCTTTGGTTATCGGCGCATAATACCTGCGCGCCGTCAAGCGCATACATGCCGGCCTTTGGCTCGCCAAAATTAATTTTGCTGTCGGCATCATCCAGTATAAAATGGCTGCGGTGTTCCTCCCAGTTGTATTTATCGTAGCCTAATGTAAATCCAGTTTCTTTTTCTATACCGAAAACGCCTGCAAGCTGTATAAATCTGCCTTGGTGCTGGTGCCCTGTAGGCTCCCCTACTCCTATTATTCCCCCGCCGCGGTCCACGTATTCGAGCAGGGCGCTTATAACTGCAGGGTTTTCAAGCCAGCTTCCGCCTGTATGGGCGGTGTCCCCATCGCCAACATTTATAAGCACGTCTATATCTTTAAGTATTGAAGGGTCGTTAACTATGTCTTCAAAGCTTATAAAGCTTACGTCAAGCGGCGCCCCTGAAAGCGCCTCTATAACGCCTGCATAGCTGTAGTTCTCTTTTTTATAAAGCGCATGGTGAACCATATGGCATCCCCATGAACGCATTTTGCCCCAGCAGTTTAAAATGGCAACCTTTTTCAGCGAATAAGGCTTTGAAGAAGCAATCTTTTCATAGAGCGAGCGGAATTCTTCAGCTACGCTTTCCACGTACTCTATAAAATCCGGGAACTCCAGCGCCAGCTTAAGGTAGCCGCCGTAGCCTATACGATCCACCGGTTTGCGGAGTATGGCGCGTCTTGCCGTCACCCAGTTTTCCCTTGCTTCCTTTACAGGGTCGCCGTTTTCATTAAAAGTGTCAGGGAAAAAGTATGGAAGGAGCCTGCCCTCTGTATATTTTACGTTCTTTATATCGCTTATGAGCCTTAACGTTGAGCCGTTTCCAACGCTTCCTACGACCGCGTCAAGCCCTATTTTGGCGAATTCATCCATGTAAGGCTCCGTGCCTATAAAGTGATCGCCTAAAAACATCATAGCTTCCTTGCCGTGCTTATGCACTATATCCACAAACTCTTTTGCAAGGGCGGCAACTTCACGCATCTGGAAATGCACAAAGTCTTTATATTCTTTGCTTGGAACCCTGTACTGATTGTTGTAATATCCCTGGTCTATTATGTACTCAGGTCTGAACTTATAACCGACTTCTTTTTCAAATTTTTCTAATATATACGGGGAAACAGACGCGGAATAGCCATACCAGTCAACGTATTTTTCCCTGTGCAGAGCGTCAAATACCAATGTGAACTGATGAAAGAACGTAGTAAAACGAACAACATCCACATAAGGGTTCTGCTCTAAAAAGTCATCCAGGCGTTTAAGGCTGTAAGCATGGGTTTTAGGCTGGCGCACGTCAAAGGTTATCTGTCTTTCAACGCCATTCCAATCGTTTACTATGGCGTTGTACATATGCACAGGATCCCATATAAGGTATGCTAAAAAGCTCACTGTATACTCATGATACGGCGTGGCGTTTGATATAGTAACAATACCGTTTTTATAGCTCCAGTCATCAGCGCTCACAACGGAAGCCTCAGTGCGGTCAATAACTTCCCACCAGCGCTTCGGATTATCGCGCTCGTTTACCTTCATCATGTCTTCGCTTACGCCCTGCATAAGCGGTATAGAAACGGTGTCTGCGCGGGCGACATAAAAACCCGTCATAATGTAGCATTGCTGCACTTCATCTGGATTGGCCTTAGCCCACGCGTTGTCCTTGCGCGTAGTATAGTATGTTTTATATACCTTCGCCCCGCTGTCGCGCAGTTCTACCGGAAATTCCGTTCCGTCGCAGTCCCTTACGGCGTCGGCTCCCCATTTGTCCATAAGCTCAAGTGTCTGAGGCACAATGTCTATATCCGTAGGTATAGTAAGCCTGCCTTTATTGTTGTTCATATTGCCGCTCCTTACTTTAAGTAAAGCTTTTCTACGCTCTCTGAAATATTATATTCTTTTTGTTTGATTTTAACAAACCTATAAACAAAGCCCTCCGTTGGAACTTGCGGAGGGCTTGATTTAAATTAAACTAATTACAGGTTGAAGTGCGCATTGAGCAGTTCTACCGTCTTTGCCGCGGCTTCGCCTGTAACGGCTGCACAGCGTGACATGCGGACAGGATCGCTCATTTCCTTTATGCCGTTTGCTTGCATAAACTTTGTTACGGAATCTGAGCAGTTTACTGATTTTGCAACTGTCTTTTCAGGCGCGTAATTTTCCGGATCATACTGCGGGAATTCATGTCCGCGGTACCACTTAAACAGCTCTGCTGTGATCGCACGGGAATCCTTTGCTTCGAGGAACAGGCCTATTATGCCTGCGCAGCCGCCAATAGAGCCGCAAAGTGAAGCTGCGCCATATCCGCCCGCTCCGTTTGCATACATTAAGTATGGGAGCTGATTAAAAGGATAACCTACTTTTTCTGAAAGTATGTCGACTATGCCGCCAAAAGAACCGGCCGCGCAGCCGCCGTAGTCGTAGAAGCGTTGATAGCAATGCTCCTTTACTTCTTCCGGATCCAGTTTAACATATGTGAAAGGATATTCCGGTGCGGCAGGGGCTTCCTCCGCTATGGTGTTAAGCACTGGGTTAAGCGCGCTTACTGCCGCAGCGCCAGCAGCAATTTTGCCTGCGCCGATAATAAATTCACGACGAGTTGTTAGTTTAGACATCTCTAAGACCTCCTTATTTCATAAGGCTATTATGCCACTGCTTCGCAGAAAATGCAAGCCTTGTAAATAAATTTTATAGATAAAAAAATAAAACGCTTATATTACAAATTAGAAACCCGCTTATGAATTTCTTTATAAGATTATATTTATATGAATTTATAAATTAATTTCGAAGAATAAAATATCCAGAAAAGTTGTTGATATATGCTATAAATTGTGTATACTTAATTTACGGCGGTCAGAAGCCGTAAAAAATATAACCCTATGCTGGTTTTAGCTTTAATGCGTACTTAATACAAAAGCTAATTCCTAATGTCAATCAGGGCAAATTATGTCCCGCATGCAGCATACAGTTTTTAGATAATGATAATTAAAATTATAAACATCAGGAGTAAAAAATATGAGCGAAAATTGTGACCATAATTGCAGCAGCTGCGGCGAAAACTGCGCAGAAAGAAAAGAGCAAAAAACAAGCTTTATAGAAAAGCCGCATAAGATGAGCAGCATAAAAAAAGTAATAGGAGTAATAAGCGGTAAGGGCGGCGTTGGCAAGTCAATGGTAACATCCATGCTTGCCGTTGCGGTAAACAGAATGGGCTATAGAACAGCCATTCTTGACGCAGACGTTACCGGTCCTTCCATACCGAAAGCCTTCGGCATAAAAGAACAGGCTATGCAAAACGAGTTCGGTCTGCTGCCTGTAAAATCCTCAAAAGGCATAGAAATCATGTCTATAAACCTGCTTTTGAAAAACGAAAGCGACCCAGTTATATGGCGCGGACCAATCATAGCCGGCGTTGTAAAGCAATTTTGGACAGATGTAATATGGGATAACATAGACTATATGTTTATTGACATGCCCCCCGGAACCGGCGATGTACCGCTTACTGTATTCCAGTCCATACCAATAGACGGAATTATCGTAGTAACTTCCCCGCAGGAACTTGTATCCATGATAGTTTCAAAAGCAGTTAAAATGGCTGAAAAAATGAACATACCTGTTTTAGGCCTTGTTGAAAACATGTCTTACTTTAAGTGCCCTGATAACGGCAAAAGATACAACATATTCGGCGACAGCCATATAGAAGAAATCGCAAGAAAAAACAATCTTAACGTTCTTGCAAAAATACCGATAGACCCCGATATTGCAGCTGCCAGCGACAGGGGCGAAATAGAAGACTTTGAAGGCCGCTGGCTGGACGAGCTTGCTAAAACACTGACAGTTTAAAATTACCGTCTTCTAATAAGCGCCTGAATTTCTATATCAGGCGCTTAGTTTATAATTAAGTTAATCATTTTATTTTTTGTAATTTCGTGTTGCATTTCGTGTTGCATTTTATTCTTATTTTCCGAATTTGTTCCGTGTTATGCGAACCACGGAACGGAAAAGAAAACACAAAAAAGCCAATAATATCAATAGAAAAGAGGGCATCCTTGTGCCCTCTATCTTTTTGTCATGGTGCGGGAAACAGGACTTGAACCTGCATGTTCTCGCGAACACTAGAACCTGAATCTAGCGCGTCTGCCAATTCCGCCATTCCCGCAAAGGCAGCTTTAAAACTCAATTAGTTTAACACATATAATCGTCAGAGTCAAATTTTTTTAATTTTTTCTGTGTCGCTTTTAAAGAACAGGATGTATTTACGGCTTGGTTAATGTCATCTGTAAAGCAAATATTTTCTATTAACAGCGCAAAACTTAAGCGTGTGAATTCACTATCAGCAATCCAAATTTAAGCAAACAGCTTTTCCCGCAACAGTCGCAAGCATGATCTATGTATTTTTCTTATTGAATACAAAAATAGATGCGTGGAATTTTTAATTATAAAACCAAATCTACGCGCATAAATTTTTAATTTATAGTTTCAAAAATAAAAGCATGGGTTTTTATCTTTTCCGCTTTAAGCATAAAAAATATGTTCGCTATGTTTCTGTATAGTCCACAAAATTTAGGATACACAGATAACAGCGTATTCATAAAACAAGTCTAACCTATAAACGGTATAAAATAGTCTGTGTTTTGCTTTGCGGTTATTGCATAAAGCCTTATTAAAATTTGCATTTATTATTTTAAGTTTTAAAACAGGCTGGCAAAAGCCAGCCCGTTAAAACATTTTTTATATTAAATCTTTATTCATGTTCCTTTTTTACAGTCTTTTTAACTGATGTCTTTTTAGGCGATGCAGGCTTCGAAGCAGCCGCGGTTTTAGAAGTTGATTTTGCAGCCGTTGTTTTTGAAGCCGTCTTTGCCGCCGCGCTTCTTGAAGTTGCCTTTGCCGCGGCGCTTTTTGAAGCCGTCCTTGACGCGCTTCTTGAAGATGTCTTCGATGCCGCGCTTTTTGAAGCCGTCTTTGCCGTTGCGCCTCTTGAAGTTGTCTTCGCTGTAGTAGTTTTTTTCGTCGTCTTTGCAGGCGCTTTGCTCGTCGACTTGGCGGCTGTTTTTGAAGGGGTTTTTGCAACAGTTTTAGCGGCTGTTTTTGAAGCGCTCTTTTTATTGTCCCGCTTTGAAGCGGTTTCAGGCTTTATTTCCTCAGGCTTTTTTTTTAAATTTTTACCTTCTGCTTCAAGCCTTTTCGCGTTCTCATTTTCTCTTTCTTCAATAAGCTTGTTATATATTTCGAGATATTTTTCTGAAGACGCTTTCCAGGAATAGTCTCCTTTCATGCCGCGATCCTGCAGGATTTCCCAAACGTCTTTTTTGTTCCAGTAATAATGCAGAGCGCGCTGTATAACGTGCAGCATGTCGTGCGCGTTGTAGTTGAAGAACGTAAAGCCGTTGCCGTCGCCTGTATATTCGTTATAGCTGAGTACGGTATCGCGAAGTCCGCCTGTTTCACGCACTATAGGCACTGTTCCATAGCGCATAGCTATCATCTGGCTTAAGCCGCATGGCTCAAATTGTGAAGGCATAAGAAAAAGATCTACGCCCGCATATATTTTGTGGGCCAGAGAATAGTCCATAACAAAGCGCGCGGCGACTCTTCCAGGATAATTCTGCTCTGCCCAGCTGAAAAGGTTTACGTATCTTGAATCGCCCATGCCGAGGCATACAAGCTGAACGTCTTCACGCATTATATCTCCGATGACGTAGTCTACAAGATCCAGACCTTTCTGCTTGCTTAATCTTCCTACCATGCCTATCACAGGCACTTCGGGGCGTATGTCAAGGTTCAGCTCGGCCTGTAGCGCTCTTTTGCAAACCGCCTTGCCTGATTTATCTTCAGCTGAGTATCTTGCCGCTATGTAAGTATCCTCTGCGGGATTAAATTCTTCTACGTCTATGCCGTTAAGGACGCCGGTAAGATGATTATTCTTAGCGCGGAGAAGCCCGTCTAAGCGTTCGCCGTAATAAGCAGTCTGCACTTCCTCCGCGTAGGAAGGGCTTACAGTTGTTATTTCATCTGCGTATACAAGGCCTGCTTTAAGGTAGTTGGCCGCGCCGTAGTATTCAAGCTTGTCGCCTGTAAAAAGGCTGTCTCCAAGGCCTAAAACGTCCTGAACGTCTTTTATGCCGAATACTCCCTGATACTGCAAATTATGTATAGTCATAACGGTTTTTATGCCGCTGTACGCAGGAAGATGAGCGTATTGTATGTTGAGCAATGCCGGTATCATGCCAGCCTGCCAGTCGTGCGCGTGGATAATGTCCGGTTTAAAGTTTATAAGCTGAAGTGAGTTAAGCACGCCGCGGCTAAAGAAAGCGAAGCGCTCGTATTCGTCCCCGCCCATGCCGTAAGTATAATTTCTGCCAAAGTAATAGCGGTTATCTACAAAATAGTAGGTTACGCCGTTTTGTTTAAGCTCTTCTATGCCGCAGTATTGCTTGCGCCAGCCGAGCTCCACCTCAAAATCCACAAGATGGGTCATTTTGCTGGAATATTCTTCCGGTATAGAAGTGTATTTAGGAATCATAACACGCACATCGTGTCCCTGCTCTGCCAAAACAACCGCGAGAGAACCGACAACGTCTGCCAAACCGCCGGTTTTAATAAAAGGAACACATTCTGACGCCGCGAAAAGAATTTTCATTTACTAACACTCCTCTCATAACGTTACAAGTTTAGCAATAAACTGAACAACAGAAAACACTTTAGCACAATTCAAATTAGATTGTCAAATTCTTAGGCACTACAAACGGGTACCCTGGCGTCGCAGTAAGCTTGGAGTTTTCACGAACAGTAGTTTGCTTATCCAATATGCAGTTTTCGATGTGAGCGCCGTTTTCAATCACGGAGTCCTGCATTATGATGCAGCCCTTAATCTTAGAGCCGGGCATTACCTTTACGCCCCTGAATAAAATGGAATCCTCCACTTCGCCTTCTATTATGCAGCCATCCGCTATAAGAGAGTTTGAAACCTTTGCTCCCTTTGAAAACTGCGACGGCATCTCATCGCGCAACTTTGTCCATACGGGACGGCTTAAGTCAAACAGATTTTTGCGGTTTTCCTCATCGAGCAGCGCCATATTGGTATTATAATAAGCTTGAACAGAATCTATATTAAACGGTTTGGTAGGCAACTCGTATCCTACAAGCTTATGCTGCCCCTCAGCTAAAACTTTGATCAGCATTTCCCTTGTAAAGTGGTGGAAACCCTGTGAAGTCGCTCTGTCAACAAGGTTTATAAGAAGTTCCCTTCTCATAAGGAAAACGCCTATGTACGTGTTTTCATACCTTGGTATTGCAGGATCCACCTCTATATGCGTAACCACGTTGTTCTGATCTATGCCAAGGTAGCGGCCTATACCGTTGCGCCTCGCGTCGCGGTCCTTAGTATACGCAAAAGTTATGTCCGCTTCGTTTTTCAAATGAAAGTCCAGCATGTCTTCAAAGCGCATAGAGTACATAAATCCGCTTTCCGAAGTCGCTATATAGCGTTCTGAATTTCTGCGCAAAAAATTCATATTGTTTTTAAGAGCGTCCAGTAATCCAGTGTAGCTGTTGTTTGAATCTGTCGTAGCAAACGGCGGCAGAAGCGTCATGCCGCTGCGCTTGCCGTGCAAATCCCATTCTCTGCCCGAACCCAGTTGATCCAAAAGGCTTTGGTAATTGCTCTGCATTATTATGCCTACGTTTTTCATGCCGCTGTTTACCATATTGCTCAATATGAAGTCTATAAGACGGTAACGGCCAAGGAGCGGCAGAGCTGCAAGAGAGCGTTTGCTTGTTAATTCGCGCAGGCGTTCTGTTTTTTCGCCTGTGTATACCAAACCTACAATGTTTGTTTTCATGGTAACCTCCTATTCTCCTATCTGCTCGCCGGAAGCTACTCTTGCTTTTTCCGCAACTGTGGTATTGTTGCCTACTACGGCAATTTTGCCTTCTTTTTCGCCTATCTGAGAGTTTGAGCCTATAACGCTGTTTTCACCTATTATTGCTCTTCGTATAATTGAGCCTGCTTTTATTTTAGCGCCCGGCATTAAAACGCTGTCGTAAATGCGCACATTTTCTTCAACAGTTACAGAGCCTGATATTACGGAGTTTTCAACATATCCACTTATCTCTCCTCCTTCAGTAACAAGGCTGTTTATTACAACGGCGTTTTTGCCTATATAGCTTGGCGGCCTGCCCACGTTGCGGGCATATATGCGCCAGTCCTTATCGTGCAGGTCTATTGGCGAAGGCGATTCCAGCAGGTCCATATTGGCTTCCCAAAGGCTTTCTATGGTTCCCACGTCTTTCCAGTAACCGTCAAACGTGTAGGCTACAAGCTTCTCTCCCTCATCAAGCATTTTAGGAATTATATTCTTGCCAAAGTCGTTGCTGGAGTTTGGATCTTTCTCGTCTTCAATAAGATGCTTACGCATTTTTTCCCAGGTGAAAATGTAAACGCCCATGCTCGCATTATTGCTCTTGGCGTTAGCGGGTTTTTCTTCAAATTCCGTAATAACGCTGTTTTCATCTGTATTCATTATGCCAAAGCGGTGCGTTTCTTCCCATGGAACCTGGCGCACCGCTATCGTTACAGCGGCTTCATGCTTTATATGGTAGTCAAGCATAGCTGAATAATCCATCTTATAAATGTGGTCGCCTGAAAGCACAAGCACATAGTCCGGGTTATACTGCTCTATAAAAGTTATGTTTTGGTAAATTGAGTTAGCGGTTCCCCTGTACCATTTGCCGTCGCTGCCTGTAGAATACGGAGGGAGTACAAATATTCCCCCGCTGTTTTTATCAAGGTCCCAGGGGGCGCCCGAACCTATGTAGGCGTTCAGTTCAAGCGGCCTGTACTGTGTCAGCACGCCGACAACGTCTATGCCGCTGTTAGTACAGTTGCTTACAGGAAAATCGATTATGCGGTATTTACCACCGAAAGGTATGGCGGGTTTTGCCGTGTGTTTGGTAAGTATACCGAGCCTGCTGCCCTGCCCGCCCGCAAGCAGCATAGCAACACATTCTTTTTTTTGAAGCATAAGTCTTTTTCTCCTTGTTCTTTAATCCAACATCCTGTTCTTATAATTCGTTATTTTCTTCTTCTGTTTCTTCTTGAGTTTTTCCTTTTTTGTTCTTGGCTTTTTCCGGAATCTCCGGTATTCTTTCGTATGCAAAATAAACTGTTGCAAGCGGCGGAACGCAGATATTTACGGAATATTTTTTGCCGTTCCATGGTATCTTTTCTACGTTTATAATTTTGCTGTTCTGCTTGTCTGAACCGCCGTACTCGCTCAGGTCCGTATTGAAAACTTCCCTCACCTTGCCGCGGTTTGGAACGCCAAAACGGTATTCTTCTATGTATTGCGGGGTGAAGTTAGACATGCATATAAGCGTCTGCCCTTTTTTATTCATACGCATAAATATTGCTATGCTGTTGTTGCTGTCGTCAGCAACAAGCCATTCGAAGCCGTCCCAGCTGTCTTCAATTTCCCAAAGCATGCTGTGGCTGCGGTAGAAATGATTAAGATGTTTTATGCAGCGCTGCAGATCGGGATGGCGTTCGTAAACAAGCAAGAACCAATCGAGCGGTCTTTTTTCGTCCCACTCTATAAACTGGCCGAATTCGCTCCCCATAAAAAGCAGTTTTTTGCCGGGATGCGCCATCTGGTAGCCTATCAGCGTTCTCAGGCCTGCAAACTTACGCCATAGATCGCCCGGCTGCTTATCCAACATGCTCTTTTTGCCGTGAACGACTTCGTCATGTGAAAACGGCAATACATAATTTTCGCTGAAGGCGTAGAAAAGGGAAAATGTTAATTTGTCATGATGCCATTTGCGGTAAACGGGATCAAGCTCTATATAGCTTAGCATATCGTTCATCCATCCCATGTTCCACTTGAAGCCAAAGCCAAGGCCGCCCAAAAAAGTCGGTCTTGTTACCATAGGATAGGCGGAGGATTCTTCAGCTATTGTCATAACGCCTGGAAAATCGCTGTATACTACTTCGTTTAAGCGGCGCAGAAACGCTATCGCCTCGATATTTATGTTGTTTCCGTATTGATTTGGCAGCCATTCGCCTTCCTTGCGGCAAAAATCATGATACAGCATGCTGCTTACGGCGTCGCAGCGTATGCCGTCTATATGATAAATTTCAAACCAATAGCACGCATTAGAAAGCAGGAAAGAACACACCTCGCCCCGCGCGAAGTCAAACATCATGGTGCCCCACTGCTTCATTTCTGCCCTGCGCCAGTCCTCATGCTCATAGCACGGAGTGCCGTCAAACTGGCGAAGCCCCACTTCATCCCTTGGGAAATGAGCGGGAACCCAGTCTAAAATAACGCCTATGCCGGCCTGGTGCAGAAGATCCACAAAGCGCATAAATTCTTTAGGTGTGCCGTACCTCGACGTAGGCGCATAGTAGCCCGTTACCTGGTAGCCCCAGGACATATCAAGCGGGTGCTCCATAACGGGCAGCAGCTCCACATGTGTGTAGCCCATTTCTTTTATGTATGGAATCAGTTCCTCCGCTATTTCCACATAGTTCATCGGGCTGCCGTCTTCATGCATCTTCCATGAGCCAAGATGCATTTCGTATATATTTACAGGGCTTCTGTACGGGTTCCAGCTTTTACGGTGGTTAAGCCATTTCTGATCTCCCCATTGAAAGCCGTCCAGGTCGTACAGAACGCTTGCGTTGTTTGGTCTGAGTTCTGATGCAAAACCATAAGGGTCCGCTTTAAGGCGCCAGTTTCCTTCCGCGTCCTGTATGGCGTATTTATAACTTAGCAGCTTATGCGCCGCGTCTTCATAGCTGTATTTTTCTTCATCGCTTTGCGGGTCAAAAAGCTGTCTTTCAAGCTGCAGCTCCCAAATGCCGTCATATTGCTTTTTCATAGGATAAGCGTCTACCTTCCACGAGCAAAACTCTCCCGTTACGGACACCGCCTTTGCTCTTGGAGCCCATACGGCGAAATTCCACACAGGCAGATCGTGACTTATAGCAGGATGCGCGCCAAGCATAGCGTAAGCATGCCGGCTGCTTCCTTCGTGAAAAGCATCTCTTTCTTTTCTCGTTGGTGGGCGGTAAAACATTTCTGCCTCCTATATTGCATCTCATATAATTATCAAACATATGAGCAATTTATCTATATAAAGTATAGCACATAAAGGATTTGTCTGCAAATAGCATAAACGGTAACCATTTAGTGTCTACCGTTTAATTTATTGTAAAACATTTACAGAAACTTTACTCATAGTTTATTTAATCTTTTTGCTTTTAAAAACATTGTTTAATAACTTATTCACTTACGCTATGCAAATACAAGCCTGGATACTTGGTTAAGCCTGCTAAAAAGTTGTTCTGAACTTATCGCTTTTTGCTTAAACATACTGCATAATTTATATACTTATTCTGTAAACGGTTCGTCGTCCTCGTTTTGAGTCAGGTAGTTCGAACTCAATGTGGATTTAAAGCGGCCGGGAAGCATACCGCCTGTTACATTAAGGGCATTTACTGATACGACAATTGACAGCAACATAAACGTTACTAAAATAAATACTATAAATCTTGTTTTTTGTCTTTTAATATTAGAATCCTTTTTTATCTAACTCAATAAAAACATCATTAAATTCCAAACATAGCGATGTTTTCAAGCAAGCCTTTAATAAAGACCCTTTAACTTTAAAACAACAAAGGCCGTTTAATAGTTTAATCCCACAATCGAATCGCCTTTTTCTTCACTATTGATCGACCAAAGTATAGTTATGAGAAAATATAAATAAGCAAAAGCTTTTCTGATTCCACAATTACAGCTTTTCGGCGCTTTGTCAAGCAAATTTAAACTTTTCAATTGTAATTTTTTTATTTTGTTTTGCTAAAGTAATATTTGGTTGTATTAATTAATTATACTGTTTCAAAAAATCATTTTTACGGACTGTCCGTCTATCCATTTAGGCTCAACAAGCAGATGCCTTCCCGGTTTCCCATGTATGGAATCAACCAAAAGCTCAACGGACTTGCTCGCCATTTCCTGAGAGGGCTGCATCATGGTCGTAAGCGACGGAACGGTGTAGGCAGCGTGCTCTATGCCGTCAAAGCCCACTATGGATACGTCGTCAGGTATCTTAAGACCCCTGTCTGTCAAAGCCTTCATAGCGCCTATCGCTATTATGTCGGAACTTGCAAATACAGCCGTAAATTTTACATTGTTGTCAAGAACGTGGCTCATAGCGGCATAGCTTGAAGGCAGAGTGAAATCGCATTCTTCATATAAAAGCGGGTTAAACGTAATGCCATGTTCTTCCATGCTGGCTTTCGCCCCGTACAACCTTTGCCCTGTCGCGTCGCTTATAGGGCCGAAATATCCTAAAAGGGCAATATTTTTGTGTCCTAAGGATATCAGCCTGTCGAGAACCTCTTTTCCGGCTTTAAAGTTGTCAACCGATACGGAACTTATGCGCTCCCCTTTTAAAAACGGAGCTTCTATAGACGCAAAAACGCACGGCAGCTCAAGCTCTTCAGCTTCTTTTTCGTGGTTTGTAAGATTGCTTCCTAAAAATATTACGCCTGTAAGTTTCCTTTCCAGATAGAGCCTGCGCACCGCCTTAAACTCGTCTGCCTTTTCATCTATTATTTCCGTTAAAAAACTGATCTTTTTCTGCTTGCCTATATCCAGTATTCTTTCCGCCAGATCCATCAAAAAAATATTGCGCCTTCCGCGTAAGATCACTGCGGCAAAGTCGGTCTGAAGCTGCTTTAGGCTTGCCGCGCTGTTGTTCCGCACATAACCTAAGTCCTCAACGGCCTTCAGCACTTTTTGTCTGGTATCTTTCCCAACGTCAGGTCTGTTATTAAGCACCCGTGATACTGTTGAAATGCTTACGCCTGCTGTTTTCGCGACATCACGAATAGTTGTGATTTTCATGTATTTCCAAACTGTCCTTTCAATATAGGCTGATAGAAATGATGTCATGTTAGCAGAATAATCTTAAACTTGCAAGTTTAAACGCCTGCGCTTGTATTAAACCTGATAAGCTTGTATAATGAACTCGTTTTAGGAGGTGCTCTGTTGAAAAAACGCATTTTAAGTGTTGCTTTAATATTTTTTTTACTAGTAACATCTAATATTTGCTTTGCGACTTCCAATACTTCCAATGAAGAAATTTTACCCGCCTTTGAAGTTCCTGATTTTGTGCTTAAGTTGCTCAGCGTAGCTCAGGAAGAATTAGGCTATACGGAAAAAAGCGACGGCAGCACCAAATACGGCGCCTGGTACGGGAACAGCACCTCCGAATGGTGCGCCGAATACCTGTGCTGGTGCGTAAACGAAACGGACAATCGCTACGGCACGCAGCTTCTTAAAAAACAATATCCCCTTTACGGAGCGACAAACGTAGGGCTTAACTGGTTTTTAAAAGAAGGGCGGTTTGTAGCAAGAAACGGTATTGTGAACGGCTGGGGCAGCCAGTGGTTCAATTCGTCGGGGAAAAGCATAGAGTTAAATGAATATATACCTCAGCCTGGCGATTGGGTGTTTTTTTCTTACACGCCTTCAGGAGATACCACGCACGTCGCCATGGTTGAAAAAACTTTTAAAAGCGAAGACGGAATATATGTGCAGGTGTTGGAAGGCAATATGCCGGATAAAGTGCAGCGCAGCGCATATTCAATAAGCGACTGGCGCATAATAGGCTACGGCACTGTGCACGACGTTGCGGGCGTCGCCATGCGCCGCGGCAACGAAGGGAAAAAAGTAATTAAATTGCAAAAAGAGCTTTCTGCTCTTAACATGCTTGACGCAAACAGCGTCAGCGGCGTTTATGACAATAAAACAGAAAACGGTATTAAACAGTTTCAATTTGAAAATAAGCTTAATTCGACCGGAATTGCAGATAAAGATACGCAGCTTTTAATTAAAAATTTGCTTAATCAGAATATGCAGGAGGATAACTCCTTCTGGATAGTGGAAGGCGGAATCTGACATACGAGGTTATTATGAACGATACATTGCTTATATTAGACTATAACTATAAATATACTGAGGATATAGCTATAAAGCTCAGGCTTGAAGGCATTGCGTGCAGCATACTTCCTGGAGACGCATCGCAGGGCGAAGTAAACGCCGCCGCTCCTTTAGGCATCATATTAGCAGGGGGCACAAACGAGCAGTATCCCTTAAGCATGGACGGAAGGTTCCTAAATTCCGGCATACCGGTGCTTGCATTAGGGAATACCGCCGCATCCTTATGCGTCCTTTTAAACGGCGAAGTAAATGAAGCGCATAAGCTTAACAAAGTTGAGGAAGTGAAGCTTTTGCCTTCGCCTGTTACTGAAAACCTTACTACGAGCGACAGAATGATACATTACTGTTTGCCTTTCAGCCTTAGCAGCGAGCTTATGCCGATAGCTATGTTGGGAGAAAGCATAATTGGCTTTAAGCACCAGGAGCTTAACCTGTACGGTTTAGGATTTCAAATAGAGCCCAACGACCCCGACGGTACGGCCATACTGCTTAACTTCGCTTTAAATATCTGCGGCGCTTCTCGCTGGTGGGATGAATTCGCTTTTATTTCAAACACGCGCAGCAATATTCAAAAGGAAGTTGGCGACGGCTTTGCTCTTTGCGCTCTCACAGGCGGGCTTGACAGCGGCGTAAGCGCAACGCTTGCGCATAGAGCGCTCGGTGAAAAGCTGCGCTGCGTGTTTGTAGATACAGGCCTGCTTAGACAGGATGAAGTGGCCTTTGTGCTGTCCCAGTACCGCGACAAAGAGAACCTGTCGATAACGCTTATAAACGCGCAGGAAGAATTTTTATCAGGTTTAAAGGGGCTTATAAGCCCAAAAGACAAGCAGAAAGCCATAAACAGCACTATGAAGACCGTTTTGAAGAGAGTTCTTCAAGACACCGAGTATGACGCGGTAATACGCGGCATAACGTGCGATGAAGCTTTAAAACACGGGTTATCCGATGCAATAGTGCCGTCCGAAGGCAAAATTGTAATTGCTCCGTTAAAAGAAATGTTTAAATCCGAGGTACGCTTTATCGCAGAAAAGTTAGGCATGCCAAAAGAGATTACAACAGCGCAGCCTTTTCCCGGAACAGGTCTTGCGCTCAGAATACATGGCGAAGTAACAAAATACCGTCTTGATATTTTAAAAACTGTGGATAAAATATTTTCTGACGGCATTTTAAAAAACGAGCTTGCAAAAAAGATGTTTAAATTTTTCGCGTCCCTTTATCCCATACAGGGTTCGGACAACGATGAAGTTTTAATAACGCTTCACGCTGTCACAATCGCCGATACAAAAGAGGACGACAGCCTTTTGCTGCCCGTTCGCATACCGTTTGATATATTGGAAAATTTATCAGGCGCTATCAGGGAGCGCTGCCCGCAGGTAAGCCGCGTGGCGTATGATTTTACAAGCGTTAAAAACAAAACAAACTAACAGGAATAGAGGTCCTTTATGCATTTATCAAACCCGTCCGGCCCTTTTCAGGGGCTTCCCAAGGAAGACGTGTTCTTCGCTTCGAGCGATGATTTTATACAGTTAGGCTATGGCTACGTGGTTCTCTCCATGCAGGAAAAGCTTTATCCTGAAAGGCCTCTTCAAATTTATGTGTGCATAGAGGCGCAGCCTGCGGCAAGAAGCCTTTTGCTCGGTGCACTGCTGGCAAGAGCCGAAATTCTCCGCGCGAAGTTTCCGAATATAAAATGCAGAATATACGCGCGCGTAGAAGCGAATAACTGGGATTTGCTTAATTTTTACACAAAAAGCGGTTTTGTGAACAACAACGCGGAGGAAGAATATATATTTTCTCTTTCTGAAGAAAAAACTCCCACGCCTCCCATGGGCTGCCAGTTCGCATCGGTCCCCCTTCAGGACACGCAGCAGTGCAGCGAATTTTTATCGAGGCTTAACGCTTTCAGGCTCTCCCCTATCCCCATGGATTATTTAACGCTGCAAATGCAACAGCCCTATTTTATGGCTCTCGGCTTTTACAGAGGGGGACAGCCGCTTGCTGAAATGATTATGTCAGGCTCAAGTCCGCGCGCAGCGGGCCTTATAATGCTGTACGTCCAGCCTGAATACCGCCGCCGCTCTCTTGGCTCATCGCTTGTAAAATGCGGCGCTTCGCTGCTTAAATCCCGCGGTATCAATCAATGCATAGCGCAGGTTTACGCAAACAACAGCGCGCAGGTTGGATTATTAAAATCCCTGGGCGCATCGCGAAGGAGAATACTTGCAATGCTTCCAGGGATAGATATAGGTTAATTGCTTTATATAATACTTTTGTTTTTACCGCTAATCAGGTCTCTTGTTCAGCTCTTGAAAGTTCAAGCTCATCAAGGGGCTTTTTTGCGCCCTTAAGTATCGCAAAACCCACAATAAACAGTATAAGCAGACACAGCGTTCCGTAAGAAGACCTGCCCGTGACACCCGCTACAAAAGAATAAAGCAGAGGACCTACAACGCTTGCAAACTTGCCGAATATATCGAAGAAGCCGAAAAACTCATTCGAGCGCTCTTTAGGTATAAGCTTCCCAAAGTAAGAACGCGACGTGGCTTGTATGCCGCCCTGCACTGTGCCTACTAAAATTGCCATAGCCCAAAACAGAACGGATGACTTTCTCTGTGCCTCGAAATAATCGTCTATTTTATCCTTGTTTTCTTCAGCAAAGGCAATATTGCCGTCATACAGTTCCTTTTGCGCTATAAGCGCTTTTTTGCTGTCTGATTCGCTTATATCTTTCCAGCTTAATTTTAAATTGTTCAGGTCTTCGTTTTTCTTGTCTCTTATAAGCGGTCTGCTGCTAAGCATATATTCTTTAACGGCTTCATCCGCTGAAGCTTTGTCTTCAAACTGCACGCTTAAATTATCAATAGCGTATTCCATATGCATATCATAAGCGCCGTTGTAGCTTGCCTGGTGCGGTTCGAGCGTGAAGCCCATTATGAAGCCGACGAGGCATATGAACATGTACACAGCGATAGCAAACATAAGAGCGCGCCTTGTGCTTATTTTTTTAGCCAGTTTCGGGAAAAATATAGAACACGGCATCGCAACTATCTGCGTTACGAGAAGCGCCAGTATCATGCCTAAGGCGCCTAAGCCAAGAGCAGTACCGTATGCCGTTGAAACGCTTATTATAGTTCCTACGCCGTCTATATAGAAAAAGTAGGCGATTATAAAGAGCATCATGCCTTTTTCCGTCATTATGTCCTTAAATGTATTGCCTACGTTCGCAAATATCTGCTTTATCGAAGGACGCTCGTCAGTATCCTTATAATGCACATGCTCTACGTTTTTTATAAACGGTATTGAAAACACAAGCCACCAGACGGAAGTTATGACTATGGAAAACTTCTGCGCCACAGGGTTTGAGTAGCCAAGCTTTAAAAGCACGATTATTGATGCTATAAACGGTATGGTTGACCCGCCGATATAGCCCATAGCGTAGCCCCACGAAGAAACCTTGTCCATGCGTTCGTTAGTTGTAACGTCTGTTAAAAACGAATCGTAAAAAAGGTTTGAACCTGCAAAACCTATGCGTGAAATCACATATAGTACAAGCATCGCGCGCCAGTCGTCTGTAAAGCTTAAAGCAAGTGTAAAAACCACGCCGATAAGCATGAACACAGTAAAAAGCTTTTTCTTTACTCCCTTATAGTCTGCGACAGCGCAGAGTATGGGAGCTAAAACAGCGATTATAAACGTAGCTATGCTCGTAGCATAGCCCCACCACATGTCTCCGCTTTCGCCTGCGATTGAAACAAATATCGTAGGGAATATGGCCGCCATAATGTTTGTAGCGTACACGCTGTTTGCCCAGTCGTACAGTATCCAGCTTTTTTCCGTCTTTGTAAACTTGTCCTTCTTTTTTAATGCTTCGCTCATAATGCACCTCCCGTTTAGTATACGACGCAGCAATTATACAGGCAAAATCAAAGTATTACAATAATGTCATCCAAATCAGAGCAAAAATTAATTTTAATAAATTTTTATTAACAATATAAGTTTTTATGTATAATTATACAGTTGAATCATTAAACCTTGTGCCATTATGACCTTCTGCACACTATGCGTTGACATCGGACTTATCAACAGATAAACCGTTAAACATTTTGTTTGTCCACAGTTCCCCTTGCAAGCGCCGGTACTATATGGTATTATTCGAGCGTGAATAGCACCTGCGGGGATAGTTATCCACATCGGTAGACGGTTACGCCTGATTTGTTTTTAAGGCGTATTTTTTACCTGTTAATAGTTTTTATGTATTTTTATTATATTTTGGGGGATAGGTTTGGATACTAATAATATTTGGGCAAACGTCTGCACGCTTTTGCGCAATGAGATGGCTGAAGTTACATATAAAACATGGATAGAATCAGCTCTTAAGCCGCTTGATATTTTAGAAGACGATTTTTATATAGAAGCCGTTACGGATTATTATCACCAGTTTGTTTCTTCAAGATACGAGCCTATGATTTCTGACGCCCTTTCAAAAACACTTGGCAGGCCGATAAAGGTTAATATTTTAACTCCGAGGCAGACTGAGGAATTTAAATCGGGCAAGAAGAAAAGCGCCTCAAGCCCCAACGTGCAGCTTAACCCTAAATATACCTTCGATACGTTTGTCGTCGGAAGCGGCAACCGCTTTGCCCATGCCGCCTCCCTCGCCGTTGCAGATGACCCGGCAGGCGCTTATAACCCGCTTTTCCTGTACGGAGGCGTCGGCCTTGGCAAAACGCACCTTATGCACGCAATAGGGCATTATATACTTGCGCAAAGACCTGAAACCAATCTTGTATATGCGACAAGCGAACAGTTTACTACGGAACTTGTAAGCGCTATACAGTCAAACAAAAATGTTCAGTTTCGCGAAAAATACCGCAACGTCGACGTATTGCTTATAGACGATATACAGTTTATAGCAGGCAGGGACTCGACCCAGGAGGAATTTTTCCATACCTTCAATGCGCTGCACAACGCCGGAAAGCAGATAGTTATAACTTCGGACAGGCCTCCAAAGGAAATAGCCAAGCTTGAAGAAAGGCTGAGGAGCCGTTTTGAGTGGGGGCTTATAGCAGATGTACAGCGTCCCGATATGGATACGCGAGTCGCCATTCTGCGTGAAAAGGCGAAAGAGACAAACCTGCTTATATCAAACGAGGTGCTTGAGCTTATAGCGCAAAAGGTAGACAGCAATATACGTGAGTTAGAAGGCACTTTAACGCGCCTTGCGGCATACGCCGCGCTGAATAAGACGCTTAATATAACCATGGAGCTTGCAGAAAAAGCCCTTCAGGATGTATTCAAGGAACAGGAAAATTATCTTATAACCTGCGAAGACATAATTAACGCCGTAGGCGAATACTACGCTATTTCAAAGGAAGACATGTGCGGTCCAAGGCGGAGCCGCGGCATCGCTGTTCCGCGCCAGGTAGCCATGTACCTTTGCCGTGAGCTTACTAATTCCTCTTTGCCTAGCATAGGCCAGATGCTTGGCAATAGGGATCACTCCACCATACTTCATGGCTTCAGGCGCATTGAGGAACTTATGGAAAGCACGCCGACCATACGCGCAGCGGTGGAAGATATCAGCAAACAGCTAAAAAAATAACTAGCAAATGCTTTATTAATCGTTTAAAAATAGCAATAAAGCAAAAACCGTTTTTTATAGAAATATTTCTATAATAAAAACACAGCTTAAAAGTCATGATTTTTAATTTTATATCTTTTGCGCAACAGCTATAAAATTGTTTTATTTAAAAATAATTATTATATGTCTATTAAAAAGACCGCAAGCCTTAGCTTGCGGTCTTTTTAATAGTATGCTTAATATATTAGTCTGCTGAATATGGCAGCAGTGCGATAGCTCTTGCGCGTTTTATCGCCAGCGCCAGCTGACGCTGATGCTTTGCGCATGTGCCGGACATGCGGCGCGGCGCAATTTTGCCGCGCTCTGTAATATATCTCCTAAGGCGGTTCACGTCTTTATAGTCTATATATTCAATCTTGCCGGCGCAAAAGTCGCACACTCTGCTGCGGCGCGGGCGTCTTCCTCTCGGACGCTGCCTGCGCTCCTGGCGTGCTTCTGACATTATGCTTCCTCCTTAATTGCCTTTGTTAAAACGGCAGGTCGTCGTCATCGACCTGTACAAAGCCGGTATTGCCCTGCTGAGCTGGAATCTCTTCAGAAACGGCGTCCGGCTGCGCATTCTTTGGCGTTAAAAACTCAACTTCGTCTGCATTTACTTCGAGGCTGTAGCGGGTTTGGCCGTCGTTGCCTGTGAACGTCTGCAGCGTCAGAGTGCCTACTACGCCAACTTTTCTGCCCTTAGCCAAATAGCGGTTGCAGTTTTCTCCAAGCTGTCTCCATGCAGAAACCCTAAAAAAATCCGCTTCCGGCTGTCCAGCTTCCGCTCCGCCGTACCGGCGTCTGTTGACAGCAACCGTAAAGCTGCACACGCTTACGCCGTTTGGCGTAGTCCGCAGCTCCGGATCCCGCGTTAAATTGCCTATAATAAATATCTTGTTCACGCGCTGTCTCCTTATTATTCGTTGTCTTCTTCAGAATTTTTGTTTTCTTCCGGGGTTTTTTCCTGCTCACTGTTTTCCTTCGGCTGTTCTTCAGCTTTTTTGGGAGCAGATTCTTTGTAATACGGTCTTGGCTGAACAACTTTGGGTTTTATTTTGCTTACTTTTTCTTCTACGCGTACTGTAAGATATCTTAAAATCTGGTCAGATATAGCTAAGTTGCGCTCTATCTCCCTTGGCACTTCAGGAGAGGCGCTGTAGTTTAACAGTACATAGTAGCCTTCAGTCTTATAGTTGATTTCATAAGCCAGACGGCGTTTTCCCCATTCATCTACTTTTTCCACAGTACCGCCGTTTTGCTCAATAAGCTCGTTAAAGCGTGTTATAAGCTGCTTGCGCGCTTCTTCTTCAACATCGGTATCTATAATGTAGATAAGTTCGTACTTCATTCTTTCACCTCCTTACGGACATTAGGCGCCGATCATTCGGCGCAAGGATGTGCCAATTAAGTATGTTACAATATTTCGTTTAAAATTGCAAGCATTCAGGCGCTGATTTCATGTTTTTTTATCAGCGTTTAATATTAAGACGTGTTTGCTATTCACAGCTTAGCTTAAATTAAACCCATAATTCATGCGAAAGCTCCGGCTCGTCCTTAAACTGCTCTAATATTGGCTCCGCAGTTTCTTTAATGAACCATTCCACCTGTTCTTTCGCGCAGCCCGTATATTTTTCCGCGCTTAAAAATTCATCCTGTCTTTTCTTTAAAAAGGCAAAGTCATCGTCTTCAAAAATCCTTTGAAGCAAATCATTCTGAAGGCCTTCTTCCTTTATCCTTCTGCCGGCTTCCATGCTGTAACGCCTGAGCTTTTCATGCAGTGTCTGCCTGTCCCCTCCGCGTTTAACAGCTTCCATAAGCATATTTTCTATGCTCATAAAGGGAAGCTCCTGCTCAAGATGCTTTTTTATTTGATTTGGGTACACAACAAGCCCCGAAACAATATTGTCAAATATTATAAGCAGCCCGTCCGACGCTAAAAAACTTTCCGCAATGGCAACTCGCCTGTTGGCGCTGTCGTCCAACGTTCGTTCAAGCCATTGTTCAGAAGCTGTAAAAGAAGCGTTTTGAGCGTTTACTGCAATAAAGCGCGAAAGCGCCGCCATGCGCTCAGAGCGCATAGGATTTCTTTTGTAAGGCATGGCGGAAGAGCCTATCTGGCTTTCTTCAAAGGGTTCCTCTATTTCTTTCATATGCTGCAAAAGCCTTATGTCGTTGCTGAACTTATGCGCCGTCTGCGCGATCTGCGAAAGCACGTTCAGTACTGCGGAATCCTGCTTTCTTGAGTATGTTTGTCCGGATACAGGCACAGCGCGCTCAAAACCCATTAGCCTTGCGCACATGTCGTCAAGAGCACGCGCCTTTTTAATGTCTCCATCGAAAAGATCGACAAATGACGCCTGCGTGCCCGTTGCGCCCTTGCAGCCAAGCGGCAGCAGGCTGTCCTTAACGCGCCTGCAATCTGTTAAGTCATACAGCACGTCCTGCAGCCAAAGGCACGCCCTCTTGCCAACAGTTGTCGGCTGCGCGGGCTGAAAATGCGTAAAGCCTAGCGAAGGCAGCGCCTTGTATTTATCAGCAAATTTAACAAGCTTTTTTGCTATGGATACTTCCCGCGCTATAAGTATTGAAAGCGCGTCGCGCATAATTATAACGTCCGCGTTGTCGCCCACATAGCAGCTTGTAGCCCCTAAATGTATTATAGGCCTCGCTTTTGGGCTGACATCGCCGAACGCGTGTACGGAAGCCATTACATCGTGCCTGAGTTTTTTTTCATACGACGCTATGGCGGAAAAATCTATGTTGTCCTTTTGCTCTTCCATTTGGGCTATCTGCTCGTCGGTTATATTAAGCCCAAGCTCTTTTTCGCATTTTGCTAAAATAATCCAAAGTCTGCGAAATAAGCGCTGCTTATTGGCGTTAGAAAACAAGCGCTGCATTTCTTCGCTCGCATATCTTGTTGAAAACGGAGAAATATATCTGTTTTCGTCCTCGCTCACGGAACAACTACCACCTTTATAAGGTTAGTGGTGCCGGCTTTAGCAAGCGGCAGACCGGCTGTTAAAACCACCTTATCGCCAGATTGTACATACCCTGCCTTGCGCGCGGCGCTTACAGCCTGCTGGAACAATATATCAGGTATTCTTTCCTCGCCGAGCATAAGCGGTTCAACGCCCCAGGATATTGTAAGCTGGCGCTGCGTTTCAGCGTTAGGAGTGCATGCGACTATAGGTATATCGGGCCTGAAACGGCTTATCATACGCGCGGTAGAGCCTGAATACGTAACGGTTATAATGGCCTTTGCGTTTAAGTTGTACGCTATAAGGCATGTGGCATGCGATATGGCGTCCGCAATGTTGTCGCTCGTGCCAAACTGAGAATAGTTTTCATAGAAGCGCTTCATATAGTCTATGTCTTCTTCTGCGCGCATGGCTATGCGCGCCATTGTGCGCACCGCTTCAACAGGATATTTCCCGCTTGCCGTTTCGCCTGAAAGCATTGTAACGCTCGTGCCGTCGTATATGGCATTTGCAACGTCTGTGGCTTCCGCCCTTGTGGGGCGCGGGTTCCGCACCATGCTTTCAAGCATTTGCGTAGCGGTTACCACCTGTTTCCCCGCCATTTTCGCTTCTTTAATAATATATTTCTGTATTACCGGGACGTCCTCAAGAGGAATCTCAACGCCCATATCGCCGCGCGCTATCATAACGGCGTCGCAGTGTTCTATAATTTCGTGTATGTTTTCCACGCCGTCAGGGTTTTCTATCTTAGCCATTATATTTACATGTTCGCCGCCGTTTTCGTCTAAGAGCTTCCTGAGCTCTATAAGGTCGTCCGCGGACCTTACAAACGACGCGGCTATATAATCAAAGCCCGTTCGTATGCCAAAAAGTATGTCGTCCCTGTCCTGTTCGCTTATGTAAGGCATTGATATATGCGTTCCCGGAAGGTTTATTCCCTTGCGGTTGCTTAATTCTCCTCCCGCAACGACAACGCAGCGCACATCTGTATCCGTTTTGCTTTCTATTTTAAGTTCTATAAGGCCGTCGTCAATAAGTATCCTGCTCTTGTCGCCCAAATCGTGCGGCATATCGGGATAGCTTACAGACACTATGCTTTCGTTCCCCTCAACTTCACGCGTAGTCAACGTAAAAGGGTCGCCCGGTTTAAGAAATACCTTGCCGTTTTTAAAGTCGCGTATTCTGATTTCCGGCCCCTTGGTGTCCAGCATGGCGCCAATAGGCATATCTAACTCGCTCCTTACCGCAAGCAATTCTTTAAACATGGCGAGGTGAGATTCATGTGTTCCGTGTGAAAAATTAAAGCGCGCCATGTTCATACCAGCTAAAGCAAGTTCCTTTATTACTTCCCTCGTATTAGAAGCAGGGCCTAAAGTACAAATTATTTTAGTTTTTCGCATATCTTACTCCCTTCGTTATTTGGCAGGCACCACTTCTACCCAGTATCCGTCCGGATCTTCTATAAAATAGATGCCCATATTAGTATTTTCAAAACAAATTACGCCGGCTTCCTTGTGTTTTTTATAAGCCGATTCAAAATCTTCCGTAGAAAAAGCTATATGAAATTCCTTCTCACCAAGGTCGTAGGGCTCTTCCCGGTCTTTAAGCCAGGTAAGCTCAAGCTGGCATAGGTTTTTTTCATCCGCCATAAAGACTATTATAAAGCTCCCGTCTTCTGCGTTTATACGCCTTACTTCGTTTAAGCCAAGCATATCATGGTAAAACTCAATTGATTTTTTTAAGTCCAATACATTAAAGTTCGTGTGGATTAGTTGAAATTTCATAAAGCACCTCCTGTTAACATAAACTATTATAACATACTCGGCCCATAACAGCACGCATTGATTATTAAACGATTTATAATATTATTGTTTTTGTACGCTTAATTTATATATAGCTAAAAGTATATCGCTGTGTTTGATATTAGTCCGCAAGTTTAATACGCCCGCTGATAATCTTATTTTAGGGCATTGATTCTTTATAAATCCGCTTGATTAAACTAAAGACCATTTTAATTCTGCTAAAAACATACAACTAAAATATAACGGCGAAAAAACATACAACTTTTTTAAAAAAACTTAAAACGTGTCTTGACATATACAACATTAAGTATGTAAGATTCAGTTAACAAAAAATATTTTCCCCGAACGCAAAATTCGGGAGCAAGGAGGAATTCATATGAAAAAGATTTTTGCTGCGCTGTTGGCACTTACAGCAGGCGCTGTTAAAGGCTGATGAGGTGAGTTATGAAACCAAACATTATTTTTTATTTTACAGACCAGCAAAGGGCGGACACCTGCGGCGTTTACGGTCAGAAGCTTAACATAACGCCCGCGCTTGATGAAATGGCGAAAGACGGCGTAACGTTTGAAAACGCTTTTTCGCCCCAACCCGTATGCGGACCGTGCAGGGCCTTGTTTCAGACTGGCAAGTACCCTACTGAAACGGGCTGCTTCAGGAACAACAAAATGCTGCCGCAAAACGTTAAAACCATAGCCCAATACTTTGAAGAAGCAGGCTATGAAACAGCGTATATAGGCAAGTGGCACCTTGCGAGCGAAGGAGAGCTTGAAGGCAAGCCAAAGATAGACCACGCCACAACCGCTATACCTCTTAATTTTAGAGGAGGATACACAGGGTTCTGGAGAGCAAGCGATGTGCTGGAATTCACTTCCCACGGTTATGATGGGTTTGTGTTTGATGAATTTAACAAAAAAATAGATTTTAAGGGCTACAGGGCGGACTGCATAACGGATTTCGGGCTGGAGTTTTTAGAAAAGCGCGATAAAAACAAGCCGTTCTTTATGACAATTTCACATATAGAGCCGCACCATCAAAACGACAGAGGGCATTATGAAGGCCCGGCAGGCTCAAAAGAACGTTTTAAAAATTTTGAGCTCCCCCGTGATTTAGCCACGCTAAAAGGCGACGCAGCGCAGGAATACCCGGATTATTTAGGCGCATGCGCGTCCTTGGACTATAACTTAGGCAGGCTTATAAAAAGCCTTAAAGAAAAAGGATTATACAATAACACCGTTATAATATACAGCTCTGACCATGGCTCTCATTTTAGAACAAGAAATAATGATAAGCACAAGAACGGCTACGATGATTATAAGCGTTCCTGCCACGACGCTTCCATACATGTGCCTCTTGTTATACGCGGAGGAACATTTTCAGGCGGCGGAAGAATAAAGGAAATAGTAAGTACCGCAAGCCTGCCTAAAACTATGCTGGCAATTGCAGGAATAGATACGGGCAGCAGCATGACAGGAGAAAATCTGGCTGATGTTGTTAATAACAAAAACCCTGAAAGGCTTAATGAAGCCTTTGTGCAAATATCCGAAAGCCGTGTTGGCAGGTGCATAAGAACAGACAAATACACCTATTCTGTTTTCGCACCGAACATTAACGGCGGCGCACAGGCCTATTCTGATATATACGAAGACGACTTTCTGTATGATCTTAAGAAAGACCCTTATCAGCTTAACAACCTTATACATTCAAAAGAATACGATAATATAAAGCGTCAGCTTAGAAGCAGGCTTCTGTACTGGATACAGAAAGAAGAAGGGAGAAACCCTGAAATTTCAGATGCAGAATAGAGTTCACTACAAGTACGACAAGGTATACGATTATCTTTTGCATTGGATAAAGGAACAAAGCTTCTCTAATTTAACAAAGATACCTTCTGAAAATATGCTGTGCCAGAAGTTTGGCGTAAGCCGTTATACTGTAAGAAAGGCTACAGACAGGCTTAAAAAAGAAGGTTATATTAAAAGTGTCCGCGGAAGCGGCGCTTTTGTTAACAAAGCTTCCGTAATATCAGATGAGCTTTTAAGCGCGTCAGATTCCCGCAAGGTCGCCGTCGTAATGCAGGGTCAGGACAGAAATGCAAATTCCAGTTTGCTGCGCGGCCTTAAAAGCGTTTTTTCCGGTGAAGATATAGGCTTGCAGGTTTTCTTTACCGATAATCTTTTCTTAAACGAGAGGAAATGCCTTGAATATATACAGAGCCAGCCTTTTTGCGGAATAATAGTAGACGGTGTTAAGGCTAACCTTATAAATCCTAACAGGGACTGCTATGATCGCATAGCCGAAAAGAAAATTCCCGTCGTCTTTTACAACAATTATTATCACCATCTCCCATACCCCAGGGTTATAATAAACGATAAGCTTGCGGCGGACAGCCTTATGAACTTGCTTATAAAAAACGGGCATAGAAACATAGCCGGCATATTTGTGTTCGATAATTACCAGAGCATAGAAAAGTATAACGGTTATATAAGCGCAATACTAAAAAGCGGCATACCTTTTCATGATGATTTTGTTAAATGGAGCATATCTTCTGAGGCGCACAGGCCTAAATTTATAAACGAAATCGTCAGGTTTTTAAAAAGCGTCCCTCAGTGTAGCGCAATAGTGTGCTGCAACTATATGCTGCTTAATTACGTTGTAAGCGCCGTCAATAAATTATCAAAAAAAATTCCAAAGGATTATTCTGTAGTTTGCTTTGATTATTCCGCTCAGGATTATAAACAAAGCGGCATCAGCTGCTCCGTACACCCCGGCTTTAAAATAGGCGTTGAAGCGGCAAAAGAAATGCTGCGCTGCATAAAGTTTGGCGTTTCAAATAATTACACAAAGATGATAGACCCTGAAATATATTATGGGAATTCTGTATCTAAAATATAAAATTGCAGGTGGCTTATATGTCCTCACTTTCACTTATGATAAAGCCCGTTTCAAGCAGCTGCAACTTAAACTGCAGCTATTGCTTTTACAGGTCAGATTCAAAGCTGCGTTCAGTTCCAAATTACGGGTTCATGCAGAAGGAAACGCTTGAGTTTATATTAAAGCAAGCCTTCAGCTTTGCTGAAGGCAGCGTTTCCATAGTCTTTCAAGGCGGCGAGCCTGCATTAAGAGGCCTTGATTTTTTTAAAAGCGCGGCAGAATATATAAATAAATATAAAGCGAGTGCGAAAAACGTTTCCGTTTCCATACAGACTAACGGAACGCTTTTGAACGAAAGCTGGTGCGAATTCCTGAAAAAAGAAAAATGGCTTGTAGGTCTGTCTTTAGACGGCACGAAAGCGCTGCACGATAAATACAGGCTGTATAATTCAGGAAGCGGTACGCTTAACCAGGCGCTTTATTGCGCTAAACTTCTCCAAAAATTTAACATTAATTTTAATATACTTACCGTCGTAACAAATGAAACGGCTGAAAAAACGGCCGCTGTGTATAGTTTCCTTAAAAGGAACGGTTTTTTAAGACAGCAGTATATACCTTGTATTTCAAGTTTTAATGAAGAAAACAAGTTTCTTTCCGCAGCAGCCTACGGCGATTTTCTATGCAGGCTTTTTGACCTGTGGTTTAAAGACAGGATGTCAGGCTTTCCAATATACATAAGGCGGTTTGAAAACTACATCGCCATGCTTAATGGCAGGATGCCTAACGAATGTGGAATGACAGGCCAATGCGCTGATCAATATATGATAGAAGCAGACGGATCCGTATTTCCATGCGACTTTTACAGCCTGGACGAGTTTAAATTAGGTGCTATAAAAAGCTTTGAAGAGCTTGAAAAGAGCGGCAAAAGGCTAAGTTTTATAGAAGATTCTCTTTCTATAAATATGGAATGCGCCAAATGCAGATACTACTTTATTTGCAGAAACGGATGCAAACGGAACAGAGAGCGCGCTTTAAATGGAATATCTAAAAACGCATTCTGTTTATCCTATAAGCGCTTTTTTGAGTATGCTTTAGATAGGCTCATGTATATGACAAAGGTTCTGTAAAATTATTCTTCCGCATTGCCGCTTAATTGAACAAAGCTGGAATATATCGTATAATAAATGAAAATTTATATATGGGGGTGGGTTCATGCGTGAAATAATAATAAATAACTGGGACGAACTTTCCAACACCATATTTACAAGCGTGTGGGATAACGAAATAATGCGCTACCGCAACAACGTTGTTTACAGAGGAGTGTCTGATAAAAACTGGGAACTCGTGCCGAGCCTTAACCGCTGCTGCCCAGGCCACCTTGACCTGGAAAGGCATATACTGCGCTCTTTTCGCAAGTACGGTTACGCGGAGCTTAAGGATTCCGTTGGGCTTTGGCAGACGCTTGCCATGGGGCAGCAGTTCGGGCTTCCCACAAGGCTTTTGGACTGGACCTATTCCCCTTTTGTAGCCGCGCATTTCGCCACTGCGGATATTGAACAGTTCTCCATAGACGGCTCCATCATATGCTGCGATATGGCAAAAACAAACCAGCACCTGCCGGAAGTTTTCAGCAAATATTTGTTCAGAGAAAAGTGCAACGTATTTTCTATAGATATGCTGGATCACATAGTTACAGAACTTGATAGATTAAGCGAAATTTCACCAAAGCCCTTCGCCTTTTTCTTTGAGCCCGCGTCAACGGTAAACCGCATAGCAAACCAGTATGCTTTATTTTCCATAGTAAGCGACTCTGAATATATGATAGACGAGCTTCCCCAGTTAAAGGACGCTTTTATTAAAATTATTATTCCGTCCAGTGTAAAGCTTGAAATACGCGATAAGCTTGACTATATAAATATATCTGAAAGAATGCTGTACCCCGGCCTTGAAGGCGTATGCAAATGGATAGCGAGAAGGTACTCGCCATTGGGGCCGAATTTTTATATGAAAGCTAAAAATTAGCGCTCATACGCAAACAAAAAAGGCTGTTTTAAGATCCGGCAATTTGTCAAAAATCCATACAGCAATAATAAAAGCGAAGCCATAAAATACCTTGAGTTTTTATCCAATAAACGCACCATAGAAGATTATGCGCTTTTTGCCACTATGACAGAACCTGCCATAGACCCCGCCGTCAACAAAAAATATATAGAAACATGCGAAGAGCTTGAAAAAGAAAAAGCGCTTGAAAAAGCAGAAACCAACGTACCAACACGCAAAGAAAAAATTTTAGCGCTTCAGGAAGAAGCGGAATATTTGCAAAAGCAGCAGGTAATTATATCTAAAAAAGCCATAGAAAATTACCATAGTCTCTCCCCATACTTTGTTGTTATGCAAAATGAAGACGTCGCACAAAGCCAAGGCATGAACACATTGCTTTCACGGCTTTTGGACGGCAATATGTCTTTAAATACGTTCGCGCAAAGCGCAGATGAATATTTCCGTATGGTAATCGCGGAAAATTAAGCAATTGCTGCAAGCGTCAGGGCTTAAGCCTTAAAATTTTAACAATTAAACAAATCAATCAATATTTACGTTTAACAAAGCTTTTGATGCGCGCATTTTATTTGCGCGTTTTTTATGCTATAATCAAAGCGAAGTTAATAGTGCGGAGGCTGCTTTGAAAACAAAAAAATTCGCAGACAAAAATCAGGCATTTATCGACTATTCGCAGATTATAGTCGGATCTTTTTTAGGCGCGCTTGCCTATCCCATGTTTTTAGTTCCAAACAACATAGCACCAGGAGGCGTTACAGGCATTGCGACCGTAATAAACTATCTATGGGGCTTCCCGGTAGGTATTACAAGCTTAGCGTTAAACTTGCCTTTATTTATAATAGGCTATCGCAGCATGGGCAAACGCTTTGTTTTCAGGACGCTGTTTGCAACCGTCTGTTTTTCACTGATGATAGATATGCTTAAGATCCCCCTGGTAACAGAAGACGAGCTTCTGGCATCCGTTTTTGGGGGCGCGCTGCTGGGATTTGGCCTTGCGCTTATACTCAGAGGAAACGCCACAACCGGAGGAACAGACCTTATAGCTCGCATGGTGCATAGGCGCTTCCCAATTATCTCCATAGGCGTATTTTTGCTTATTATAGACTTTTTAGTAGTATTTCTTGCAGGCGTAACCATGGGAATGAAGCACGCGCTCTACGCCATGATTACTGTGTTTGTATGCTCAAAGGCTTTAGACACTGTGCTTGCCGGCGTAAGCACAAATAAGGTGTGCTATATTATATCTAAAGAGCACGAAGCGATAAAACAGCGTATTTTAAACGATATGGAGCGCGGTGTTACCGTATTTAAGGCTAAGGGCGGTTACAGCGGAGAAAGCATTTATATGCTGCTGTGCGTAGTAAACAGGCTTGAAATAATGAACCTTAAAGAAATAGTTCGCTGCGAAGACGAAAAGGCTTTTGTTTTTGTTATGGATACGCATGAAACACTTGGCGAAGGATTCCACGCTTTAAACGACGACAGACTGTAATAAGGAGGACATTTTGTACCAAACACTATACCGCGCCTGGCGCCCGCAGTCCTTCAGCGACATGGTGGGACAAAGCGCCGTTGTTAATACATTAAGAAATCAAGTAAAAACAAGTCATATATCACACGCTTATCTGTTTTGCGGCACAAGAGGCACCGGAAAAACCAGCGCCGCAAGGATATTAAGCATGGCTATAAACTGTGAAAACCCTAAGAACGGCGATCCCTGCCTTGAATGCGAAAGCTGCGTTACCCTTAAGAAGGACGCTTCGCTTGACGTAATTGAAATGGACGCGGCCAGCAACAGCCATGTTGAAGAAATACGTGAAATGCTCGAAAAAGTAAACTATCCACCGCAGCAAGCTAAATACAAGGTGTATATAATAGACGAAGTGCATATGCTTTCAAACGCTGCGTTCAACGCCCTTCTTAAAACGCTTGAGGAACCGCCTAAATACATGGTTTTTATTTTGGCAACGACAGAGCCTCAAAAGCTTCCCGCCACAATACTTTCCCGTTGCCAGCGCTTTGACTTTGGCAGAATATCAAAGGACGACATAGCAGGCAGGCTTAAAAAGGCGCTTGACGAAACAGAATTTGAAGAAAGCGCATTGCAAATAATAGTTTCTTCAGCTGAAGGAAGCATGCGCGACGCCTGGAGCCTGCTTGATATGTGCCTGCAGCCTGGTAAAGCGTTAACTGAAGAGCATGTGCGCGCAGCGCTTGGCACGGTAAGCCGCGAATTTCTTTATGATTTTTTTGACGCCATAGCTGAAAAAAATATGAGCGCCGTTTTAGAGCTTACAGATAAATTGATGGCTTCAGGCAAAGACATACAGGTGTTTTTGCGCAGTTTTTCTCAGCATCTCAGAGAAGTCATGTACGCATATTTTAATAATGAATCTATTAAAGACGAGCGCATGCTGCTGCAAGCTAAAAAGGTATCCCCTGAAAGGCTGACTCTTCTTATTGAACAGTGCATGAAGGCAGAGTCTGATGCTAAATGGTCGGCTTCGCCGCGCACCCTGCTGGAAGCTTTCGCTTTGCGCGCTTGTCTTCAGCAAACGGACGCAGACGATATACTGGCGCTTTCAGCTAAGGTTGAAGAGCTTGAAAAGAAAATAGAAGCATTAAGCGCAGGCGGCGCGTTTACGCAAAAAAAGATAGAAAAAAGTTCTGATAATTCGAAAGTTGAAAACAGCGCTGCGAAAAAAAGTAAAGCCTCCCCTGCGCGCGATGAAGCGCGGGAACGGCGAAATGACAAGCTTAACGCAGAGCAAAGCGCGCTTAATCTTAAATCTAAGGCCGGTTCAAACGATAAAGCTACCGGGCAAATAACTAACGCTGAACAAACTAAGCGGGAGACTTCACATGAATCCGATACGAATAAAGCGGAAAAGAAATCTTACGCGTCCACAGCGTCTGAAGACAACGAAATAAATGAAACAGGTTCTTTAAATCCATTACATGATGAAAAAAGCGAACAGCCGTCTGTAACTCCCAAAACCGCCTGGAACAATATGCTAAAGCGCGCTCAAAAAGAGCTTACTTCGTCCTACGGCATTATACAGCAGGGCAAGTACGGCGGTTTTTCAGAGGGTCGTTTTACGCTTATTTACGAGTTGGGAAAAGAGCCTTATCTTGCCTTTGTAAATGATCCTGCGAGAAAAGACGCCATAGAGAAACTGCTTTCCGAAGAGTTCGGTTCGTCTGTAAGCTTTGAAGCAAAGCTTGAAAAAAGCGAAAGCGTTAAGAAAGACAAGCAGAAGCAGGTTCAAAAGGATATAGAGCAGCTGAGCGCGTTAGTAGGCAGAGAGAACATCATTTTAAAATAGCGACGGTATAAAGCGGTCCGAAGCATTTACAATATATTAAGATATGATATACTGTTGATGTAACAAGTGTTAACTTTCAAGAAGGAATGATTATGAGCGAAAACCGCAACAGATATTCAAGCGCACCTTTGCAGGACCTGAAGCAGGCAAAGAAAAAGGCAAGGCAGGCGCCCAGGCCTCCAAGAAACGGCGTGCCGCAGTCCAGCCGCGAAATGAGGCGTTTTACCAGCCTGCAGCTCATGCTTATGGTAATATTGCCTCTGTTTTTTGTTATTGCTCTTTTTGTGCAAAACACAATGTTTTTTTTGGTGTTTGCGCTTATATCGGTAATATGCCTTATGATAACGTGGCTGGTTTCCGCGTTTGCGCCAAACGCGAGGGCTACGCTTACAATAATACATATAGCGCTGATTGTCGTAGCGCTTTTCGCGGTGCTTTTAAGCCCGCCTCAGGCGCCTCAAGACAACGCAGATCAAACGCAGCCGCAAACCGTTAAAGACGCCATGCTCTCTGCAAGCATGATTTCCATGAAGCAAGAACAACAGGCTCAGGAAGGGCCTACGCCTACTCCTAACCCGGGGCGCGCTTCTTTCGCGCAGCAGCGCCTTGAGGATTTTTTAAGCGCCTGGAGCCGTATAGATTATACGGAAATGGCAAGCTGCTGCCTTCCTTCCTGGATTGCCCAGCAGGAAAACCCAGAAACCGCAATGTTCCACCTGCGCGCAAACCGCACCATTGTTTCATACGAAATACTCGAAGTAACCGGAAACGATATGGACCAGACAAGGACTATAAACATGAATGCGCTCATAGATAAAAGCAACGGGAATCCGCCTCAGACAAACCGCTTTCAGGTATTGATGGTGCGCAATAACGACAACTGGTATGTTGACCCGCGTTCCCTGACATCTCTTGGCGTAATAGAAAGCGAGGAAGAAATCGCCTCCCGTATTATGACGACGATAGTGCCTACCGCAACGCCTTCCCCGGATACCTTGCTTTATTACAATCCAGACGGCGGCAGATATTACCACATAAACAACCGCTGCCCCGACATAGACGAAAAATATCTTCCGCTTACAGCTTCTTTCTATTACAGGGAATTAAGCGCCAACCAGGACTATGCCAAGCTGTCGCCCTGCGGCGTATGCAGAGCGCCAAACAAATAATATGCGCTACCACATTGATACGATACCTGTCTGGGACGCGTTAAGGCTTGATAAAGGCTGCCTGTTTTGCGTTCTTAGAGAAAGTACCGAAGAAACGCTCGTAAGCCGTTGCCTTGGCGCTTCCCTGATGGAGCCTGATACGAGAATACGCGTTAACGAAAAAGGCTTTTGCCAAAAGCACCAGCAAATGCTTTTTGAGCATGAAAACAAGCTCGGCCACGCCTTGCTTATGCAGTCCCACATGGCCGAAATAAGTAAAAAGCTTGAAAACGCCTTTAACGAAGCGGCCAAGAGCCAAAAAAAGAGCATGTTTTTTAAACCGCAGTCTGTGGCAAAAAAACCTTTGTTTGATTTTTTAGACGGCTGCTTCGTTTGCGAAAATTTAGACAGTAATATGCAGCGTTTCTGCTATACCTTTCTTTACCTTTACAAAACAGATTCTAACTTTAAAAAAGAGTTTTTGTCTTCCAAAGGGCTTTGCCTTCCTGATTTACGCTTCGTGCTGAATATGGCGGAAAAGCAATACAGCGAAAAGCTCTATAAAGAGCTTACAGAGGATCTTAAAGAGCAGACGTTAAGACAGCTTAAGCAGATAAGGGAAGATATAGACTGGTTTACTCAAAAATTTGATTACAGGAATCAAAGCGCGCCATGGAAAAACAGTAAGGACGCTTTAGAGCGCTGCATAAACTTTTTGTCCGGTAAAACGATAGGCAAGCCTTTTTCAGGTAAGGAAAAGTAATATGGCACATTTTTTCAAAAGAATTTTTATTATATTTGCCGCATTGCTTTTAATCTTCCCTTCCTTCGGCACGGCGCAAAGCGACACATACAAAAGCTGCGCTCTGTACTTCCGCTTTAAAAACAGCGCATTGCTCGGCGCTGAAGAAAGAAAAATAATGGTTCCCGCTGAAAGCTCTTTTGAAACAGAGTTAATTAAAGCGCTTATAGCCGGGCCTTCGAGCGTGCTCCCATATTTTTCCCCTCTGTTTCCTTCTGGAACAGAAGTTTTAAACACCTGGGGCAATAAAAACATATTATTTGTTACGTTTAACGATAAGCTTTTAAACAGATACAGCGATGAAATAATGCGCTTTGACGAGCAGTATAAGTCCCATGAAGGAAGTCTGCGCCGCAGGCTTGCCATGGCCTCGCTCGTCTGCACAGTTACTGAAAACACGTCGTTTTCTTACGTTCAGGTGCTTATACAAGGGAATGTGGACGAAAACACGTCTATGCGTCTTTCTGAAAGCTATTTTTTGCAGGACGGTAAAAATTTGCTTCCGCCTTTAGCAAGAAAAGAAGAATATATAATGCAGCCAAAAAACTCCGCAGAATTTTTTATTAAGGCTCTTGAAAAAGGAAATTATGCTGAAGCTGTGGAGTGGCTTGCTCCTTATTCCTTAAGCCCTGATTTTAGCTCTGAGCGTTTTCCTGTATTTTCCGAATACACATTGAGCCAGGGCACGATTTCTCTAAACGGCGCGCAGGCTATAGTGCTGCTTGACGCCATACTCCAAGATACAGACGGCGTTGCAAGAACAATAGAAAGCCTTCCTATAAGAATGCAGAATATAAACGGTATATGGAAAATTATATATAGTTCAATAGAAGATATATTCGGGGAATCAATATGAGAAAAAAGTTTTTATTATTATTGTTGCTTATCTGCTCCATTATTTTATCCTCATGTTCCCCGCAGATTAAAACCAATCAGCCTGACGTTACTTTAGCTCCCGCGCCTTTGGTATATCAGGCGCCAGGCAGAGACGAACAGCGCAAAAGGGTTGAAGCTGTTAAGCTTTTTTTGCCAGACAATACTACTAAGCAATTAGCTGCGTTTACTACCAATTTATCATTGCCTTTCAACAGGCATCCTGCAGAAACCATTATAAATAATCTTCTGGGTTTTGCGGGCAATGAGGAGTACCAGGCGCTGTTTGAAGAACACGATATTGAAACCTATCCGGGAAGAGCCGTAGAAGTGTCCGGCAAAACTGCAACGGTAAACTTAAACGCGGCCGCCTTAGCCTTGGACAGCTCTGAAATGGCGCTGCTGTGCCGCTCCATTACCAATACGCTTTGCGCTCCGGGGGACGTACAGTTTGTAAACATACTCGTTGCGGATAAGCAGACAGGTACGGATATAGCGGGCCGTTTTCCTATGGGCAGCCTTATGGCGGCTAAAAACGAAGAGCCTATATGGGAGCAGCCGTCAAACGGCGGACGGTTTACGTTAAATGCAACGCTTTACTACCCCGCCTTGCTTGGTAAAGGCGTTCTTCCTGAAACGCGCGCCGTAACATTTTCCGACTACACGTTTGAAAAAATGGCAGAAGGGCTGCTTACTGCTTTAAGCGCAAGCCCTTCAGAAGAAACGCTCGCTACTACGTTTCCAAACATTTCGCAGCTTTTAAGTGAAAGCATATCAGTAAACCCTGCCGCTTCCGGCGGGGGCAAAATAATAACGCTTAAATTTTTGCAGGAAGCAAACGAAGCTTTTATAGCTTCAGGCATACCTCGTTCCGTTATGGCCGCCTCCATTACCCTGACGCTGTGCACATTTCTGCCAAATATCGCAGGCGTTACTATCTATATGGGAGACGAGCTTATAACGTCCCTTTCCCCTACAAGCCTTGCAAGCGGGGAAATAAGCCTTCAGTTTGAAGACGGTTTGTTAAGGCGGAAGGACTTCGTGCCATTTATAGCGAGCCAAATACCCGTTTTTTACGCCTTTAACGAAAATACGCTTAAACAAGCTCTCGTAACGGTGCCGTTTTATGAAAGCCAGAATATAAGATATATTTTTAACATGTTAACTCAGGACAGCAGCCAGTTCATGCTTGCGCAGGGATTAAGCAGACCCCTTCCCGACGGTTTAAGCGGCGCGGACCTTATAGGCTACACGATAGATAAAAATACATTGCTGCTTAATTTCTCAACTAATTTTTTAAGCAGGTTTGACGAACTTTCATTTGAGAAAGAAAAGCTTGCCGTTTACAGCATAGTAAACACCATGTGCTCTGTGCGCGGAATAAAGCGCGTACGCTTCTTTATATCCGGCGAACAGCCTGAATATTTTTCAAAATCCATTTACCTTCCTGGGGAATTCTTATATAATCCTGCAATATTAGCGAAATAGCTGTTTCATAAAACAAGCGATAAAGCGATAAAACTTTTAATATATGCGAAATCTGCCGCAAAATACAAATAAGCGGCGAAACGTTGATAATTAAATAAAAAGGCAAATAAAACAAGAGTCTTGACGCGCTAATTTATCCGCTTGCGACAGCGGCTACAAAAAAGCGGCTAACTACTGCCGTATGCCGATAAATCTAATTGTTTGACTGCGGCAGCAAAAAGTAAAAGCTGCTATAAGTCGCTAATTAGCCGTTTGACTGCTACAAAAAAAGCGTCTAACTACTGTCGTATGCCGATAAATCTAATTATTTGATAGCGGCAGCAAAAAGTAAAAGCTGCTGTAAGTCGCTAATCAGCCGTTTGACTGCGGCAAAAAAAGCGGCTAACTACTGCCTTATGCCGATAAATCAGCCGTTTGGCTGTGGCAAACTCAAAAATAGCTGACGATTGCTGTATGCAAGCCGTTTAATAATTAAAACATCAAAAAAGCGCCTGCCGCACTCTGCCGAACATCTGTTCGGTAAAATAAAAAAACGGTTGTCTTACGCTGTATGCCGATAAATCTAACCGTTTAACAAAGGCAGCCTTAAGGAAACTTGCTGCTGCAACGTGAAGCTAAATCAGCCGTTTGAAAGCGGCAGCGTAATTATAAACCTGCTGCCCTTTCCTTCTTCGCTTTCAACCCTTATGGTGCCCGAGTGCAGGTTTACAATCTGTTTTGCTATGGAAAGGCCTAAGCCGGTACCGCCTGTTTCGCGGCTTCGCGCTTTGTCCACCCTGTAAAAACGTTCAAATATATGCTTTATATTTTCCTGCGACATACCGGGGCCATTGTCCTCTACGCTTAAAACGGCGTTTTTACCATTTCTTTCCAGCGTAACGTTTATTTTTCCGCCTTCCCGCGTATATTTTGAAGCGTTTTCCATAATATTATATATAACCTGCCCTAACTTTCCACTGTCGGCATACATGTCCCCGCTGTCAAGCATAGACAATGTAAGCTCCTGCCGCTTTTTTTCCGCTAACGGCTCAAGCCTGTGCGCGACTTCTTTTGTAACGGCGGCGAGGCTTATTTTTTCGCGGTTTAAAACCATGGTGTGGGCATCAGCGTGCACAAGCGTAAGCAGGTCTGATACTATGTTGCTAAGCCTGTCTATTTCTTTATTTACATCGCTTAAAAACTCCGTGCGGAGCTCTTCCTGCATATCAGGCTGATATATAAGGGATTCTATCATAATTTTCATCGTGGCAAGCGGCGTCTTAAGCTCATGGCTTGCGTCCGACACAAACTGGTTGCGCGAATTATCCAGCGTTTCAATGCGCTCCGTCATGCTGTTAAAGGCTTTGGCAAGCTGAAATAATTCTCCGCTCCCTTTTTCAGGCACACGAACTGAAAAATCCCCCTTGCCCATACGCTGTATGCCGCGCGTAAGGTCTTTAAGAGGGTTTGTAAGCACGTTTGAAAACAGCATGCCTAACGCTATTGCAACAGCAGCCACAATAATAAAAAGCATAAACATGTTGCTCTGCAGTATGCGAAGGCTCTGCATCATTTCATTTACTGAAGATATAAGAGCGATTACCCCTATTACTTCTGATGACTCCACTACGCTTGCAGTGCTTACATTTACCCAGCTTTCAGGAAAATAGTTCACTATGCTTTTTTCAATAAGGCTTTCAGGCGCGTTGCCCAATTCATGCACGCCGTATGAAGCGGCGTGTCCGTTTACCAGAATTTGCGCGGCTTCAGGATAATTAAAGCGCATGCCGTTTAATTCATTATATGAATCAATTTGTATTTTTCCGTCTGTATCCAGTATGAGAACTCTGCCTGAAAGCTCATGTCCGGCAATTTTAGACAGCTTTAAAAGCTCATCCGTATCAGCCGAATATAAATAAGGAGCTGTCTGCACAGCCCACTTTTCCAAGCCTATCCTGTCCTGCCCTATCCTCTGCCTGAACATATAGTTTCCAAGCATATTCGTGAGCATAGCGGCCATAACCAAAAATGATATGCCAATTATCAAAAAAAAGGCAAGAAGTATTTTTGTTTTAATGCTGCTTAAAGGCTTAATTTTCTCTATTTGTGAAATAGTAGCCTACCCCCCACTTTGTGAATATATATTCCGGCTGGGCAGGATTTTGCTCTATTTTTTCACGCAGGCGGCGTATATGCACGTCGACAGTTCTTGCGTCTCCGGAATAGTCGTTCTTCCATACGGAGTCCAGTATCTCTTCGCGCGTGTAAACGCGTCCGGGATTGGATATGAACATAAGAACCAAATCGAACTCTTTTGCCGTAAGGCGCACTTCCTTGCCTGAAAGCATTACAGAGCGGTTTCTTACATTTACTTCCAGTTCGCCTGCGCGGTAAATGTTGTTATCGTCAGCCTGGGTAAACTGCTGGGTGCGCCGCAATATGTTCTTAATGCGCATTTTAACTTCTACTATGTTAAAAGGCTTGGTCATATAGTCGTCCGCGCCGTATTCAAGACCTAAAATTTTATCTATGTCTTCGCCCTTGGCAGTAAGCATTATTATAGGAACATTGCTCGTTTCACGTATGTGCTGGCACACTTCTATGCCGTCCATTTTAGGCAGCATTACGTCAAGCAGAATTAAGTCTATATCCTCTTTTTCAAAGACTTCAAGCGCTTGTTCGCCATCGTAGGCAACGGCAGTTTCATACCCGTCGTTTTCAAGTGTGTATTTTAACCCTTTAATAATCAAAGGTTCATCGTCTACAAGTAATATCTTAGTTGCCAAAAAGACCATCCTTTCACGCATTGCGTCTGCAGGCATTTGTTTCTGCGACCATTGTACACCAAAAGCAAAAGAAAATGCAAGTATATTTCAACATTTCTTCATAGCTTGGAAACATAAGTTTAATTTTATAAAGAATAAAGTTTTTATACTTATTCCAATTTAAAACAACATAAGCATATCTGTTCAGAACAAATGATTTTACCTGTATTAAGCTTTATTATAATTATAGTTAAAAGCAAAGACCGCGCGGCTAACGCGGTCTTTTATCAAACCTGTTTATATTATTTATTATGCTTTGCGCGCTTTCTCTGGAAGAACTTGACAGTTTCAACTATAGGCACTATTGAAATGGCAAGCGCCATAGCGACAATATATTCTACAAAGGAGATGCTTTCAAAGCTGAACGCTTCGTTTAAGAACGGCACATATATTACTACCGCGGTAAGTAACAGCGAAAGCAGCATAGCGCCGTACAAATATTTATTGTGTGATTTAAGCGAGAAAACGCTCTGCCTTTGCGAACGCATATTGAAGGAATGGAACACTTCTGCCAGGCTCATAGTAAGGAAGGCCATAGTCATTCCGTCCGGAGAGTTCACAAATTCCCATCTGCCGGACTCCATAAAGTGCCCGATAAAGTACGAAACTATAGTGAGCATTGAAAGCACTATGCCTTGATATATAGCGTCAAAGCCTAAGCCTCCAGCAAAAATGTCTTCGTCCTTGGGGCGCGGCGGACGCTCCATGACGTTTTTATCAGGCGCTTCCATGCCGAGAGCGAGAGCCGGGAAAGCGTCCGTTATAAGGTTAATCCACAGAAGATGCGCAGGCTTTAATATAACGAAGCCTATCATGGTCGCTGCAAATATAGAAACAACCTCGCTGAAGTTTGAGCCTATAAGGAACTGCAGCGATTTTCTTATGTTGTCGTATATGCGCCTGCCTTCTTCAACCGCAGAAACTATGGTTGCAAAGTTATCGTCCGCAAGCACCATATCCGCTACGTTCTTTGTGACGTCCGTACCAGTTATGCCCATGCCTACGCCTATATCGGCCTTTTTTATCGACGGGGCGTCGTTTACGCCGTCGCCGGTCATGGCGGTAACCTTGCCTTTTTTCTGCCAGGCTTCCACAATGCGCACCTTGTGCTCCGGCTGTACGCGGGCGTAAACGCTGTAATGCTCTATATGGTCAAGCAGCTCTTCATCGCTTAGATTATCAAGCTCGCTGCCCGTAATGCTTTCATCTACGCTTTCTATCATGCCAAGCTGCTTGGCTATGGCTGCCGCGGTATCGCGGTGATCTCCTGTAATCATGATAGGGTGTATGCCTGCTTTACGGCACATTTCAACCGCTCGAATAACTTCAGGACGCACAGGGTCGATCATGCCGACCATGCCTATAAAGCACATATTTTTTTCTATTTTTTCAGGGCTTATTTCCCTTGGCAGCTCGTCATATACGCGCATCGCGCAGGACAATACACGCAGCGCTTCCTGAGCCATATTGTGGTTCTGCTTTAAAATAACGTCCAGCGCTTCCTGTGTCATAGGCTGCGCCTTTTCCCCGTCCCAGTAAGTATCGCACTGCTGTATAAGAATATCCGGAGCGCCCTTTGTGTACTGGCGTACTTTGCCATTTTCCCTTATAAACACGCTCATCATCTTGCGCATAGAGTCAAACGGCGCTTCCGCGATCCTCGGGTACTGCTTGTTTAAGTTGTCTTTAGTCATTCCCATTGTCGCGGCATCTGTTACGAGGGCGTTTTCTGTAGGCTCTCCTACGGCTCTCCCGTCAACCCACTGGGAATCGGAGCACAGAGCCATAGCCCTTGAAAGAAGCGTTTCGTCCTTGCTGAAGCGCTTTAAGACCGTCATCCTGTTTTGGGTGAGCGTGCCCGTTTTATCTGAGCATATTATTTGCGTAGAGCCGAGCGTCTCAACCGCGGTAAGCTTGCGTATTACGGCGTTGCGCTTTGACATGTTCGTTACGCCTATGCTCAGCACTATCGTAACAACAGTTGCAAGGCCTTCAGGAATAGCGGCGACAGCTAAGCTTACGGCTATTAAAAATACATCTAATATGTTTTCAAGGTCCCAGCTTCCGCTGCGCACAAGGCTGAACACGAAAATAAACACGCATATGCCTAGCACAAGCCTTGTAAGCACCATGCTAAGCTTATTAAGCTTAATCTGCAGCGGCGTCTGCCCGTCTGTGGTTTTTGTTATAGCGTCGGCAATCTTACCCATTTCGGTGTTCATGCCTGTGGCTGTAGCTACCGCTCTTCCTCTGCCGTATACAACGGTAGAGCCCGCGTAAGCCATATTTTTGCGGTCGCCAAGCGGCACGTCCTTCGCAGTATCTGACAGGCTAATCGTTTCGCTTGTTTTATATACCGGAACGGATTCTCCGGTAAGCGCCGCTTCCTCGCATTGCAGCGAAGCCTGCTCTATAATGCGCATATCGCACGGAACCGCCATGCCTGCTTCAAGCAGCACTATATCGCCCGCTACTATATCTTCCGTTTTTACTTCCTGCGCGCGGCCGTCCCTTACAACCTTGCTTGTCGCAGCCGCCATTTCCTGCAGGGCTTCTATGGCTTTTTCAGCCTTGCTTTCCTGGTATACGCCCAGCACAGCGTTTAAAAGCACGACAAGTACAATAACAATGGCGTCAGTAGGTGTTTCGCTCTTTATAAGGCTTGTAATTGCGCTTATTAGCGCTGCGAACATAAGCACTATAAGCATAGGGTCCTTGAGCTCTTCCACAAAGCGTTGGAAGATTGTTTCTTTTTTGGCTTCGTTAAGCTTGTTCTTCCCGTTTTTTTCCAGGCGCCTTTGAGCTTCCGCCTGGCTTAGCCCCATTTCATACGAGCTTTCCAATGCTTTAAGCACATCTTGCTTGTCTGTAAGATATTCTTTCATTGTCCCTCCATAAAAAAATCATGCGTAAAAACGCATGAGTCTTGCTCTAAAGAAATGCCATGGGTGTTCCCAGTGTTGTTGGCTGTTTCAGCGCACGCGCGAACTACTCCCTCACACAAAAAATATAACACGCGGCTCATAAATAGTCAATCGTAAACTATAGGCTGATTTTATAACAAAATACACATGTTTAATCAATATATGTTGTTAAAACAACATAATTACAGCGTCCCGTATGGTAAACTTGTTTTGTAAGCGAAGGAGGGATTTAATTATGGGTAAAAAGCTTGATATTAAAAAATCTGTTTTCGATTTGGTACAGGAGTATCCGGAATTAAAGGGCATTATGGCTGACGCCGGCTTTAATGAAATAATAAAAAAAACCATGCTTTATTCAGCAGGAAAAATTATGACTATACCAAAGGGAGCTAAGATAAAAGGCATCCCAATTAAAAAAGTACTCGACAGGCTTAAGGCCGAAGGCTTTGAAATAATCGGGGATACGTCTTTATATGACACGGATATGAATCCTGATAAGCCCCGCGTAAGCGTTTCTTCAGGTTCAGTCCGCATGCAGCAGCTTAAAAGATATTTAAAGCGCTTGGACGAAGGCGAAAGCCTGGAAAAAGTAAGGGCGGATTTTGTAATAGAATTCAGCGATGTTGAAGCGTCTGAAATTATGGAAGCGGAGCAGGAACTTATTAAGGAAGGTTTGCCAATTTCCAACGTTCAGCGTCTGTGCGACGTGCATTCCGCCCTGTTCCATGGAGCGACAAAAGAAGAAAAAATTGCGAACGCAGAAAAAGCGGTGGAAGAATCAATAAGCAAAAAGAGCATTAAAAAAGAAGACGATGAAAAAAATTCTAAATCGCAATACAACTACGCAAATAAAAACGAGCGCGCGGCGGGGCTTGCTCAAATTAAAGGCCATCCTCTTGAAACCTTAACGCGCGAAAACGGCGCTTTAAAGAGTCTTATTTTAAATGCCAGTAAAGCGTTGGATGAAAATAAAAATACTAACGAATTGCTTGGTAAAACACGTGATCTTTCCATACATTACAGCAAAAAAGGCGATCTTCTGTATACTCTGCTTAAATTTAAATACGGCATATCAGGTCCATCAGACGTAATGTGGACGGTGGATGATGAAATACGTGATGAAATAGGTGTTTTGGCAAAAGAAAGCGATAATTCTGCCGATTGCAAGTCCCGTTTAAGGACTGTTTTAAAGCGCGCCGAAGAAATGATATACAAAGAACAAAACATATTGTTTCCCATCTGCGCCGTTAATTTTACCGATGACGAATGGTTTAAAATATACGAAGATGAAAAAGCCTATGCGGATTGTTTTGGCGTAAAAAGCGATATATGGGAAGCGGCGGAAAGCGCGGAAAAAGATGAAAGCTTTGATTTAGACAGCGAAATAGTAATGCCCGGAGGACATATGAAGCTTAGAGAGCTTATAGCGCTGCTTAACACTATACCAATGGAGATTACATTTGTTGACGCTGAAAACATAAACAGTTTCTTTAACGAAGGCCCCAAGGTTTTCAACCGCCCTAAAATGGCTCTTGGCCGCGATGTGTTTTCATGCCACCCGCCAAAAATTGAGCCTATGATAAGGCGCATTATAGACGGTTTCCGCAGCGGACTCAGCGACGAAGTGCCTGTATGGATGGAAAAACAAGGCAAAAGCTTTCTTGTAAAATACGTGGCTTTAAGGGATAAAAGCGGCAAATACCTTGGCACGGTTGAATTTGTGCAGGATATGGAATTTGCAAAAGAGCACTTTATGAATAACTAATTTAAATAACAATAAGGGCGCCGTTTTTGACCGGCGCCCGTTTTTTTGATTTATCATTTTTCCTGTTTATTTAATTTATCCTCCGCCCACGCCTTAAGCACGTTTGCGTGATTGCATTCTTTGTCCTTTGCAGCGTAGAGAAAAGTAACAGGTCCTTCTTGTAAAGCCGCTCGCAGATTTTCAATAAAGCTTCCGGCCTCTTCGTTGTTTTCAAGCTCTTCCTCGTATTGAGAAGAAAACATTTCAAATCTGCCCGGATCATGCGCAAACCATTTTCTAAGCTGCGTTGAAGGCGTTACGCTTTTAGCCCAATAGTCTATTTGGGCGGATTCCTTTTTTAATCCTCTTGGCCACAGGCGGTCTACAAGTATGCGCTTGCCGTCGTCTTCCGACTTTGCTTCATACACACGTTTGCATTTAATACTGTTCATAAATATTATCTCTCCTGTTTAAAATAAATTCGCTTTTGCGGCATTTTATAAGTCCGTCCCTGCGCATCTTACTAAGCTCGTTTGACATGGCGCTGCGGTCCACGCCAAGATAATCGGCAAGCTGCTGCCTGTTAAACGGTATGGTAAAGTGCATTGAGCCATGCTCCGCCGCTTGCTCTGACAAGTATGAAAGAAGACGGCTCCTTATAGATTTTGGAGCTATATGCATCATGCGCTCGGAAAGAGCGAGGTTTTTTTCTGCAGATATGCAAAGCATGTTCTGTATAATCCGGTGGTGAAATGAACACGCGCTTTCGCATGTGGTAAGCAGGCTTTGCATGTTCAGAAAAAGTATTTCGCATTTTTCAGACGCTAACACATCGCAAATAAGCTCTTTTCCTTTAATCGCCGCATAGTTTTCCCCAAAAACCTCGCCCCTCTCAACGTGAGCAAATATTTGGCTTTCTCCCCAGTAGAAGTTTACGACTATGTTTACGCTGCCTGACAATACCATACCCACTTCGCTTATAGCAGATCCTGCTGAAAAAATAATTTCTCCTTTTTGAAATTCTTTTTTGTACGCCCCTATGCAGCTTAATATGCGCTTTAATTCATCCTCGCTTACTCCATTAAACAATTGAGTGCCCATTAAAAAAATATCATCCAGAAAAATCACCTTCCGTTGTTAAAACAACATAATTATTTCTTGAATTATATTATAGTAATAGTGTAAAATCAAGTACGGGAGGATTGTAGAATGGAAAAAACTTACGTAAACGAAAAAACGCTTGTAGGCGAAATAGTTAATCAATACCCTGAAGCCATAGACGTTTTGCTCGATATGGGCATGCATTGCCTGGGCTGCCCCGCTTCACAGGGCGAATCCCTTGAGGACGCGTGCGCTGTACACAGCATAGCCGTTGACGGTATTTTAGAAAAGATTAACGGCAGGATAGCTGAAAGCAGGAAATAAGCTTTTCAAGCTTCCAAAAACGCCCGACGCTATATAGCGTCGGGCGTTTTCAGCAATTGAATAATGTTCATATTATTTTATTAAAATTCAAGCGTTCAGCCGCTTTATTGAATATATTATTTTTTTAATCAGGCGCTGTTTTAATTTTATTATCCAGTGTTAATAAGGCATATGTAAAAAATCAAAGCGAGCCATCATAAAAAGGGCATTTTCCTTGACAGTATTCGCTTTGTGCATTAAAATACAAAATATATGATTTACTGGAGGCTTCCTATGAAAAAATATGTTTTTTGCCGCATTACCGTTCTGGTGCTTGCATTAGCCATGCTTGTGCCTGCATTCCCGGTTTTTTCAACAGGCGGTTTCCCTTTTGTCGCATATACGTTTCAAAATACGCCTATGAAAAGCTCTTCAGACGATAACGCCGCTGAAGTCATGCAGGTTCCCATTGGCTCGGCCGTCGCCGTAATAGGCGAAGAATCCGGCTTCTACATCGTCATATACGAAGGAAAAACAGGCTATATATTAAAAGAAAGTCTCCTTAACGAAATGCCTGATCTTCCTAAAGTAGATACGTCAGATATAAGCAAGGAAGAGCTTGCTTCCTACGCAAATTATACAAGCCTTTCAGAAGGTTCCTCAGGCGATTCTGTAAAAGCCCTGCAGGGAGCGCTAAAAGAGCTTGGTTTCCACAGCGGCAAGGTGGACGGCAAGTTTGGCCCTGCTACGAAAAAGTCCGTTTCAAGCTTCCAAAAGAAAAACAAATTAACCGCAACAGGCATTGCAGATGCGCAGATGCAGCACCTTTTGTTTGAAGGCAAGCCGCTGAATTCGCGCGGCAAAAAGACGCAGGTTAAAACTCTGGCTGTTTCTGCCGAAGTCCTGAGACCCGGAGATAAGGGAATTCCTGTTGAAAATCTGCAGAAACGTCTTAAAGAGCTTGGGTATCACACGGGCAAAATAGACGGCAAATACGGCAGAAACACAGAAAAATCCGTAAGAGCCTTCCAAAAAGACAATAAACTTAAGGTAGACGGCAAGGCGGGACAGAAAACTCAGGAAGCGCTCTACAACAGCGCGGCGCTTCCAAAAGGCGCAACTCCTACCCCGCGCCCGGTAGTTCCCACAGACGCGCCGCAGGATTCGTCAGGAAACAACGATTATCCAGACGCGCCTTTCCCAGATACAAACGCCGAACCTGTATACCCGTACAATACAACCACTAACGATTCAGTAAATTTAAGAAAGCGCGCTTCCGTGCGCTCAACGCGCTTAGCTACCGTTCCCAACGGCGCTTCAATAGAAGTAATCAAAACATCCGGAGATTTTCTATATATTTCTTATAAAAGCCGCAAGGGCTACGTAATGGCTCAGTATGTAAACATTCCGGAGCAGTATCTGCCGGGCGAATCGTTCAAGTACGACAGCGAAGCAAGGGTTCGCTATGAAACGCTCGCCAAAGGCGTTTCTGGTTCGCTTGTAAAAACGCTTCAGCAGGCTCTTAAGGAGCTTGGCTTCTTCAATAAAACAGAAGACGGCGTTTACGGCAGCGATACTATAACAGCCGTAAAGGATTTCCAAACTAAAAACGGCTATAAGGCGACAGGCGTTGCGCTTCCTGAAATGCAGAAGCTTATTTACGAGGGCAAACCGCGCAATTCTAAAAACAGGAAAATATATGTGGATATACTCCCGCCAATACCAAACCCTGATATGCAGATAGGCGACAAGGGCGACGCGGTGGCAGACCTTCAGCAGACGCTTACAACGCTCGGGTTTTACAAAGGAGAAATAGACGGCGTATATGGGCGTTCCACGTCAAACGCCGTAAAGGCTTACCAAAAGGCCCACTCCATAAGACAGACGGGCAAAATGAATAAATTTACATGGCTGTCGCTTGAAGCAAACATGCAAACCCCTTCGCCTGGCAACAGCGGCCCGCAGTATGAGCTTAACGAAAGCAATGTAATAGTTATGCGCAAAGGCACGCGCGGTCTTGCCGTAACGCGCCTTGAAGAAAGGCTTATAGAGCTTGGCTATTATGACCGTACGCCAAACGGCATTTATGAAAACCAGGATATGGACGCAGTAAGGCAGTTCCAGAGGAACAACGGCTTTACAAGCTCCGGCATAGCAGACCTTTATACTCAAAGGGCTTTGTTCAGCGAAAACGCGTTGCCAGCGAGCAAAAACCCGCCAGGCGACTGGCAAAGCATAGCAAGCCCCGCCCCAACTACATTCGTTCCTACGCCGCCCCCTGTATATGCGCTTTTAAAAATAGGCTCTAAAGGCAGCGATGTAACGCAGCTTCAAAACAGGCTTAAATCTCTCGGCTACCTTACGGGCAAGGCGGACGGCATTTACGGAACGCAGACAGCACTTGCCGTTACCTCTTTCCAAAAGGCTAACAATCTTAAGGCAGACGGCATGGCGGGCCAGGATACTTTGACTGCGCTTTACAGCAATAACGCCGTCGCTCAAACGCCCGGCAATAATACGCAGCAAAATCAAGGTAATTTTACGCGTAACCTGCGCATGGGAACGCGCGGCGAGGATGTCGCCGCAGCCCAAAGGCGCCTTATAAGCTTAAAGTATTTATCCGGAGCGGCGGACGGAATATTCGGCCCTGCAACCGCGCTTGCAGTGCGGTCTTTCCAGGAATCAAACAGCCTTAAGCAGGACGGAATAGTAGGTTCACTTACATGGGCAAAACTTCATTCCGGAAACGCCGTAGCCAAGGATAATATAAGCATTATTCCGCCTGTCGTACCAGGCACAAACAATAACAATCAAAACAATGTTCAGCCTCCCGCTTTCACCGCCCCCAGGGCTAAAGAAGTACGCTTTGCTCTATGGGATAACGAAGTCAGGGCGCACAGCAGAAAACTTCCCGACGTTATAGTGTACGACTTTTTGAGCGGCGGGCACTACAATGTGAATGTATTCAGCAACGGCAATCACGCGGAAGCTGAGCCTGTAACAAGAGAAGATACTGAAACCATGAGGAAGCTTTTAGGCAAGGACAACTGGACGCCAAGACCTGTATGGATCATGTTCTCCGACGGACGCGTATACATGGCTTCAACGCACAGCCGCGGGCATGAAGTGGACCATAACCCGAATAACGGCTTGTCCGGCCATATCTGCATACACTATCCGAGGGAAATGAGCGTAGCTGAAAAAGTAGGTCCTTATGCCGTTTCGCATCAGAACGCTATTTTAGCAGGCTGGGATCTAACACAGTCTATGGCGGTTAAAGAATAATGAACGAAAAGCATTTGCTTATCGCAGTCGACGGCCCGGTTGGTTCCGGCAAAACAAGCCTTTGCAATTGTGTTGCATCAAGGCTCAATATACTTCATCTTGACACAGGGGCGATGTACCGCGCTGTGGGCTTAGCGGCGCTTCAAAGCGGCGTTTCGCCCGACGATGAAGAAAAAGTATCGCGTCTGTGCCTTGAAGGCAAGGCGGTTGTAGATGCAAAATACAATAATAACAAACAAATAACTTTGTTAAACGGCGTTGACGTTTCAGACGCTATCCGCACGGAGGAAGCAGGCCTTGCCGCTTCTTCCGTTTCACGTTTTGCAGCCGTTCGCAAATATCTTGTGCATATGCAGCGCAAAATCGCGCAAAAGCAAAGCGTCATAATGGACGGGCGGGATATTGGCACTGTTGTGCTTAAAGAAGCGCCTGTCAAAATATTTTTAACGGCAAGCCCTGAAGTGCGCGCGCAAAGAAGATACAGACAGCTTTTAAAAAAAGGGCTCGCGCCTGATTTAGAGCACGTTCTGCAAGATCTTAAAAGGCGCGACGTCCAGGACAGCACAAGGGAAATTGATCCATTAAAAAAGGCATGCGATGCAGTTGTTTTAGACACGAGCAATCTCAGCTTTGAAGAGTCCGTCCAGGCAATTATAGCAGAGGTAGATAAGGTGTATGGCGCAAAAAAATAATCCTGACAGGAACGTTTTTTATACTGTCGCATGGTGGATACTGTACATATTTTCCAAAGTATTCTACCCGTCAAGATGCTTTGGCAAAGAGCACTTCAACAGAGAAAACCCATACATCATAGTAAGCGCTCATCAAAGCGTGCTCGACCCTGTGCTAATTGCAATCAACAACAAATGGCACCAGATACGTTTTTTAGGCAAGACTTCCCTGCGCAATTTTTTTATTATGCGCTGGGTTGTCGACGGCCTCGGCATGATACCAGTTGAAAGAAAATCTGCCGATATAGGGGCTATGCGCGCGTGCCTTAAGGCGCTTAAGCAAAACTACGTTCTTTGCATATTCCCTGAAGGAACACGTAAAAAAACTCATGAGCTTAATGATTTGGAAAGCGGCGCAGGGCTTATAGCGTTAAAAAGCCAGGCGCCTGTTATACCGGTTTATTTTGACAGAAAGCCAAGAATCTTTCGCCGCACCAACATATACGTAGGAAGCGAAGTTCCGTTTGACGATTTGATTCCGCTTGGCACAAGCAAGGACGTTTGTTTAAAGCTAATGGAAAGAATAAGAACGGCGACGCTTGATCTTTCGGAAAAGGCAGGTAAAAAGTTTGTAAAATGAGTAATTTGGATACAGCCTTTTTATTGACTAAAAAACAATTTTGGTGTAAGCTTTTAGAGGAGTTATGCAGCTGATTATTGCAAAGCATGCGGGTTACTGTATGGGTGTGCGGCTCGCAGTGTCAAAGGCGCTCAGCGTAGCCGAAAAAGCTCAGGCTCAGGGTTTAAAATGTGTTTCTCTTGGAAACCTTATAAACAACCCTATCGCAGTTGAGAGCTTTAAGAAAAAGGGCCTTGTACCAATACATTCAGCAGACGAGGCAAAGGACGCGGTTCTTGTAATAAGGAGCCACGGAGTATCCGAAAGGGTAATGCAAGAAGCTGCATCCACAGCAAAGCTTGTGCAGGACTGCACATGTCCCTTTGTAAAGCGGCTGCACGAAAGCGTTTTGAACTACAGCCTTAGCGGCAAGCCTGTGATAATAATCGGCGATAAGAATCACCCGGAGATTATAGGCACGGCCGGCTGGTGCCGGGGCGACACATATATTATTTCTTCAGCTGAAGAAATAAGCAGCCTGCCCCCTACGCTTGACGAAGCGCTTGTGGTCGCGCAGACCACATTCCCAGAGCACGCTTTTGAAGAAATAGCAGCAGGCTTAAAAAAGCGCTTCCCACACGTCAGGAGCATGAACACCATATGCTCCGCTACGAAGCGCCGCCAGCAGGAAGCTAAAGAAATAGCTTCATATGCAGACTGCATGGTGGTAGTTGGAAGCAAAAGCAGCTCCAACACACTCAAGCTTTACGAAACATGCCTTGCGCATTGCTCCGAATCTTATTTGGTGGAACGTGCGGCGGAACTCCCGTCTCACTTATTGCAACCCGATAGGGATATAAAAATTGGAATCACCGCCGGCGCATCCACACCGGAATGGTTACTTAAGGAGGTAGTCGACATAATGAACGACAACGAACGCATCGACCAGGTAGAGAATGGTCAACCCGAAACTTCAGAAACAACGCAAGAAGCTGTTGTTTCAGACCCGCACGAGCAGCCCGCAGTGCCTGTGGCACAACAAGATAACAGCGCGGAAGATAAGACTGTGCAGGTAGAACAAATCACCGGCGACCCACACGAAGCCGACGATCAATCAGAGCCTACGCAGGAAGCTGCAAGCGAGCCTGAAGCGGCTGAAGAAGCTGCTGAAGAGGGTGCGAACGCTCCTCAGGAACCTGCGGAAGAAGAAAAAGATGCAGCCACAGGCGAAGCTAAAGAAGAAACACCTTCAACGCCCAAGACCCTCTTGCAGGAAGCTGTGGATAATTTTGCAAAGATCCGCCAGGGCCAGGAGGTCGAAGGCAAGGTTGTGCAGATTACAGATGACGAAGTGTGTGTAAACATAGGCTTTAAATCTGACGGCATAATGGCAAAATCAGACCTGATAGACGAAAACGTCAAAATAGGCGATACTATCGAGGTCGAAATCGTAAAGGTAAACGACGGTGAAGGCAACGTAATAGTGTCCCAGCGCAATATACTGCGCAGGCGCAAGTGGAACGAAATCGTAGAAAAATTCGAAAAAGGCGAAACCGTTGAAGGCCAGGTGCAGCGCATAGTAAAAGGCGGTCTTTTGGCCACGGTGGATGGTTTCAGAACCTTCATACCGGCAAGCCACGTAGCGCGCCATTTCGTAGAAGACCTTAACTCCTTTGTCGGCAAGACTGTGCAGCTTAAAATTCTTGAGCTTGACAACAAAAAGCGTCATATAGTTGCAAGCCGCAAGCAGCAGCTTATAGAAGAGCACGACAAGGCAAAGGAAGAAGCCTGGAGCAAGCTTAAGGTCGGCGAAGTAACAAAAGGCATAGTAAGGCGTTTCGCCAAGTTCGGCGCATTTGTAGACCTTGGCGGCGTGGACGGCTTAATACATATTTCTGACCTGAGCTGGGTTCGCGGCGTAAAGCCTGAAGACGTGCTTAAGCCCAATACGGAAATCGACGTGCTTATACTCGGCCTTGACAGGGAAAGAGAGCGCATACAGCTTGGTTACAAGCAGCTGCAGCCAAAACCCTGGGATAATATAGAAGAAAAATACCCTGTGGGCTCAATAATAACAAGAAAAGTCGTACGCATATGCCCGTTTGGCGCGTTTGTAGAGCTTGAGCCCGGCGTAGACGGCCTTACCCATATTTCTCAAATCAGCACTCAGCGTGTGGAAAACATAGAAAGCGTACTTTCTCCAGGACAGGAAGTAACCGTTAAAATACTTTCCGTAGACCCTGAAGCAAAGCGCATCAGCTTAAGCATACGCCAGGCGCTTGAAGAAAAGGCCTTTGAAGATAACGACGATATACCCGGCCTTGATTTAACAGAGGACGAGCTCCCCTACGAATCAACTATGGCGACCGCGTTTAAAGAAGCGCTCGGCGAAAAAGAAGGCGCGAATGAGCCTGAAGAAGCCGAAAGCTCCGAATCAAGCGAACAGCCCGAGCAGGAAAACGAATCCGCTACGGATGATTCAAGCGAAGAAAACAACTAAAGTTTTTGCTTATTAAAGCGCGCAGGCATTGCCTGCGCTTTTTAAGTTTTTCGTAAAGCAATTTATAATGTTTTTTATTCACAATTTTTATTATTACTCGCATTCGCTATTACCCTTTTCATACTTCAAACGCCGTAATCCTCTGATTGTTGCGAAAATAAAAAGAGTTAAGTATAATATGCTTATACTTTGCGGCAGAAGGAGGATGCTTTAGTTTATGCATATAAAAGACTTTGTCGGCAAGCGCGTGCACATGATAGGCATAGGCGGGAGCAGTATGTCCGGCCTTGCCGAAATGTTAAAAAAGCAGGGTTTTCTCGTTACCGGGTCAGACTCCAGCGAAAGCCATACCGCAAAAAGACTTAGGCTTCTGGATATACCCGTTGCGATAGGGCATCACCCTGAAATAATAGAAGGCAGCAGCCTTGTAGTGTTCTCCGCCGCCATACACGAAGACGATCCCGAGCGTATGCAGGCAGAAAAGCTTAACATACCGCAGATGGAGCGCGCCGTTCTTTTAGGCCAGCTTATGCAGGGCTTTAAAGAGCGTATATGCGTTTGCGGAACGCATGGCAAAACCACGACAGGAGCCATGATATCCCAGATTCTTTTAAACTTAGGCCTGGACCCCACAGTGCACCTGGGCGGGCAGCTTGACGCCATAGGCGGCTCCACGAGAACGGGATCGCATGAATACTTTGTTGCCGAATCCTGCGAGTTTAACCGCTCTTTCCTTCATATGAGCCCCACTATTGCCCTGCTTTTAAACATAGAGCAGGACCATATGGACACATACGGCAATATGGAAAATTTGGAAAAGGCGTTCTTTGACTTTTTATCTCTTTTGCCTTCAAACGGCGTTGTTATCGCTAACGCGGAAGACGAACGCTCCATGCGTCTTTTAAGCAGGCTCCCAAGACGCGCAGTTACTTTCGGCCTTAGCAGCGGCGATTGGCAGATTAAAGACCTTGTTCACGATAAAGATGGAAAGCCGTTCTTTAAAGTAACGCATCATGGAGATGTTATGGCGGAAGCCAGCTTAAACGTAGGCGGAGACTTTAACGTGCTGCACGCGGTCGCCGCTCTTGCGTGCATTTACGAAATAAAAGGAGATTTAAAGCTTGCCGCTGCATCCCTCGCTAACTTTACCGGCGCGCACCGTCGCTTTGAGCATACGGGAGACATACGCGGCATGAAAATGTACCACGATTATGGCCATAATCCGGCTGAAATGCAGGCCGCGCTTCAGGTCGCCAGGCTCCAAAACAGGCGCATTATAGCCGTCATGCAGCCTCACACATACAGCCGCGTAATATCCTTGTTTGACGATTACCTTACCTGCACTTCAGAAGCCGACATTACGCTTGTTACAGACATATACGGCGCAAGAGAAAAGGACCCCGGCACAATAAACAGCCAGATGCTTGTTGACGGCATGCGAAGAAACGGCATTAACGCCTATCTTACTCCGAGCTTTGATGATGCGGAAAATTTTATATTGAAAAACGGCAAAGAAGGAGACCTGGTTTTAACAATGGGCTGCGGCAATATAAACCTTTTAAACGAGCAAATGCAAAAACATTATGACAATACGGAGGAAGAATGACAGATAGTCTGCAATATATTCGCAATTTTTGTATAATTGCCCATATCGATCACGGCAAAAGCACCCTGGCGGACAGAATACTTGAAAAAACCGGCGTTTTCGAAAAGCGCGAAATGGTAAACCAGGTTCTTGACTCCATGGATCTTGAAAGAGAGAGGGGCATAACAATAAAGTCCAAGGCTGTCAACATGAGCTATAAAGCAAAGGACGGCCATACGTATATGCTTAACCTCATAGACACCCCCGGACATGTAGACTTTACATACGAAGTATCACGCGCGCTCGCAGCCTGCGAAGGCGCAATACTTGTCGTTGACGCGACGCAGGGCGTTGAAGCGCAGACGCTTGCGAACGTGTACATGGCGCTTGAGCATGACCTGGAAATTATTCCTGTTATAAATAAGATAGACCTTCCAAGCGCCCAGCCTGATCTGACCGCTAAGCAGATAGAAGATATGATAGGCATAGACGCGGATAAAGCACCGAGGATTTCCGCCAAAGAAGCCATAGGCATAGAAGACGTGCTGGAAACAATTGTAAAGCAAGTTCCGCCGCCAAAAGGCGATGCAAACAAGCCTTTAAAAGCGCTCGTATTCGACGCAACATACGATAACTATCGCGGCGCAATATGCTTTGTGCGCATAATGGAAGGCACGCTTAAAGTAGGCATGCCAATACTTATGATGCAGACAGGCGCTGAATTTGAAGTAGTTGAAACAGGTTTCATGTCAAACGGCTACAAATCCAAGGAAGAGCTTTTGCCAGGCGAAGTAGGCTATGTGGCTGCTTCCATTAAACAAGTTAGCGATATACGCGTGGGCGACACTATTACAAACGTGGAAAGCCCTGCGGAAGAACCTTTGCCGGGCTATAAAAAGGTTACGCCTATGGTGTTCTGCGGCATTTTCCCATCAGACGGCGCAGATTATCCAGCTTTGCAGGACGCATTGGCAAAGCTGCAGATGAACGACGCCTCTCTTATATATGAGCCAGAAACAAGCGCAGCGCTAGGCTATGGCTTCAGGTGCGGTTTTTTGGGGCTTCTGCATATGGAAATAATACAGGAAAGGCTTGAGAGGGAGTTCAACCTTAACCTTATAACAACCGTTCCAAATGTAATATATGAAATTATAACAACAGACGGCGAAACGCTGCACATAGATAACCCCGGGCATCTGCCGCCTGTAAACAGCATAGAAATCATGCGCGAGCCTTTTGTAAACGCTACAATTTATACGCCGCAGGACTATGTTGGCACGCTTATGGAGCTTTGCCAGGATAAGCGCGGCGTGTTCAAAGATATGCAGTACGAAGACGGCCGCGTAAAGCTTAATTATGAACTGCCTTTAAATGAAGTTATATACGACTTTTTTGATTCATTAAAATCAAGAAGCCGCGGCTACGCTTCGCTCGATTATGAAATATCCGGCTACAAGGACAGCGAGCTTGTAAAGCTTGAAATACTTCTTAACGGGGAGGTATGCGACGCCTTTACTATGATAGTGCATAAGGACAGAGCCTACCAGCGCGGCCGCTCCATGTGCGAAAAGCTTAAGGATGTAATACCGCGCCAGCAGTTTGAAATACCTATACAGGCAGCCGTAGGCGGCAAAATAATAGCCAGAGAAACCGTTAAAGCGCTTCGCAAGGACGTATTGAGCAAGTGCTATGGCGGGGACATAAGCAGGAAGAAAAAGCTGCTCGAAAAGCAAAAGGAAGGCAAAAAGCGCATGCGTCAATTCGGTTCTGTGGAAATACCGAGCGAAGCTTTTATTGCCGTGCTTAAGCTTGGAGATGAAAAAAATTGAAATGTCCCAACTGCGGCCAGTGGAACAGGGCTTCGCTGCCAAAATGTTTCAGATGCGGCGCTCCTCTGCCCCATGAAGACATCGAGGAAACTCTTCAGCCTGTCGAGGCGCTTGAAAATACGCTTCAAAAAACACAGGAAACTGAAGCGGTGCAGTATAAAATAGATGAATCCGGCAACGAAATACCTAAAGAGGACCCAAAGGACAGGCTCGCCCTTGAAATGCGCAGCTACCGCGAACGCAAAAGACGCGGCGAAGAAAAACAGGCGCAGCTGCGTAAGTCAAGCGGTAACAAAAGCTCCGCGCAGGACAGCGGGCGCTTCTATTACAGCAACGCCGAGTACGACCCCTATAATTTATCCAGGCACATAGATTACGACGGGTTTACTGAAAGCCCTACTTATTACAGCCCCTCAACTGAATTCGGAATGAGCGGACGTCCTGCGGGAAGCTATAAATTCAAAAAGAAATCTTTCAGAAGGTCCGCAAGCTTTGGAGCAAGGCGCATATTGCCGATATTGGCAATAATACTGTTTTTGGCGGGGCTTCTTATTGCCGGGTATTTTTTCTTATTGCGCCCTTACCTGGAACGCAAAAACACTATCCCTGAAGAGATGCAGCCAAAAATATCCGCTTCAATTTTAAACGACACGGCAGCCCACACCATACGCATACCTGCGCAGGAGGGCGCCCAGATATATATAAAGGAATTGCGCAAAAGCTTTATGGTTGTGGAAGGCTACGCGAGCTTCCAGGTGCCTGATTATTTTTGGTACGAGCTTAAGGAAGAAGACCCTGCCGATAAAGATACATGGCTTCCTGAAACTATGGAAGTAAGTCTTACACCCTATATACGCTCTGAAACGGGCGAGCAGGTTGCCATGCTTCCAGTGCAGTACACTATAGACATACCGCAAAGCCCTCTGCTGCTTATAAGCCCCGGCGCTTTATATACGGAAACGAGTATGCCTATTTACAACATAAAGTTTCAGGTTATGACAAACAGCCAGGTGTATATAAACGGGGAAGATTATTCGTCATTTGTCAACACGCAGGACGGGCTTATATCCTACAACGCCCCTATACACCCTATAGGCGATAATAATATAATTATAACGGTAAGAAGCCAGTACTACCGTATGAACACGACTACTATTACCATATACCGCGCGGTGCAGGACATACCCTTGGACCTTTCCGCTACCCTTGACGATGAAAGCAGTCTAAGCAGGATGTCCATATTTGCAACCACAAGGGCGGGCGCTGCCGTTACCGTTTTAACCCCGCATAAAAACCTTGATACTTCAAAGCTTAATTCCACAGGAGAGTTCAGCTTTGACGCAATTTTTGACCATTTCGGCACAAATACAATACGCATACAGGCGGACTATCCCGGCAAGCAGTCAACCATTATAGAGTACAACGTGTATTATCTGCCTAATCCGAACATATACACAACAAAAGCATGGGCCTTAAACGACGGCTTCGGTTATCAGGACCTGTTAGCCAACCTGCCTAAGCGCGTTGAGAAAACGCAGGTCTACGTTATGACGGGGGTCGCTCTGGAAGCCGTTTCAGATAAGCCCCAGCTTATAATTTTTGACGTATCCGACGGCAAAACAGGAGGAGAGCTGCCTGTTCTGCTTGAGAACCAAACCAAGACAACATGGGAAATAGGAAAACGGTACACAATATACGGCGAAGCCTACGGACTGTATAACAATATGCCGCGCCTTGTCGCGCGATATACATATAAACCTAAGGATTAAAAATTTGTTTAATACATTTAAAAAGAGACTCAGGCCAGGCCTTGTCTCTTTTTTAATAATGCATGTTTTAGTTTAAGTTTTTAATATATAAAATTTAGTGTATCAAATATATATATGAATTTCAGCGCATGCGCTGTTAACGCTTCACATAAAACGCTTCTTACACGCTGCTCTTGCTGCCTTTTGATCCTGTTAAGCTCATCTTGGAAAACAGATCGGACTGGAAGGCGTAATTGTTTTCATTTTTCATTTTATGCGCTTCCATCGCATATTTTACGAGCTTATCTATAAGCCCCGGATAGCGTATTGGCGGGTCTGATTTATTCCACAGATAAAATGCCATGGATCCTGGTATAGTGTTTATTTCCGTAATATAAAGCTTATCAGTCTTTACGTCTATCATCCAGTCTATGCGCACAACACCCTTGCAGTCTAAAAGCCTGAACACTTTTTTAGAAAGCTCTTTTATTTTTTTTGTCATTTCATCGTCTACAGGCGCTGGAATTATACGGCTTAAAGACGCCATGCCCTTGCTGCCGCCGCTGCGCAGATATTTATCAAAAAAGCTCAGAGCCTGTCCTCCTGTTGACGGCATTTCAAGCACCGACGCGCATATTTCTTTATCGAACCCTAAAACAGAACAATTAACCTCTATCGGGCTGTCCAGACCTTTCTCTACTAAAATGCGCCTGTCATATTCGCATGCAAGTTCTAAAGCGGATATAAGCTCTTCTCTTTGACATGCCCTGCTTATACCTATGGACGACCCTAAATTGCATGGTTTTACAAAAACGGGATAGCTAAGCTTTTTTTCTATTTCTTCTATCGTTTTGTTTTTATTTTCAATAAATTCGCTGCGCAAAACGCTTACTCCGTCAAGCGTTGGAACGCCCGCGCCTTTAAATACCTGCTTCATTATAATTTTATCCATGCCTACAGCGGAACCAACTATGCCCGTTGAAGCATATGGTATATCCGCCAGCTCAAGCATTCCCTGCACGCTGCCGTCCTCACCGTGAAGCCCGTGCATAACGGGTATAATTACGTCTAAATGCGTAATTATTTTTTGCTTTGGCTTTCCAAAAAGTCCCTTGCCCGGCTGCCAAGAAGTAAGAGCGCCTGAATGGGCTGTAACGTCCAGAGAGCATCTTTCATACAGCCCCGGCTGCGAAAACAATATAGGCTCGCGGTAATTTGACAGCTCGAGCAGCCCGTCGCCGCAGAACCATTCTCCGTTTTTATTTATATATATAGGGTACAAATCATAACGGTACAGGTCGACAGCATGCGAAAGCTGCAGAGCGCTTATTACCGATACCTCGTGCTCGCATGTGCGCCCTCCAAACAGTAAGCCCAGTTGTATTTTTTTCATCTTACACCTCGCTGTAATGGTCCGGCAGGTCGTTTTCGTAAAGAACATAATCGCCGCGGGCTTTTATAGTTTCATAATAAGCGTTCGCTTCTTTTAGGGAAACGAAGCTGTGTATGGCTTCCTTGTTAAAGCCTGCGTTAATAAGCCCTTCAGCAATAGGCGCTGTGCGCTTTTTCCCAACCAGCAGGACTATGTCTGCAACAGCGGCTATGTTTGCACCTAATTCTCTGTTGTAGCGTTCTTCTTCAAAACCTAATTCCACAAAGCCGGGCGTTATAACGATGCGTCGGCCGCTGTACTGCGGCTTTTTAAGCTCCGCTAGCGTCTGCGCTGAGCTTACGGGGTTTGCGTTGTAGCCGTTGTTGATCCTGTTTACGCCGTCTTCTCCCGTTTCAACTTTAAAGCGATGCCGTATAGGATATATAAGCTCCATGCCGTGCATAATCTGCCTGTCAGACAGGCCAAGGCGCATAGCGACAGCCGCCGCCATCAGGGCGTTGTTTGCAAAGTGCGCTCCCCTTACATGCATTGTTACAGGTATGCGCTTTCCTTGTTTTGTACACAGCGTAAACGTAGTGTCATGCCCCGTTTCCTGCAGGTCCTCTGCCCATACGTCTTCCCCGTCTGTACCCGCTATCGCTTTTTCTATACTCGTTTGCTTATAAAGATTGTGAACAATAGCGTGATCCTCCCCGAATACGGCAAAGCCGTCTTTTGGGAGGGCTCGTATTAAATCGTATTTAGTTTGCTTTATAGCTTCAAGGCTTCCGAATGTTTCAAGGTGTTGAGGTCCCACGCTCGTAAGCACGCCAATTTCAGGGCTTAAAAGCCTGCAAAGCTCTTTTATATCGCCTCTGTGGCGCGCGCCTAATTCTGCAATAAATATATTATGCGAAGGCATGAGGTCGTTTCTTATGCATTTAGCAATGCCCATAGGCGTGTTCTGACTTCCGCGCGAGCACAAAACATTATATTTTTGATCAAGCAACGTTTTAATAAAAAATTTAACGCTCGTTTTGCCGTAGCTTCCTGTTACGCCTATCACAAGCACATCGTCGCGCTCTTTTAAAATGCGCTTGGCGTCCTGAAAATAGAGTTCATACACAAGCCTCTCAACAGGCCACACGAGAGCTGCCGCGGCAAACATCCATAAAGGCACCGGGAAAATCATAACGGCGTTTAGCCCAAGCAGCGGCGCACGCTTTCTAACAGCGTAAAAAACGATAAGAAGCAAAACCGCAAGCGCCGCATAAAAGCGCTTGATTCTGGCGGTAAAGTGCAGTTTGCTTTTGCCTTCGCGGCTTAAATATACCTTTTTGCCTATGATTCTACCTGAAAAAACTATTATTACCGCGCCCGCAAGAGGAGCTAAAGTCTGCCAGGCTCCTCCCTGCCTGTATAACAAATCAGCCAAAAAGCATATTAAAAAGCTTACGGCGCTTAGTACAATGCCTGGAATCCAGACGCGGCGCCTTTGTCTTTTGACCGCGGCTAAAAAACCCCTGAACTGATAGCTGCTAAGCTGAAAATACATAAGAGTTATGGGCGTTATTAGGGCAAATGCGGCCGCGGGCGCATACCAAAGCAGTATCAACGAAATTTGACTCAACAAATTCAGTCCTCCCCGATAAAATCCAGCACAAAATCACAAAACGCTGCAGGATAGCTTGCAAAAGCAAAATGCCCGCCCTGCATTATAACTAAACGGCTGTCAGGTATTTCTTTATGAAAAATCTCAGCCGCCATAAGAGGCGTCTCCGTATCGTCGCGGCCCCATATAAGCAGCGTTTTATTTTTTATTTTTTTAAGCAGCGTTCTTTGATCGTATGAGATAATGTTTTTAAACGTTTGGCGCATGCTGTCAGGAAGCGCAAGGTAGTCTTTGGAAGAATATTTTTTTCTTAAATTTTCACTTGAAATAGCGGCTTTTTCTTTGGCAAATGGCAGCTTAGACATTAGATTAAGCCATGCGGACTGCATTTTATAGCTTGCCTGTCTGCGCCTTTGCTGTGCGGTAGGCTGTTTCCTTATGCCGGCAGCGCCTGTTAATATAATTTTGTTAAAAAGCTCAGGCTTATTCGCCGCAATTTCAACCGCCACGCGCGCCCCAAAAGAGTGCGCCAGGACATTACAGCCCTTTAAATTAAGAGCATTAATAAACTCAACTGTAAAATCCGCATACTTTTTAACGGTCCAGTCCCCTTCAGGCATACCCGTTCCGCCGTGGGCGGGGAAATCGAACGCGGTTACGTCGTAGTAACCCTTAAGTATATTTATTACAGGAAGCATGGCGCTTACGTCAGCGCCCCATCCGTGCAGCACAAGCAGCTTTTCCCTGCCTGTGTTTCCTGTATTGATATAGAAGGTTTTTATACCCTGTATTGTAGTATTCAATGTTCCTCCTCAGTAAAAAGAATATAGCGGCACTTTTTCGTTGAACCCATACATATTTCGCTGTAAAGCGGCGGCACATCAACTATCTGTTCAAACGCGCAGCGAGCGTTTTCGCAGGTTTTGCGGGAAGGTATATTATCCACGTCGCATGTGATTGCAAGGCTTAACATGCCGGCCATGCGCGCTTTTGGCTTTATAAGCTCCACCGCTTTTTTTGCATACCCGTGTCCCTGATGCGGTTTATCTATCCTATAGCCTATATGACCTAAGTAGTAAAGCGGCGCTCCTTCGCCTATTCGCAGACTTATATAGCCAACCGTATAATTCGCGGCACCGTTCCTCACTCGAATATTATACACAAAAGTGTGTTTTATTCCTAAAGAGCTTTCCCCTGGCATGTCGTTTTTTAAAGCGAGATATATTTCCGGCTTGTTTGCGGGAAGAAGCTTTTTAAATAATTCTTTAAAAGAAAAATTTATCCTTTGTCGCAGCATTTTAAATAAATAAATTAGCGGGGTTTGCTCTAAGCTTACTTTACTTATGGTAAAGCTTTTTTGTCTGGTACTGCGGCTCGCTCGTTAAATTTACGCCAAGCCTTCTGAATATATTTTCGTCCACCTGCGAAAGTATTACCGATGTATGCACTTCAGTGCCTTTAAGCTTAGGCAGCTGCTTCATGGCAAGCATCGCTTCCTCGCTCCCCGCTGCTGTTATTGACAGGGCTATAAGTATTTCGTCGCTGTGCAGCCTTGGGTTGTTATTGCCTAAGTAGTCGCATTTAAGGCTCTGCACAGGGCCTATTACTTCAGGCGGTATAAGCTTTTTGGGCTTTTCTATGCCTGCTAAATATTTAAGAGCGTTTAGTATAAGCGCAGATGAGGCGCCTAAAAGAGAGCTTGTTTTAGACGTAATAATCTTTCCGTCGTGCAGCTGTATTGCAGCAGCGGGCCCTCCGGTCTGCTGCGCCCTTTTCCTTGCGGCGGCAAGCACAGGCCTGTCTGCATCCGTAAGCTCAAGATGCTGGGAAATAAGCCTTAACTTCTGTACCTCTTCATCGCCTTTAAGGCCTTTGCGGCGCTCGCATAGCGCATTATACAGCCTGCGTATTACTTCCTGCTTAGCGGCTTCAATGCACGTTTCCTCGTCTGTAATAGCATATTTTACCATGTTTACGCCCATCTCCGTTGGAGATTTATATGGAGAACGGCCTAAAATAAGTCTGAAAATATTGTTGAGCAGCGGGAAAACCTCTATATCGCGGTTGTAGTTTACAGCCTGTATATTGTACGCCTGCAAATGGTAAGGATCTATCATATTTACATCGCCAAGGTCCACGGTAGCGGCTTCATAGGCCATATTTATAGGGTGATTTAACGGAAGGTTCCATATTGGGAACGTTTCAAATTTGGCATAGCCCGCTCTTTTGCCGTTTTTATGCTCGTGGTAGAGCTGGCTTAAGCATACCGCCATTTTGCCGGATCCGGGCCCTGGAGCCGTAACAAGTACAAGCGGACGCTCTGTTTTTACAAAGTCATTCTTGCCGTAACCCTTGTCCGACACTATGAACGCTGTATCCGAAGGGTAGCCGTGTATGGGGTAATGTATGTAAACGTTCATGCCCTGGTTGCGCAGTCTCCTTCTGAAATTCTGCGCGCTTTTTTGCTTGCCATACTGCGTAATTACAACGCCGGACACTAAAAAGCCGCACGCCGTAAACGCGTCTATAAGGCGCAAAACATCGGCATCGTAAGTTATGCCAAGATCGCCGCGCGTCTTGTTTTTTTCTATGTCGCACGCGTTTATGCATACTATTACTTCGCATTGGTCCTTCATTTTGAGAAGCATGCTTATCTTGCTGTCAGGCTTAAACCCAGGAAGCACCCTTGACGCGTGGAAATCGTCAAACAGCTTGCCGCCTAATTCAAGGTACAGCTTGCCGTCAAAATAGTTTATGCGTTTTTTTATTTCGGCAGACTGGAGTTCCTTGTACTTTTCGCTGTCAAAGCCCGTTTTCATCAGCGCTCCTCCTCAGGGTCAAAGCCTAAGCGGTTAAGGGTTTCTACAACATAGCTTTCGCGGTACTGCTGGTCCTCTTCTCTTGAATAGTAGCTTTTGAAAAATTCTTCGCACGCCTTTTCATAGGGTATGTCCATAAGGTTGGATATAATCCTCGTGCTGCGGTCTATAAGCTTTTTATTTGTGGGTAGAACCTGTATCATCCAGTTGCCCCATACTCTGCCCATCTTAGCCATTGTAGCGGTGCTTAGCACGTTAAAAGCAAGCTTAACCATAAGATGAGTAATAAGCTCCATGCTCGTGCGCGGCAGCTTTACAGGCACTTTTACTTCGTTTTGCGCTAAGGTTGAAGAAGGTATGTCTCCAAAGCGAAAAGCCGTGACAAAGTCAAAATTTTTCCCTTCCTTTTGCGCCCAATCCCAGGCCTTTTTGTTGAAGGAGCCGTTTATATCTACAAGCACAAGCCCTGCCGGGCGCTGTTCCCGGCGGCTTGGATCGCTGCTGCATCCTATATCGTACTTAAACACTTCTTCTCCGCCAACCTTCGGCGGGTTGTTTATAATACTTTTCGCAGCATTCATCTGTATATAGTCTTCCCTTTTCCAGTCAAGTCCTTTTACCGGTCGCAAAAACACATGCTGCCACGCCACGTCGCTCGGGTAAAGAGGGTCCTTAATGTATGCCCAGCTTAAAGGACCTTTTTCTCCTTTTTTTCTGAAGGGCGGCAGAGTAAAGGTTGGCTGGCGCTCCGTGGTATCCGTCATTATGTCTAAAAGGTATTCATGCGTCGCATAGCTTATAAGGCCGCCTTTTATGTATGTGTCCGCTTCTACTGTTACGGCGTCTGCAAGGCCCTTCAACGCTTCGCCTGTTCGCAAGCCTTTGCTTAAATCTTCAAAGGCGTCCGCATATCCGTTTCCTGTTAACGAAACCGTTCCAAGGCAAGAGTATTCATCTTCAGTAAGCGTTTTTTTAAGCCATATATCCGCCGCCATTTCAAGAGCGGCTCCTGCGACAAGCAGTTCTATAGTCGTTACCTGCATCCTCGTAGAGCCCGCGACCGCCATATTGCCAACGTAAAGCGGCATAAAGACTATGTTCTCTCTTTCGAACACTTTACGGCAGCGCTCAAGGTATTTGGTAAGAATTTCTTTAGGGTTGCAATAAAGATAATAGGTATTGCAACCGCGCCTGTCCGCTTCTATGGCAGAGCCGTTTATTGACGCAGAAAGACCGCATTCCGACAGCGCGACAACCACGTCCCCCTCGCCTACGCCAGCTTCTTCTATCTGGCGCGCGCCGAATGCCATATAGTCTTCAAAGTTTTCAACCGCCTGAACAAGCGCCCTGTCGCCTCCGGTAGTCAAGCTGTTTGTTACTTCCATAAGCCTTAAAAACCGGTCTCTATGTTCAGGCAGTATCTGCGTTAAATTAAGGAAGTATTTGCGCCATGCGGCATCAAGCTGTATTGCCATCCTGCCGGAAGCTCCAACGCTTGAAAAAAGAACCGTTTTTTCTTCGTCCATGCAACGGACTATGTCGTTAACAAGCGCCTTATATGCAGGGCTTTTAAAGGTTTCCCTTGCGACTTTTGAAATATTTACATCTGCATCCAATATGCATTTTACGCCTGCCGCCGTATCTTTAGCTATAATGGCGCTTAAATTTCTGGTAATAGGGTTTGGCTGTTCTGTAGGTATAACTCCAAGATGAAACTGCGTTTCATTTTCACAAAATTCTTTTGCCGCCTGCCTGTAATCCATTTTGCACTCCTTAAAACTGGTTTTTATCATTCTACCCTTGCCATAGCAACTTTGCAAGGGCATTATTTACGCATATAAAGACAGCCTGCGCGCATAAGACAAGAAATACGCTTTTGTTGTTTATTTTATAAAGTCGTGCGCAAGCTGTTCTTCAGATGCGATCAATGCGCATCATAAATATTTGAAATATTCAGGAAGTTTAAAAAGTTCTTTATTTCCCTGTCCCAGAATTCCCAGTTATGGCGTCCTTTGGATTCGTTGTAGCTTAATTCTATTCCGTCGCCCTTAAGTGAATAAATATAATTTTTCGTTTCACGCGCCTTGTCAAGAAGGGAATCTTCCGTACCTATGGACATAAATATTCTAACACTGGGCTTTTCGCCAGAAGCTATTTTTTCAGCGTTTTCAAAAACCTGTTTTCTGTACTCCTGTTTTCCGTCGCGCTCGTCCAAAATAATTTCATCGTCTAAAAAGTCGTACAGATATTCCATGCCGGCTGAAAGCGAGCCTATAACGCTGTACTGCTCAGGACGCGATAAGCCCAGAATAAGCGATCCTGTTCCTCCCATTGAAAGGCCGGCTATATAGGTATCCTCTCTTTTATCCGAAATAGGAAAGAAGGATTTCATCCTGCGCGGAAGCTCGTCCACTACGTACTCGTAAAATTTTCCTCCGTGCAGCATATCCATGTACCCTGACAGATAGCCGCTCGGCATTATAACGCACAGTCCCTTTTCCTGCGCATAGCGCTCTATACCCGTACGGCGCATCCAGTCGTTATAGTTTCCGTAAGCGCCGTGAAGAAGATAAAGCGTTTTGCGCGGCGGAAAGTTTTCTGCATCATAATCTCCATGCGGCAAAATAACGTTAACGTTTTCTTCTTTCTGCAACGTATCTGAAAAAAAACTTAATTCTATAAACGCCATGTCAATTCCTCACAAACCAGGCGAAAGCGCGCTTGCCCGCCTCATCCCAGTTGTCCCATGTATGCCCGCCCTCCTGTTTAAGCGCGGTTACGTTATAATTTAAAGAAAGCAGATAATTGTAAAAGTCCGCATTTTCTTTGTAAAGCCTGTCATCAGTGCCGCACGACATAAAAAATTCAGGTTTTTCAAAGCTTATATTTTTTGCCGTGAAATAAATATCGTTTATTGAATTTTTATATTCCTGCGCGCTTCCGAATATGTTTTCAAACATTTCGCGCCTTTCTTCATCGTTTATGCGCTTTTGCATATCTATGGCCGCGGAAAAAGCGGCGCATTTTGAAAACAGCCCGCTTTCTAACGAAGCCTTAATGGCGCCGTATCCGCCCATTGAAAGGCCGGCTATAAAGCGATCCTTCCTTTTGCGGCTCAGCGCCGGAAAAAAGCGTTCGCACTGCGTTACCAGCTCTTTTGTTAAATAAGTATAGTATTTATTGCCCCTTTTCATGTCTGTATAAAAACTTCTGTCTCCGTCAGGCATAATAAGAGCAAGATTATTGTCCTTTGCATATCGCTCGCACGATGTATAGCGCGTCCAGCATGTGGCGTTATCTGACAAGCCGTGCAGAAGATAGACAGTCTTGTAAGGCGCTTCGCCCTTTTCCGGAATTACGGCGTAAAAGTCGCAGTTCATAGAAAGCGTTTTCGCATAATGCGTACATTTTAAAAACGCCATATATCTCTCCTTTCCTTTAATAGCAAAAGCTGCTCTATGGCAGCTTAATGCTTAATTGTTTATTGAATGTTTGTAGTAATTTTATATTTTGGTTTCTCGCTGTAGCTCGTATGCAGAAGATGGTGAGCTATATAGCTGTTAGGCTCTTTAAGAAATTCAGAGTATATTTTTATTATGCTTGGATTTTCGTGGCTCTTTCTAAGCGTTTTTTCAGCATCCTCCCTGTAAAGCGCTTTTGCGCGCTCTAAACGCGGGTCGATTTCAAGCTTTAGCTGCGAAGGAACAACAGGCTGGCCGCCTCCGTTTACGCATCCGCCCGGGCAGCCCATCACCTCTATGAAATGATACTGCTTTTCACCAGACTTAACGCTATCTAAAAGCTTTTTGGCGTTCGCCGTTCCGTTTGCAACAGCCACATTGATGGTTTGCCCTCCTATTTTTACCGACGCTTCCTTTATTCCGGCAATACCTCTTACCGCGGTAAAGTCTAAATTTTCAAGCGTTTCCCCTGTGAGACTTTCATACGCCGTTCTAAGCGCCGCTTCCATAACGCCGCCCGTTGCGCCAAATATTACGCCGGCTCCTGTGCTTTCCCCAAGCACAGGGTCAAAGCTTTCATCAGGAAGATTTACAAAGTCTATGCTTGAAGCTTTAATCATCCGCGCAAGCTCTCTTGTGGTTATAACGGCGTCTACGTCAGGATGGCCGTCTGTGGAAAGCTGCGGGCGCCTTGCTTCGCCCTTTTTGGCCGTGCACGGCATTACGGATACAACGCGTATGTTTTCTACAGGTATGTTCGTTTTTTGAGCATAGTAGCTTTTTATAACAGCGCCGAGCATTTCATGGGGAGATTTGCATGATGAAAGGTTTTCTATAAATTCCGGGTAATAGGCTTCGCAGAAGTTTATCCATCCAGGTGAGCATGAAGTAATCATAGGCAGCACGCCGTTGTTTTTTATCCTGACTATAAGCTCTTCAGCTTCCTCCATAATGGTAAGGTCCGCCCCAAAATCCGTATCAAACACCTTATCAAAGTGCAGGCGCCTTAAGGCGGCCACCATTCTGCCCGTCACGTTCGTGCCCATTTTAATGCCGAATTCTTCTCCCAGCGCCGCGCGCACGGCAGGCGCTGTCTGCACAACCACATGAAGCTTGTCGTCTGCAAGCATATCCCACACGCGATCAATTTCGCTCGTTTCGCGCAGAGCGCCCGTCGGGCAGGATACCACACACTGGCCGCACCCTATGCACGCAGTTGAATTTATAGGCAGCTCCCATGGAGATTCTATGCTCGTTTTAAAGCCGCGATGCACAGGGCCTATTACGCCGCAGGCTTGTATGTTGCTGCATACGGCGACGCAGCGGCGACACAGTATGCATTTGTTGTTATCCCTCTCTATGCATTTTGAGCTGTGGTCTATTTCAAACTTGTTGTCTTCGCCGTTAAAGCGGTCCGCATCGTCTATGCCTAAATCCATGGCTAATTTTTGCAGCTCGCAGCTTTGATTGCGAACGCATGAAAGGCATTTCTTGTCATGGTTGCTCAAAATAAGCTCTAATATAGTTTTCCTCGCCTTTCGCACCCTTGGCGTATTTGTCTTTACCACCATGCCTTCGCGGGCTTCCAAAACGCAGCTCGCCTGCAGGTTTTTAGCTCCCGCGTCTACAACGCACATGCGGCAGGCGCCTATGGCGTTTATGCCCTTTAAAAAGCAAAGAGTGGGTATATGTATGTTCGCCTGCCTTGCAGCTTCAAGAACAGAAGTGCCGTCTTTTACCTGTACCTGTCTGCCGTCTATCGTTAATGTTACCATGTCATGTCCTCCCATCAAACCTTTACAATGGCGCCGAAGCGGCATTTCTCAATGCAGGAAAAGCACTTTATGCACTTATCCGTATCTATGTGATGCTGTTCCCTTACTTCGCCTGATATGGCGTCAGCCGGGCATACCCTTGAGCACGCTGTGCATCCCCTGCAGCTGTCTGTTATTTCAAGGTGGACCAGCTTCTTGCATTGGTGAGCCGGGCAGCGTTTTTCGTATATATGCGCTTCGTATTCGTCTCTGAAATAGCGCAACGTTGAAAGCACGGGGTTAGGCGCAGTCTGGCCTAATCCGCAGAGCGCTGAAGAGCTTATAGTGGTTGCAAGATCCTCGAGCGCCTCTATATCGCCGTCTCTTCCTTTTCCTTCTACAATTCTGTTAAGTATTTCGAGCATGCGTTTGGTGCCTATCCTGCACGGCGTGCATTTGCCGCAGCTTTCTTCAACGGTAAAGTCCAGGAAGAAGCGGGCTATATCAACCATGCAGTTGTCTTCATCCATAACTATCATGCCGCCTGATCCCATCATAGAGCCTATTTTAATTAAGGAATCATATTCTATGGGAACGTCAAGCATGGACGCAGGTATGCAGCCCCCTGAAGGGCCGCCCGTCTGCACAGCCTTAAATTTCTTTCCTTTAGGTATGCCGCCGCCTATATCATATATTATCTTTTTAAGCGGCGTGCCCATAGGTATTTCAACAAGGCCAGTGTTGTTTATTTTACCGCCTAACGCAAACACCTTTGTGCCCGGCGATTTTTCCGTCCCTAATGAGCGGAACCATTCAACGCCTTTGTTTATAATCTGTGGGACGTTTGCGTAAGTTTCAACGTTGTTTATGTTGGTGGGCTTGTTAAACAAGCCTGCAACGGCGGGGAACGGAGGCTTTGGCCTTGGCTCGCCGCGTTTTCCTTCTATGGAAGCAATAAGCGCCGTCTCTTCGCCGCATACAAAGGCGCCCGCGCCAAGCCTTAAATTTATATCAAAGTTAAAGCCGCTTCCTAATATATTTTCCCCTAAGAGGCCGTATTCCCTCGCCTGGCTTATAGCCGTTTCGAGCCTTTTAACGGCGATAGGATATTCGGCGCGGACATAAATGTATCCTTCGTCGGATCCTATCGCATAGCCGCATATCGTCATAGCTTCAAGCACGCTGTGAGGGTCGCCCTCCAATATTGACCTGTCCATAAACGCGCCTGGATCTCCCTCGTCCGCGTTGCATACTACATATTTTTTATTGGATTTGCTGTTTGCAGCAAACTGCCATTTTTTGCCGGCAGGAAAGCCTCCGCCTCCTCTGCCTCTAAGGTTTGCCTGTGTGATAATGTCTATAACGTCCTGCGGTTTCTTTTCTAGCAGGCATGTAGCAAGCGCTTTATAACCGTCAAAAGCTATGTACTCGTCTATATTTTCAGGGTCTATTACGCCGCAGTTGCGCAGAGCGACCCTAGTCTGATGTTTATAAAAAGGTATTTCATCAAGAGGCTTTCCCGCGTCATGCGTTTCCCCTTTTTCCTTATATATAAGGCGACGTACCACACGGCCCTTCAAAAGATGCTCTTCCGTTATTTCCTGAACGTCCTCCGGCTTTACGTGAGAATAAAACGTGCCGTCCGGATACACTATAACAACAGGCCCAGCTTCGCAAAGACCAAAGCAGCCCGTTTGAACCACCTTTACTTCTTTTTCCAGATTATGTTTTTCAAGCTGTGTTTCAAACTGCTTAAGTATAAGGTGGGATCCTGAAGACGTGCACCCTGTACCACCGCATACCAACACGTGCGAACGAAATAATTCCATGCTGCCTCCTTATTTGTTTGCTTCCGCTGTGCCTATCGTATATTCCGTAACTACGCTGCCGTTCACTATATGTTCAAGCACTATGCGCCTTGCCTTTTCAGGCGTCAGGTTTATATAGGTTACCTTTTCCTCTCCTGGTACAAAAACATCCGCCATAGGCTCGTAACGGCAAAGGCCTATGCAGCCCGTCTGCGTAACCTGCACATGGCTCAAGCCTCTCAGGGCCGCTTCCTCTATAAACGCCTGCATAACAGGGCGCGCTCCTGCGGCAATGCCGCATGTAGCCATGCCTACAACAACACGCGTAACGCCGCTTTTATCGTCCTTGCGCATGTTTATATTTTTAAGCGTTCTTTCCCTTATTTTTTGTAGCTCTTCAAGAGTTTTCACGTCAAGTAACCTCCAAATATTTCCAAAATGTTTTCTTTAATGTATTCATTAAGCCAAAGGGCAACCTGCGGTTCATACAGCGGCACTCCGTTTAAAATTTCTTTAAGCTCCTCTGTTGAAACTGAAAAGCGCTTGTCCAATGACGAAGCTTCAAACAAAAAGTTTATGTTTTCGTTCGCGCTCATAAGGCCTGATACTGTTTCGGCTATATCCCCCAGAGGGATGCAGTCTATGTTGGACAGTACAAAGCTCGCTTTAATTTGAGTTCCCTTATTTTCCTCGCTTGTTATTGTAAAATCGCCGCCGCTCTGCTCCGCGCTCTGTTTTGCAAACGGTATGCCAAGGCCTATCTTTCTTGTCGTTCGGCTCGTTACAAACGGGCTTAACGCTTCCTCGGCTTTTTCCTGCGACATACCTTTGCCGTCGTCTTTAATCTGTAAAAACAGCACGTCTTTTTTTAATGAAAGGCTCAGCTTTATTGTTTTAGCTTCAGCGGCAATGCTGTTTTGGCAAAGATCTGTTATATGAAGAGACAAGTCCTTCATTCGTCAAGATAAGGCTTAAGTATTCCCGGCACGTCGTCAGGCGTTATTCTTCCATGCACCTCGTCGTTTATTGTCATAACCGGCGCGAGACCGCAGGCGCCTATGCAGCGCGTAGCATTCAAAGTGAATTTCCCGTCCCTGCTTGTTCTGCCGGGCTCTATATTAAGCTCCTCGCATATTCTGTCTAAAACAGCCTGGCTTCCGCGCACATAGCACGCGGTGCCAAGGCACACGCTTATAACATATTTCCCCTTGGGTTCAAGAGAAAACTGGGAATAAAAAGTCGCGACGCCGTATACTTCAGACAGCGTAACTCCAAGGCCTTCGGCAATTTTTATCTGCACGTCAATAGGCACGCAGCCAAGCAGATTTTGAACATACTGCATTACGCGCATAAGAGCAGCATGGTCTCCTTTAACTTCCGCTATATATTCTTCTATCTGTTGCATTTTTTGTTCATCAGACAATGTGCAGCCCTCCTAAAACGAATTATCCTTACATATTCTATCATAAAAGCGAGTCTTAAAACTGTATTTAATGAAACAAAATACATATTAATGTCCCGTTCGGGCATTTTTTGTCCCGCTATATGGATTTCCCCAAGTATTCCAATATATCCGCCGTATTGTTTGCGCACGGCAGCGCGCTTTCCCTTTCTGATATGTTCTCAAGATAATGCGCGTCTGAAGAAAAAATGGCCCTCAGACCTTTGGGAGCCTTTTCGCCATTTTTTATTTCAACCGTATTTATGCCTGCGTTTTCAGGAATAAAACCTAACATAGGCACTACGCCATTGCTTCTATATATATGCGCGGGTACGGGTACGCCGTTGCAGTCTCTTATCTTTTTTACGGCATCGTCAAAAGTGATTGTAAGCGAGGATATGAGCAGCTCTTCTTCCTCTTTAATAATATTATCGTTTTCATCCATATAAAGCTGCGCGCCAAAAAAATCCGGCCTGTTTTTTATATGCCGCCTGTACGGAAGAAGGCTTAAGTTAAATTGTTCCGCGCTGTCGACGTCCGGGAAATAGCCAAGAAGATGCACTTCCTCCGCGGTGGTAAGCTCTATGCCGGCGATTAAATTTATATTGAATTTTTTAGCCGCATTGTATGCTGACCGCACGTTGCCCGCGCTGTTGTGGTCCGTTAAAGCAATGCAGTTAAGCCCTTTTACGTACGCCATGCCGCAGATATTATTTGGCGTCATATCATCGTCTCCGCAAGGCGACAGGCAGCTGTGTATGTGCAGGTCGTAATAAACCATCAGCAGGAGGGCAGGCCGTTTGAAGCAAGCAGTGCGCAGATCTGATAAGCGCTTAACGGGCTTGAAAAAACGGCTATATTTTCTTCATCGGCCTTTTTAAGGGGCCCTTCCTGCATTAAAGTGTTTTCAGGAAGCACTATGCAGCTCATTTCTTTAAGGCTTGCAACAGCGATAACGTTCATATGCGTCTGCACAGTAACCCACACGCAGCCAGGCTGCGCCTTAGCCATTACCCAGCTTAAAAGGTCGCACGCGTAGCCGCACCTGGCTTCTTTATTTGAATCTGCTGAATTTAGTTTACTTGCGTTAAGCAGCTCCTGTATATTATCCGCCGTCATAATTTCTCCTATTCTCTTTTCGTGCTTGACATGTCTACCATTTGCTGCGCCATAATTTTAAGGCGGTCGCGCAGTATGAATATACAGTCTGTAATTGTGTAATATCCGCCGACTATGTCTTCTGCAAAAGACTGGCACGTTGGCGAACCGCAGGAACCGCAGTCGTAGCCAGGCAGTTTTTCAACTATTTCATTTATTTTTTCCATCTTTTCTATTGCAGATGATATTTCAGTGTCAAGCTGCATTGAACGGTTGGCGCATATATTTTCATCAAGCTCTAAACTGTATGAATTAAGTACGCTGTTTGGCACCGCCTCGTTTACGTCGCGCCTTGGAAGCTTATCCATAAGAAACAGCACGCGGTTTCTCGCTACATACTGGTTTTCATATGTAAGCGGTCCTCCCACGCAGCCGCCCGGGCAAGCGGAGCCTTCAAAATAGTCAAGGTCGCTCATCTTGCCGTTTTCCACTTCCTCAAGAACATGCATCACGTTTTCTATGCCGTCAACCGCCATTGATCTGTTTGCCCTGGAGGCCGTCGTTTCGCCGCCGGCGTTCGCCCACGCCACGCCAAACGGCGTAGCTATATTAACGTTTTTTTCCTCCGGCATTTTAGCAAGCACAGGGTACAGCCTTGCGTAGACATCCAGCATGGATATTACTCCGTCAACGTCAGAGCCTTTCTGACCTATTGGGTTGCGCACAGCGGTAACCTTCGCGGCGCACGGGCTTATAAAAAATACGCCTATTTCTTTTTTGTCTACTCCATATTTTTTTGCAAACTCTTTTCTTGCCATCATCGCCGCCACTTCCATGGGCTGGCGGACATTTATAATGTTTGGTATGAGCGTAGGAAATTTAAGCTGTATCATGCGCGTTACGGCAGGGCATGCGGAAGAAATGAGAGGCTTTGGGTTATCGCCTGATTTAAGCCTTTCCCTTACATAGCGCGTTACGACGTCCGCGCCTTTCGCAACCTCGTACACTTCTGTAAATCCTATGCGCTTGAGCGCTTCAAGTATAGTGGCTATGTTTTTTACCCTGTCAAACTGCCCGTACAGGGAAGGCGCGGGTATCGCTATTTTATATTTATAGTTTTCGATAATTGAAAAATCGTCCGTCATGGCTATCTTCGCATGGTAACCGCATGTGCGTATGCATTCGCCGCAGTCTATACACCTTTCGTCCATAATATGCGCGCGGCCCTCGCGCACGCGTATGGCTTCCATAGGGCATTTTTTAAGACATTTGGTGCATCCCTTGCATCGGCTCGCGTCGAGCATGACGGAATGAAGACGTTTATTCATGTCTTGCTTCCTTCTGTATAAAAGCCCATTGTTATTTCCGTTCCTTTGCCAAAAACGGATTCTATATTAAATTCATCAGCGTTTCTTTTCATATTGGGAAGACCCATGCCCGCTCCAAAGCCCATTCCCTGGGCTACGGAATCCGCGGTGGAATAGCCCTCCACCATGGCTTTTTCTATGTTTTCTATACCGGGGCCTTTATCCTTTGATTTAATCAAAATAATATCGTCGCTGATAAGCAGTTCTATTTCTCCGCCTGAGGAATGAATTACAAGGTTCATTTCAACTTCGTATGCGGCGACGGAGACGCGCCTTAAAACCGATCCCGCTATGCCAAGCTGCTTTAAAACCCGCTTTATGCTTGCGCTCGCTTCGCCAGCTCTTAAATAATCGCCCTTTTGAACGCCGTATGTTTTTTGTATCACATCTGCTCATCCGCCTTCCATGTCATGGCGGCGCCGCGCAGCCCGCCCTCGTACAAAAGCCCGGCGCAGGTAAACATGGTTTTGTCAGCTGTAATTACGACAAGGTTCATTTCCTTAGCCCTTAAAATAATATCTTCATTCGGCACTTTGCCCCTTGCAAAAACTATGCATTTAAGGTCCAGTATTTCTGCGGTTCTTAAAACATGCATGTTGGTAAGACCAGTTAATAAAACGGTTTTTTCATTGACAAAAGCAAGCACATCGCTCATAAGGTCCGAGCAGCAGGCGCTGTGCACTTCCGTTGACAGTTTGTCCTCTCCGCATAATATACGGGCGTCCAGTATGGAAACGATGTCTGATATTGTCATAGCGCACCTCCATGTTAGAGATATGATAAGCTATTTGTAAGTCTTTCGTCAAGCAAACACCCAAGGTATAAGCCTTGCTTGCAGAACCTACTTTGTAATGATATAATCGAAATAACTTAAAGGCTTTGCCTTAGAAAAGGAGTACTGCGATGACACCTGATTATGTATTTATGACAGACAGCGATAGCGACTTGCCTTTTAATATAGCGCAGGAACGCAATATACCTGTAGTACAAATGCCCTACACCTTGGACGGCGTTGAATATTTAGACGACAACGGCAAAACAGGTCAGGAAAAAACGCTTTTTAAGCGTATGCGCGAAGGAAGCACTCCTATTACTTCTCTGCTCCCAACAGCAGTATATCTTGATTATTTTGAGCCTATTCTTAAAGAAAAGGATCTGCTTTTTATAGCTTTTTCTTCTCAGATGTCAAACACCATTAAAAACATCTATGAGGCGCGTGAAATTCTGCTTGAAAAATATCCGGAGCGCAAATTCCTTGTAGTGGATACCCTGTCTATAAGCATGCCAATGACACTACTTGTGTTACACGCGCATGATATGTACCTGAACGGCGCCTCTATGGAAGAAATAGAGCAGTGGGTATTGGAAAACCGCTTCAGGGCGCAGACATGGCTTACTGTTGAAGATTTGATATACCTTAAGCGCGGAGGCAGGATAACTTCAACAAGCGCGTTTTTCGGTTCCATGTTAGACATAAAACCCATACTGACTATGGGCAGATGCGGCAAAATGGTGCCCGAAAGCAAGGTGCAGGGGTATAAAAAAGCCCTTAAAACAATAGTAGAAAAAACGGTTGAAAATATAATCGATCCGGATAAACAGACTATTGTTATAATGCATGCGGATATTGAACCAAGCGCCATAGAGCTTGAAAAAATGCTTGAAGCGGCTCTGCCTGAAGCAAAGGGTCATATAAAACTGTATCACGTCGGCCCCGTTATAGGCGCGCACTGCGGGCCCGGCACGCTTGCAGCGTGTTTTATGGGAAAGGAACGCCCTATTTAATGGGCAAAACTCTTATAACTGTTCAAGACCTGTCCTGCGTGGGCAGGTGTTCGCTTGTTGTCGCCCTGCCTGTGCTTTCATGTTTAGGCGTTCAGACATATCCTCTGCCTACGGCATTGCTGAGCAGCCATACCGGTTTTGATAATCCGTTTAAAAAAAACCTCACGCATGAAATGGAGAAAATAATTTCCCACTGGGATAATATTTTGCAAAGCGTAGACGGCGTATATATAGGATATATAGCTCAAAGCGAACAGATTCCGATTATAAAAACGCTTATAAGCCGCTTTAAAGAACGAGGCGCCAAAATATACATAGACCCTGTTATGGGAGACGGCGGCAGACGGTATAAGTCCATAAGCAGCGAGCAGTGCGAAGGCTTGAAGGACTTGTGCCAGAATGCCGACTGGATATTCCCAAACAGAACGGAAGCGTCCATACTGCTTGATATTCCTTTTAACAGCCTTCCTGACAGCAAGGAAGCGCTGCAGCGTTTAAAAGACCGTTTTTCATGCAATGTTGTTCTTACAGGCATTAAGCCTTATTACAATTCTATAGGAGCGGCGCTTTTAGAGAACGAAAAAATCTTCAATGTTTTCCATCCCTTTGTACCTGGAAGTTTCCCCGGCACTGGGGATTTATTTGCGTCCGCTTTTATAGGCGCCGTTTTAAACAACGCAGGTTCCGAAGATGCGCTTAACTTAGCAGAGCAGTTTGTGTTTAGCTGCGTAAAACATGCAGAAGGAGACATACGTTTCGGCGTGCCGTTTGAGCAGGAGCTTCCTGCTCTTATTACAGCCTTCAAAAAAATAAAATCGCAGTAGAAAAATTGATGGAGAATTTCTGGTTTCCTTTTTTGCTCACCATGATAGCCGGTCTGTGCACCGGCATAGGCGGCATAATAACGCTTTTTCAGAACAGGCGCAGCACGCGCTTTTTGTCTTTATGCATGGGCTTTTCAGCCGGCGTTATGATCTATGTATCCTTAATAGAGCTTTTCCATGATGCAAGCAGGCTTTTAAACTCCGTTTACGGTGAAAAAGACGGCTCTTTATATACTATGCTTTCTTTTTTCGCAGGAATACTTATAATAGCTATAATAGATAAGCTTATTCCTACTAAGGAAAACCCTCACGAAATAAGCATGTCGTGCGATAATGTTGAAGAACAAATAGACTCTGAAGCCTTGAGGCACACATTTCTCGTATCCGCCATCGCAATCGCCATACACAATTTCCCTGAAGGCGTCGCGACGTTTGTAAGCGCTTCGCAGTCCTACAAGGTAGCCCTTCCTACCGTCGCCGCAATAGCGCTGCATAATATACCTGAAGGCATTACCGTTGCCATTCCAGTATGTTGCGCAACAGGAAACCGCAAAAAAGCCGTAGCCGCAAGCTTTTTAACAGGGTTAAGCGAGCCGCTCGGAGCCGTAATAGCCTATCTTTTCCTGCACCCTTATCTGAGCGACGCTTTGTTCGGCGTAATAAACGCCATAGTGGCGGGCATTATGGTCTTTATTTCGTTTGACGAATTGCTGCCTGGCGCTGAAAAATTCGGCGAACACCATACGGCTCTGTACGGTCTTTTGGGCGGTATGCTCGTAATGGCAATAAGCCTTTGGATGTTTATTTAAAATAGTTAAATTGTTATTGCGCGCTTTAGTTTATTTATATAATATATGCTTATAGCGCAACATTTATGGACCCTTTAGTAAACAGTTTTTTGCTGCGGAGGCTTTCATTTGACTTTAGACGATATTAAACAGAGAGCCGGCGACGACGAATGGCGTCGCGGCGTAAGACTTTACAGCAGGAATCGCGCGGAAAAGCTTCGCGCTTTTAAGTCTTTCTGCGAATACAAGGTGGAAGACGCCAATTTGCATCTTGTAAAGGTTATGGCAAACGGGCATATTATTACAGATGGAGAAAACCAGTTTAACGCTTACACTGTGGCGACGCTTTTGCAGGCAAGCAAGGACGGCGTGCTTAAGCAGCTTATTTTAGCCGGGAGGAGCCTTGCTTCAGACAGCCTTTTTGAGTCTGCTGCAATGCCGCTTTCCGCCGCGGATGATGTAAAATTAGAAATAACAATAGGCATCAGCAGCAGCGCTCCTGCGACAATTTCTTTCAGGACGGGCATAAGCCGTCTTTATGCCGTACGCGACATTGAAAAATTTGTTAACCATGTAATGCGTTCAAAGACGATGATCTTTGGAAAGCAGTTCACATATGACCCCAAAAACGCAGATTATTCTATAAAGCACAAACAGCTTTTGCAGATTATAAGCCTGTATGTAAACACAATGCGCGACGCGGGCAAACCTATAAATGCAAATTCCGCGCGTTATCTTCCTTTAACAGAAGAGCTGAGCCCATTAGTTTTCAGCTGCCTTGAAAGCATGCCTTTCCATTGCTCCATTTCTGAAAACATGCAGCATGGCATAGAAACCGTTCCCCTGCCCACTGTGTTTAACGTATCTGGCAACGACCAGGCTATAAGCATAGCGGCGGTTCTTCCTAACGATGTACAGCTTCTCAGCCGCAACGGCGCTTATGTATTTTTTGACGGAAAAGTACAAAAGCTCAGGGAGCAGGACAGAAAACTCTTTATTACGCTGTATTCTAATCGCAGCGGCGGAAAAGCTACGTTTAATTTTAAAAAAAGCAAAATACCGCGCGTTATGGGAGAGCTGCTGCCTTCCCTTATGCGCAGCGCTCCTGTGCGTTTTGACGAGCGCCTTAACAAAACCGTAATACGCGTGCCCTTCCGTTCAAAAATATTTTTGGATAAGGATGGCGCCTCCATAACGGCTAAAGTAAATTTCCAGTATGGAGATATAAATATAGATCCATTTATAATAAACGACGGCGCGCCTGCGCTTTTGCTTAGAGACTCATCAGGAGAAAAATCTGTAATGGACGCCTTGGCTTCATCAGGCTTCAAAGTACGCAAGGGGCATGCGTTTATAGATAAATCTGATGATATATGGCAGTTTTTAACCGAGGGCGTAAGCAGACTTAGCGACGTATCTCAGGTGTTTTTAAGCAATGATTTTAAAAAGCTGAGCATAAAAAAGCCTAAGTTCTCCGCATATTTAAAAACAAATAGAAACAGCCTGCAGCTTGAAATGCTGGACGACGGCGCGCCTGTTGAAGAGCTTATTCCTCTGCTTGAAGCTATAATGTTAAGGAGAAATTATTTCAGATACAAGGATGGCACCATGGTGTCCCTTGAAGGCGTAGAAAACTGGCAGGAACTTGCTGAAGCTTACCTTGACGCCGACGAGCTTTCCACGGACGAGCCGCAGGTAAACGCCTACCGCGCAGCTTACTTCAACACTCTTATAAAAGAAAAAGGCCTGCCTGTAAAGTTTGACAAGGAAACAATAAAGCGCGCCGCGGTAAGAACTGAGGAAGCAATTTCCCCAATTGACGGCCTGTATACGTATCAGAAGCGCGGTTTCGAATGGCTTGTATCTTTATGGAAGCTTAACATGGGCGGCATTCTTGCAGATGAAATGGGTCTTGGAAAAACGCTGCAGGCCTTGGCTGCAATAAGCTTCGTTCAAAAAAATTCAAACCCGCTTAAGCCCAGCATAGTTGTAGCGCCTACTTCACTTCTATTTAACTGGCAGTCTGAAGCGAATAAGTTTACGCCGAATTTAAGCACTGTTGTGCTGAGCGGAACCCGCAGCAAGAGGGCGGAAATAATAGCCGGTTTTGATAAAAATATGCCTGATATAATAATCACAAGCTATCCTATAATGCGCAGAGAAACGGATAAAATAAAAAATATCAGTTTTTCTTACGCCGTGCTTGATGAAGCGCAGTATATAAAGGACCCTTCAAGCATTACAGCGCGAAGTGTAAAGCAGATAAACGCGGACTGCCGCGTCGCCCTTTCCGGCACGCCTATGGAAAACAACGTAGGCGAGCTATGGTCCTTGTTTGATTATGTGCTTCCAGGCTATCTTCCCAATTACCGTGAATTTTTGCGCCGTTACGACGAAGGCAAGGATGCGCAGGATCTTCGCAAGAGAATACGCCCTTTCCTTATGCGAAGGCTCAAAAAAGACGTGATGAGCGAGCTTCCGCCAAAAATAGAGCGTACTTGTTTTGCAGGAATGGAAAGCAGCCAGCAGAAAATATATCAGGCGGTGCTTATGCAAAAAAGAGAAACCATGCAGGAGCTCTACGACCGCCGCGCCTTGCTTAAAAACGGCGGTGAAGTGCTTGCAGCAATAACGGAGCTCAGGCAGATTTGCTGCCACCCTAACCTTGTGCTTCCAAACTTTCAGGGAGAATCCGGCAAGCTTAACATGCTTATGGATCTGCTGCCTTCGCTGCTTGAAAACGGCCATAAGGTGCTTTTGTTCAGCCAGTTTACAAAAATGCTTGCAATAATAAAGAATAAATTAGCATTTTTAGGCATTGAATACATGTACCTTGACGGCAGCACGCCGTCGAAAGAAAGGCTTGAAATGGCTGAAAACTTTAACACAGGGAGCTGTCAGCTGTTTTTAATCTCTCTGCGCGCAGGCGGCACAGGGCTTAACTTAACAGGCGCCGACACCGTAATACACTTTGACCCATGGTGGAACCCGACAACAGAGGACCAGGCCATAGACCGCGCCCACCGCCTTGGACAGGATAAGACAGTGCAGGTTCTGCGTCTGGTTACTAAAAACTCCATAGAAGAAAAAGTAATAGCCCTGGGCGAAAGCAAAAGACAGCTTTTCGACAAGCTTGTAACCCCCGGGGAGCTTATGCCTGAAAAGCTTTCCGACAAAGATATACTTGATCTTTTTAGCTGAAATTATGCTTTTATATGTTTGACAGTTTATCAGCACTTTGCTATAATTTTGCGGTATGAATTCTCACCATGAAAGGAGATTTGTTATGCCAAAGCCTTTTTGGATAGTCGCTGACGTAGGATGCGACCTTCCCGCCACATACGTGGAAAAACAAGACAGACTTCTTATTATGTCCATGCCATATCAATGCGGCGAGAAGGAATTTATATATAAAGTCGGCGACGAATTAAAAATGCACCCATTTTATGAAAGCCTTGAAGACGGCGCCGTTTATACGACAGCTCAAATTAATATAGATACATACTATAATACGTTTAAAAATATAGTGGAAAAAGGCGAGGGACTTATATGTATCCCTATGTCAAGCGGAATATCCGGCTCTATAAATAACGCCATAATGGCAAAAGAAAAAATAAAGAAGAATTACCCTGACACGGAAATAGCAGTATGCGATTCAAAATGCGCTTCCCTTGGCTACGGGCTTCTTATACATCACCTTATTGAAGAACGCAAAAAAGGAATAAGTGTAAAAGAAGCAGAAGAATTTGTTAATAAAACAGCGCTGCATGTCCTGCACTGGTTCACAGTGGATAATTTGAAATGCCTTTACCGCGGAGGACGCATAAGCAAAAGCTCCGCCTACTTGGGCAGCATGCTGCGAATAAAGCCCGTGTTAAACATAAACGACGGCGGCTTTCTCACGCCGCAGGAAAACGTTCAGGGCAGAAAACGCTCTATAAAAACATTGGCCAAAAGAACAGAAGAATTCATAGATAGAAGGATAGTAAATCAGCCCATATTTATAAGCCACGCCGACTGCGAAAAAGACGCGCTGCTGCTTAAATCCTATTTGCAAAAAACTCTTCCGAGTATAAAAGATTATCTTATATCTCCGCTTGGGGCAATTATAGGCGCGCACAGCGGCCCTGGGACGCTTGCTATCTTCTGCCTGGGCTACCATCGGTAATATGCCCTATGAAACACTCGAAGGCATAGTTCTACGAAGAAGCAATTACCGCGATAACGACCGCATTATTACTTTGCTTACTCCAAACAAAGGCCGTGTAGATGCAAACGCGCGCGGCAGCAGAAAGCTTAGAAGCCCTCTTTTATCTGCGGTGGAGCCTGGCGTTTACGGAGAATATGTTCTGTACCGCGGCAAAGGAAACACAATAGTTCATTCATTTACATTAAAAGACAGCTTTTTTGACCTGCGAAAAGACTTTGAGCTTTTCAGCCACGCGGCGGTTGTGCTTTCATCGTGTTTATACGCCGCTAAGCCTGAGCAGGAAACCGCAAATCTTTTTATTTTAAGCCTGCGTACTTTAAGCAGGCTTTGTTATTTGGATATTGCTCCGGAGCTTACCACAAGCGCTTTTTTGCTGCATTTTTCTTCAATAGAAGGGTTTAAGCCGCGCCTTAATCACTGCAGCATATGCCAAAGAAAGCTCAGCGTTGATGAACGCACCTGGCTTGATAAGGACAGCGGCGGGCTTATATGCGCGCAGTGTCTCAAGGGCAGACGTCTGCCCTTTATCTCCCCCGCGCAGGCTTCATGGCTCAGACATGTGCTTAAAAATGGCGTTGAAAAAAGCGAAGTTATAGAAAACCCTCCGCTTAACGCGCTTAAAGCTTTTGTGGAATATTATTTAGATAAAACTTTGCCAGACATAGGAAATAAAAATATTTATTGAACATCGCAAAAGCTTTCCATCTTAATTCATAAATAAAACTCTGCATATATTAAGCATGGTAAAAAGCATTTACGCATTATGCAGACAATGCTGCAAAAAGACATAAAAACACCGCCCGGCGGGCGGTGTTTTTTTCGTATTATTAGTTTTTGCTATCTTTTTCAGGAGCGTCTGTAACTTCCGCTTCGTTTTCTGCTGCTGCATCTTCTGCAGGTGCGTCAGTTGCATCTTCAGCAGGTGCGTCAGTTGCTGCTTCTGTTACTTCAGGTGTTGCTGTTGCCTTTGGTTCGTTATTCTGGCAGGCAGTCATGGCAAACGCCATAGCAACTATTAACAAAAGTACTCCAAGTTTTTTCATCATTTCGTACACCTCTCTTTTAGTCTGTCGGCAAACCGACTTTGGGGATTATATCATTATAAGGCTTTAGTGTCAAATTGACATTATGCCCCAAAATGCATCAGTTGTAGCTTTACAATAGATGTGAGACTTAAAGCTGAGAAAAAAGCGATCGAGT
>CAZFHI010000004.1:0-98284 GCA_964518875.1 uncultured Oscillospiraceae bacterium
TACAGACCGTCGTTTTATCTTTAACTCGGTCTCACATCATTGACAAATGTACAATGAATAAAAGCTTATTAAAAATGCCCGTAAAAGTTTGCGAATCTATGTTTAAACTTAATTTGTATGCCTAAAGCGGTAAAAATCTCTGATACATTTATCTATGTATTCAAGCTTTGACTGCGTTTTCTGAAGCTCTTGATAAACGCTTGTTGGTAAACAAGTGTACGCGTATAACGTGCTCCAAAATCATATGAATAAATAAAAATTGAACGTATCATAATCTATTTTAGTGTGCTCTGATCGAAAATGAGGAAGGGTATCAATTAATTTTTACGCATATGTCAAACGACCTTTGTTCTAAAATATTAAACGATATAAAAGGCATTCAATGCATATAATGTATAAATGGAATATATTTCAACACAGAATAAATAAGACAACAAGATAATTATCTCAATACTAATAAAAAGACGCTGATAAGCAGATTTAGAGGCTCTTACGCTAAAAAATTTGCAGCAGTAGAGATTATATTCCATATCAATAAAAGTCTACAAAAAAATCAATCGCAAGATCAGGGATTCTGCGTAAAAACTTTGTAACATAAATATAATTGGATATTGTGGACAGTTTGTTGATTGTATGAAAAGATCCTAAAAAAGTGTCAATAGTACTTATGATATAATAATGACAATAATGCGTGATTAAAAAGCTTTGAAAGTCTACTGAGATTTGATTACAATTCTACTCAATATAAATTATAAAACCTCTGTGATGAAATATACGCGTTAATATAAAGAAATTTAAGTTTTATAAAACATTCTCAAAATTACAGCTCTAGTTCCATGCCGTCATAAGCAGAATAAACACATGTGCCTTTCAGACGTTCGACCAGCATGTCATATGGAGGCATTCTATGGGGACTCATGTGCGTCAAGTAAACTTTTGGCTGGCCGTTAAAAATGTTGCTGTCTTCAAAAAAACGAACCTCATTCATAATTCGGTTGAACGACATATGTTCGCCTTTTTTTTCCGAATCGCCGAATGTGCATTCCATAATTACTGCATCCACCTTATGAGCGCGGATGCAGTCCCTTGTACGATCGATGTAGGTATTTGAGTCAGTAGCATAGAGAAATGTTTTACCTTGTGCATTAATAAGGAAGATAAGCCCGCGCTCGCCATCGGCGTCTGTATGTGAAGCTATCATTGGGATAAAATTCACTCCAGCATGACTGTACTCAGAATAGGCCTCGACGATCGTATAATCCATCGCATAGTCGACATTTTCTCTTTGGAGAAAATATGGTTCAAGTTTTCCAAAAACCTTTCGGTTCCCAAATATACGCAATCTGGGAAGATCACCGAAGCGCGCACAATCGGCGCGGTATTTATCCATTCCTTTGAGTTGATCTGCACCGTAAGATCTATACCGCCAATAAAGCATTTTTGGGAAAAAGTGATCTTCGTGAGAATGGGTGCACAGCAGAAGCTCCGATGGACGAAGATCAATATTATATTTGAGTGCTTTGTTCATGATGTCCGCTGGGAAATCGATCAAACACTTTTCTGCGAAGTGAATAGAGCTATTAAATCGAATATTTCTTCCGCCATGTTCGCGAGCGTAGTTACAGTAATCGCAACTACACCATGCCCCGGGATAAAGTTCTGATGCGGCGGTTCCCAGGAAAGTAATTTTCATAATATTTTCCTACTTTCTATTCTTTAATTGATCCGGCAAGAGCGCCTGACAGAATTTGTCGCTGTCCTATAACGAAAATCAGAAGCGTTGGTAGCAGAATAATCACGATTCCAGCCATGATCATACCGTATCCCATAGCTTCCGAATCTGAAAGCATTCCTATGCCGATCTGAACGGTGCGCATATGGCTCTTATTAGTAACCAACAATGGCCAAAGATACGAGTTCCATGAACCAATGAATGAATATATGCCGATTGCACCAAGTGAGCCCTTGCAAAGCGGCAACAGTAGCGTAAAGAGATAGCGTAGATTGCTGCAGCCCTCGATGAGCGCCATCTCATATAGCGCGCGTGGCGTCCGTAAAAACGCCTGACGCATAAAAAACACAGACATGGCTGATGCAAGTGATGGAAAAATTAGCGCAGAATAAGTATCGAACAGGTGTAAGTCGCCTATTGTCATATAGTTGGAAATTATAATCGATTCGCCGGGAATCATCATAGTGATTAGAATCAATATAAAAATCAAATTCTTTCCTTTGAAATCGAAATATGAAAATGAAAATGCTGCCAAGCTTGAAAGTATCATCTGGCCAGTAGTTACGCAAACTGCAACAATCAGACTATTAATCTCATATCGAAACAGAGGTGCATTGGACAATGCGAGTTTGTAATTTGTAAGATTCAGCATTGTTGGAATCAGATTCGGTGGCTGATTGAAAATCTGATGGGCTGGCATGAAACTTATGTCGATTGCGTACAACACGGGAAAAATAATGATAAAAATGAATATAGCTTGCAATATATGGTAAAATACTTTTCCCCACCATGTGACTGGTCTCATTGGTAAAACACTCCTTTCTTTTCAGCCTTGAACTGAATTAATGAAATTAAGAGAAGAATGAGCATAAATACTATCGACATGGCACATGCATATCCCCAGCGATTGCTGAGAAACGCTGATTTGTAGATAGCATAGGAGAGGACGTTTGTGGAGTTGCCAGGGCCGCCTTCTGTCATAAGCTTGACCTGTGTAAACGTTTGAAATGCACTAATTGTGTTCGTAACAATCAAGAAAAAAAGAGTGGGTGAAATTGACGGAAGTGTGATATGCCATAACATACGGAAATAGTCTGCACCTTCAATTGAAGCACTTTCGTAGAGCTCATCTGAAACCATTTGGAGACCTGAATAGGCGTAAATAAAGTTCATACCCATAGTAAGCCAGCACGTTGTAATCACAATCATATTTAGAGCCATTTTGGAATCTGACAGCCATGCGATCTTCTGCTGTAGCACATAGTTGATCAATCCTGTGCTTGCATTAAACAGTAGGAGCCATATGATCGATGCACACGCCGAAGATACTGCCATTGGAAATGCGAAAACAACGCGAATTAGGCTGGATTTCTTTTTGCGATTGTCCGCAAGTAGAGCAAGAACAACGCCTAAAAGAATTTGGAGTGGAACAATTTTAACAGTGTATTGAAGTGTAAGAAGCAGGCTGTTCCAAAATTCATCTGAAGAAAACAACTGCGAGTAGTTTCTAAGACCAGCGAACTTTTTGATTTCACCCATGGCGTTTACTATTGAGACGCTCATTGTAAATGTTCGAATGAAGGGATAGTATACAAATGCACCAAACATTATTAAGACGGGAAATAAATACAAATACGGTTCAATGCGCTCGAAAAAGGTGTTTTTCAATTTAGGGGCTTTTAACATTTTCTCCACCTTCCTTACAAATAACGCGGTATGGTGCAGGTTTCCCAGCACCATACCATAAAAGGCCATCAGTCAATTATTCGCCAAATTGTAATCTTCAATCATGGTGTTGATTTCTTCAACAGACTTGTTTAGTGCTTCTTCTGGGGTCAGTTCTTCAAGCAGCATCTGCTGCAGATAGTTGACGTAAACCGCACGGCTTTCAACCATAGTGCCGTATATTGCACCAAAACCCATGTTTTCGGAAAAGTGGAGTTGATCGACGATGACTTGAAATTGTGGATATTTTGCAAGATTTTCCTTTACTTCATCCAACTCATATGCTTCAGTCGTTACTGGGAAATAGCCGCTGTTAATATGGAAGTAGGCTTGAATTTTAGGAGTTATGATGTAACGGATAAATTCGGCAACTGCTTCTTCATATGCTTTGCCCTTGTCATTATCAATCATATAGATGGACGCACCACCTAGCGTAACGCCGCCATTCGGGGAATCAGCATCCACTGCTGGAAAGAATGCTACACCTAGATCGAACGAATCGCCTATGTTAGTCAGGAAGTTTCGCAGACCTCCAGAGGAGTCGATCGCCATTGGAGTTTGACCAGACCAAAAATAAGCGTTGTTATCGGCTACACTAAAGCCAATGTTTGCAATATAACCATTTTTATACATATCAAGCCACTTGTTTGCCATCTTAAGAGCGACGTCACCGTCCATCAGCGTGCAACGGGTCGCTGCAGCGCTACGACCATTATCATTGTCTACCATCTCATAGCGTTGTTGAACGAGAGGTTGTTCAAACCACCAAGCAAAGTTAGAAACGGCAATACCGCTGTCTGCTAAACCTGCTTCACGTACTTTTATAGAAATGTCTATTATATCGTCCCAAGTCTCCGGTTTTCCTTCGAATCCTATTTCCCGCAGCATATTTGCATTGTAATATAGAACCGGAATGGATGTATTCAATGGCATAGAATACAATTGATCATTTACGGTGTAGTAATCGAGAATGTGCTGTTCGAGATGGCTTACGTCAATGTCATATTTATTGACCAAATTTTGAATTGGATTAACAAAGCCACTATCAACCATGAAACGTGTACCCGCTTCGTAAATCTGAATCATATCCAGACCGTCGCCTGTACGCATAGCAGCCTTCAGTTTGTTAATGGACTCTTCATAGTTGCCTTGGTATTGAGCTTCAACTTCGATGTTTGGGTGAGTTTCGTTAAATGTTTTAACGATATAATCAATGATTTCTCCATTCGTCCCGCTCATGCCGTGCCAAAATACTAGATGAACGGGTTCTTCAGCAGACGATATTGTTCCAAGTATAGAACTAAGCAGAACAACAGCCATTAGCAATGAGATTAGCATCTTTTTCATTGAATTCTTCCTCCTGATGATCTTGTTCTTTTTGTGCAAACGCAAAGTGTGTTATGGGAGTTACTTGATTGGCACTACCACGCTCCCTTCTTAAAGCAAAAGCGTTGAAGTAAATACACTTCAACGCTTGCCGATGGCTTCCTGCCAAATGTCCCGGACGATCAACGCATCGTCACTAATTACGTGGTCCAGCTGACCAGAATAAATCCAATTTATTATGTGCGCACGCAGATCCCAGCCATAGAAATTAAATTTTTTAATTACGTCGCCACGCGGGATATGTACGAACACGGCGAGCCCTGCGTCATGCAGTTTTAACGCTTCGCCGTTTGTAAAATTCTGATATTCAAGATTAACTGCATCTAGATTTGCGTCTTGTGCAGGTGCAACGGGATCAAGCAGTATAGAATGCTGGAGCCCTACTGTTGGTACTCTAGGAATGTATTCCTTAATCTCCTTTAGAAGCGTAAAGTTGAATGATGAAAACTGAAGCAGGTTTGCACAATGCATGTCATCAATCACGGCTTTCAGGCGTGGGAAAACCTCGTCATTACGATTATAAACCTTGACTTCCAGTTGAAAAATTATATCGTTTTCACGTGCAAATTCTATTGCTTCACAAAATTTCGGGATTTTTAACCCTGCGTATTTTGCAGAAAACCAACTGCCAGCATCTAAACGCTCTATCTCACTCAAAGACATATTGCGGACAAGACCTGTTCCATTCGTTGTGCGATCAACTGTTTCATCGTGGATAAGGACCATTTTACAATCGCTTGTAAGTGCAAGGTCTGTTTCGCATGTTACGCCAGGACCACAGATCTCACGTGCCATTTTAAACGAAGCGTAGGTGTTTTCTGGTGCACCCGCACTATGCCCACGATGCGCGGCAAGACGCATGTTTTCAGGAGTCATCCGTAGGGGATTGTTCATAATTTTTTCCTCCATTTCCTTATGTATATATCCGTAATTATATCACGGGAAAGTAAAACATATATCAAATTTAGTGCAAACGTTTGCAAAAGAGTTTAAATAAAAATTTTACTTCATTTAATGATCCTTTATTTTTTTATACCAGTAGAATGTCGAATTATAAGTTTTGGCTTCAGTGAAAGTGATACCGGCTGATACTCATCGTCTTCTACCATGCGCAACATTATCTGAGCAGCATTTTTGCCGATTTCTATAATATCCTGTCGGATAGTGGTAAGTCGAAATGGGTACAGTTGTCCTTCAGGTCGATCATCGCAGCCAATTACAGATATATCCTCTGGAATACTGTATCCATTTTTATAAAGATATTCCATCACGCCGATTGCCATGCGGTCATCTGTTGCAAGAACAGCGGAAATCATGGGAGCACTCTTGAATAGTTCTTCCGCTGCCTGATAGCCGGCTTGGAAGCGCATAGAGGCAGGAATTCCTTTTTTAAGGCAATGTATATGTGCTTTTAGACTGTGGTTACGAATCGCTTCTTCATAGCCACGTTGTCTTTCGTTGTAAATCAATGTATTAGCGGTAATCAACGCAATATCCGTGTGTCCGAGACTGTACAGATATTCTGTTGCCTCGCGCGCACCAGTATAGTGATCGGAGTCAACATAGGGGATTTCTGGAATAGTGTAAGGTGGTTTTCTACGTAAGCTAATGACAGGAATAGGCATCGAGTGAACCGCTGTAAGCAGAGCTTTGTCCCATGTATCCGGTGTGAGAAAAACGCCGCTGTATTGATATTCACGACATTGATTCAGGAGCCCAAGCACACGCCTGGGCTCACGGTTTGTATTAATGTACACAATGTCATAACGATTTTCATGCAAAACCTCCTCTACACCAATCGCGGCACTGGAGAAATAAGTATCTGCTATGTCTGGGATCATGAAAGCAACCGTTCTGCTCGATTGACGGACAAGATTTTGCGCATTACGGTTCGGTGTATAGTTAGATTTTGCCACGTACTCCATGACCAATTTTTTTGTGCTTTCACTTATTGCAGGGTGATCGTTCAAAGCTCTCGAAACAGTTGACGGTGAGAGATGTGTCATTTCTGCAATATCTTTGATAGTGACCATAATGTTTTTCCCTTCATATCATGATAACGTAGTGGTAACGTTTGCATTGATTTTATCATGCGGTTTTTGAACTGTCAATAGAAAATTAAGTTAAATCATTTCTATAAACCGGTATTTTTATATATTCAGTTATTCATCCAAGTAAAATCATGCAGAAAATTTTATTGCTATGAGTATTATACTTAAATCTATATCTAAGATTGTCCATTCTTTTATCATTAACTATATACTTTATTATGTATTTTTACAATTATGATAAACATAATATATATAAAGTAAACTAAAGCTCGCAACTTAGATCATTGGCAGATATATACAAGCCACTGGAACTCCGCAACAATGTATGTTGTCATCAATTCACAAGCAAAAAATACAAATAGTTTAAATAAAGAATACTGAAAATTTAAAAAGCATACTATTCTAATTCATGGACACTCCTAATCTAACGCTAAGTATGTCTGAATGGTTATACAAACAGATGATTGAAGCGGAAGTGTCAAATAAAATTGGAATGAAAAATCAACAAAGTCAGTCACATATCAGTTAACGCTGCGGCTTTCGTCCGCACCGTTTGGATACCAGTTTAGGCGCTATGTATTTCATGGTTGCTAAAGATTAGAAATAGCGTTTATATACCATTCTTCATGACCAACTACAGACGCAGCGATGTTGCCATGATTCAGGTTATTCTATAAGCTTATGTGCAGGAAGTGTCAGCAATAAGAATGGAGAAACTGGCTAAGAGCCTAGGCATTGAAGGTATCTCTCGAAATAAGGTAAGCGAGATGAACAAGGGTCAGAATGAGCAGTCGGAGGAGTTTAGGAATCGTAAGCTTACCTAAAGTATATATCCCGCGATATGAATGGATGCTCTGCATGAAAAGGTAAACTATGCCGGCATAGTGGTAAGCATAGCGATCATGATTGTTTGCGGTGTGAACGTTGAAGCAAGCGTGAAGCGCTTGCAACTGAACCAATGCCGGAAGAATCAATGGAGAGCTAAAGGGACGCGGATTATCTAAGTTCTAAATCAAAGCTTATTATCTTTGACGTTTATACAGGCCTTGCAGCAACGATTGGTGTTTGCTTTTCAGGCGCCAGTTGGCAGCGCTGAAAGGTGAATTTCATGCGGAACATTCTTGTGCATCATGTAGTTCACAAGGATAAAGAGCGGTTTGCAGGTAAACTTAAAAGTATCTGGATAACTTATAGACATGCAATTGCCAGAAAAAGGGCAAGGGAACTTGTAGATGAATATAGTTCAAAATACCATAAAGCAATTGAAATACTTGAGGAAAGGCTTGAAGACGTACTGACATTTCTTTCATTCCCTTAACTGGATTCCAGAAAGGTCAGCTCAAAGGTTGAATAAAGAAATCCTCAAGCGTCAGGCATCATCCATAACCTGGAAGACTATACGGCTGGTAACAATATACCTGATAGAATACTCAGAAGATTGATTTGTTATTAAGGCATACCTGAGCAAGGTCTCGCTCAGGTCATTAATAAACTAGGCAGCATAAAATGAGTAGTGGAGTTAAAAATTGCTAACTTGAGTTGATATTACCCAAAAATTAGAATCATTACAGAATAAATTATATAGAATATGAATAAATATTAGTTAAAAAGTCGTGCTTGCCGCATAAATATGCGCTTTTTTATGCTATTTTATTCCACGTAAATACCACAAGAATGGTGGTAAATTATGCCTTACTTTGACTTTTGTTTGTAAAAAATCCGAACATAAAAAACCGCTGAAACGCTATATATTTCAACGGTTTGGCGGTGGTACACCCGGTGGGATTCGAACCCGCGGCCTTCAGAGTCGGAGTCTGACGCGCTATCCAACTGCGCTACGGGTGCTTAACGATAAGAAAGAGTATCACAGCGGCGCCATGCTGTCAATTGCTTGACACAAAGACGGCGGCAATATAAAATAAGCTGTGTCAGGAAGGAGTGTTCTTATGAAGATTAAAACCATAAACAGCCGCACACTTCAGGAAACAGTTAAGCATGGCGGCTGCGGCGAGTGCCAGACAAGCTGCCAGAGCGCATGCAAAACAAGCTGCGGCGTTGCAAACCAGCCATGTGAAAACAAAAACAACCGCTAAGCCAGTTATTTAGATAAATAACAAGCGTTTGTGTACTGTTGTTAAAGCGTAAAAGGTGTTGCTGAATGCGCACGTTTTACGCTTTTCGTTTGTAAATAATTTTATTATCGGGAGAATAATATGATTCATCAATTTTCGCTGTTTGACGAGCATTTTACACTGGATGTAAACAGCTCAAGCCTGCATGTAGCGGATGAAAAAGCAAACCGCGCGATAGCCTTGCTCGAAAACTTATCAAAAGAAAAATATATTAACGAAATGCTTCGTTTATACCCTAATGATAGCGATATAAATTCAGAAAGCCTTGAAAGCTTGTACAATGATATAACAGCTCTCAAAAATCAAGGCAAACTCTATACTGAATTTTCTTACAAGGACTATATTAAGGCGCCGGAAACAAAGCATCTTAAGGCTTTATGCCTGAACGTAGCGCATACGTGCAATTTATGCTGCAGCTACTGCTTTGCCGCCGAAGGAAACTTCAAAGACGGCACAGCGCTTATGAGCTTTGAAGTGGCTAAACAAGCGGTTGACTTTTTGATTGAGAATTCAGGGTCACACTATAATCTGGATATAGACTTTTTTGGCGGCGAACCGCTGCTTAACTTTGATGTTGTAAAGCGGACTGTGGCATATGCAAGAAAAATTGAAAAAGAAAAGCACAAGCATTTTCGTTTTACGCTTACTACAAACGGCGTTTTGTTAGATGATAAAATAGGCGACTATTTAAACGAAAACATGCATAATGTAGTACTAAGCTTAGATGGCAGGAAAGAAGTGCACGATCGTTTTCGCGTAAACGCAAAAGGCAGGGGCAGCTACGATATTATAGTGCCCAAGTTTATAAAATTTGCAGAAAAAAGGCGTCCAAAGGAATTTTATATAAGAGCCACTTTCACGCGACACAATCTGGACTTTTTTAACGATATACTGCATCTTCTGAACTTAGGATTCAAAGAACTAAGCATCGAGCCTGTTGTGGCGCCGCATGAAAGCCCCGAGTCTATACGCGAAGAGGATCTGCCTGTAATATTTAACCAGTATGAGTTGTTGGCTAAGGAAATGATAAACCGTTCGCACGAAGGGCGTCCGTTTGAGTTTTATCATTTTAATATAAATTTGGAACAGGGACCGTGCGCCTACAAGCTTATTTCCGGCTGCGGAACAGGATGCGAATATCTTGCAGTAACGCCTTCCGGCGAATTATACCCATGTCATCAATTTGTGGGAGATAAAAAATTTTTGATGGGCGATGTGTTTAACGGTGTAAAAAACGAAAAGCTGCGTATGGAATTTGCTCAAAACAATCTGTACGCGCATAAGGAGTGCGAAAACTGCTGGGCAAAATATTTCTGCGCGGGGGGTTGCGCCGCAAACAATTTCCATTCGTCATGCAATATAGCTGGGGTATATAAAGTTGGCTGCGCAATATTTAAAAAAAGACTGGAGTGCGCGCTTAGCGTAAACGCGCTTAAATAAAATACAATATAAAAGCATTTTTATACAAAAATTATATAAAAAAACGATAGTATTTTAACGCTTTAAGTGCTATAATTCCTCCCATATTGCAGGTTGGGAGGTATTTTATGGAATTCACCGCTTCTAAAGTAAGCATAAATATAAAGCCGTCCGCTACGCTCGGGCTTAACGCGCTTGTGCAGGAACTGCGCTCCAAAGGGCAGGATGTAATAGGCCTTAGCGCAGGAGAGCCGGATTTTGATACGCCGACTCATATAAAAGATGCCGCTGTGAACGCTTTAAACGCGGGCAAAACGCATTATACTCCAGTTGGAGGCATTACAGAGCTTAAGCAGGCCATATCGGATAGAATTTTAGAAGACAAAAAACTTTCGTATGGAAGCAAAAATATACTCGTTTCTATGGGGGCGAAGCAGGCTCTTTACGAAGCGCTTCATGTTATTCTGAACCCTGGCGATGAAGTGCTGCTGCCTGTTCCATGCTGGCTAAGCTATCAGGAGATGATAGCCATGTGCTCTGCTAAAGCGGTGCTGATTCCTTCATATGCGGAAAAAGGCTTTATGCCAGATATAAAAGATTTTTACGCAAAATATACAAGCAAAACAAAGCTTATAGTTATAAACAGCCCCAATAATCCTACAGGCGCAGTATGGAGCAAAGAGCTTTTAAGCGATATTGCCGAGTTCGCAAAAGAAAAAGATATATTTATATTAAGCGATGAGATATATGAAAAGCTCGTTTATGACGGGCTTGCGCATACGTCGATAGCGCAGGTAAGCGATGATGCAAAGCAGCGTAGCATTATTGTTTCCGGCTTTAGCAAGGCCTACGCAATGACAGGCTGGCGTCTTGGATATACGGCGGCCGATGAAAAAATTATATCAGCCATGAGCGCTTATCAGAGCCACGCGGCAGGCTGCCCTAACAGCATAGCGCAGTACGCAGGGGTAGCGGCTCTTAGCGGGACGCAAAAGCCGCTTAATGAAATGCGGTCAGTTTTTAACAGGCGCAGGGATATTATAGCGTCGCTGCTTGATGAAATGCCTTATGTTTCGTTTGTAAAGCCGCACGGCGCGTTCTATGTGCTGCTTGATATAAGCGAATGCATAGGTAAGAGCTGCAAGGGCAATGTAATAAATTCTGACGAGGACTTTGCGTATTTGCTTTTAAATCACGGCAATGTGTCGGTTGTGCCAGGCAGCCCGTTTGGAGCGCCGAACAGCGTAAGAATAAGCTATGCCGTAAAAGAGGAGAACATAACGGAAGCAATGAAGCGTCTTAAAAACTTCTTGTGTCTTCTTGAATAAGCAAAAAAATTGACTAAGGCTATAAAAAACACAGTAAAAATTTATCGGGGGCAAAACCCCCGATTTTTATTAGAGAACCAAATTTACTATTGTTTTTGGAGGACAATAACACTTGAAATATGGCAGAGGTTATTTTATGTTTAAAAAACATTAAGAAGCATATAAACAAAATAACCATTAAGAACAATCTGTCAGATTTTTTAGTTTATTTAAGCAAGTTCATTACTTAAAATCTCCAGTGTTTAAAATAATTTAAACGTTATTTAACTAATTAGATTTATTTTAATGCAAACATAATCTGCGAATCGCAAATCGTTTAAATCTTGCGATGTAATTACCTGCCTGTTTCGTTTTTCTCTCTTTGGTTCTTTGTAAGCCATATAGAAAGCACAGCTATGTCGGCGGGCGATACGCCAGGTATTCTTGAAGCCTGCCCTAAAGAAACGGGCTTTATTTTATCGAGCTTTTGCCTTGCTTCTATGCGCAGGGAATCCATGCTTAAGTAAGGCGCGTCTTTTGGAAGGCTTCTTGATTCCATTGCAGCTGTGGATTTTATGTGCGCTTCTTCTTTTTTAAGATACCCTTCATATTTTATCTGAATTTGCGCCTGCTTAATCGCGTCATCGCTGAAAGAATCAGCATCGTCAATGCAGTCGTAAATTGTCGTGTCAGGGCGCCTTAAATATGCATCCTGCTTGCTTTCCTTTATTCTGTCTATAAGTTCCTGCGTCTGGCGCTTTTTTTTAATAAGGCGCTCCATGCGCTTTTCGCTTGCTAAGCCTATTTTATATCCTATTTCAGTAAGCCTTATATCCGCATTGTCCTGCCTTAAAAACAGGCGGTGCTCTGCCCGGCTCGTCATCATACGGTATGGCTCGTCAGTCCCCTTACTGGTTAAATCATCCGTCATAACGCCTATGTAGGCCATATCGCGCGTCAACACGAGAGGATCTTTCCCTTTAAGAAAAAGCGCCGCGTTCAATCCTGCAATTATACCCTGGGCCGCCGCTTCTTCATAACCGGACGTGCCGTTTACCTGCCCCGCAAAAAACAAGCCTTCTATGCGCTTTGTCTGCAGGCTTGGGTAGAGCTCCGTAGGGTCTATGCAGTCATACTCTATGGCATAGGCATAGCGTGTGATCCTGCAGTTTTCAAGCCCTGGCACTGTGTGGTACATATCTTCCTGAACATTTTCAGGCAGGCTGCTAGACATACCCTGTACGTACCATTCCAATGCATGCGCGGTTTCAGGCTCTAAAAAAATCTGGTGCCTGCTTTTATCAGCAAATCTGTAAACCTTGTCTTCTATCGAAGGGCAGTAACGGGCGCCTGTGCCTTTTATTTCACCTGAAAACATAGGGGAAAGGTGAATATTCCTGCGTATTATTTCATGCGTTTTTTCGTTAGTATATGTGAGGTAGCAGCATTCAGTGTTAGAAAGAGTTTTGTCCGTCATAAACGAAAACGGCACTATCGGCTCATCGCCAAGCTGCTTTTGCATTTTATTAAAATCTATACTTTTATAATGTATTCTTGCAGGCGTTCCTGTCTTAAAGCGTCTTAAGGAAAAACCCAGGTTTATAAGGCTTTTTGACATTTCAGAAGCGTTTGCGAAACCTTGCGGACCTATATATTTATAATGACTTCCTATTATTACGCGGCTGTTAAGGTATACGCCTGTTGCTATTATGACAGAAGGAGAGTAATAGCTTTGGCCGTTCATAAGGCTTACGCCCTTTATTTTGCCGTCCTGTGCCAGTATGTCTTTTACTTCAGATTGAAGAAGCGTAAGATTATACTGGTTAAACAACGCGCTCCGCATTCTTTTCTGGTATGCTTTTTTGTCTGCCTGCGCGCGAAGAGAGTGGACTGCAACGCCCTTGGATGAATTAAGCATGCGCGACTGCAGCGTGACATCGTCTATGGCAAGGCCCATTTCCCCGCCTAATGCGTCAATCTCCCTTACAAGGTGCCCTTTTCCAGTGCCTCCAATCGACGGATTGCAGGGCATAAGAGCTATAGCGTCTATATTCAACGTAACAAGCAGGGTGTTAAGCCCGAGACGCGCGGCAGCAAGCGATGCTTCAACTCCTGCGTGGCCAGCGCCAACAACAATACAATCGTAAACCATAAAACCTCCTGCGGCATTATACCACTTAAACGCGGGCTTGCAACGATAAGCGAAAATAAAATAATATGCTTTTTTAAGGAAATGCATTGTATCGTTTTTTCCGCATTTATATTTAAGTTATCAAAAATTGCCTTATAAGCTTTATTTTTAACGCATTGATTATGTTGCTTCGCAGTTTAAATAAATTAATAATAATCATTACTATTGCTAATTTTGCGAATTTGCATTTAATTGCAGGATTCTGCTTGACGCGATAATAAAAATTGTATATATTATTATGTAACAGCCGAATGGAAAGTATCGTTTAATGTGTGGATTATCGGCAAAAGCCGATCCAATATTATTTTATAACAGGAGGATACATCATGAGAAAAATGATGGTGGTTTTGATGGCGGCAGTTATGCTGTTTGCATCAATACCGATGGCTCAGGCAGAAGAGGCCTGGACATTTGAACGCAAGATCGATTTAGTTTGCCCGTGGGGCGTAGGCGGCGGCGCAGACTCTACACTCCGTCCTATGGCGGAAATCTTAAAGGACATACTTGGCGTACAGGTTGATGTTCTTAACGTAGAAGGTGGAGGCGGCTCCAACGGTGTCGAGTTCACCTATAAGCAGCCGGCAGACGGATACACATTCATGCTTGGCACTCAGAGCCTTATAATGATGGATTTGCAGAACGTTTTCAGCATGGATTTCCGCACAGAATTTGAGCCTGTTGCAAAGTTAGTTCACTCTATCAATATTATCGCAGGTTCCAAAAAAGCAATGGAAGAAAAAGGATACAACTCATTCTCTGAAATGGTTGAGTATGCAAAAGCAAATCCTTTCCAGATTTCCGTAGGTATGCTTACCGCAACGGGCGCGGACAGCCTTACGCTTCTCCAAACAATAGAAGGCCTTGATGTACTTGAAATAAGCTATGGATCTGGCTCCGAAATGAACTCTGCTCTTATTGGCGGCCACATCGACATGATGGTTACAGGCACAGATGAAATTTCCGGCCTTATCGAATCCGGTGATGTTGTTCCCCTTGTCGCATGCTCAGAAAACCGTATGAAACGTTATCCTGACCTTGAATGCACAGGCGAACTTGGTATAGATTCTTATATCGGCACATGGCGCGGTCTTTACGCAAAGAAGGGCACGCCGCAGGCTGCAATAGAAGCTCTGGAAGCGGCAATCGAAAAAGCTTCGCAGGATCCACGCTGGCAGGAATTCCTTGTGCAGGGTGCATATGACGAGCGCGTAGGCTTTGAACCGCATGATGGATTAAAAGCGCTTGAAGAAAAAGAATATGTGTCTTTCTCAAAATACCTTAACGGCGAAGGCTTGCTCTTAAAGCCATACGATGACATCTCTTTGGAATAAACTGATTTTGATAAGCAGGGGGGAGATGCTCCCCTCTGCTTATTCTTTGTAAAGGAGCGATTGTTTTGTTCGAGCTTATACTAAACATTCTTCTCGCCGCCTTTCTTGTGTATTCGCTGTTCACGCATATTACAGAAGCGCCTATACCGGATAAGGTACAGAGAAACCCATACGCGCTGAAGCCCAACATCTGGCCCTCCGTGCTGATAGTTTTAATTTTGATTTGTATTGCAATAAACATATACAAAATTATAAAGAAGAATAAGGGCAATCCTGAATTCACTTTCAGCCATTTTCTAAAAGGGATACCGGCATTTTTTAAAGGCAAGCTGTTTATTGGTATTTTGATTATTGTTATATCGGCTTTTATATTGGAACCGCTGGGATTTACCGTAACAAGCGTATTCCTGCTTTTTTCCTACGGCATGCTGCTCGGAGAAAAGAGATGGCTTAGAAATTTAATTCTTTCTATTGTTATAAGCTTATTTCTCTATTTATTCTTTGGAGTTCTGCTGCAGGTAAATCTGCCGCGCGGTACTGTACCATTCCTTCGTGATTTTGCGTTGATGCTTGAAGGTTTGTTAAGTTAAGGAGGAAATGCTATGTTAGAACTGTTAGGTCAAGGCTTAGCCGTAGTTTTTGAACCTTCAATTTTTTTGATGACCCTGCTGGCGATTATAATGGGTACTGTGTTTGGAGCGCTTCCAGGCGTCAGCGCAACTATGGCTGTCGCATTAGGTCTGCCTTTTACTTATTCCATGCAGCCTGTTCCTGCGATAGTTTTTCTTGTGGCTATATACTGCTCATCTATTACAGGCGGCAGCATATCCGCGATACTGTTTAAAATACCAGGCGTTCCGTCAAGCGCGCCTACAACATTTGACGGGTACCCGATGGCACAAAGAGGACAAGCTGGAAAGGCCATAGGCATAGCGCTTGTAAGCTCGGCCATAGGCGGCTTGATTTCAGCGCTTGCAATGTTTTTCTTAAGCCCTCAGCTTACTCAGGCGGCGCTTACGTTCGGCCCGAGCGAAATGTTCGCCGTTACGTTCCTGGGACTGTCCATTTTAACCAGTCTTGATTCCAAAAATATTTTGCGCACGACTATTTCAGGCCTTTTAGGACTGCTTCTTGCGACTGTAGGCCAGGATCCAATGTACGGCGTGCAGCGCTTAACGTTTGGTTCGCGTCAATTGCTTTCGGGAATAGAAATGATACCTGTACTTATAGGTATATTTGCTGTTACGGAAGTATTCCAACAGACAAAGGAGAACAAACGCATTACAGCTGAGGACGCAGAGAAAGCAGGAGCAACGGCCGTAAAAACCGTTATGCCTACCATGAAAGAGTGGCTTAGCATAAAGTGGGTAATACTGCGCTGCGCAATATTAGGCACGGTTGTCGGCATACTGCCTGGAGCAGGAGCTACTATCGCGTCATTCTTGTGCTATTCAACTGAAACCAAGCTTTCCAAATATCCTGAAAAATTCGGGACCGGCATTATAGACGGCATTGCGGCTTCAGAAACAGCGAACAACGCTGCAACAGGCGGCGCAATGGTACCGCTTTTAAGCTTAGGAATACCTGGCGGCAACGCGGCGGCAGTTATGATGAGCGCTCTAGTGCTAAAGGGTGTGCAGTTAGGGCCGCTGCTATTGATTAACCAGCCTGAATATCTTTCTGCAACGTTTATCACGATGATTATAACAAACATTGTTATGGTATTTGTAGCAATAGGCATAGCAAAGATATTTGCAAAGATACTGTCCATACCCTATTCCATATTAGGTCCGGTTATAGTAATGCTCGCTATGATAGGCTCATATGCGACAAACATGAGCACTATGGACGTTAAGATCATGGCTATCGCGGGCATTACAGGCGTGCTGTTCAGAGTAATGCATTTTAATTCTGCGGCGCTTATACTTGGTCTTGTGTTGGGAAGCATATGCGAAGGCAACTTCAGCCGCGCTTTTACAATATACCGCGGCGACATAGGCGGCATGTTCTTTAGGCCAATAGCGGGAACTATAATGCTTATATGCATAATAGCCCTTATCTATCCTTTCGTTGCTCCCAAAATAAAGGCTGCGTTTGGAAAAGGAAAGAACAAAGCAAACAAATAATTTTACAGCGAAGACGCAATTGTCTGCGTCTTCCTTTTCCTTTGAGAGGGAATACTTTTGGAAATCATATTAACATTGCTTGTTGCGTTTGCGGCAGGCTATTTATTCATGAAGTTCAAAGTGCCAGGCGGCATGATGATAGGAGCGGTTATAGGCTCGTGCGTTTTTAACGTAATAACGGGCGAAGCTCAAATGCCCTCCTATGCAAAAACGATCGCTCAAATTGTCGCCGGCGCTTTTATAGGCTCGAGCGTTGAAAAGGACGAGCTAAAACAAATGAAGTCGATTTTTAAAACGGCGGCGTTTGTAATAAGCTCTTATTTTTTAATTAACGTAATATGCGGCTTTTTAATTATGAAAACAGGAAATGTAGAACCGCTCACGGCGCTTTTAAGCTGCGCTCCAGGAGGCCTTAGCGATATACCTATTATTGCGGACGATATGGGGGCGGACAGCAGCAAGGTGCTTGTGCTGCAGTTCATACGTTATTTGTTGGGGCTTGGCATTTTTCCATCGCTTATTAACTTGATTCCTGATGAAGGAAGCAATGAAGTGTTAGAAAAAACGGACGCCAGGAAAGAAAAAAAGCCTATAAATATTCCTAATACTCTGCTTACCTTTGCAGTTGCGGGCGCAGCAGGATTACTTGGAAAATACCTTGGGGTTACGGGCGGAACTATGGCTTTTGCAACAATAGCGGCAATAATATTCAAGTACTTTTGCCCCAAAGCTGAAATGCACAGGAGCATACGCAAAGCGGCGCAGCTTTTATCAGGAGCCTATGTAGGCTCCACCATAGGCATGGCTCAAATTATTGACATGAAAAGGCTTGCTCTGCCCGCCGTTGTGCTTGTTTTAAGCTACAGCCTGGGCGCTGTTATGATGGGTACGTTTCTGTACAGAAAAAAGATATTTAAAAAGCGGGAGGCTTATCTTGCCTCTATACCGGCAGGCGCAAGCGATATGGCTCTCATCGAAGACGACCTTAATATACACAATATTAAGATAATTTTGCTTCAGGTTATGCGCATGATAGTTGTAATAAGCATTTTCCCGACATTGCTAAAGCTCGTGGCTCAGCTTTTTTCTTCTGTGTTTTAAAAACGCAGTATTTTCACGCTTTGCCTAAAAGCAAATTTAACGCTATAATAACAATATAATCAACCATTGCTTTAACTATTTATAAAAAGGAGGTACATATGTTACTTAAAAAACCTGCGATGGCGGGTACACTTGAATCCAGCGACGCACAAGTTACAATAAGCCCTGAAGAAGGCGGAGTAAATGTGGAAATAAAGTCTTCCGTTATGTATCAATACGGCAGACAGATAGAGGAATGTGTTCGCCAAACGCTTAAAAACCTTGATGTGGATAATGCGCATGTAAAGGTTGTTGATCAAGGCGCTCTTGAATGTACTCTTAAGGCTCGCGTTGAATGCGCGGCATTCAGAGCTGCTGAAATAGACGGCAATTACCCGTGGGGAGACGCGATAAAATGAGCAAAGACAAAAGACTTACAAGACTGCGCCGAAGCATGATGTTTTTGGGAGCGCAGCGCCCGGGGCTTATAAAGGACGCGTATATATACGGAGCCGACAGTCTTCTTTTAGACCTTGAAGACGCGGTGGCGGAAAACCAAAAGGACGCAGCGCGCTTTTCACTTTACAATGCATTGACTACTGTGGACTACCGCGGAACAGAAAGAATAGTTCGCATTAACGGTCTGGACACTCCGCACTGGCAGGAAGACATACGCGTTGCCGTTGCAGGCGGAGCGGATGGAATACGTATAGCGAAATGCGAAAAAAAACAGGATGTAATAACTGTTTGTGAAAAGATAGAACAGGCAGAGGAAGAGTTTAAGAAGGAGCCCGGCTCTACGTTGGTAATGGCCGCGCTTGAATCTCCTTTGGCGATAATAAACGCTTATGAAATATGCACTGCATGCCCTGAAAGAATGATAGGCGTTGCTATATCCGGAGGGGATTACCGTAAATCCATGGGCACTAAGTATTACGCTAATGGAGCGGAAATATTTGCAGGGCGTGCTAACATGCTTATTGCTGCAAGGGCCGCAGGCGTACAGTGCTTTGATACGGTGTTTACCAACTTAGACGATGAAGAAGGCCTCCGCAGGGAAACAGAGCTTATTAAAGAAATGGGTTTTGACGGCAAATCGCTTATAAGCCCTAAGCAGATTAAAATTGTTCACGAGGTGTTTACTCCTTCCGAAAAGGAAATACGCTCTGCAGAAAAAATAGTACGCGCCTGGCGCGAAAACAAGGCCAAAGGCGTTGGCGTGTTTACAGTAGACGGGAAGATGATAGACTTAGCCTTTATTCCCGGAGCTGAAAGGACCATAGAGCTTGCCAAGGCTTCAGGCGTGTATGAGGGGGACTTATAATTATGAAAAACGCAGTAAATAGAGATATACCTGATGAACTCCTTGTAAACGGACGAGAGGTTTTTAAGGGAAGCAATTATAAAGACGAAACAACGTACACAAAGGTTGCGCCGAAAGTTAAGATGCGCACTTCGCATTTAGATAGCAAGGTGCTGCCTAGCATAAGGGACGCTATAAAGGCCGTCGGCCTTAAGGACGGCATGACCGTTTCCTTCCATCATCACTTTAGAAGCGGCGACTATGTTGTAAACATGGTTATGAAGGAAATTGTCGATATGGGCTTTAAGGATATTACAATAGCGTGCTCATCGCTCAGCACTTCGCACGATCTTATAGCGGAATACATAGAAAGCGGCGTAGTTGTTGGCTTGCAGACAAGCGGCATACGCGGTAAGGTGGGCGAAGCCGTTTCACACGGAAAGCTTAAAACGCCCGCTATTTTAAGAAGCCACGGAGGCCGCGTGCGCGCGATAGAGCAGGGTGAAGTGCATATAGATGTCGCTTTTTTAGGCGCTCCTACGTCGGACTGCCTGGGTAATGCGAGCGGCAAGGGCGGAAAGTCAGACTGCGGCGTGCTCGCCTATGCAGACGCGGACGCGCGCTATGCGGACAACGTTGTAATAATCACAGATACTCTTGTTGACTATCCCAACATGCCTGCTTCTATATCTCAAACGGACGTTGACTATGTTGTAGTGGTTGATGAAATAGGCGACCCTAAAAAAATAGCGAGCGGCGCCGCGCGCTTCAGCAAGGACCCGCGTGATTTGCTTATGGCAGAGCACTGCGCAAAGGTTATGGAAGCGACTCCATACTTTAAGGACGGCTTTTCCTTCCAGACAGGCGCAGGTGGCCCAAGCCTTGCAGTTAACCGCTTTTTGGAGCCGCTGCTTGTAAAACACGGCATAAAGATGAGCTGGATTTGCGGCGGCATAAGCGCGCCTGCTGTCGATCTGCTGAACAAAGGCCTTGCTGGCTGCATTGTAGATACGCAGGATTTTGATACGGTCGCTGTGGAATCTGTGCATAACAACCCTAAGCATTTTGAAATAAGCACATCGCAGTACGCAAGCCCGTCAAACAAGAGCGCCTTTGTAAACAAACTGGATTATGTAATTTTAGCTGCGCTTGAAATAGATACGGACTTTAATGTAAACGTAATTACAGGCTCTGACGGCGTTCTAAGGGGCGCGCCGGGAGGACACCCGGATACTGCCGCAGGCGCAAAGTGCTGCATAGTTGTTACGCCGCTTATACGCGGCCGTATGGCTACAGTATGCGAAAAAGTTGTTACAGTAACTACTCCCGGAGAATGTATAGATGTGCTTGTTACAGATTACGGCGTTGCAGTAAACCCAAAGCGTCCTGATTTGCTTGAAGCGCTGCAAAAAACCAGGCTTCCGCTTAAAACCATAGAAGAGCTTAAAGACATAGCCTACTCAATAGTGGGCAGGCCTGATCCCCTTCCATTTAAAGATCGCGTAGTAGCCATTATGGAAGCAAGGGACGGCACCATACTTGACATTGTAAGAGAAATAGACGAAATTAAATAAAAATGTCGCATGAAATGCAAGCGGGTGAAACCACTTGCGTTTCATGCGTTTTGGAGGATATATGAGACTTTACCCACAAGGCGGGTACATACACGAAGGGAAAATTGTAAGCAAACCAGAAAATATATCGCAGGAAGAAGCGAAGTGCGGCACCATATCCTATGGTATTTTGCAAAAGCACAGTAAGTCCGGCGATGAAAACATGCTTCGCATTAAGTTTGATTCGCTTACATCTCACGATATAACCTATGTAAGCATTATACAGACGGCAAGAGCAAGCGGGTTAAAAGAATTTCCTATACCGTATGTACTGACTAATTGCCACAACAGCTTATGCGCTGTGGGCGGCACCATAAACGAAGACGACCATATGTTTGCGCTGTCCGCCGCTAAAAAATATGGCGGCATTTATGTGCCTACCAATATGGCGGTAATACACAGCTATAACCGCGAGCAGATGACAAAGTGCGGCAACATGATATTAGGATCGGACAGCCACACAAGGTACGGGGCGCTTGGAACAATGTCCATTGGAGAAGGCGGAGGAGAGCTTGTAAAGCAGTTGTTAAGCCTTACTTATGATTTGCCTTATCCAAAAATAGTCGGCGTTGTGCTTAAGGGCAAGCCAAAGCACGGCGTAGGCCCGCAGGACGTCGCGCTTTCAATAATAAAAGAAGTGTTCAGTAAAGGCTTTGTAAAGAACTGCGTTATGGAATTCGTAGGCCCCGGAATAAAACACCTGCCAGTTGAATACCGCAACGGAATAGACGTAATGACTACGGAAACAGCATGCCTGAGCAGCATTTGGCAGACGGATGACAAGGTTAAAAAATACTACAAAGTACATGGCAGGAAGAACGATTATAAAAAGCTTGAGCCAAAGGATTACGCTTATTACGATAAGCTTATAGAAGTAGAGCTTGATGAAATAGAGCCTATGATAGCCCTGCCTTTCCACCCAAGCAATGCATTCCCAATTAGATATTTTATTAAGAACGCGAAAGAACTGCTTGAGCAGGTAAAAGAAGAAGCGCAAAAGCAGTTCCCAAATCTTAAAGTTAAATCGCTTGATGAATTTATCGATAAAAAAGGTAATTTCCATGTTCAGCAGGCGCTTGTTGCAGGCTGCTCCGGCGGAACATACGATAACATTTGCTTAGTTTCAAATATTATGGAAGGCTTCAACGTAGGCAACGGTCGCTTTACTATGAGCGTATATCCGGGATCCCAGCCTATTAATCTCGCTCTAAGCAGAAACGGCATAACTGCAAAGCTTTTAGAAAGCGGAATAATAATGCGCGAAGCTTTCTGCGGACCATGCTTTGGCGCGGGCGATACGCCGTCAAACGGCAGCTTCTCAATAAGGCATACGACGAGAAACTTCTTAAACCGTGAAGGCTCAAAGCCGGGCGAGGGACAGCTAAGCTATGTAGCTCTTATGGACGCGCGTTCTATCGCGGCGACTGCGCGCAATAAAGGAATTCTGACGCCAGCTGATGAAATAGAATACAGCGAGGAATTTCCTCCGTACGAGCATGACGATTCTATATATAAGTCGCGGGTATTTATAGCGAAAAAGCCTGAACCAAAAACAGAGCTTATTATGGGGCCAAACATAAAGGATTGGCCTGAAATACCGGTATTTAAGCAGCATCTTATGGTAAAAATAGCCTCAAGCTTAAAGGACGCTGTAACCACAACGGACGAGCTTATACCATCAGGCGAAACATCATCTTATCGTTCAAACCCTATGCGGCTTGCGGAATTCACATTATCCCGCAGGGACCCAGGCTATGTGGAACGCGCTAAAAAGATCGCCGAATCTGAATTAACGGGCGAAGAATATGCTGAAGCGATAAATAAATTTAAAGCGATGGCGGATTTTGATTTGCAGAATGTAAACCTTGCAAGCGCAATATTTGCAAATAAGCCTGGCGATGGCTCCGCGCGCGAACAAGCGGCGAGCAACCAGCGCGTGTTGGGCGGAGGAGCGAACTTCGCTAAAGAGTATGCGACAAAGCGCTACCGCGGCAACCTTATAAACTGGGGAATATTCCCGTTTTTAGTTAAAGAGGAATTAGAGCTTGGCGACATAGTGCTTGTTAAGAATCTGCGCAGCGTCGTTGAAAACAATCTGGAAAGCTTTAAAGGATATGTATTTAGAAACGGGAATGTATTTGAAATACAGCTTTCGCTTGCGTACCTTACAGAAAAAGAAAAATCCGTTTTGCTTGCGGGCTGTCTTATAAATTATATGCGTTCAGAAAATAAGCGGTGATCAAAAATAAGCGGCAGGGAAAAGTCCCTGCAAAATAAAAACCCCGGGGATTTATCTCCGGGCTTTTTTATTTTTGTGTGAGCTTATTATTCACTGTCATAAAAATCTTTTTTCCTTTGTTTACGCACTGCTTCTGAAAGCAAGTATTCTATCTGACCGTTGACTGAGCGAAATTCATCTTCCGCCCATGCGGCAATCTGATCATAAAGCTCCTGGCTTAACCGCAGCGGTACTTGTTTTTTTGGTTTTGACATCGTGTCAGTATAAGCTACCGGAATTTACTACAGGCTGCACGTCTTTATTGCCGCACAATACAACCAAAAGATTAGACACCATTGCCGCCTTGCGTTCTTCATCAAAATTAACAGTATCGAATTCCTTAAGCCTGTCAAGCGCCATTTCAACCATGCCAACGGCGCCTTCTACTATGAGCTTCCTTGCGTCAACAAGCGCGTTTGCCTGCTGGCGCTGAAGCATTGAGCCCGCTATTTCAGGCGCGTATGCCAGGTTTGTAATGCGGGCGTCAACTATTTCTATGCCGGCATGCTTAACCTTAGCCTGAATTTCGTATTTAATGCGCTCTGCCACTTCTTTGCTTGAACCGCGCAGGCTGCCTTCATCCGGTATGCCGTCGCCCGTAGTATCAATATCAGGCGCTACATCGTAAGGATAAATGCGCACTATATCCCTAAGTGCTACGTCAGTCTGCAGAGAAACATATTCTTTGTAGTTGTCAACGTTGAATACAGCTTTTGCAGTGTCGACGACGCGCCATATAACGGCAAGGCCTATTTCAACCGGAGTGCCTAAACGGTCGTTTACCTTTTGCTTCGCGTTGTTAAGCGTCATCATTTTCAAAGATATTTTTTTGTTTATATTATTTGATGATACGTTTTGCTGTGCAACAACTTCCTTGCTTTTTACATCCAGGCTTTGTCCGAGTATAGTGTTAGCGGCAGGATTTACCGCTACGCTGAACGGATGAACAAAGTAAAAACCAGGCTTTTTAAGCGTTCCTATGTATTCGCCGAAAAGAGTTAGTACAAGCGCCTCTTGAGGTTTAATTACCTTAAGGCCCAAAAATGGGAAAATACCAACTATCAGATAGATAATACCTATTACCAGGGGAAGCGCGCCAATGTTTCTTTCATCTTCAAGCAGTATAGAACCAAGAATTATAAGGCCTATTGCCGCTGCATAAGCTATAATGCCTATTATGAGCACGGGCATTCCCGGCTTTGCTTTAAGTTCTTTTTCTGACACGATTAAAACCTCCTTATTTGATACTTAAATGATATCACTTTGACATCTACAAATCAAGAGCTTAAAATTGATTTTGTAAATTTTTCTAATCGTGCTATACTTATTAAAAATTTGTGGGGGATTGTATGGATTATCGTATAAAAATAGGCCAGCATTTAGTTGCGGGCTTTAAAGGGCACAGCCTTACAGAAGAAATAAAGCAGGCTGTAAAAAGCCATAAAATAGGCAACATAATTCTGTTTGAACGAAATGTTACAACCAAGGAACAGCTTACGAAGCTATGCAAAGATATAAGGGAACTTGTTCAAAACGAAACAGGCTTTGAGCCGTTTATTTTTATAGACCAGGAAGGAGGCATTGTTTCACGCCTTCATGAGGACTGCACTATTATTCCAAGCGCCATGGGTATATCCGCAAGCGGAAAAAAGGAAAACGCGTATAAGGCGGGCCTTATTACGGGCGCTGAACTTAATGCGATAGGCGTAAACTTTAATTTAGCTCCTGTTTTAGATATAAACTCAAACCCCGATAACCCCGTTATAGGCGTGCGCAGCTATGGCGATACCGCTGAAACCGTGGCTTCTTTCGGCTGCCAGATGGCAAAAGGCCTTTTAGACGGAGGCGTACTATGCTGCGCCAAGCATTTCCCCGGCCATGGGGATACCAATGTAGACTCGCATTTAGGACTTCCTATAATAAACAAAACCTTAGATGAGTTGCGCAAATTTGAACTGAAACCTTTCATAGCTGCGAGTGAAATGGGCATACCTGCAATAATGTCGTCGCATATACTGTTCCCAAATATAGAAAAAAACAATGTTCCAGCCACCATGTCATACACTATAATGACGGAGCTTTTGAGAAATGAAATAGGCTTTAAAGGCTTAACGCTTTCAGACTGCATGCAGATGCAGGCTATTTCAGAACACTTCGGCACTGTTGCGGGCATGCTTGCAGCTTTAAAGGCGGGCGTGGATGTAATTTTTGCTTCACATAGCGCTGATTTAAATATGCAGGCGGCGGATCTGTTTATGAACTCTGTAGAAAAAGGCGAAATCAATATTTCAAGGTTTGAAGAATCCACAGAAAGGATTTTATCCTATAAGCAAAAATTAAGCGCCTTGCCACATCGTTCAATAGAAGTAGTTGGCAGCGAGGAACACAGAAAAACGAATGAAGAGCTTTATCACGATTCTATATGCGTTCTGGGAAATCTGCCCGACCTGGGCGAAAACCCATGCTTTATTTCATGCAGGGCTTTTGCGACCACGCTTGCTTCAGACCCCGAAAAAGGGAACAATTACTTTGCAAAGGATATGCAGGAGCGCTTTAATGGAGGAACGAGCGTGCTTATTTCTTCAGACCCTGATGACGAAGAAATAAATGCGGCAGTAGAAAAAGCTAAAAACCACAGCTGCGTTGTTATAGGGACATACAACGCGCGTACATATTCAGGCCAGGAAAAGCTTCTTAAAGCGGTATGCAGCCTTGATCTGCCTGTAATAGCGGTAGCGCTGCGCAACCCGTATGACGTTTTAAGTTTGCCTGAAAACGCTGCGGGTATTGCGGCCTACGCCTATAACAAGCACAGCGTAAACGCTGTTGCTGATGTAATTTTTAAAAAATCTTTGCCTTCAGGCAAAATACCACTTGGGGGGAAACTATGAAAATAGCTGTTGCAAACGACCATGCCGCCGTTGAACTTAAAAAAGAAATTGTAGCGCTTTTGGAAGACATGGGAATCGAATACGTCAATTTTGGAACTGATGGTACAGAAAGCGTAGACTACCCTGTGTACGCGCAAAAAGCTGCAGCAGCGGTATCAAAAGGAGAATGCGATCTTGGAATAGTGATGTGCGGAACGGGCATAGGCGTAAGCCTTGCTGCAAATAAGGTAAAGGGCATACGCTGCGCGCTATGCTCTGAGCCATATTCAGCCAAAATGGCCCGTGAACACAACAATGCCAATATGTTAGCCATGGGCGCCCGCGTAGTAGGCTCGGAACTTGCCAAAATGACCGCAAAAACATTTTTGCAGACTGAGTTTTTAGGCGGGAGACACAGCCGCAGGGTGGATCTAATAAGCAAAATAGAAGCAGGAGAGACGCTGTATTAATATTTAGTACAGCCAAAATCCTATATTCTGAACGGATTTTAATTTCGTTTTTCAGGCGTTTTGTGCAGCCAGCATATAGTTGTTAGATTTTTATAAGCACTTGATAAAATAAAATTTTTCTTTATGCTGTTTTAAGCTGGAATAAGTATAAAAGCGTCTGAAAATGATGCGGCGAAAAACAATAGTTTTAAAAAACATATAAGAACTGCTGAATAAAAGCTTGAAAATCAAATAAGTATACTAAAAACTTTAAAAAATAATATTATAAAATCAAATCTCGAAAAGAAGCAGACTTAAACCGAAAAAAACTGCCTTAATGATACGGCTAAAAGCATTCAGCAAACAAACTGCGTTATTAAACTTTGCTTCACTGCGTTCATTTTCCTATGCGAGCTTTGCGTTTTTAAAACGGTCTAACGCGCCGACGATATGCTTTCTAACGCGGCGTATTCTTTTAAACGATTTATTAAAAAAGATTTGATTTTGATTTATATAGCCGCTTTTTAAACTTATAGTTTATTCTTTTCTGTGGTTTTAATTGCTTTTTCTGTGTGAAGAGTTTGTTCTTTCTGCTATAAAGCGCCGTTATTCCATTTACACTGCATTGTATTGTGTTTTTATAATGCGCCTAATAATATTAACACACCACATATAGTAGTTATCAGACAAAGTAAAACAACATGTTGAATTTTAAAGCATAATGTTTTGACAAAAAAGCTAAAACTATGTATTATATACAGGCTTTGTAAAGCAAAGATAGAAGGAGAAATAATTAAATGTTGGAATTTAAATTCGATGTACAGCTTCTTATTGAAGGAGAAAACTTAGATGAAGACAAAATATCTGAAGACATTCAAAAAACACCGGGCGACTGCCTTTTGTGCGTGGGAGATGATGAGCTTATAAAAGTGCATTACCACACGAACAGCCCTTGGGAAACGCTTAAAACCTGCGCGGCGTATGGAGAAATTTGCGATATTGTTGTTGAAAACATGCAGCGGCAGACTGAAGGGCTGAACGGCTGATATTGCAATTGAATTTTAATTAAACTAAAAATATTTTGTAGTGCGCTTCACTATGAAAGGATGGTTTAAATGCAGGTGTTGTTTTCTGCCGTGTTAGGGCTTGTGCAGGGATTGTCTGAATTCCTGCCCATATCATCAAGCGGGCATCTTTTGTTTGCTGAAAAGCTTCTCGGCCTTGCGGGCTATAATGCAATGAATTCAAAAGGTCTTACAGTAATGCTGCATATGGGCACGCTCATAGCTGTGCTGGCTGTTTTTTTTAAAGACTGGGTTGATACATTCGCTCACCCCGTAAAAAACAAAACGCTATTGCTGCTTTTTGTTGCTTCAATGCCGGCGCTCTTTGCTGTGCTGCTTTTCGGCGATTTTATAGATTCCACTTTTACCGGCTGGTTTTTAGGACCGGCTTTTCTCGTAACGGCAATTTTTCTATGCCTTACTGAATATACAGCTGCGAAGCATAAGCATGCAGGCGGAGAAATAAATATGTCAAACTCCATTATAATGGGGGCTTTTCAGGCGATAGCGCTGCTGCCTGGCGTAAGCCGTTCAGGCTCTACGCTTTTTGGCGGCGTGGTAAGCGGTTTAAACCGCCGCTCTGCAGCTAAATTTTCTTTTATGATGAGCGCGCCCGCTATATTCGCTTCTTTTGTAGTTGAGGTTAAAGACGTGGCGGACGCAGGGCAGGCGTCGGCGCTTTTCAGTTTCGATATATTAGTCGGCGTTATAGCTGCCGCAATATCCGGCTTCTTAGCGATAAAATATATGCTTAAACTTATCAACAAAATAAGCTTTTACAAGTTTGCCGCCTATGTGGCTGCAATAGGCATAATAACAATAATTTTTCAGATAACTGGATTCGCCGGCTTTCTGCCGCTTGCATAAGGAGGACTTAATGTTTAATTTACCTCTTCCCGGTTGGGCAGCAGCTTTGTTGCTGCTAACGTCATTTTTGGCTTGCTTTTTACTTTTTAAAAATTACAGCAGAATTCTGCCGTATGACAGGGGAAGGGAGCTCGCTTTCAGCGGCTCTGCCTCTAAAGGCAAGCACACGAGCGCGGGTCTTTTTTTTGTAGTGCCCGCATGTCTGCTCTCTATAATATTTTCAAAATTCAGCCTTGAAATATATCTTTATCTGCTGCTTATTATTCTTGAAATGCTTGCGGGGTACTTTGACGACAATTCAAAATACCCCTGGGGAGAGCTCAAAAAGGGCCTTATAGACTTGTTTATAGCCGCTCTTGCTGCCTATGTGTTCGTATTTTTTCAGAATACGCCTTTTTTGCTGCCGCTGTTTGGCGTAAGCTTCTCTCTTCCGCCGCTTGTAACTTTTTTGCTTGCAACAGCGCTTATATGGGGAAGCATAAACGTAGTAAACATAACCGATGGCGTCGACGGCTTAAGCTCGGGCCTTGCTTCTATAACGCTTATATCATTTCTTGTTTTTTCAAATAAATATTTGACCATGTGGGACTTTCAGCCCGTTGCGCTTGCCTTTTTAGGCGGTATTTTGGCATACGTGTTCTTCAACGCTTCTCCAAGCACGCACCTTATGGGAGATTCCGGCAGCCGCGCGTTAGGAATGCTTATAGCTTTAATGTCTCTAAAATGCCAGGCTCCCTTGCTATTTTTACCTTTTGCGCTCGTGTTCATATTAGACGGCGCGTCAAGCATGCTCAAGCTAACTGTTTTAAGAACAACAAGAAACAAATCCTTTATGTCTAATATACGCACTCCGCTGCACGACCACGTAAGAGAGAACATGCATTATTCAGATCCGCAGACCGTTACGCGCTTCTGTCTTTTCCAGCTGCTTTTATCAGCCATATACATGCTGTTAATTTAAAAAGCGAATCGCTTATAGCGAAAAATAATTTATTTAAAGCTTTGCTGTGAGCTGATTATATAAATGCAAACGGTGCAGTGGTTTAGGCTGCACCGTTTACTATTATGAAATGCTTTAGAACTTTAATTGAATACGCTGTTTAATCATTGATTGCATCGCGGTCTATTGTTATATCGCCGCTTGCTATCCATTCCTGAACCTTGTTTTCGTAGGTTTCGTCCTGGCGCTGGGTAAGGAGGCTTGATTTAATGCCTTCCTGCACATTCTCCATAGGAACAGGGCCTTCCTTTACATCGGCAGCGTACTGCACAATATAGTAGCCGTAAATGCCCTTGCTGGGCTTTGCAACGTCGCCTATATTTTTAAGCTCCATGGCCGGCTGCATAAAGGCCTGATCAAAATCCGTAAAGCCTTTGCGAACCGCATAACCTTCTTCAGGCATACCGGAGTCTTCGTTAAATTCATCTATCAATGCGTCAAAATCTTCGCCGGACGATGCGCGCTCGTATATACCGTCAACTTTTTCCTTAATCGAATCATAGCCTTTCTGCAAAGCGTCGTCAACGGCTTTCTGCGCCTTGGCTTCCTCCTGCTTAGCGTCGTCAAGCTGCTTTTGCAATTTGGCTTTTTCATCTGTAAGCTCCTGCATGCGCTCGTCCGACATGTTTTCTCCCTGCTCTAAAGCTGCCGCGTTATCGTCAAACGCGCTTTGCGCAGCCGCCGTCGCGCTTTTCTTTTCAGACAGCGCTGATTTAGCTGAATCTATGCTTTTGCTGTCTTCTTCTGTGAATTTTACCAATATTTGTTTTACCATGCGGTATCCTGACGGAACATAGTAAAAGTCCTGGCCGTTTAATTTCGCTTTTCCATAAGCGTTCAAGTCTTCCTTGCTCGCGTCTTCGTCGCGCGCTACAAGGTTGTCGTACTCGGCTTTTATTTCTTCGCTTGTAACGACTACGTCTTTTATAATTTCTTCACGCAGCTTTTTCATTACAAGGTTTTTTTCAGCGGTCTGCACTTCATCCGCCTTTTTGTAGCCTTCCTGCTCTGCTTTTTCTTCAACTGCTGCGTTTAGCTCTTCTTCTGCTAATTCGCTGTCCTTAAAGAACTGTGTTTTTATGCCTGTAATTATATTGTCCCAGCGCGTGCCGGCTTCTTTTTCTGCTTCTTGCTTTTCTTCCTCGCTTAAAACGTCCATCTTGAGCTCTTTTGCTTTTTGCTCCAACACTTTGTTGCGTACTATGTCGTCTATAGTGTTGTTTAATATCTCTTCGTCGCTCATAGCGGGGGCCTGCATACCGTACGCGCGGTACAGATTCTCCATTTGACGCTGCAGCTGCAAGTTGGAGTTATATATTTCCATGAATTCCTGTTTGTTCATACTTTCGCCGTTAACGTCTATAACGATGCGCGCGCCATCTACCTGCGGGTCTTTTACAACTAAAGAACAGCCCGTCAGCATGACGCAAGCCAGTATGAGACTTAAAAGCGCGGTTTTTTTCATATTTGCACTACCTTTCTAAAATGAAAACTTTTAGCAACGTGAGGTATTATACATTAACACTCTTATTTAGTCCAGCGTTGCAGGCGTTGTTTTGCTTTGATATAATAACAAAAGAGTCTGAAAGGAGTTTTATGGTACAGTATTTTTGCAGGCGCTGCCAGCGTCCGAATCCAAATGCGGTTTGTGAATCCTGTAAAAAAAGCATACCCGCGTCAAGCGTGTGCAACGTTTGGGAAACGCGCAGCCTGCCTGTATTGCAAAAAGAGAATATATTTTTTGTCCTGCGCACTATGTTGTTTGTAGTTATAGCTGTATTTGCGATTATGCTTGCGGTTGAGTTTGTTTTCAGTTCAGGCATGGAAAGCATAAGCGTTTTTTTAACAAAATCCGGCGTAGTGCCGCTTATTGTAAGAGTTTATTTGATAGGTTCATTTTTAGGGCTTATTATACTGCTTTTGCAGGGAGATGAAACTGTGCAGGTGCTTATAGAGCCCAAGGGCGTTTTAAAGCGTACCTGGATACGCCCTACGCGCTTAAAATGCTATTCGCGCTTTTTGCGTTACGATAAAGAAGCAATATTGTTAAACGCGAATAATGTTCCGTTTCTTCTTGCGCATGAAGAATACTTGGCTTACCAGGACTGCAGGCGTTTCGCGCTTTACCCTAGGAGCCAAAGGGTCAAGCTGTACAGGCCATACGCGTTTCTTTTCATGTGTTTTAAAGTGCCGAGGCAGGATTGGGAAGAGGCTGCGGGAATGCTGTCTAAAAAGCTTAAAAAGGTGGCGCAATAAAGCGTTGCAAAAATATAATAAATATTTTATAATGCTTATAATAGATAGTGGGAAGGGAGACATAATATGCTAAATTTCTTATCGTGGCTCTTGTTTGGAGCAGCGGCGGGCTGGATTGCATCTAAGTTTATGGACAGCGATACAACGCTGCTGACAAACATTTTGCTCGGTATAATAGGTTCGTTAGTAGGCGGCGGCATCGCAAGGCTTGTAGGCATATACACAAGAGGGTTTTCGTTAGGCGCCTTGATTATAGCCGTTCTCGGCGCATGCCTGCTTATATTTGTTTATCGTAAATTTAAGAAATAAGGAGTCTCCTGATGATTATTACATTAACACTTAACCCCGCCCTTGATAAAACGCTTGTCCTTTCCGAGCTTGAAGTAGGCAAGGTAAACAGAGTAAAATCTATACGCCGCGACGCGGGAGGCAAGGGCCTTCTTGTATCAAAGACCATAGGCTCGCTTGGAAAAGAAAGCATGGCAATAGGCGTTGTAGGCGGCACTATAGGGCAATTTATACTGTCCCAGCTGGATTCTCTTGGCATAGCGAACGACCTTGTGGAAGTAAACACAGAAACGCGTACAAACTTAAAAATAATAGATAATAAGAACAAAAGCTTTACAGAAATTAACGAGCCTGGCGCTCCATTGCACAACATGGTTATAGAAGAAGTGTTCTACACGCTTAAAAGCCATGTAGTAAAGGGCGACAGGGTTGTTTTGGCGGGCTCTTTGCCTGAAGGCTGCAGGGACGACATATACGCGCAGATTATAAACCACTGCAACAGCGTAGGCGCGAAAGTGTACCTCGATGCCGAGGGGGAGCCGCTGCGCCTTGGAATAGAACAGAAGCCTTATATGATTAAGCCCAACAAGTTTGAACTTTCAAGCCTTTGCGGCTGCGACCCGGAAGACGATATAGCTTTGCTTGCTTATGCAAAGCAGCTTGTAAAAAACGGCGTTCCAAACGTATTGCTTTCGCTTGGAGCCTTAGGAGCTATATTTGTTAGCAAAGATTTTGTACTGCGCGCACATGGGCTGGAGGTTCCTGTCGTCGGACGTTCAGGAGCTGGCGACGCGCTTACAGCCGGCATGGTTATGGCGGAAGAAGAAGGCAAGTCGCCGGAAGAATGTCTGCGCTTTGCTATCGCCTGCGCGAGCGCTAAAATAATGGTTGCGGGAACTCAGCCGCCGGAAGCGGAAACCGTGGAACAGCTGCTTCCGCAGGTTAAAATTTTTAATATGCAGAGTTTCTAATTGTAAAATTTCTGTGACTTAATTGACAAATAAAAGTAATATAGATATACTTAAAACCGTTAAGAATGTTTTTAAGCATTATATTTGGAAAGGAGAAAAATATGAAAACAAATCTAACGAAAAAACTGATTTTTGTTATTACAATGCTTTTGCTTATTTCGTTAGTGCCTGCAATACAGGCCACAGAACTTCATGAACATAAATGGGGAGAGTGGAAAGTAGAAACACCAGCCAAATGCCTTGAACCGGGTCTTAAAAAGCATGAATGCACAGTTTCCGGATGCACTGAGTTTGATACAGAAACCATACCCGCCACAGGACATAAATGGACACAGTATGTTATGACTCTTGCGCCTACATGTACTAAGCCAGGAAAAGAAGAAAGCCACTGCGAAGTTTGTGGTGTTAAAAACACTCCAAGAGAGTTACCAGCTTTAGGGCATGACTGGAGCGAATATACTGTAATAAAAGCAGCTTCTTGCAAAGAGACAGGCACATCACAGTCAATATGCCGCCGCGGATGTAGAATAGAACCAAGAACGCAGGAAATCCCCAAAAAACCTCATGATTATCGTTGGACTGAAACAAAAACTATTACTTGCAAAGAGGCCGGTGAACGTACGGGCAAGTGCATTATTTGCGAAGATATAATAACAGAAACCGTACCTGCATATGGCGGAAAAAACCAAGCTAAAGGCCATAATTTTAATGCTTGGCATGAAACACGCAAGCCTGCTTGCAACAAGAAAGGTTTGGAATCCCGTGAATGCTCTTTATGCGGTCGTGTAGAAAACAGGGAGACCGTATATGGCAAGCATGTTGTAAAAAAGGGCACTTCCAAAGGCGGGAAATCATTCAGCTGGTATGCTAATCCGCAGCCGTCTCTTGAGAGAAAAGGCAGGAAGGTGCAGTATTGTGAAAATTGTAAAAAGATTATAAAGAGCAAGGAATACGCTCCTGATAATTTCCACTATGATATGCCTGTGTACGGCTTTGGACCTATGGCTGGAAGCGTAAGCACTCAGCTCGCGGGATCCCTTGAGCGCCTTATACCTGTTGATTTAACAACACCAGGAGAAAAATACTACGCGCTCGTATCGCAGGACAACAAGCTTATTGGACAGGCGGTAGTAGCAGTAGTGGAAGGCACTCTGTCCGTAAATTATCGCTTAAGCGACCCTAATACAGTTGTAAAGCAGGCTATGTTCTACTTCTATCCAAGCGCTTTAAGCATTACCGCTCAGGATTTAAACGACCCGACCAAGGCTTATCAGTTTAACCAGGCGCTTCCTACGGGTGGTCTTATGAGCTGTGTAATATCGCCAAGGCTCATAGTGAACTACGATTCAGATAACCCGGGCAACAGGCTTTTCCCTGAGACTGGTCTTTATATAGACGGTACGAGCAACAACGCGGTAGTTCTGCAGGAAATGACTACGCAGCTTATAAACGGCTTTACTCCTGCTCCGGCGGCCCCTGAACAAGCGGCGCCCGCGCCCGCTGCTCCGGAGGCGCCCGCAGCGCCAGTTGAACCCGCGCCTGTTGCGCCTGCGCCTGCTGAACCCGCAGCGCCGGCAGCTCCTGAGGAACCTGCAGATCCTGCTCAGAACAGCGTGCCTGTCGCTCCGCTGCCAATAGTGCCTGTTATACCCGCTAACTAAAATTAACATAAAAATTAATTATGCCGGCCATGCGCCGGCTTTTTGTATGCAGTTTTTTTAACTATTACGAAGCGTTTAATGCTTAATTTAACAAAAACTATCAAAGCTTGAACAGATTTTTTTGTTTTGTTTAGTCAGTATAGCGCCGCCAACCTATTTATTAAGGCTTTGCCAGAATAGAGATTTCATTTTTATGTTTTTTAAAATTGCAATAATGGATTAGTATAAAATAAACGCCTTTTTTATGATAATTTATACCATAGAGCTTTTAATACTGTAAATATTCCGGCAAAAACAAGAACTAAGTTAAAAAATATTTAATAGACTGCGGACAAAATAACACTAAAGGAGTTCAGGAAGCAAAGCTCCATGAGAATAATCGAGACAAGCTAAGCGCTATGATAGCGGTACATTGAGCAGAAATGTATTTTCTCATTTTCTTGTTCATTTAGAGTTAACCGATTAATAGAAAATTTTATTTATAAAAGTGACAACGGGCGCTTTGCCAAGACCCTTATTTAATTCTATCATTTATTTAAATAGATATTGTAAGTGCTGATAATAATTTTAATTCTGATTGCTTTATGCTGCATAATGCGTCTATGTAGTGATTTATTTAGTTCAATTTAGAAAAAACAAAATATTATTTTTACTCAAAGAGACATAACTTTTAAAACAAAAAAGAAATAATAAAGGAAAACGATAAACAATCAAGTCAGATAAAAAAACGCTTTTTTCTACAAAATAAGCGTCAAAGCGGTCGAAATACGCTTCCAAAACTGTATAAAAAAAGAGTTTGCTTTATTAAGAATAAATATAAAAAGCGCGCCGGGATGTTGATCCGGCGCGCGAAATTATGCGTTAGGAAATATTATTTTAATCCTGCTGCGTCCATTGCTTTTTGCAGAGCTTCGGTAAATGCGGCCGACGTAACGGACGCGCCCGCTACGGAGTCTACATCAGCAGATTGCTTTTCAAGCGCTTCGGCAATCAGCTCGTCAAAAGCGTCAGAGCCTATGCCTTTTGTTTCGCTGTGATTTGTTATTTCGATACTGGTAATTTTGCCGTCTTCAACGGTGATTTCAAGCTGCAGCTTGCCGCCGAAACCATTGCTGGACTGGCCTGCAAATACATTGTCCTTCTCTTCTTCGGCCGTTTCCTGAGGCTTTTCTTCAGCTGCTTCTGTTTCATCGCCTTTATTTGCTTCCCATTCTGCAATTTCGGCCATTTTTTCAGAGTTCGTCATTGTTGCTTGCGTCAGGCCTCTGTAAGAGAAGTATTCTGCTTTATTGGTCTTGGTAAGATGATTTGTCTCGGATCCTGCGAAATCAGGGTTCAAAGCGGTGCTTGCTGTTGCGAAGCCGTTTTCATCTACGGACACTGCGGCTCTGCCCGCTATATATCCGCTTGTAATAACTCTACCAAGCCCGTGAACTCTCATGCCGCCTGAAGACTCGCCCGCGCAGAACAGATGGGGAATAGGTTCACCGTATATGTCTATTACCTGCATGCTGGCGTTTACTCTTAAACCAGCGAGCGTATCGTGTAAGCTGGGTGTGCACCAAAGAGCATAGAAAGGTCCTTTTTCGACCGTGTACTCTAATGTGTCTTTTCTGCCCCAATCTTCATCAACGCCGTTATTAACAAAACCGTTGTACCTTGTGATCGTGTCTACAAGAGTTTCAGGGTCCATCTTTACGTCTTCGTAATATTTGTTGATTATCTTTGTTGCGAGTTCTTCCAATGTGTCAGCCTTGAAAGCGTAGCCCATTTCATAGTCTAATACGCCTTCGCCTTCAACGTCCCATTCGTTCCTGTCCACCGCGGCCTGGTCGGTTATTGCCCACAAAGGACCGCCGTAGCACATCGCATTGCCGTCGCCTTCAGGGTCAACAAATGCGCCGGTAAGAGCCTGGTTAAAGAAGCTTTCTCTGGCTGTATCCTGTTGGCTTAAAGCGTACAGGTCTTCGTTGCCTATGCGCTCGCCAAGCATGTTTACTATAACCATGCTGTTCATATCCGGAACTATACCGTTTGCCCTTACTAAAGGCCATATAACGCTCTTTGTAGTCCAGCCGCGGCCATAGCCGTATTGGCAGCCGTACCTTACAGGCGGTGTAATGTTGGCGCCTACTACTGACGTGTAGTTGCCAAGCCCGCCAAGGGCTGCGCCGATTTCCATAGCGGCGTATTCGCCGGACGCGTCCTGATCGGAGAAAGGCATGCCGCCCAAGCCGTCATATTCAACGCCAAGGCGCGGGTCAAGCATGGTACGGAACCTTACGTTGCCTGTTGAACCGCCTGTGCAGATTATAACGGCCTTGTTTGCCTTTACGTTTATATTTTCCTTTGTATCTGTAACATTGCCCTCAGTCATTAAGCTGCCGAGGGGTTCAGTTTCTCCTGGCAGTATGGTGGGCGAGTAGCTGGCTTTAATACCTAACACATTGCCTGACATATTGCCTTCTCTGTAGATCTTATCCATGTGGTAGTTAAGCAGGAATTTTGCGCCGGTTTCCCTGAGCGTTTTTTCCATAGGCCTTGTTACCGCGATACCTGATGCGGCGGTACCTGTGTATATGTTTTCCCATTCGGATCCGTCTACATATGTCATGCGGCCTACGCTGTCGCCGTCGTTTCCGCCGTCGCGATAGTAGGCGCGTACCATAGGCTCTATATCAAGCACTTTTACGCCTTTGTCGAGTATAAAAGAATACGCTTCGCTCATAGAATTAGCGATGGACCTTACATATTCTCTGTCATTGTATCTGGAGTTTATAGAAGTCCCTCTTGTATGATCGTAGTAATACAGGTCGGAAGAATCTTCTATGTTCCATTTTTTCTGATCGACCGTTCCGCCGCCTGAGTGGAACTGGCCTTCTGAAACAGCTACATGGCCGCCAACGTCGAAATTGGCTTCAACGATAAGCACTGACGAGCCGTCTTCCATGGCTTTCAGCGCAGCGGGCAAGCCTGATGCGCCTGCGCCTACTATTACTACATCCGCTTCATAATCCCATTCGATATCGCTGGGTTCCGCGAATACCGGAACAGAAGCGACAGCCACAACAAGAGCTAAAACTAATGAGCAGATGCCGAAAAGTTTTTTGCGTTGATACATAAACATCCTCCTAATTAATAAAATTTTAAACATACTCTTCAGTATAAAAGAGCTTTCAAAAAGCGTTTTATAAACTATTGAGCATATCTGATTATGAGTATATATATTCAGACAAACGTTGTCAATGTAGGAAACATTGAAATAAAATGCTCAAGACGCATATTTTAATGCTTTTAAATGCCTCTTTTGTGTAAAGCTCATGTTCTTGTGGTATAATACAACAGAGCTGATAAGCTCAAAAAAAGGAGGTATTATGCTACGCTTAGAGAATATTTCCTGGTCTGTACCGGGAAAAAGCGACATTTTAAGAAACATCAACCTAAACATACCAGACGGTAAGCTTTCGGTTGTTACGGGACCGAATGGCGGGGGAAAAACGTCCCTCGCGAAAGCCATCGCAGGTCTTTTGCCGAATGTACAGGGGAAAATATATTTAAATGAGCAGGATATAAGCAGCTTAGATGTAACGCAGAGGGCAAGGCTTGGCATAAGCTACGCTTTCCAGCAGCCTGTGCGTTTTAAGGGAATAAAAGTTAAAAACCTGCTTAACATTGCGGCAGGCAGAGAGCTTAGCTTTGATGAGCTTTGCGACCTGCTTGGAAAAGTCGGCCTTTGCACGGTTGACTATATGGATAGAGAAGTAGGCTCAAGCCTTTCGGGCGGAGAAATAAAACGCATTGAAATAGCGAGCGTGCTTGCAAGAGGCACTGAACTTAACATATTCGACGAACCTGAAGCAGGCATAGACATATGGTCTTTTAACGGCCTTGTATCGGTATTTGAAAACTTAAAAGACAAAGAAAGCCTGCTTGTTATATCCCACCAGGAGCGCATACTTGAAATTGCAGATGACATTATAGTTATTGCAGACGGCGCTGTAAGGACTTATGGACCTAAAGAAGAGATCCTTCCACAGCTGTTGGAAGGAGAAATAACCGGGCAATGCCCCGTAGGAAGCGGTGCAGCAGTATGACACAAATAGAAGAAATGAATCCTATTACGGAAAAATTATTGGGTATAGTATCAGGCTATGAAGGCAAGGAGTTTGACGGCGCCTATAACATAAGGCAGGATACTAAATGCGCAGGCAGAAAAAGCACGAAAAATATTAAGATTACTTCAAGAGCGGACGGTAAAAGCGGCCTTGAAGTGCATGTTAAGCCTGGCACTAAAGGAGAAACTGTGTATATTCCCGCATGCGTAAGCCACGGCAATGTAGAAGACATTACATATAACGATTTCTTCATAGGCGAGGGAGCGGATGTCACTATAGTAGCTGGATGCGGCGTGCACAGCGAAAACGACGAAGGGGCAATGCATCACGGAATACACCGCTTCATGTTAGAAAAAGACTCTAAAGTTCTTTACATTGAAAAGCATATAGGCACAGGTAAGGGCAAGGGTATACACCGCATAGATCCTATTTCGGAAGCAGAGCTTAAAGAAAATTCCTTCCTAAAAATGGATACTATACAGATTGGCGGAGTGGACACGACGGAAAGAAAAACAATAGCCAACGTAGGCAAGGGCGCTAAGCTTGTTGTAAACGAAAGAATTATGACAGACGGCGACGACGTTGCTTCTACAGAATTCTTGGTTACGCTGGAAGGCGAAGACAGCGGAACGGATATAGTTTCCCGCTCTGTAGCCAAAGGCAATTCCAAGCAGGAATATATTTCCCGCATAATAGGGAAAAACAAGAGCATGGGACACAGCGAATGCGACGCGCTTATTTCTGATAAGGCTGTTGTAATAGCAAAGCCTGCGCTCGATGCTGTTTCTCCTGATGCCGAGCTTATACATGAAGCTGCCATAGGAAAAATAGCGGGGGAGCAGATATTAAAGCTGCGCACTTTAGGCTTAAAACAGGACGAAGCAGAGCGCGCAATAATAGACGGCTTTTTAAGCTGAATAGCATAAAGGCATTAGAACTGAATATTATAAAAAGGCAGGGTGTTCAGCCCTGCTTTTTTGATTGCTTAATTATGACTATTAAAATGCTTAGTTTCCGCATTCAACAGATATTTTATTAAACAGATCCAACAAATCCTCCGTTTGCAGGTTTTGCTTTTGTTCACCCTGAGCGTCAAATACTATTTCTCCTGAGTGCATCATAATAAGACGATCGCCGTAGTTAACGGCGTGGCGCAAATTATGGGTTACCATAATTGCGGTAAGCTTTCTTTCCCTTACTATTTTTTCTGTTAAACGCATTATTATATCTGACGTGTTAGGGTCAAGCGCCGCCGTGTGCTCGTCTAATATTAGAAAGTCAATTTTTGTCATAGTAGCCATAGCTATTGCAAGAGCCTGCCTTTGACCGCCGGACAGGCTTCCGCAAGTTGTGTTTAACATATTTTCAAGCCCTAAGTTAAGCGGCGCCAAAAGGTTCCTGTAATATTCTATGCGATTCTTATTTATATATGGCGTAAGACCCATACGGTGGGCTTTTGCGTCAAACAGACACATGTTTTCAAGAACTGTCAGGTTAGAACAGCTTCCAAGGGCCGGGTTTTGATAAATTCTTCCTATGCGTTTGTTGCGCACGAATTCTTTTGCGCCGGTTATATCCTTGCCGTCCATATATATTTGCCCTTTGTCTATACCCGTAGTTCCGCAGAAAATATTAAGCAGGCTTGTTTTGCCTGAACCGTTGCTTCCCACTACGGATACGAAGCTGCCGGTGTCTATTTTAAGCGAGAAATCTTTAAAAAGCTCGAATTGCCGCACAGTGTTGGGGTTATAGGTTTTATATATGTTTTTTAATTCAAGCATGCTGTTTGCCGCCTTTCTTTTTAAAACTTTCAACGGTTAATATTCCTAAGAATAAAAGCGCCGTTACAAGCTTCATGTCGGTAGGCTTAAGGCCAAGCACTATTGCAAGAGTATAACAGAGCTTGTAAATTACAGCGCCTGTAAGAACAGCAAGCGTTGCCTTGCTGCCGCATGACGGCTTTTTAAATAGAGTGAGGCCTATTATTACAGAAGCGAGCCCTAATACAAGCGTGCCTGTGCCCATGCTTATTTCAAACATGCGCTGTTGCTGGCACAGTATACCGCCGGAAAGCGCTACCAGCGTATTCGCTATAACAAGGCCCGCTATTTTAACATTTCCTTTATTTCTCGCAAGGGAAGTAACAACCTGCTCGTTATCTCCCGCCGCCCTGAGAAGCAAACCAAAACGCGTTTTAAAGAATAAATCCATAATAAGCTTTACTATAACAACAAGTATAAGAGCAACTAAGAGCGTGTCGACGGAATCGGGAAGAAAATTTGATATTGAACTTCCTCTGAATAGCGTAACAGTATTCCTTGGGATAGTTAAAAGCGATTTACCTTCTGCTATGCGCAGGTTTATGGAATATAGCGCCGTCATTACGATAACGCCTGAGAATAAATCTCTGACCTTAAGCTTTATATGTATTAAACCTGTGGCAAAGCCTGCAAGCGCTCCAGCAACAGCTGACGCCAATAAGCTTAAAACAGGGTTTACGCCTTTAAGCAGCAAAGACGTGGATACTACGCCGCCCAAAGGAAAGCTGCCGTCAACGCTTAAATCAGGAAAGTCCAATATGGTATATGTAATGTATATTCCGAGGGCGAGCACGCCGTATATAAGACCCTGCTCTATGCTCGACGGTACTGAAGCTATAAAGCTTTCTAAAATCTGCATGGCATCTCCTTATTTACTGTTTACATCTATCGCGCGGTTCTGCGTATCTTCATTAAGGCTTAACTTTAACTCTTTAAGCTTTTCGCTGTTTATATATAAATTGCTTTTTTCAATTTTTTCATACGGCATGTCGCTAAGTTTTTCTCCCCGCAGAACTCTCGCCGCCATATGGCCTGTTTGAATGCCGAGATTAATATATTCTATGCCTTCAGACGCCGCGCATCCGCGCGCTACCTGTTCTATTTCGCTTCCAAATACGGGTATGCCGGCGTTGTCGGCTTCCTCCAATACAAGATCAAGGTACTGCACTACAGTGTTATCAAGCACCATGCTCAGGCAGTCGGATTCTTTTACTAAGCTTGGCACGGCAAGAGCTATTTCAGCGCCCTGAGTAACCGCTACTGCTTTTATTTGAAAACCGTATTGCGGAGCAAGCTCCTTATATTTTTCTACCTGAACCGCGCTGTTCGCTTCGCCTATCGTGTAAAGCAAGCCTATGGTTTCAGCGTTAGGCATTAATGAGCGTATCATATTAAGCTGCTGTTCAACGGGCAGCTCGTCGCTCGTTCCAGAAAAGTTGCCTGTGCTTTTTCCACTTTCATCTGAAAGGCCGGCTGAAACAGGGTCAGATACGGCGCAGTATACAAGCGGTATTTTATCATCTAAGGTATTCGCGCATACGGAGGCTATAGGCGTAGCTATTGCGCATACCAGGTCGTAGTTCTGAGCTAAAAAGCTGTTTGCAATCTGCGCAGCTAAGCCCATATCCGCCTGGGCGTTCTGCACATCAACAGAAATATTTTCTCCATCTGTAAAGCCTTCTTCAGCAAGTCCTTTTAAAAAACCTTCGCGGCAGTTGTCAAGCGAACCGTGTATTGCAAACTGCGCTACGCCTATGCGGTACTGTTTTTCCTGCGCAAAGCTGAATGAAAATAAAGATAATAATATGGCGAATATAGCTAAGAAAGTTATGGTTTTAGTAAATTTCATAATAATTCCTTTCTATTATTAAAAATCCAATAAATATGCTTGTAATTAATAGCTTTGATTTTAAACTTTATTTCGCTGTTCCACCAACATGCGCGAAGGCGCATATGCATCCTCCTTTCAAAAAAAACCGCCTCAGCAATTTGCTGAGGCGGAGAAAATCTTCGCGGTACCACTTAGCTTGGCATTAAAGCCCAACTTATTCCATATGCTAACACATACGCCGCCATGATAACAGGTGCGGATCCCGTTTCTGCCTACTGTATTCGGCAAAACCCTCTGGAGACCATTCAGCTAAACCCGTCATATCGCCTTACACCTGCCGGCGACTCTCTTTGAAAACAGGAGAAGCGTACTATCCTCCGTCAACAGTGTAAATGTATGTTACATCATGCGGGATAAAATTGTCAATCCCGCGTTTGTAAAATATAAAGCAATTTTTGCTGAAATAAATGTACGCATTAAATAAAAACAAATTTAAGACAATAGCGATAAGTAAATCACACGAACAAAATAAGGTGTTTTCATTTAATTGACACCCGCGGAATGCGATGATACTATTTTTCAATGTGGGAGGGTTTTAATTGAACTACAATAAATTCAGTGCTGTTCGTTTGGCGCAATCGGCGCTTTTTGCTGCTCTTATTGCAATTTGCTCTCAAATTGCTGTGCCTCTTCCTGGCGGAGTCCCCGTAAACCTGGCGCTTTTTGCAGTCTACATGTGCGCTCTTATAATGCCTTTTAAATATAGCGTAGCGTCCGTCGCCGCTTATTTGCTGCTTGGTCTGATAGGCGTACCAGTATTCGCAGGGTTTAGGGCGGGTCCTGCCGCGCTATTTGGAAAAACGGGAGGATATTTAATAGGATATCTTCTGTGCGATTTTATTATAGGCATATTCAGAACAAAGCTTTCCAACTTCTTACAAAGAGTTTTAGCGATGGCGCTTGGACTTTTTGTATGCTATATGTTTGGAACAGCGTGGTTTATGCATATTACGGGCTTAGGGCTAAGGGAATCCCTTATGTACTGCGTTGTTCCTTTTTTATTTGGAGACGTAATAAAGATTGCTGCAGCCTCTGTGTTAGCGCCAAAGCTTGAACAAGCTTTAAAGCTTGCTTAATACTTAATTAAACGCAAGCGAGCATAATCTTAAATGTTTTTTTGCTGTTTTAAATTGGGATAAGTTTCAACGTTTAAAAATAGTATCACCGTTTTTGTATGAATTTCATTGGCAGTGCTTTTTTTATTCTTTTGAGAAAACCAAGCCGAGATTTACACAGCTTATAAGGCTAAGCGAGTATAAAAGCCATGTAGGAAGCGGTATTTTTTCATAGAATTCCGCTGCAGCAACAAATATGGTGCAAAGTACAAAGCTTATTATATAAGCGGGTCTGTGCTCTTTTTTTGTACGCATAAGATAAATTAAAACGAATAAAAGTATTATATAGCTCATAAGCTGGTCGGCGCGTATAAAGCCGTTGGACTCTAAGCGCAGACTGCTGTCACGGTGCAGTGAAGCGAAAAACAAAAATATGGCGGCATAAAGGCTCAAGAAGTTCAAAGCCTTTTTAGAGTCGCTCTTTTGAGAAAAAAACAGGTATATAGCAAAAAACAGGCAAAAGAGCGCTTCAAACCTGAATACAGCAAGGTAAGCTTCGCCATAATCGTTATACACATAAAAAACGGGATTTGCGTTTCCGTCCGCTATATTGCCAAAACCTTCACCGCCAAGAAAATTTGCGTAGTGAAAAAAAGCCATAAGCAGGCTAAGCCCTGGGGAGATAAGCCCTAAGGCAGTTAAAAAAGAAACTTTTTCTATTTTTGAAAGTAAATGGCATGCGAGCAGAGACCCTATAAGACAGCCATAAATGCTAATGCCGCCTGTTGTAAGGCGAAACAGCTCCTGAATGCCTAAAAAGCTTCCATCCGTCGGAGAAAAGAAAACGGTATTTCTCCTTAACAAACAGTATATCAGCCTGCCTGTAAAAATGCTTATGGGCAAAATTACGCATATATAAAGGCTTGCTCTGTTTTTAAACTTATAAAGCAAGTAAGCAAAAAACGCTAAAAATCCCAAGCAAATATATGTGCCGAAGCCTTAAAGCGTTACGGAAGAAATGCGTACGTTCTGTATTTCAAACATATCAGCGCACCAGCGTTGCAAAATAAATTACATCTGCTATGTGGCGGATTTTGGAACCGGCAGCGTTTATCTTTTGCCCGTTCATTACTACGGTGCTGCTGCTTCCGCCGTCTAAATTATAAGAAATTATGCATCCGTTTGGAGAAAACGTTTTGCCTAATTTTGCAGTAAGCGCCGCTATTTGAGACATTTTTAAACCTTTGCTTCCATCGTTTTCAGGCCCGTTTGTCGCTACAACAAGGTATTCTAAATTGCCAAGCTGAGAAAACGAAATGCGCTGTGTCTGTTTTTGGGATCCTGTATTAAAATAGTTGTACTTGTTATCAACTGGAATAACGCTTTCTCCGTCTTTTACAAGTACTGGGCCAAATGTAAAGGCGTGTATTACAGGATTGCCGCTTTCCTGCGCGTTTTTAAGGAACTGCTTTACTTCGTCGGCCTTTTTTACGCCTTCAAGCGCGTGAAAATCGCCCAAGCTGTCTATGAGTAAAACGTCTTCACCTGTCGGGCGGTTGCGGTACAAATGGCCGTTTCTTACAGCGACGCCGTAAGGATCCATGGTGAAAAAGTCCCCGTTTATAGCTAAAACGGCCTGAACCCTTTTTGCGATGACGCTGCCTAAGGTAGTGCTTTGAGAATTGAAGGAAGAAGCAGGCGCAGCTCTAAGCTGTGAGGGATCTGTTAATTTTATATGAAGGTAAATGTAATCGCTATCATATTCTCTGCCTTTATACCCTTCAATATCTAAAGAAGCGTCTTTGTATGACAAATTATCTGCCGAGTAGTTGGCTGCATCTGGTATTGGAGCAATCTTTTCTTCCCAGGGCAGGGGAGCGAAGCTTTCTCCGGCAGCGGAGCTTAAAAGAGATACTATAAGCAGAAGGACGCTTAACAATAAAAAGTGTTTTTTAACCATGAAAAATACCTCCGTACATTTTCATATGGAATTATATCACCTGCGCTTGAAAGGGTCTATCTTTTAGTGTGTAAAATTGCCTGCGTTTAAGCAATATGGTATAATACCAACAGATTGGAGGTAAAGATATGGATAATTTTGTTTTTCATATACCTACGCGTTTTGTTTTCGGCAGGGATGCTGAAATGCAGACAGGCAAAAAAATGAAGGAGCTCGGTCTTAAGTCCGTACTTATAGTATATGGACAAGGCTCCGTTGTGCGTTCGGGGCTGCTGGACAGGGTAAAGCAGTCGCTGAATGAAAACGATATACAGCATATTGAAATAGGGGGCGTTGTGCCAAACCCGGTTGATGGACCTGTTTACGAAGGTATACGCATGGGCAGGGAAGCCAACATAGACTGCGTTTTGGGTCTGGGCGGCGCAAGCTCGCTTGATACAGCCAAGGCTATAGCTATAGGCATACCATATGAAGGAGATTTTTGGGACTTTTATTCAGGAAAAGAAAAGGTAAAAAAAGCTCTTCCTATAATTTCTGTACTGACTATTTCAGCGGCCGGCAGCGAAAGCAGCAACAGCAGCGTTATTACAAAGGAATCGGTAAAACTTAAGCGCGGATTGAATACGGAGTTTATACGCCCGCAGCTTGCTATGCTTAATCCTGAGCTTACTTTTACAGTTCCGGCCATACAAAAGGCGTACGGCATAGCCGATATGATGGCGCACATTTTTGAACGCTACTTTACAAACACAAAGGACGTACTGCTTACGGACGAACTTTGCGAAGCTGTGCTCAGAACAATAATGAAATCAGGGCCTAAGGCTTTATTTAATTCGCAGGATTATTCGGCGCATGCGGACATAATGTGGGCGAGTACGCTTGCGCATAATGATACGCTCGCAGTCGGCCGCCAGCAGGATTGGAGCAGCCATGGTATAGGGCACGGCATTTCCGCAAGGTTTTCCGCTCCTCATGGCGCTGTACTTGCGGTTATTTTCCCTTTCTGGATGCAGCACCAGCTTGACCATGACGTAGAGCGCTTTTACCGCTTTGCGGTTAAAGTTATGGGCTTAAATGAAAGCGACGATCATAAGAAAACGGCGGAAGAAGGCATACAAAAGCTGCGCTCATTCTTTGATTCTTTAGGTCTGCCGCATTCGTTAAAAACGTTCGGCGTAAAAGAAGAGGACTTGCCGCAGCTTATAGAAGACGTTAAGCTCAAAGCGGACGGAACGATAGGCTTCTTTAATCCTCTGACAAAAGAAGACATATACGCTATTTACAAGGCGGCGCTTGAATAGCTGAATCTAAATTAGATTTATCTTATTTTATCAAAAAAATCGTTTAAAACCTTAGAGCATTCCTTTTCCAGGACCCCGCCTATTATATTTGCTTGCTCTGAAAAAGCGGGGTCGTTAGGAATGCAGTAAAGGCTTCCGCAGCAGCCGTATTGTTTGTCGAACGCGCCGAAAACTATGGTTTTAATTTGCGCCGCTATAATAGCGCCTGAACACATGGCGCATGGCTCCAAAGTAACAAACAAGGTGCATTCGTTAAGCCGCCTGCTGTTAAGGCGCTTTGAAGCGGTGTTTATAGCGAGTATTTCCGCATGGGCAAGAGGGTTTTTAAGCTCCTCGCGCCTGTTATGTTCAAGAGCTATTATATTTCCTTTATGTACAATTAAGGCGCCAACCGGAACGTCAGTCTTTGATTTTTTAGCTTCTTCTAAAGCTATAAGCATGAATTTTTCGTACTGCATAATATCACCGTAAAAATTATAGCATAATAAAGCGTAAAATCGAAAGGAGCGAACATGAAAAACGAAGTATTGAATACTATTTCAAAAAGACGCAGCCACAGAAAATATGAAAAAACACAGATTAGCGAAGAACAGCTTAAAGCTATAATGGCTGCCGCTATGGAATCGCCTTCTGCGGTAAACCGTCAGCCATGGCATTTTTCTGTGGTTCAGGATAAAGAACTCATTCAAAGAGTTCATGATGCAGCTAAAAAAGTCGCGCTTAAACATGAAGGCTACAGCGCCCGCTACAAAAATGATGATTTTCAGATTTTCTATTATGCGCCTACCGTCATATTCATTTCTGCAGACGACAGCCTCTACGCTTCGATCGATTCAGGCATCGCGGCGCAGACAATAGCGCTTGCAGCAGAAAGCTTAGGGCTTGGCAGCGTAATACTTGGCCTCCCGCGCGACGCTTTTAAAGGCGAGGAAAGAGAAGAGCTTGAAAAAGCGCTTGATTTCCCTGAAGGCTATAAATTTAAAATTGCCATAGCCTTAGGAACGCCTGCCGATACAAAGGCGGCTCACCCTCAGAAGGATGGAAAAATAAGCTATATAACAAAATAATACTAAATACTTTGTAAAAATTGTAAAAACACAGGCAGGCATTTTCAAAACAGCCTGCTTTTGTGTTATAATAATTCAAGCAATATCTTGTCTGATGGAGGTTATGATGTACAAAAACAAGCATATAGCGGGGCTGGTTATTTTCCTGCTTGCAATAGCGCTTGGGCTTAGCTCCTTAGCGTCTGCTGAATTAACAGGCGTTGTAAGCGGTTTAGTGTTTGCAGATAAAAACCAGGACGGCTTTTTTGATTCTGCTAATGATGTGATCCCTGATGTGGAATTAGCGCTTGTAAAGGTGGAGGGCGAAGCTGAAACAACAGTGTATACTACGACCACCGGTGCGGACGGGCGCTTTATGTTTAACGGCGTTGCGGACGGTAGATATTATATAAAAGCGCTGCTGCCGCAAGGATATTTAGCCGCGCCACTTGTTCAGGGCGGCAGCTTTTTGCTTCCAAGCTCGGGGAACGCTGCAAGGACGCCTCTGTTTAACGCGTTGGACGGAGGAAATCTGGATTTGCAGCTTGGCGCCTCTAAAAGGAGCGCTTATATAAAGGTCATAGCCTTTGGAGATGAAAACGCAAACGGCGGCAGGTTTTCTTCGGAGCCTCTGCTTAATGAAGCTTTGGTTGAAGCCATATATGAGTACGGCGGCGTGCAGTACAGCGTTGCTTCTGCATTAACGGATGATTCGGGCACAGCTTATCTAAGAAACCTTACGCCTGTCACCTACCGCATAGCAGTAACGCTGCCTGACCCTTATATAATAGGCCCAATAGGGCAAAAGCAGAACCTCTTTTACAACTGCATAGTTCCGCAGGATTCAAGCAGGGGCCTTTCAGAGCCTTTTGATCTTCCAAGCGGGGGAAGCGTAGGCTTAGGCGCAGGCGGTGTTTTAACAGGCAAAGCCGAAGGACAAGTATATTTTGACAAAAACGCAAACGGCGCCATGGATGCGGACGAACCGGGCGTTAGCGGCGCAGTTATAAGCATAGAAAACCCGTCTTCAGGCGTGCTTAGAGAAATAGTAACAGGCGAAGACGGCAGCTACATTTTTGAAAGGCTTCAGGAAGGCGGCTATTTATTGAAAATAGAGCTTCCTGACGGCATGGCATTTGCTAAAGGCGGTAATATTTATTCGGCGTTCAGCAATAACGGGAGCTGCAGTTTTAATGTTACGTTGGGGCAGACGACCAAGCTGCCGTTAAACGGCGCGGTAAATGCCGCAACGTTAACGCTTAAAGCTTTTCATGACAAGCAGGTAAACGGTATACTGGATGAAGGAGAGTTTCCTTTTTCAGGCGCTAAGGTAAGTTTAACGTCAGGCTCGGAAACTGTGGAAGCTTCAACCGATAAAGATGGTCTGGCGTTTTTCCCTGTGGTGCCTTCAGGGGATGTAAGCATAAGCCTTTCATTGCCGGAAGGACAGGTGTTCAGCCTTCCTTCCCAGGAAGAAAACGGCAACTTTTTTGGACAAAGCATTGCAAAGAGCGCGGATACAAAAACAGTTTCCTTTAAACAGGGAGAACAGAAAAACCTTTTGGCAGCCGTTACCCTGCCTGCGGCAATATCGGGAACAGTTTTTGACGATTCAAACATAAGCGGCATATATGAAGACGGCGAATCGTTTTTACCGTCTGTAACGGTGCAAGCAGTAAACGCTTCCGGGGAAGTTATAGCTCAATCAGAAACAAATGAGAACGGCCGGTATGTATTAAGCGGGCTTCTGCCTACGCAGTATAAAGTTCGTTTTGTGCTTGAATCGCCATATATATTTTCAGGCGAATCAAATACCGGCGCCGATATGGAAAATGATGTTGTTTCGCAAACGCCTCAATACGGCGAAACTGATGTTATAGAGCTTGCTCCAGCAGAACAGCTTAAAGGCGTTGACGCGGCGGTGTTTAAGTCTGCCGTTGTAAACGGTTCTATACTGTACGGCTTTGAAGAAGAAGCTTTTTCAAATACGCTCGGCGGCGTTGAGGGCGTGAACATAAACCTGCTTGATGAGGATAAAAATCCAGTATCTCAATACACTTTTGCTGCAAGCGACGCAGAAGGACGCTTTTCCCTTAAAGGCGCGCTGCCTGGAAATTATTATTTGAAATTCATACTGCCGCAAGGGCATGCGTATTCGCTTCCTAAGTCGGACGATAAAGAGCTTATAAGCGAAATGTTTACGCTGAAAAGCAGCGAGGAAAAAGAATTCGATACCGTTTATGCTGTTAAAACAGGCAGTATAAAGGGACAGATTTTTTCAGACGAGGACTTTGACGGCGTGTTTTCAGAAAATGACATACCGCTTACAGGAGAATACATAAAGCTTGTAGATTCAAGCGGCGTTGAAAATACGGCCGCTTCAGACGCGCAAGGTAATTTTGAGGTAAAATCTTTAAGGCCTGGAACATATAAATTAGTTTTAAATCTTCCTGAAGAATATCTTGTTTCTTTTGCTCAGAACAGCCTTATTGAGCCTGCGCTTTCAAACAACTCCTCAACAGACATACAGTTTAACATGGGGGCAGATTTAGTTTCAGACATTGCGGCTTCGCATAAAAAGTCTGTTGATATATCCACGTTTTATGATAATGATTTAAACACTATGCGGAACGATTCGGACAGCCCGTATCAAATGGCCGAGCTCTCAATCTATTCTGAAAAACTGAATACCAGGTTTGATATTACTACGGACCCGTCGGGCGAAGTTTCTATACCGGAGATGCATATGGGCGATTACACTGTAAAAATAAAACTGCCTGAAGACCATGTTATGTTTTACCCTAGCGCAGAATTAAACGATGGTTACTGGGAAACTTCATTTACGGTAAAACAGAACACAGAAAATGTATCGCTTGCCATTGTACAGTTTGGCGGCTTGTCAGGATCTGTCTGGAATATAGGCGGGGGACAGGATAAGATTTCCAACATACCAGTAACGCTCTACTATGCAGACGGAACACTTGCAGCATCCGCTGCTTCAGGTCAGGACGGATCTTTTGCGTTCACAAATATGTACCCGGGCGAATACTATATTAAGGCGGAGCTTCCTGCTGGTTTCCGCTTCGCAAGAAACATAGATGCTCAAAACAGAGCGAGCATTATAATTTCAGAAACAGCAGGAAACGAAAGTGAAACAGGTAAGTCTGACATAATAAAACTTAATATGGGAGAATATAAAACGAATCAGGATATAGGCATGGGCGCTATGGGCAAGCTGGGCGATTTTGCATGGCTCGACCTGGACGGCGACGGCATGCAGGATGAAGGAGAACCGGGCATACCGGACCTTACAATAAGGGTGTACCAGTACGGCAAGCTTGCCGCGGAAACCAAAACAGACGCTTTTGGAAGGTATATGTTTGATTCGCTTTATCCGGGAGAATATACAATAGAAGCGCTTGCTCCAGAAGAGCTGCTTTCATCACGCAGGCAGACAGAATTTATACTTGTAGCTAATATCCTTGAAGAAAACCAAAGCGGTACCGTTAAGGCGGAAGGCGTAATGGTACCGAGCAATGACGCGAATCTAAACGCGGACCTGGGCTTTAAGCTAAAAACACCGGGCAAGTATCCTGCAAACATGCTTTCACTTCCTAAAAAAGACTGGACGCCCCTTGTGCCTTATGAGCCTACGAGGAGATAGCAATGAAAAAGAAAATATTAACCGTATGCCTGACTTTTTGCTTTGTAATATGCTCGTTTTATAGCGCGGCATCAGAAGAATATATTTTGGCGGGCTTTGATCCTGAGGATACATACCGAGACTGGGAAACAAACAGATTTTTCAGCCGTATGGAGGACAGGAGCGGCGTATACCTGAGCCTGAGGCAGTTTACAGATGAAAAAGAATGGCAACAAGAGCTTAAAAACTATGAAACTGAGGAAGAGCTGCCAGACGCGCTTTTTAAAGCGGAGCTTACTCCCGCGCAGACAATTGAGCTTTATGAAAACGGAGCCATAATAGACCTTAAGCCTTATTTAGCTGAAAATGCGCCGGCACTTTATAAACTGCTTAGTGAAAACTCGCGTTTCATGCAGGAAATAACGCTGCCTGACGGCGCGATAGCCGCGCTCCCGCATATAGATTTCCTGCCTATGCAAAACTGCCTTTGGGTGAATACGGAATGGCTTAAAAAGCTTGGCCTTGATATGCCTGATGATTTACAGTCCTTTGAAGAAATGCTTAAGGCGTTTCGCGACGGAGACCCGAACGGCAACGCTTCGGCAGACGAAATACCTCTTACTTTTATAGGCTCTTATGACCTTAAGTATTTAAGCCACGCTTTTGGATTTATTGCGGATGACTTTAATATATATAATGAAAACGGTAAGGCTGTTTTTGCTCCTCAGCATGAAAACTTCCGCAGCTTTATTACATGGCTAAACAAGCTCTACAAAGAAAAGCTTATAGATAACGATGGCTTTACACAATCCGATATGCTGCGCAGGGTTACAGACGCTAAATCCTTAAACAAATACGGTGTAGTTATAACGCCTATTATTTCCCAGGTGCTTCCTAATGAATGGAGCAGCTCATATTCTGTAATGCCGCCTCTTAAATACAACGGCAGACAGATTTACAGAGAGCTTGCTTCTCCAATTACTACCGGAACATTCGCTATCACATCAAAATGCAAGGATCCTGAAGGGCTTTTGCAGTGGGTAGATTACCTTTATACGCTGGATGGAGCCATACTTGCAAGCGAAGGCGTTAAAGATGAAGATTTCCTTGTAGATGGAGACGGCACATGGCGCAAAACCCAGGACGCTCAAACCTCTATGTTTTTATCAGATTATGTAATTGAGACAGGAGCGGTGCCGCCGGGCATTACATCAACAGAATTTCAAAAAAAATATTACGATGAAGACGTAATGCATTTAACAAGTCAAATGGAGCTGATAAACCAGTACTCAGTTGAAGCTTTTCCTACAATGCCTCTTAATTTTTCTCAGGAACAGGAAATAATACCGCTGCAGCAATCGATAGGCAGGGCGGTGGATGAGCAAATAGCACGCTGGGTCATTGGAGAAACTCCTATTGACGATGAAAGCTTTGAAGAATTTTATAATACCCTGCAGGAATCAGGGCTTGAGTGCTTTATGAACTTCTGGCAGGAAAGGTTAGATGAAAGGGAGAAACTGTTTAAGTGAGATATGAAGAATTAAAACAAATGCTTGCAAGGGAAGAAGCCTTTGCGGTATTTAAAAGACTTTACGGAATAAAAGAAGGCTTTGAAAGACAAACTGAGCGTTACACAAAACTTATAAATCGCCACGAGGAGCTTTACAACAACGAAAATTCTTTATGCATAATAAGCTCTCCAGGCCGCAGCGAAATTATAGGAAACCATACGGACCACAACAGGGGCTGCGTATTAGCCGCCGCTATAAATGTTGACACCCTAGCAGCGGTGTCTAAAAGAAAAGATAATATTGTAAATATAAGCTCCGAAGGGTACGAGCCTGTAAAGCTGAATCTTAACAAATTAGAACCTTTTGATAACGAAGCCGGCACAAGCGCCGCGCTTGTACGCGGCATAGCCGCGCGCATGCAGGAGCTTGGCTATAAAATAGGAGGGTTTGACGCTGCGGTTACTTCCGAGGTATTGTCAGGAAGCGGCATATCCTCCTCTGCGGCGTTTGAAGTAATGTGCGTTGCCGTGCTGGACAAGCTTTACAACGGCTTTACTATTCCGGCAATACAAAAAGCCAAAATATCCCAGTACGCTGAAAACAACTATTTTATGAAGCCAAGCGGGCTTATGGATCAGATGGCGTCTTCTGTAGGCGGGCTTGTAGCAATCGACTTTGAAAATGACGAGCCGCTTGTTACGCCAATTTCATATTCATTTGCGGATAAAGGCTATGCGCTTGCAATAGTTGCGCCGGGCGGCAGCCACGACGACCTTACCAATGAATATGCCGCGATACCTAAGGATATGTTTTCCGTCGCTTCTTATTTTAATAAAGACTGTCTGCGCAAAGTAAGCAAAGAACAGGTGCTTAATTCCGTAAGCGAATTGCGCAATTTTGCGGGCGACAGGGCTATACTCCGCAGCCTTCATTTCTTTAATGAAAATGAGCGCGTTATTAAGGCGGTAAACGCCCTTAAAGCAGATGATATAGACACGTTTATTAAAGCTCTTAACGCTTCAGGTCTTTCAAGCGAAACGCTGCTTCAAAATGTTTCAGTTGCAGGCAGTGAAAGCCAGCCTTTGGCGCTTTCTCAAGCCATAGCGTCGGAAATATTGGAAGGCGCAGGGGCAAACAGAGTTCATGGAGGAGGCTTTGCCGGCACTACGCTGCATGTTGTGCCGGAAGAGAAAAAAGAAGCTTTCAATAAAGAAATGGAATCCGCTTTTGGAAAAGGCGCCTGCCGCTTTATAGACGTGCGTCCGGACGGCGCCTGCGTAGCCTTTGAATAATTAAACAAGCTATCCGCTGTCTTTAGACAGCGGATTTTTGATTTTAAAAAGCTTCAAAGAATTATATCGGATTTTTATTATTGCTTATTATCAAGATTATGCGTTGGATTTGTTCTATGCGCGATAAGTCTAAGTATAATCTGTAATTTATTTTAAAATATTATTATCTAAAAACTTCAAATTATTTAGTTTGTCATTTGAAATATAGTGCAGAAATACGCCGTCTATGCTTACGGCTGAGTGAAGAGGATCAAAAGGATAAAATTCAATTGCTCTTTCTCCGCCCTCATATTTAAGCGTTATGGAAAAAGAAGCTTTTTCCGCGGATTTATTGAAGTTATCCGGCAGACGTCCGTCGATTTGCAGCTTCGTAAGTTCTGTGTAATTAGTAATAAACGCCTGCTCATCATATTCAGAGCCGTTTTTAAAAACTGACAAATTATATACTGTGTTGCCGTATTCATCTTTTTCTATTTCGTTGTTCTTAAGCACGCTTTCGGTAAAAACAAGGCTGTATGCTGCAATATTATCGCCTTTAATAAAAGTTAAACTTTCTAGGCGGTCTATGGATATATTTACAGGGCTTGTAAGGAGCATGTCTTTTACTTTAATGTCAAGAAGAAAACCCATAGAAAGGGAGGTTGCTTTATAGATATTGTTTTCATATAAGCAATAAAAACCTATGCCTTCTATTGAGCTGCCTATGCTGATTTTTATTTGATGCTTTGGTACGTTTGCTTTTTTACCGTCGGGAGAATATACAAAGCTGTCTGCAATATCAAATGTTATAATTGCTTCAGGCGTATCTAAACCGTATTCTTTAATATTCTGCTCGCTTTTTGGCGCTTCATACGCGGCAAGACGCATTTTTTCTATTTTTTTAGCCAGCTGTTCGCCGCTTAACTTGCTTAGCGGGTATTCTACGGGACTTTCAAAGCCCCAAAGGTCCTCATGCCTTGTAATTATAATTTCTTTTCCTTTTCCGCTTATTGTGATCTTATCTACCAAATCTGAAGAAAAATTAATTTCCGGCACTGGATACAGCTCTTTTAGCGTGAAATTATATATATCAGTATAATTTATTTTTGTGGCATATAGCGTGTTTTCGTGTTGCGCGTAAATATACCAAAACGGGTTTTCAGCGTTTATTTTATCCCCAAAAACAAAAACGTAGTTTTTATCTTGATTCAGCTTGATTTTTACCATAAGTGAATCATTACTTATGCCAAATTCATTTAGTTTTTCATCGGAAAAATTTTCGCCTATTTTATAATGCGCTTCCCAAAAACACGCAGTATCAAAAATAGAATAAACCATGTCTTCATCAAGCAAAAAATCCTGCTCGTCTTTTATATAATATTTTTTATCGCTTGTTTGTTCTATGCTATATTCCTGTCCGTTTTCAGGCTTTATAGAAATACGGGAAATATCTTCTTTTTCAACGCTCAAAAGATTAAACACATTATCAGCCGAAACGTCTGTTTTGTTTTGTTCAGGCTTAGACAATAATATAAACGTAATGGCTAAAGCAATGAGAAATAATATAATTATTGCCTTAGTCTTATTATTAAGCCCCTTTTGCCGCTTTCTTCGCACAGGCTGCATTATAGTTTTCTTCTCCTTAAAAGCACCGCTGCGCCTACAGCCGCGATTATTACAGGCGGTAGCAAAATCATAGCTACCGGAAAAACAACGCTCTTAAATTCCATTGGTTTCCTGAATGCTGTTTTTGGCTTAATCTCTATTGTGGAAGGATTTTCGCGGTAAATACCTTGTACGGCTGAAAGCAGAAATTCACTGCTGTAAGAATTTGCGTAAAGCCATTCGTCTATAAATGCAGAAGAGTTTCCGCTTATAAAGGCTTTTGAGCGTTCTCCTGTTTCGCCGGCTCTATCTGAAAGCACTGCTAAGGTATATGTGCCGCTGTTCTGATCATAATTATCTTCAAGCGTCCCGTTATCTGCCACCTGCTTTATAAAAGCCTTTCCGCTTACAAGCAGGGGAGTAACAGATAAGCTGCCGCTGCTTTGCGTAGAAAAAGCTCTTGAACCGGCGAAAATAAGCCTGTCCTGAGAAAGTGCTATAAGTTCTGTTGTTATCTCGCTCTGCTGCATGTATGGCATAAGATATAGCGGGTTTTCGTAATAGGAAGCTCTGTCATTAGGATCGGCAGAAACAATTCCAGGCAGTATTTCTACGCCATAGTACCTTAAAAGCGCGTTAAAATTAGGCATGTTATAAGGGTCGTTATAATCTGTTGTAATAAATAAAGAACCGCCCCTTGATGAAAAATCTGTAATACTTTTTAGCTCTGCGTCTGAAAAATCCTTCATGGGAGAAAGGATCATAAGCAAACCGTCTTCAGGAACGTAAGACTTTTCAAGCAGATCAAGCTCTTCAACAGCGTAGTTATTGTCTTTTAAAAAGTCTATAAGCGGCAGGGAATCGCCTGCGCTTATTTCTCCATGGCCTTTGAGTATATATATAGTTGGAAGCTTGTCGCCTGATACATACGCTATGGCTTTCGTAAGGCTGCTTTCATACGTTGCGCCGTCGACAACAAAACTGCCTGTTTCGGCGTCAAAAGACTTTGAAACGTAGTCCTGCGTATTTATTATCCTTGTTCTGTCGTTAAACTCGCTATGCACTATAAGACAGTCTGAAGATACGGCGCCGTCATAAAGGCTGTCGGAAACAGAGTGTATAAGCGCGGGGTTTTCAGCAAGATTTTCGATGGAAAAAGTAAAGTTAGGGCTTTTAGCGGCATAGCGTTCTAAAAGCGTTATCAAATTATAGTCTTCTTCTCCGGGAGTAAACAATGCGTATACTTTAACAGGGTGCTCTAAACTTTCAAGCACTTCCTCAGTAACCGATGAATAGCTTGTAATATTATTAAATGAAAAGTCTTTTTTTAATGCGTATTTTTTTTCCATGCTTTGAGATGCCGCTGTAAGCAGAGCAAAAGCAGCGATCAATATTAAAACTACGGTTATATTATAGATGTTTTTTTTGGTTTTTTTATCAAACGCTTTCATGCTAATCTGCGCTCCTGTTTTTTAAGGCCATATTTGTAAACGCTATATTTAAAACGGTAAACAATAAAAAATACAGAACAGAGGCAAAGCTTAGCTGCCCATAGAGAAAAGGGTTGAAATGCTTTTCTATATCAAACAGGCCAACAACATATGAAAGCGCCGGCAGCGCAATGCTGCTTGCAAAAAGACCTGAAAAACGGAGCAATAGATTAACTCCCAGTGACAGCGCAAAAGCCGTTGCAGCGCTTTTAGCAAACGACGATATAAACATGTCTACAGCTATTAAAGCGGCGCCATATAGAAAAAGGCCAAGAAATCCAGTAAGCGTTTCAAGAATATAAAGCGAACCGAATAACGCTACTGTTAAAGGGTATATGCCGCCCAGCAAAAGCGCTATAAGCATTAAACTTAGAGCCGCTAAATATTTAGCGTATATAATCTGTTCTGTGCTTACAGGGGAATAAAGCAGCAGCAGATTTGTGCCGTTCTTTCTTTCCTCCGTTATAAGCCTCATAGTAAGCGCAGGAATGATTAAAATCCATATATAAGCGGTCATGGTATAAAGAGGGCTTAAATCAGAATATCTTGTTAAAATATTGCCGAAATAAAAAAGCAGCCCTGTGAGAAAAGAAAAGGTAAACAGGAAAACATAACCGTTTCCGGTTAAAAAAAAGCTTTTAATTTCCTTTTTATAAATCGTTATCATGTCGTCATGCCGCCCTGCTTAATGGTATCTACGTACAGGCTTTCAAGCGTATTTTCTGCCTTCTGCAACCTTAGTATGGGAATCTGTTTTCCGGAAGCCAGCTTAAAAAGCTCCTTTGGAAAGCTTTCCGGGTCTATGGTTTCCACTAAAACGTCCGTGCGATCAGGGCTTTTTCCTGAAGAATATATTTTTGAAACAGAAGGCAGCAGGCGCAAATAAGCCATTGTTTTATTTTTAGGGGCGTCAAGGCTTACCATGAAACCGCTTTGCGAGCTTTCGCTTACGCTTTGATCCGTCATTATTTTACCCTGGCCAAGTATAATAACCCTTTCGCATGTCGACTGGATAACGCTTAATATGTGCGAAGATAATATAACTATATGTTGTTTTGAAAGCATACGCAGGGTCTTTTTAAATGCAACGATCTGCTTAGGATCCATACCGTTTGTAGGTTCGTCAAGAAGTATAACCTTAGGCAAAGCGCATAATGCTGCAGCAAAGCCGACGCGCTGTTTAAACCCATGGCTGAGGTTAGATATTTTCCTTGCAGCTGCGCTTTCTAACTGTGTGATAAAAAGCACTTCTTCGAGGTGGCTTTTTGTCTGAGATTTTATTACGCCTTTTAAGCTTATGCAAAAACTCAAGTACTCTGAAACTGTCATTTCAGGGTACAGAGGCGGCCTCTCCGGCAAAAAACCTATGTTGTGCTTAGCTTCTTTTGGATTTTTTTCCATAGAAATATTTTCTATAAAAACCTTGCCGCTGTCAGGCTCAAGGCAGCCCGCTATAATTTTAAGCAGCGTGGATTTGCCCGCCCCGTTTTCACCGAGCAGGCCGACAGCCTGGTTTTCGCATACACAAAAGGAAACATCTTCAAGCGCGCGGCGCTTGCCATAATATTTGCTTATATTTTTAAGCTCCAGCATTGCTTCTCCTTCCTGTGCATTACACGATGAATTATAACAGACAATATTCAATATTTGATGAACGATTTGTAAACGCCTTAATAAGCGGATTAAATATAATGTAAAATACTTAATCTGCAAAATAAAAAGCGATTGAAGCTGTTATTTAAGCTTTGAAATCTAAAAATAACAGTCAATCGCAACTAAAATATAGCTTTGCAAGGATATGACTTTAATTTAACAAGCCTTATTTAAGCAAAATATGCGTTTTTATATTTGCTGTCTTGTCCAGAACTTTTCGAGCGGTTTATAGCTTACTAAAGCAATTAGAATTGAAAGCAGGGTTTCAGGCAGCATGTAGGAGCCGTTGTATACAATGGAATAGTACCAGCCGGACATGCCCTGATCGTTAGGCCAAAGCGCGTCCCATATGAACCATCCTGAAAAGAAGTGGCATACGAAGCGCATAAAATAGCTTACTATTATGCCCATTATTATAGCGGCAAGAGTATTTTTAATTTTTCCCTGGAACATATTGCCAAGCCCTAAAACGCTGAACGCTATTACATAGTCAAGCAGTATGATGGCTATAGCGTAAATTGCATTTGGAGCGTAGTTAACGTTGTTAAGCCCCATTAAAAGCTGTATCAAGGACAGCACAAAGCTTGAAAACATACCCCATTTTGTACCCCAGCGGAAGCTTATAAGTATAACTGGAAGCATACTGCCGAAGGTAACGCTTCCACCCATGAGCCACGGAGAGTGAACCGTTAAAAAAGGAAGCGATAGCACTATGGATAGCGCTAAGAGCAAGCTTGTTTCTACAAGCCTTGTTGTTTTTTTGTTGCTTTGAGTTTTTTGCATTATTTTGTTCTCCTTTTCTTATTGGAAAGAAAAAAGCTTTGCGGAAAGCAAAGCTTAAAATGTCTTTTCTTTCCTACGCCGGCATTATCCGGATCAGGTGTAAGGGTTCTAAGAATTTCTTAATCTCAGCCGAAAGATTCAGCACCCCTGCTTATTGAAGCACATACATTATACAGCGCAATTTGGCATTGTCAAGGTTTGAATGTTTGTGCGTGGTTATGGTAAAATACCCGGGGGAGGGATTTGTATGCCTAACATCTTTTGGAAAAAACACTTAAAGGAAGTTCCAATGGACGCTGATGTAAACGCTCTGCTCGATATGGAACGCAAGGAGCCCGACCCTGTGTTCCGCCATAAACTGCTTATGCGCGCTAACGACATAAATCCGGACGACATAGCGGTGCAGAGAGCGATTTTAATGCTTGGGAAGCTATATGAAAAAAGCAATAAAGGCGTCGATTTTACTAAGATAAAATGCTATATATTACATGTTTTTGAACATCCGGAAAAACACAGCGAAGAAGATATAAAGGCTTGCGCAACGGAGCTTTTTAACGACCCGCAGCTTTTGCTGTGCCTTCGCCTGGCAAACGACGGCAAGAAGTTTCTGGAAAAGTATCTGTTAGAAATATTCAGCGACTATATACGCGTATTTATTGCGGGCGATTCAAGCAATGTTCCTTCAGTATTTGGAATAAGCCCGAAGCACAGTCTTGGCAGGTACGTTGCAAAGCCAATGGCGGATATAATTAGCAACATGATGAGCTGCCCATACTTTACAAAGGAACAGCAGCAGCTTGCCGCAGGTCTTTTTTACCACAAATGCTTCCAGTTTTTGGGCGGGGAAGTAAAATGGCTTGATGAAAACCTTGGTACTGAAATACTGCGCCATTTAGAGTAAATTTTAAAACATGAAACGCATATTATCGGTACTATTGTCCCTCTTGCTTATGGTTATGCTGTATGTGTATGCGGTCTTGCAGCAGGATAATGAGCCGAAGGCGGACATGCGCTGGCTTGTGCAGGAGGAGGAAAAGCCAATTAAAGCGATTGGCGAAGTGAAAAGTACGGACGCTCAAACGCTTTCAAACTCGTTTGGCTCAAGCATACCTGCGCCTCAAAGTATTTTTTCAGGGCTTTGTTTTGACGCAAAGTACAAAGGGCAGAATGTGCACAGGCTACGGATTGAAGGAGAAAAAATAGTGATACAAGGTGTAACGCCTAACTTTGCAGCCCCTTTAATACGCAGCGACAGCCTTAAGTTTTCTGAAGAAAAAAACGCGTTGTTTGGTTATCCGCTTTTAAAAGCAGATAATTTAGCGCATAACGAATACTTCGTTATTACTAAAGACGCTGCTTTTCATTTTAAGCTTGAAGATAACGATGCTGATTTGCTTCAAAATTTGCGATTAATCCACCCTGAAAATTAACAAGAAAGGACATTATGAACAAAAACACGTCGACACCACACAGACACCTTTTACGCCGGTTCTTGCCTTATTATAAAAAATATACCGGGATACTTATATTTGACCTTGTTTGCGCGATCCTTTCCACGGTATGCGCTCTTGTATTCCCGCTTTTAATAAGAGAAATTACAAACAGAACAGCGCAAGACATATCTTCCGTTACCATAGAATGGCTGCTTAGCGCTGGAGGAATATATCTTCTGCTGGTTATATTAGAAGCCCTTGCTACTTACTATATGCAGTCGCGCGGGCATATTATGGGCGCTATGATGGAAACGGATATGCGTTCAGATCTTTTTAACCATTTGCAGCAGCTGTCTTTTTCATATTACAGCAACACCAAGGTTGGGCAGATAATGTCCCGCATAACGACGGACTTGTTTGATATTACGGAGTTTGCCCATCATGGCCCTGAAGAAATAACTGTATCCATGGCAAAAATCATAGCGGCGTTTATTATACTTTTAAACGTCAATGTGAAACTAACGCTTATAATATTTGCCTTTCTGCCTTTGCTGCTCGTAGCTACTATATACTTTAACCGTAAGCTGCGCTCCGGCTTTCGCGCTTACCGCCACCAGGTGGGAGAAATAAACGCGCAGGTGGAGGACACGCTTCTTGGTATGCGCGTGGTGCAGTCGTTTACAAACGAGGAGCTTGAGAACGCTAAATTCGACAAAGCAAACGAGCGGTTTTTAGGCATAAAGAAAAAACAGTACCATGCTATGGCGGGTTTCAACAGCACATCGCGCATGCTCGAAGGGCTTATGCGCATAGTTGTTATTATAGCTGGCGCGCTTTTTTTAATCGAAGGGCAAATTACCGCCGGCGACTATGCGTCCTACTTACTGTACATAAATACATTGCTTGTAAGCATAAGGCAGCTTGTAATGTTTTCGGAGCAGTTTCAGAGAGGTATGACGGGGCTTGAGCGTTTCTTTACGATTATGGATGAACCTTTCGAAATTAAAAACGCGGAAAACCCTGTAATGCTTAAAAACATACAAGGCGACATATGCTTTGAAAACGTTTCTTTCTCATATTCTGATGAAGAAGGCAAAAAGGTGCTGGATAACTTGTCGCTGCATATTCCACCGGGAAAAAACGTCGCGCTTGTAGGCCCTTCGGGTTCAGGCAAAACTACGCTATGCAACTTGATACCGCGTTTTTATGACGCTACAAAGGGCAAGGTGATGGTTGACGGCGTGGATGTAAAAACCATAGAGCTTAAAAACCTGCGCGGCAATATAGGCATGGTTCAGCAGGATGTTTACCTTTTTTCCGGAACCATATTTGAAAACATAGCCTATGGCAAGCCGGGCGCTACTATGGAAGAAGTCATAAGCGCCGCAAAGAAGTCGGGAGCGCATGAATTTATAGTTGAACTCCCGCATCAATACGATACGTATGTAGGCGAGCGCGGAATAAAGCTTTCAGGGGGACAGAAGCAGCGCATAAGCATAGCGCGCGTGTTCCTTAAAAATCCGCCTATTTTATTGCTTGATGAAGCTACAAGCTCGCTTGATAACGAGAGCGAATATCTTGTGCAAAAATCTTTGGCAGAACTCGCCAAAAACCGTACGACGCTCACAATAGCGCACAGGCTTACTACCATACAGGGAGCGGATATGATCTGGGTGCTTACTGACGACGGGCTTACAGAGCAAGGCACACATGATGAGCTTATGGCAAAAAACGGAGTGTATGCTTCACTTTATGCTCGCTATAACAATCAACAATATACAGCGTAAGGAGGATAGATACTAAATGGAACTATTATTTTTAGGCGCGGCAAGAGAAGTAACGGGTTCGTGCTTTCTGCTTTGCGCAAACGGAAAACATGTGCTTATAGACTGCGGTATGGAACAGGGTAAGGATACCTACGAAAACCAAAGCCTCCCTATAACGGCAAACGAAGTTGACGCCGTTGTGCTTACCCATGCGCACATAGACCATTCCGGTATGCTGCCTGCGCTTTATAAGAACGGGTTCAGAGGAAGTATCTATGCAACGCACGCTACTATAGACTTGTGCGACATTATGCTGAGCGACTCAGCGTATATACAGGAGAGCGAAGCAAAATGGCGAAATCGCCGCGCGGAGCGCAGCGGGGAAGAAAAATATGTGCCGCTTTACACACAGGAAGACGCCGCCAAAACGGTAGCGCTTATGAAAGAAGCTTCTTATGAAAATGAAACAGAAATCCTTCCGGGAATTTCTATAAAAATGACAGATGCCGGCCACCTATTAGGGTCTGCAAGCGCGAGTTTTTTAATAAACGAAGACGGTGTAACGCGGCGCGTAGTTTTTTCAGGCGACATAGGAAACAGCAACCAGCCAATACTTAAAAATCCGCAGTACTTGAAAGACGCTGATGTTGTAGTTATGGAATCCACATACGGCGACCGCCTGCATTCAACTGAAAAGGCGGACTATGTTAAAGAGCTTGTTGATACGCTTCAAACCACGTTTGACAGAGGAGGCAACGTAGTCATACCGTCTTTTGCCGTCGGGCGCAGCCAGGACATACTTTATTTTCTCAGGGAAATAAAGCAGAAGAAACTTATACATGGTCATGACGGCTTTCCTGTTTATATGGACAGTCCTCTTGCTATACGCGCTACGAATATATTTGATAAGAGCGATTCTAAGTTTTTTGATGCTGAAATGAATGCGCTGTTAGAACAGGGCATAAACCCTATATCATTTGAGAACCTTAAACTTTGCCTTACTACTGAAGAATCTAAACAAATCAACTTTGAAAAAAGGCCTTGCGTTATTATTTCGGCCAGCGGCATGTGCGAAGCCGGCAGGATACGCCATCACCTTAAGCACAATATCTGGAAAGAAAATTCAACGATTTTATTCGTAGGATATCAAAGCGTAGGTACGCTCGGAAGGCGTATTGTTGACGGAGCCAAAAAAATAAAACTTTTTGGTGAAGAAATACAAGTTAATGCGGAAATCAGGATATTGCACGCCAAAAGCGGCCACGCCGACAGGAACGGCCTTAAAAAGTGGGTTGACAGCTTTGATCCCAGGCCCTCGCGCGTATATATAATACATGGAGAAGAAGAAAGCGCGCTTTCATTTGCCGATCTTCTTAAGCAGGATAATTACGAAGTAAAAGTGCCTTTTTCAGGAGACTGCTTCGATATAGTATCAGGGGAAAAGCTTAAGAACGGACCAAGGACGCGCGTCGGCAAAAAGAAAAACAAGACGGCGCCTTATGACGCAAGAAAAAGGGAAGCGGACAGGCAGCTTGAAAAGGCGCTTGCAAATTTGCAAAGGCTTATAGACGGCGGACACGGCTGGAGCAACGGAATAAAGCGCCAGCTTGCCAAACAAATTGAAAAACTTGTTAAAAAGTGGGAGTAAAATATGGGTAAATCACATGTTTTCAGCGGTATAGACAGACAGGAGCTTTATCATTCCAGCCTGAACGGCAAAAAAATAGGCCTTATGACAAACCAAACCGGAATAGAAAGAAGCTTCAGGCAGAGCGTAGACATTTTGCATAAGAACTACAACTTAACGGCGCTGCTTGCAGTAGAACACGGAGTAAGGGGAGACGTGCAGGCTGGAGAAAAAATAAAAAACTTTCTGGACCCTAAAACAAAAGTGCCGGTTTATTCGCTCTATGGAGACAGCAGGCGCCCAGGCGAAGAAATTATGCGAAATCTTGATGTCGCTGTATATGATATTCAGGATGTTGGCGCAAGATTTTATACTTATCTTTATTCTTTAAGCTACCTTATGCAGGCGTGCGCTGAATACAGCGTGCCGCTTGTTATATTTGACCGTGTAAACCCTCTTGGAGGAGACAAGGTAGAAGGAATATTGCTCGATAACGAAGTGCATTCTTTTGTAGGGGAATATCCCATGCCCGCGCGCTACGGCTTAACAATAGGCGAGTATTCTTTGTATGTCAGGAAAATACTGGAGCTTGATATAGACTTGACCATCATACCATTGGACGGCTGGCGCAGGAATATGTATCTTGACGAAATAGATTTGCCATGGGTTGCGCCTTCCCCAAACTGCCCTACGCTTAACGCCATGCAGTGCTACATAGGCACGTGCATATTTGAGGGCACAAATGTTTCAGAAGGCAGGGGGACTACGCTTCCTTTTGAAACTATAGGCGCTCCGTGGATAGATGCTGACGAACTCGCAAAAAAGATGAAAAAATACAGATTGTCCGGAGTACACTTTAGGCCGTGCTCTTTTGTACCGACGTTTTCAAAGCATCAGGGCAAAATATGCTACGGCGTGCAGCTGCATATAACAGACAGAAACACATCAAATGCGTTTGCTGCGGGACTGTACCTTTTAGACGCTGTAAGAACGCTTTATCCCGATCAATTTGAATTTTTAAGGCCGGAATCGGGCGATATATATTTTTTTGACAGGCTTATAGGTACTAAAAGCTACCGCCTTGGATTGCTAAGCGCTGAGGATATTGTAAATATGCAGGTTCAATCTGCTGAGCAGTTTGAAGATATGACTGAAAGCATAAAGCTGTACCAATAGGCTTGCAAAAAATGAAGATAATTTGTATAATTCAAGCGCATTGACGGGAAAGCAAGCGCTGAAGCCTTTAAGAGAGCTAAGGGCTGGTGTAACTTGGCAGGCGTAGGCGCGGTTCCATTCCCGGAGCGGCCGGCGAGGAGCCGGCAGGTTAGCGGCCTTTATACTGCGATAAGTGGCTTTAAAAAGCAATTTGGGTGGCAACGCGGAGCAATTCGTCCCATAGAAGGCGGGTTGCTTTTTATTTTAGGAGGTATAAATGATAGACATTCAACTAATAAGGGACAATCCTGAACTTGTAAAAGAAAACATAAGAAAAAAATTTCAGGACGGCAAGCTGCATCTTGTGGATGAAGTTGCCGAGCTGGACAAAGAGAACCGTGAGACTATTCAGCGCGCGGATTATTTACGCAGCAGGCGCAATTCCATAAGCAAAAACATAGGCGCGCTTTTGTCAAAGGGAGAAAAGGAAAAGGCGCAACAAGCTCGCGAAGAGGTTAAATCCATGCAGAAAGAGCTTTCAGAGCTTCAGCAAAAAGAATCCTCTTTACAGGAAGAAATTAAAGCGCGTATGATGAAAATACCGCAAATAATAGATCCTTCTGTGCCGATAGGAAAAGACGACACGGAAAATAAAGAGATAGAGCGTTTCGGAGAGCCTTATGTCCCTGACTTTGAGATACCATACCATGTGGATATTATGGAATCCTTAAACGGAATAGACTTGGACAGCGCGCGCAGGACGAGCGGAGCCGGCTTTTACTATCTTAAAGGCGATATTGCAAGGCTGCATTCATCTATTTTAAGCTACGCTAGGGATTTTATGATAAACAGGGGATTTACATATTACATACCTCCTTTTATGATAAGGTCTAATGTTGTAAACGGCGTTATGAGCTTTGAAGAAATGGAAAACATGATGTACAAAATAGAAGGAGAAGACCTCTATTTGATAGGTACGTCAGAACACAGCATGATAGGCATGTTTATAGACAGCATATTGGAAGAAGACAGCTTGCCAAGAACGCTTACAAGCTATTCCCCGTGCTTTAGAAAAGAAGTAGGCGCGCATGGCATTGAAGAAAGAGGCGTTTACCGCATACATCAGTTTGAAAAGCAGGAGATGGTTGTAGTTTGCAAGCCGGAAAAAAGCATGTATTGGTACAATCAGCTTTGGAAGAACACTGTGGATTTCTTTAGAACGCTTGACATACCTGTACGAACCCTTGAATGCTGCAGCGGCGATTTGGCGGATCTTAAAGTAAAGTCCTGCGATGTCGAGGCCTGGAGCCCAAGACAGCAAAAATATTTTGAAGTAGGGAGCTGCTCAAACCTGGGAGACGCACAGGCAAGGCGCTTAGGAATAAGGGTAAAATCCGAAGGCAAAAAGAACTATTCCCCGCATACTTTAAACAACACTGTCGTAGCGCCGCCGAGAATGCTTATAGCTTTTCTTGAAAACAACTTGCAGGAAGACGGCAGCATACTTATACCAAAGGCGCTTTCGCCGTATATGGGCGGCATGGAAAAATTAAGCAAATGAGTAAAGTGCTGATAGTCGACGGCCAGGGCGGAGGCATAGGCAGGCAGCTTATATCTTCTATAAAAAAAGACGTGCCTAATATCACAATTACCGCAATAGGAACAAACAGCTTAGCTACGCAAACCATGCTCAAAGCGGGCGCTGATGAAGCCGCAACAGGAGAAAACGCGCTTATTGTCGCGTGCAGGAAGGCTGAATATATATTGGGACCGATAGGTATAGCAATTGCAGACAGCCTTATGGGTGAAATAAGCCCGTCCATGGCTGCCGCCGTTGGTGAAAGCCCAGCAAGGCGTATACTTATACCAAGCAACCGATGCGGCAGCCTTATAGTAGGCATCAAAGAGCAGAGTATTGCTTTGCTTGTTGAAGAAGCGGTGCAGATGCTTAAAGAAGATATTGAAAATTAAATTATAATACAGGAGGTAAAAGTGAACATTCAGGAACAATCTCTGCAAAAGCATGAAGAGTGGCAGGGAAAAATAGAAGTTATTTCAAGAGCGCCCATCACAAACAAAGAAGAGCTTTCTTTAGCTTACACCCCGGGCGTAGCCGCGCCTTGCATTGCCATACATGACGACCCTAAAAAGTCCTTCGCGCTTACAAGACGCGGCAATCTGGTAGCGGTTATCACAGATGGAAGCGCAGTTTTAGGCCTTGGAAATATTGGCCCCAAAGCGGGAATGCCTGTAATGGAAGGCAAATGCGCGCTTTTTAAAACATTTGCAGATGTAGACGCTTTTCCTATATGCATTTCTTCGCAGGATACAGATACAATTGTAGAAACAATAGCGAACATAGCGGACAGCTTCGGAGGAATAAACCTTGAAGACATTGCGGCTCCCCGTTGCTTTGAGATAGAGAGAAGGCTTAAAGAAAGGCTAAGCATACCTGTATTTCACGACGACCAGCACGGAACGGCGATAGTTTCAGGCGCCGCGCTTATAAACGCTCTTAAAATTGCTGGTAAAAGGCTATCCGATATTAAAATTGTTATTAATGGCGCCGGGGCTGCAGGCATTGCTATTGCAAGGCATTTGCTTGCAATGGGCGCTAAAAACATAATATTAGCAGACAGAAAAGGACTTATATACAGCGGACGAGAAGGCAACAACCAGGCTAAGGAAGAAATTTCCCGCTTAACCAACAGCAAAAAACAAAAAGGTACGCTCGCCGACGGCATGAAAGACGCAGACGTGTTTTTGGGCGTATCAGCGGCAGGCGCGGTAAGCCAAGACATGGTTCGCTCCATGGCGGAAAATGCGATACTATTTCCCATGGCAAACCCTACGCCGGAAATTTTTCCGGACGAAGCAATAGCTGCCGGAGCAAAGGTCGTAGGCACAGGCCGCAGCGACTTTCCTAACCAGATAAACAATGTGCTTGCTTTTCCGGGTATATTCAAAGGAGCTATTTCTGTTAGGGCAACGCAGATTAATGACGAGATGTGCATGGCTGCAACCTACGCTATTGCGGACTGCGTAAAAGAAAATGAATTGTCGCCCGAATATATAATACCGGCGCCCTTTGATAAAAGTGTCGCGTTAAAGGTAACGGAAGCTGTCGCTAAAGCGGCTGTTGAATCAGGCGTGGTAATAAAGTAAAATAAATATTTAATCAATATAATATATTATTTAAATTTTCTGAGTTGAACTAAACTATAGCTTTAATATTAACCATATTAAAAGTAGGGCTTTACATAAGCTTAAGCTTAGGGTATAATGTAAAAAATAAATGGGCGAAGCTCAAAAAATAAGGAGGAAATACTCTGATGAAAAAAACGATTTCACTATTGCTTGCTTTAGCAATGATGCTGACTGTTGCTTTAAGTCTGGCAGAGGGTGTAAAGCTTGGAATTGTAACGCCGGATGCAGACCATGGCTTTACAGGCGAATCCGTTGCGCACGCAAGGGCGGAAGCCGAAGCGCTTAAGCAATCCGGCGCTATTGCCGATTACCGTATGGCGGTTGGCAATGAAGCTGCAAAGCAGATTCAGGGTCTTGATGAAATTATAGCCTGGGGACCGGACGCCATAATGCTCTGGCCTATGGAAGGCGACCAGCTCAGAAGCGCTGCGCAGAGCATAACGGATGAAGGCATACCTCTTATTATCTACGATAGGCTCATCGAAAATTTTGACGGCATGGCGGCAGAGATAATGGGAGACAACTATGCAATAGGCAACATGATGGGCGAATATCTTCTCAAGTACTTTGAAGATGAGCTTAAAAATGGAGAAACCATAAGCTATCTGCTGTTTATAGGGGACAGTTCCACCGTTTCCAAGCAACGCACGGAAGGTATGGAAGAAATACTCAACAAGAGCGAATACAAAGACCAGTTTAAGCAGCTGCAGGAAGGTTTCCAGACAGACTGGTCAAATGCAAAATCACAGGAACTTATGGAGAACTGGCTTAATACAGCAGACCCCAAGGCGGTTGAGGACTTGGATCTTATAGTTACCCATGACGATGAAATAGTGGACGGCCTTATGACGGTCATAAGGAACACGGAAGAGCTTAAGAGCCTGCGCCTGCTTACGTCAGTAGGCGGAAGGCGCGAGACCCTTGCCACTTTCGATACTGTAGAAAAACCAGAACTTGTTACTTACTTCTTCAGCCCGTCAATGGTGCGTGAAGCAATACGCCTTGCAGTTGCTGCGGCTAAAGGAGAAACTTACCAGGGAGAAGAAATCAACGGGCAGCTTTTCCTTATACCTACCATAGAGATTGATAAAAACACTGTTGAAGATTATCGCACCAGCCAGGATTATATAGACCGTTACTCGATTTTTGAAGACTGATTTTTTCGGCAGCCCCGAATTATCGGGGCTGCCATGATAATGAGGGGATATATTGCTCGCACGTTTACAGGACATAGTTGTAGATTTTGGCGCGGTACGCGCTGTAAACCATGTGGATTTTTCTCTTGAAGCAGGGGAAATTAAAGCGCTTCTTGGAGAAAACGGGGCAGGAAAGTCCACTTTGATGAATGTTTTTGCAGGCACGTTTAAGCCTGACAGCGGCAAAATATTCATCAAAGGTGAAGAAGTAAGCTTTTCAAATACTATGCAGGCTATGCAGAAGGGTATACGCCTTATACATCAGGAGCTTAACCTATGTGAGGATCTGAAAGTATATGAAAACCTGTTTCTTTCCCAGGAAATACCAGCCGCTTTTGGCCTGCTCAATGAAAAGGATATGATTAAGCGATCGGAAGAAGTGTTTAATCGTATGGGCGTTTCAATAGATCCAAGGTCCCTGACAGCAAAACTGCATACCGCTGAAAAACAACTGGTTGAAATTGCTCGTGCTCTTCTTTTCAGGTGCGATATAATTATAATGGATGAGCCCACTACTGCGCTTGGCAGCAAAGAGATACATAAGCTTTTTAATATTATGCGCACATTAAAGCGGCAGGGAGTGGGTTTTGTATATATTTCGCATAAAATGCCTGAAATTTTTGAAATATGCGACAGCTATACCGTAATGCGTGACGGCAAATGGATTGCCGACGGCAAAATAAAAGATACCAATGAAAAGCAGATCGCAGACATGATGACAGGGCGTACGCTTCTTACTGAAGACTTTACCGGCCGCTTATCCCATGTGCAAAAAGATGTTGTTTTAAGCGTAGACAACCTTTTTTGTGAAGGATGCGAAGATATTTCCTTTAACCTGCATAAAGGTGAAATACTTGCTGTTACCGGTCTGCAGGGCTCCGGCAGGGACCAGCTTGCAGACGCGCTTTTTGGTGTTATACCTTATAGCGGCAGCATTACAAAGCAAGGAAAACTAATAAAAGGCAATGTGAAGCATTTTCTTAAAAGCGGAATTGCAATGGTGCCGCGCAACAGAAAGGAACGCGGCATATTAAACGACTTGAGCATATTGGATAATCTTTCGATGGGCTTTATTAACACGCGCTTTAAAGGCCTTTTGATAAGCCCGGGCCAGGAAAAGCTGCGTTTTAAAAAGCGCAGGGAGCAGCTTAACATAAAAGCGGAAAATCCAAATTTGCCTATAACTTCTCTTTCCGGCGGCAACCAGCAGAAGGTTATTTTGGGACGCTGGCTTGAATCTGACGCAGATGTGCTGCTTTTTGACAATCCTACTCAAGGCATAGATATAGGCACAAAATATGAAATTTATAAATTAATGCTTTCGCTTGCTGAGCATGGCAAATCTATAATCATGTTTTCAGCTGAGTTTGCTGAAATATTAAAAGTAGCGGACCGCTGCCTCATTATGTATCGCGGGCAGGAAAACGTTATTTTGCCAAGGGAAAGCATTACAGAAGAAGCCCTTATGTATTATTCAACAGGGGCAGGTTTAGAGGTAAAAGCTGATGCCTGAACAGAACAAAAACACAACTTCTTTTTTAAAAAAACTTTTTACTGAGTACAGCTACGTAGTATCCTTTGTGCTTATACTTATTATCGCTATTTCAGTAAACCCTTATTTTTTCCGATGGAGAAATATATCAAACATTTTTACACAGTCCGCGACCACAACGGGGCTTATAGCCCTTGGCATGACAATGGTAATATGCGCGGGGCAGATAGACATTTCCGTTGGGGCGCAGGTCGCGCTTATTTCAGGATTCGGAATAGAAGTTCTGAATGCCACGCAGAGCATATGGCTTATGCTCCTTTTTTGCATGGCTCTTGGTACTGCGATAGGCGCGTTTAACGGCGTTTTGGTTGCAAAGGGCAAAATGCCTGCCATGATTGCAACGTTAGCTGTTCAAACGTCCGCCCGCGCCATTATAAACCATTTTGGACAGGGCGGGCCGTTTACTGTGGCGGAAGGCAATGCAAATGCTCCATTTTATGAAAGCTTCAGGAAGGTTGCTTCAGGCGGCATAGACATAGGCGTAAAAATAAACTATCCCATGATAATTTTTATAGCAATGAGCATTATATTTGGGATAATTATGCGCCGTACTAAGCTGGGCAAGCATATCTACGCAGTTGGCAGCAACGAAGTTTCAGCAAAAATGGCAGGTGTAAACGTTGATAATACTAAAATAGCGGTTTTTGCCTTTATAGGACTTATGTGCGGTATTACAAGCTGGCTTTATTCCTCAAGGCTTATGGCTGTGGCTGCAGCAAACGCAGGCAATCAGTTTGAAATGGATGCGATTGCGGCTGTCGCCATAGGCGGGGCGAGCATGTCCGGAGGACGCGGAAAAATAATAGGAACATTTTTAGGCGTGCTGATGTTTAAAATAATAAATAATACACTGGTTGCGGCAAATGTGCCTACGTTCTTAACCGGCGCTATATCAGGAGCTATTATAATAGTAGCAGTGCTGCTTCAAAGCAAAAGAGAAAAATAAACATAGCAGGGAGGAATACAATGTATTATGCAGGCATTATAGGCTGCGGAAAAATTGCGGAATTAAGGCATGCGCCTGAATACCTTGAAACTCAGGGAGTAAAAATTGCGGGCTTTTATGATAAAAGTTTTGACAGAGCCAAAAGGCTTGCCCATATGTTCGGCGGAAAGGCCTATAAAAATGTTGAAGAGCTTCTTGCGGACAGCCGCATAAACCTTGTAAGCGTATGCACTGCAAATACGAGCCATGCAGAGGACACGCTGCGAGCGCTTAAGGCAAAAAAACATGTAATAGTTGAAAAGCCTATGGCCGTCAGCCTTAAAGAATGTGAAGATATGGTCTTAACTGCGAAAAGCGAAAACAGACATCTGCTTTTAGGACATAATCAGTTGTTTGCCGGAGGGCATGTGAAAGCAAAACAGCTTATAGATTTAGGCGTTATAGGCAAACCGCTTGTGTTCCGCACGGTGTTTGGGCATCCGGGGCCTGAATGCTGGACGGATAACCCAAACAGCTGGTTTATTTCAAAGGAACGCGCATTTTTTGGTGTTCTGGGAGATCTGGGTATACACAAGGTAGACCTTATGCAATATCTGCTTGACGACGTAATAGTTTCCGTCAGCGCCGATACTTCCACATTGGATAAACAGAACCCTGACGGCTCATTTATAAACGTTGAAGATAATGCGCAGGCGCTGCTTAAAACAGCCAAAGGCGTTCACGGCACGTTGCAGGTCAGCTGGACTTACTATTCCGGGGAAGAAAACTCAACGCGTATTTATGGCACGAAAGGGCTTATACGCCTCTATGACGATCCCGAGTATTCTGTTATAGTTCAGGAAAAAAACGGAAATATTACTAAAATGAAAATCGACGCGCTTACCTCTAACGAGGAACAAAATGCCGGCAGACGCACAAGTACAGGAATAATTAAAGAATTTGTAGATGCCGTGCACGAGGACAGACCGTCACGCGCCGACGGCGTGCAAGCGCTTAAGGCTATGCGCGTTGTTTTTGCTGCAATAGAGTCAGTAAAAACCGGCAAAGAAATTTCCGTTGTGCAAAATATCTGACGCTTTGCCGCTGCAAGGAAAAACTCTATAAACTATTAAATAAAACAAACTTAAAACAGGCTTACACGTTAAGCCTGTTTAGTTTGTAGACAAAGTAATATTAAAGAGTCAAGGGTAAAGCCGCCTAAGTCTAATCAAGACCAGCGAAGTACTATATTAGCGAGACATTGCGTAGCAATGTATTACTTTCATTTTCTTGCATATTAAGCGTAAGCGTTTAATCGAAAATGTCTCTCGACAAAGCGCTCGTTGGCATCTTGTCGACACTTTCAAGCAGCCTTACACGTTAAGCCTGTTTTGCTTAAACTGTTGCTTAACTGTATTATCAAGTATTTTGCCATCTTTAATTATAATGGCTTTTCTAAGCGGTGCGTTTAACTTACCGCTAATCAGTTGTTCAAGATAAGGAAGGATCAGCTTTGAAGTATCCTTAGTAAAGCTCTTATAGAAAAGGCTTGGCGTGTGGTCTACGGCATAGTGCATTATTCCATCCACCATATATACGGGTTTATCCATGTTTGTTGGGCGGCTGGTTTCTATTGCGCCTGCCTCATCACAGCTTACATCAATTATCATTGAGCCTTTTTTCATCTTTTTAAGGTCTTCTCTTGAAATAAGGTGCACGCCTGCGCTCATATCCCATAAAACGCAGTTGCATACTATGTCGTAATGATGAATTTCGTCTATAAGGTGCGTTGCAGAACGGCGGCTGTACTGCATAACCATAGCGCCTAATCGATTAAAAACCTTAGTCGCTCCTCTTGCTGTGTTGCCTCTGCCTATAACCGCAACTTTAGTTTCATAAGGCACGCGGCCATAAAGCAAATATGCATGCATTACAGCAGCCTCTCCGGCGAGCTCGTTGTTGCGCCAAAATACGTTCCGGCCGTGCGCATACATGTTTTCCCAGGCTATCGCATCTACATGGTTTTTAAGCATAGTGCTTGTACGCTCAGGATTTTGCGCGGCGTGTATCCAGCCGAATACTGTCTGGTTTTTAAGTCTGTCAAGGTGCTTTGAATCTCCTATTTTTGGATCGCATATTATATCCTGTTTGAGCACAACATCCAAGGGGCATACGTTGCAGCCGGCGTTTTTATATTCTTTATCCTCTATGCCAAGTACTTCGCCATAGCCTGTTTCTATATAAACATTTTCAGGCTTTGAAAGCTTAGAAGCTTCCCTTGGGAGAATAATCCTTCTCTTTTCAAATTCTTTTGTACTTATAATAAAACCTAAAGTAGGCATATATAATACTCCTCTCTTTTTAAAAATGAATAAATATATATTGCAGAGCATGCAGTTAATAATGCTTAATTGGGCTTAAAACAGCACGACACAATATACTCATGCTAACAAAAACGCTCCCGATGTGCAAGCGGGAGCGTTTTTGTGGATATGAATTATTATTTTTCTGTATTATTTTTTTTACTCTTGTATAATACGCCGTTTTTTTCAAGCGTAGGCTTAAGCGCATAATATGCAAGAGGCGCTACAAGCACAGCAAAAGCCCCGTTTACTATTGAAGCTAAGAAATAAGTCAGCAGGGTAGGGCCTATTGTGTCCACAGGAACCTGGCCTATAAAGCGCATCTGTATAAAGCTCTTAAAAATGTATAGTGCAATATATACTAAAGCGCCTATCAGACACGAAAAATAAACCCATTTTTTACTGCCTGATGCATTCTTTTTGTAAATCAACAATCCGCATGCGACAGCCATTGCGGCCTTGTTAATAAAAGTTACCCACCATTCTGCGGCATATGCCGGAAATGTAAGGTCAAACAGGGCAGAACCAAGTCCTGCTGCAATTCCTCCGTTTATCGGTCCTAAAAGCATACCTGACAGCAGGCATACGGCGTTTGCAATGTGTATTCGGCTTTGCCCTATAGGAAAGCTTACATAGTTTGAAGCAAACACCAGCGCTGCCAGCAATGCGGTAAACACTAACTTACTTGTATTGCTTTGTTTTTGTACCATTTTGTACTCCCCCTTTAGCGATTATATTATCACAAATGCAAGCTTTGTAAAGAGGCGATGTAATCTTTTTCTATTGACAATGAAAAAACAAATTTAAAACAGAATAATTCGCCCGCACGCATTAACATAAACGTCCGCATCAACATAAATAATATATTTTATTTATTATAAATATATAGATAATCAAAAATATTGACAACTTAACGTATTTGAATTAAACTCTATCCAATGTCAGTTATATTTTGGATGTCTAAACATACAAATTATTGATATATTTCCATTCTTTTATTCAGTGTTATTTAACGGCGATTAAGCCGTAATATTTTCAAGGAGGAAATGTGAAATGAAAAAGATGATGGCGGTATTACTGATGATTTCTGTAATGCTAACCATGTCCACGTCGTTTGCGAGCGAAAAGCCGTATGAAGGCACAGAACTTCGAGTTTTGCTTGCAAACCACATGTGGGCGGACGCTCTGATACCACACATTAGTGAATTTGAAGAGATGACTGGTATCAAAATTAACTTCGAGCAGTATTCAGAGGATCAGCTTAGCCAGAAGCTGTCTATAGAACTTGCTGCAAAAGGTGAAGACGTTGATGTTATGATGACAAGACCTCTTCAGGAAGTAAAGCAAATGATAGAAAATGGCTGGCTGCACGATGTTTCAGATCTTATCGAAGAGACTGAAATGGACAAAGAGGACTTTTTCTCAGCCGCGCTTAATATGTATGAAAATGATGGCAAATATTTTGGGATTCCTCTTGTAACCGAGCGTGAAATACTTTACTACCGAAAAGATTTGTTTGATGAAGCCGAAATAGAAGTACCTACGACATTGGACGAACTATGGGACGCGGCGGAAGCATTAACGGATGTTGATGCCGGCGTATACGGCATAGTTTCCCGCGGCTTGACTGCCGCTGCAGTTACACAATTTTCAAGTTACTTATATTCAATGGGAGGCGACTTCCTGGATGATGAAGGTAATGCTAACTTAGATACGCCAGAAGCAATTAAAGCATTTAAATTTTATGGAGACATTCTTCGTGAATTTGGCCCTCCCGGAGTAGCAAGCATGCACTGGCAGCAATGTGCAGCGCTTTATGCATCAGGAAAAGCGGCTATGTACACAGAGGCTGATGCTATATTTAACAACGCGGTTAACGCTAAAGAGTCAGTTGTTGCGGATAAAACAGGCTATGCTTTATTCCCTGGCGAAAGCTTTTATAACATTCCTTCCTGGGGCCTTTGCGTAGGCGCGTTTACAAAGAAGGTTGACGCTGCAAAGGAATTTGTAAGATGGGCAGCAGGCAAAGATATGACTGCTAAACTTCAAGCGGCTGGCGTACCAGGCGCTCGTAAATCAGTTTATTCTTTACCGGAGGCTAATGTAGCGTTCCCGGAAGACTTGGTAAAGGTAATAGCCGATGCAGAAACCAAGGATACAAAGGGATACGATCGCCCTGTTATAACTTCTGTTTCTAAAGCACGCGACTATATAGGCCAGGCAATAGTAGCTGCAATAGAAGGCGGAGATGTCGAAGCGGCAGCAAAAGAAGCGAACGAAGGCTTCCAATCTGTTATAGATGAAGACAGAGAAGCTGCAAATAAATCTGAATAACTTACCTTTACAGGAACTGTCGGTTTATACCGGCAGTTCCTTGAAATTTCTTGCTTAATTAAAAAAGGAGCTAATATGAGTGGATGGGTTGATAAACACTTAAAGGTAATATTTATTTTACCTTGTATCCTTTTTATATTATTTATGATATTGTTTCCTCTTGGATATAATATCTACATGAGCGTTTGCAAATGGAGCATGTCTGCTCTTTCAGCCCCGACGTTTGTTGGGTTTGAAAACTACATTTTTTTGCTGCAATCGAGCAGATTTTGGAATGCTGTGTGGCGCACGCTTTATTTTGCGTTTATTGCCGTTTTATTTGAAACTATATTAGGAATTGCGATAGCGCAGATGTTAAACAGAGATTTTGCGGGGAAAAATGTAGCTAAAACGCTGTTTTTACTGCCAGTAGTTGCTACGCCTGTTGCCGTGGGAATGGTATGGCTTCTAATATATGAGCCTACAATAGGATTAGGTAATGCAATATTAACGGGTCTGGGTATTGCTCCGCAGCTTTTTCTTGGATCATCATCTTCAGCCTTAAATTCTCTTATAATTATAGATATTTGGGAATGGACTCCAATGGTTATGTTAATGGTTTTAGCCGGCATGGTTTCAATACCCAGAGAGCCGTATGAATCTGCTTTAGTAGACGGCGCTTCGGCTTTTCAAAGGTTCAGGTACATAACGCTTCCATTGGCAAGCCCGGCGATTTTAGTTGCTGTATTATTACGTCTTATAGATGCGATAAAAACATTTGATATTATTTATGCAACAACTAAGGGGGGCCCGGGATTTGCTACGGAAACAATAAATATCTATGCTTCGCTAGCAACGTTTCAATACTATTCATTTGGCGAAGGCGCAGCGCTGACTATGCTTTTCTTCATTGTTGTTATGGCGCTGGCAATAATATTTAACGCCATTAGAAAAAAAGCGGTGGTTGATTACTGATGAAAAAATCTCGTGTTAAAAATATGTCCTCTGCTAAATTAGCTGCTTTGACACTTACTGGAATGGTTCTTTTTGTATTTGGAGTAGTTTTTGCTTATCAAGGATGGAAAGCAATAGTTGAAACACGAAAATATACAGAACGTTTAAACGTAGATACGAATACTATTATAGAAATAAAAAAAGACGTTGAAGAACTTGGCAAGGACTACAAAAAATCTATTATTGAAAAGAAATATGATATAAAAATAGGAAGACTCAGCTTAAAATCGATTCCGGATTCGAGTACCATAAGGCTTGCGCCATGGAAGCTTGCTTTAGGCTTTGCGCTTATTGCTTTTAGCTTTTTTTTGCCTGAAGCGTCAAAATATATTTTAATATATTTATGCCTTTTTATAGTATGCTTTCCATTTTTCTGGATGGTTCTTGCAAGTTTTAAAAACAACGTAGACATAATAGATTCAAGCCGAAGTATTTTTGATTCTGCTTTTACATTCAACAACTATGTAACCGTGTTTGATAAATATAACTTTATTAGACCTACTATAAACAGCTTTTATGTGGGCATAATGGCAACATTAATCGGTTTAATCATAGGGCTCCCAGCGGCATATTCTATATCTGAATGGAAAATGTATAAAACAAGCCTGGTTATATTAATAGTGCGTATGATACCCGGAATCACATTCCTTGTACCGTGGTATATTCTGTTTTTGAAAATGGGTATTACAAATACGTTTACAGCATTAATTATGAGCCATATGCTTATAACGCTGCCCTTTATAATCTGGGTAATGGTGCCTTTTTTTGATAATATTCCAAAGATGCTTGAAGAAGCTGCATGGGTGGACGGAAGCCCAAAATGGAAGAGCTTTTTTACTATTGTTTTGCCCGTTTCTGTTCCTGGAATTATGACTTCGGCTTTGCTTGCATTTATTTTTTCATGGAACAACTTTATGTTTTCTCTTGTTTTAACTGGAGCAAAAACAACAACTTTACCTATAGCTATTTATGGTTTTGTAGGCTATGCTTCGGTTGACTGGGGAGGACTTATGGCCGCGTCAGTTTTTATTACTTTACCTATAATAGTCTTGTCGCTTCTAATGCAGCAATATATAATTTCTGGCCTAACTGCCGGTGCGGTAAAAGGATAAAATAGTTTATAAAGCAAAATGTATAATTATAAAAGAAAGGGATGGCAAGATGAAAGCGCTTGTACTTGAAGAGTATATGAAATTTGTTTATAAAGATGTAGAGCAACCAAAGCCTGAAGACGGCGATGTGCTTATAAAAATAGGCGCTGTTGCAGTATGCGGAAGCGATGTGCATGGAATGGATGGCTCTTCCGGAAGACGCAGACCGCCAATTATTATGGGCCATGAGGCGGCAGGCACTATTGTTGAATTGGGGAAAAATGTTAAAGATTATAGTGTGGGAGATAGAGTTACATTTGATTCTACTATTTATTGCAATAAATGCAGTATGTGTAAAAAAGGACTTGTAAATCTTTGCGATAACAGGCGCGTTTTAGGAGTGTCATGTGAAGATTACAAATTAGACGGAGCGTTTGCAGAATATGTTTCCGTACCTTCATACATATTATATTCTATTCCTGACAACGTAACATTTATTCAAGCTTCAATGGTGGAACCGCTTTCCATTGCATACCATGCTGCAACAAGGGTGAATATAAGTAAAGATGACTCTGTCGCGATTATCGGTGTTGGCACAATAGGCATGCTTATATTGCAAGTAGTAAAAGCAATGGGCGCGAAAAGCATAATTGCAGTAGATATTGATGATGAAAAGCTAAAACTGGCATTAAAAATGGGCGCAGATTATGTAGTCAATTCAAAAGATAAAGACGCTGTTAAAAAAATATTAAGCAATACAAAAGACAATAAAGGCGTGGATGTTGCATTTGATGCGACAGGTATCGAGCAAACAGTTTCTACCTGCCTTAAAGTTATTGCGCTTAACGGTAAATTGATATTAGTTGGAAACCTTGCGCAAAATATAAATTTCCCCCTTCAATGGGTGGTTACAAGACAGTTGAGCTTGTTTGGGAGCTGTGCTTCTGCAGGCGAATATAAAGAGTGTATTAAACTTATATCTGAAGGTAAAGTTAATGTGGAAAAACTAATATCAAAAACAGTTCCAATGGCAGAAGGAAATAAATGGATAAACAAAGTTTACAGACATGAAGACGGCTTAAATAAAATAGTTATGATTCCATAAGGAGATACAGATGAAGAAAATTAAAACTGCTATTGTAGGCTGCGGCAAAGTAGGACATTTTCATGCAAAGTGCTACAAAAAGCTTAAAAATAGCGAATTTGTAGGCGCCGTAGGCACAAGAAAAGGAAGAGGAGCAGAATTTGCAAAAGAGTATGGCGTTGAAGGCTTTGACAGCTTAGAAGAACTTGTAAAAAAGACAGGCGCGGAAGCTATAAGCATATGTACTCCACACTTATATCATGCTGAATATGCTGTAGAAGCTGTACGGCTTGGTCTTAATATAGCTGTAGAAAAACCTCTGGCTATAACGCTTTCGGACTGCGATAAAATTATAGCTGAAGCAAAGAAGAATAACGTATTAGGTACAACAATAAGCCAAAGACGGTTCTATTTGCCTTCATTAAGGATTAGAAAAGCCATAGATGACGGTAAAATAGGCAAACCGATTTTGGGAACAGCTAACATGTTTGGATGGAGAAGCATGGACTATTATCATTCGGATAAATGGCGCGGCACGTGGGATGGCGAAGGAGGAGGCGTCCTTGTTAACCAAGCGCCGCATCAAATTGACTTGCTCCTTTGGTATATGGGAGAAGTCGATGAAGTATACGGTATGTGGGATACATTAAATCATCCTGAACTTGAAGTTGATGATACCGCTATAGCTGTAATACGCTTTAAAAGTGGAGCCATGGGCAGCATAGTTGTAAGCAACTCTCAAAATCCTGCACTTTGTGGCAATGTGCATGTGCATGGCAGCAACGGGGCGAGCGTAGGCGTACAGACTGACGGAGGCGCCATGTTTATTGCAGGCATGAGCGGAATTGCAGAACCTCCTGTAAATGATATATGGACAATAAAAGGTGAAGAAAATAAATTAAGCGAATTTAAAAAGCAGGACAGCGACTTTTTCAATTCTGTGGATAACTTGTACTACTTTCATGCTCAGCAGCTAAAGGACTTTCTCGATGCAATAATAGACAAAAGAAGCCCAAAGGTAACGCTTGAGGATGGAAGACGAACAGTTGAGCTGTTTAACGCGATATATCTTTCAAATAAAACAAAAAAAGCGATTAAGTTCCCTCTAAAAGAGTCATTTTTAGACTGACTGCTTATTAAATAAACTATTTAACTTCTATAATAAAGTACAGCTTGTTTAAATAATTTTTGAAAACGTCAGAGCTGTACTTTTATATTATGTTTAATTCACATAAAAGCGTATACATTGCGAAATATACTTTTGTATATTTTATATAGAACGTAAAATCAATAGCGTAAAATACCTTCTTGTGCTAATATCTTTTCGGAGGAAGTATGGAAGAACTTATAAAAGAAGCGGAGCATAGGATAAGCAAGACATACCGCAAGGATATATGGAGGCCGTTTATCGCCGCAATAAAACAATATAAGCTTATATCTCCAGGAGATAAAATTGCAGTATGCATGTCTGGGGGAAAGGACTCTCTGCTCCTTGGCGTAGCACTGCGAATGCTGCAAAAATATTCAGATTTCCCGTTCGGGCTGGAATACATATGCATGACCCCTGGGTTTAGCGATGAATTTCTTAATATAATACAAAAAAATATGTTGTTGCTTGATTTTCCTGTGCATATGTTTGAAACGGAGATTATGCGCATTGCGGAAAAATCAAAATCACCGTGCCACATATGCGCTGCGATGCGCAGAGGGTACCTGTACAAAGCTGCTAAAAAACTCAACTGCAATAAAATCGCATTAGGACATCATATGGATGATGCTGCGGAAACTGTGCTTATTTCGATGCTTTTTGGCGGAGAGTTTAAAACAATGCTGCCGAAGATTACAAGCCTTAATTATGAAAATATGCAGCTTATAAGGCCGCTTTATCTTGTGCGCGAAAGAAATATAATTCGCTGGCAAAACAGCTTAGGGTTGGGAACTGTAACATGCAAATGCGCCTTAAACAAAAAAGAAGACGGCGGAAAAAGAAAACTTGTAAAAAAATTGCTGAATGATTTGGAAAAAGATAACCCGAATATAATAAATAACATTTTTTCTTCCACTAAAAACGTAAAGCTTTCACAGCTTTTAAGCTATACAGACGCATAAATTGTTAAACTTGTATATTAAATAATAGATGTATATTTTACAATAAATGCTGAAAATGTTATAATATAAACGAGTAAGCCTTATGCAGGCTTTATATTTTGACAAATAAGGAGATATATGACCCAGGAATATACATCGCAAAATATTACCGTACTGGAAGGACTTGACGCAGTAAGGCTAAGGCCTGGAATGTATATAGGAAGCACAGGCTCAAGAGGTCTACATCACTTGCTTTGGGAAATAGTTGACAATGCAATAGATGAAGCAAGCAACAAATTTGCAAACGAGGTTGCAGTTACATTACATAAAGACGGCTCATGCAGCGTGTGGGACAATGGCAGAGGCGTTCCGGTAGATATGCATAAAAACATGCATATGCCGGGCGTTCAGGTCATCTTTACTCAGTTGCATGCGGGTGGAAAGTTTGGACAGAAAAACTACAGCTATTCAGGAGGCCTGCATGGTGTTGGCGCTTCTGTAGTAAACGCCCTTTCAAAGTGGCTCGTGGTAGATATATACAAGGATTGGGAGCACAGCCGCATGCGCTTTGAGCTTGTCAAAGACGAAAACAACAAAGAACATGCAGGACGTGTTATAGGAGGCCTGCAGAAGCTTGGGGGTACTAAAAAGCGCGGAACGCTGGTGCGCTTTCTTCCCGACGACAGCATTTTTGAAGACGTTCGATTTGATGAGGAAAAAATAATACGACGCTTAAGGGAGCTGGCATATTTAAATAAAGGCCTGGCGATTAGCTTTTCCGACGAGAGAGAAGACGGCAACAAGCAGAAGATTACATTTAAGTTTGACGGCGGAATATCTGACTATGTAAAATATCTTAACTCGGACAGAGACATTATAAACGCGGAACCGATTATGCTTTACGGCATAAAAGACGACGTGATTTGTGAAGCCGCCCTGCAATATACGGGAGAATACTCTGAAAACATTTTTTCTTATGTGAACTGTATCCCTACGAGCGAGGGAGGCACGCATGAAACCGGCTTTAAAGCGGCTTTGACGAAAGTTTTTAACGACTATGCCAGGAAAAACGGTTTACTTAAAGAAAAAGACAACAATCTTTCAGGAGAAGATTTTCGCGAGGGGCTTACAGCTGTACTTAATTTAAAAGTTAAGAACCCGCAGTTTGAGGGCCAGGTAAAGGGCAAGCTTGGCAATACGGAAGTGCGTTCCATAGTAGAAGCCATTATTACGCAGGAACTGTCGCTGTATTTGGAGCAGCTGAGCAACGCGGATATTGCAAATACCATAGTTGAAAAAGCCGTGAAGGCGGCCAAAGTAAGAGAAGCTTCAAGGAAGGCGAGAGAAGTTGCGCGCACTAAAAACGAGCTCGAAGTAGCGCCGCTTGTAGGTAAGCTGTCAAGCTGTACGGGGCGAAACCCTAAGCTGAACGAATTGTTCATAGTCGAAGGGGACAGCGCTGGCGGAAGCGCCAAGCAGGGCAGGGACAGAAAGTTTCAAGCGATATTGCCGCTTAGAGGCAAACCCCTTAATGTTGAAAAAAAACGCCTCGACCAGGTGCTTAACAACGAGGAATTTCGTTCAATCATAACAGCTCTTGGAACTAATATAGACGAATCTTTTTCTATGGATAATCTTAAATACCATAAGGTTATTATATTGTCTGATGCAGATCAGGACGGCGCGCATATACGCGCTATATTGCTTACATTTTTCTTCAGGTATATGAGAGAACTGATTATAAACGGGAAAGTGTATATAGGCATGCCGCCGCTGTACCTTGTTAAATACGGATCGAAATCTCAATATGCCTATGACGACAAAGAGCTTAAAAAGATAACGTCCAAACTAAGGAACTATACAATACAGCGCTATAAAGGTCTCGGAGAAATGAACCCTGAGCAGTTGTGGGAAACTACAATGAACCCGGAAACAAGAAAGCTTTTACGAGTAGATATAGAAGACGCTGCCAGGGCAGACAGGCTTGTAAGCGTGCTTATGGGCGACAAGGTGGAGCCAAGACGCGACTATATAAGCCGCTATGCCAATTTCGACCGTCCTGACGACTTTGTAAAACTCAAGTGAGGTAGGTAGATTTTTTGAAGGAAAACAATTTAAAAACGCAAGATATCATTACAGCCCCGCTTGAAGAGGTCCTCCATAACAGCATGATGCCGTATGCGGAATATGTAATCATGGAGCGCGCGCTTCCAAGAGTTGAGGACGGTTTAAAGCCGGTGCAAAGGCGAATACTTTTTACTATGCAGGAGCTTGGCATAACGCCTGACAAGCCGCACCGCAAATGCGCACGCATAGTAGGAGACTGCTTGGGGAAATACCATCCGCACGGGGATACATCAGTGTATGATGCGCTTGTGCGGCTGGCCCAGCCGTTTTCTGTACGGGCGCCCTTGGTTGACGGGCATGGTAACTTTGGCTCAATAGACGGCGACAGCGCCGCGGCAATGCGTTATACGGAAGCGAGGATGACGCCGCTTGCGCTTGAAATGCTCAGGGATTTAAACAAAAATACCGTGCCTTTCAGGCTGAACTTTGACGACACCTTAAAAGAGCCTGATATATTGCCTTCGCGTTTCCCGAATGTTTTGGTGAACGGCGCCTCGGGCATTGCGGTGGGCCTTGCTACAAACATTCCTACGCACAACCTTAAAGAAGCGATAAACGCAAGCGTCTTCCTTATGGAAAACCCAGATGCAACGCTTGATCAAATAATGCAGATAATGCCTGCGCCGGACTTTCCTACGGGAGGGCAGCTGCTTGATACGCCTTCCATAAAAGAAGCCTATGAAACAGGACGCGGCAAGCTTACTATGCGCGCTAAAGTTCACTTTGAAAAAGGCCGTGCGGGAAGGCGTTTGATTTGCATAACTGAAATACCATATCAGATAAACAAAGCGCAGATGCTTGAAAAAATACTAAAGCTTTCGTCTGAAAAGAAAGCTGCGTTGGGCTGTATATCGGACATACGCGATGAATCGGACCGCAGCGGCTTGAGAGCCGTTATAGAAATAAGGAAAGAAGCGGATCCTAAGCTCGTACTGGGTTATCTTTATAAATACAGTGATCTTCAAACTACGTTTGGCGTGAATATGGTAGTTATTGCAGACGGCAAGCCTCAGCAAATGGGATTAAAAGATATTTTAAGCCACTATATTAAGCACCAAAAGTGTATCGTTACTCAGCGCACCAAGTTCGATTTGGAACAAGCTAAGGCGCGCGCGCATATTTTAGAGGGCTTAATTATAGCCGTTGATAACCTTGACGAAGTAATAAGCCTTATACGCTCATCAAAAAATGGCAAGGAAGCGAAGGGAAAGCTTATTGCGCGCTTTTCGTTTACAGATGCTCAGGCGCAGGCTATATTGGATCTTCGTCTGCAAAGGCTTACAGGGCTAGAAATACTGGAGCTTCGCAGAGAGTTTAAAGAAATAAAGAAAAAAATAAACGAGCTTGAATCCATTCTGAAAAGTGAAAAAAAGCTTATTGCTGTAATAAAAAAAGAAATGCTGGAAATTGCCGATAAGTTTGGCGACGACAGACGAACAGAAATAGTAAAAGAAAACAAAAGATTGAAGGAAGCGGTGGAGCAGGACGAAATTCCTGTTCCTGAAGCTACAGTGGTTTTAATAAATAATTCCTGGCAGATAAGGCGCGTTCAGCCTAAAACCATGGAAAAACTGACGCCCGCTGAAAACGCGCAGGAAATTATAAAGTACAGTTTTAAGACCATGACGGACAGCTTTCTTTATCTGTTTACGAACAAAGGCAACTGTTTCCGTCTGATAATAGAAAGCATAGAAGAAACGAATAAGCCAAAAGACAGGGGCGTTTCTGTAGGAGGGCTTATAGCGGGGCTTGAAGACGGAGAAGCGCCCGTATCTGCTTTCTGCTTTAACGCTCAGGATTTGCCTCAGCTTAATGACTTTATGTTTTTTACAAAAAAAGGATATATAAAGCGCAGTGCTTCAGAAGAATATGATATTAACCGAAGCCGCTTTATAGCTGTAAAGCTTGCTAAAGGCGATGAGCTTTACAGCGCGCAGCTTTTAAAGCCGCAAGCTGACGTTATTCTATTGAGCAGATATGCCATGCTTATAAGATTTTCTCAGACCGAAGTGCCGGTAACAGGTCGCGTCACAAAAGGCGTTTGCGCTATGAAGCTTTCAAAAAATGATGAAATTGTTTACGGTGCGCAGATTACTTCTGAAGAAGAGCTTTTAATCGTTTCGGAAAGAGGATACGCAAAGAAGATAATGGAAAGCTTTATAGATGCGCAGCATAGAAACGGTAAAGGCTCGAAAGCCTTTGCGTTTTATAAAAACGCGTCTAACGGTTCTTACATAGCTGCGGCCTCATTAGCCAAGCCAAACAGCATTATTACTGTCTTACAAGAGGATGGCAACATTGCAAGCATTTCAAGCGAAGAAATACCGTACCAAAATTTGCAGGACAGAGGGCGCAATATTGTAATGGCACTTATGGACAATACAGTAAATGATATAAAGGTATCGGATAATTGACAAAAGGCACGCTGCAATTTACAATCTAAAAGCATAGAAAGGGGACGCTATGGCACTTAAACGCTACAATGGCAAAGCGAGCATAATAATGGCAGCGGTATTTGTGATTCTTGCCCTGCTTGTAGTCAACATGCCGTTTGCCTTTGCACAGCACGCCATGCTCAGCTTTGTAGTATACCCTTCTCTATTGCTTATAGCGGGAAGCGTAGGAGGAGCAGCTTTATTATCATTAGGCTTTTTCTTAATAACGCTTAGCGGAATATATGCTTCAGGCGCTGCGCAATCCTTGCCGTTCAGCTTGTTTGTTCTGCCTGTATCTGTTGCGTGGGTCATTTGTCTTAACAAAAATATTGAATATTCTAAAACAGTTTTAATTCTTCTAATAACACATGTTTTTGCAGCGCTTATGCTTATAGGCTATTTTAAATTTTTAAGGCCTGAAATTACTGCCAGATCAGTTATCGAAAACTTCATTAAAAAATTTGACTCTATGCCGGAAAAAGATACGGTATTATATGCTTTAACCAATACAGGACTTCTTTCTTTAAACGCTTTGCCAGAAAACGTTAAAATTTTTGACGATGCGGCAGGCGGAGCGGTCTTTATGCCATTTGCAAGGAAAGAGCTTTATTCTCAGCTTGCTTTGCGCTTAGAAATATTGCTAAGATCAATTCCTTTAACAATAATTGCCGGGGAGAGCATATGGATATCTTTTTGCTCGTCAACTTTAGCGCTTCACATAGGCAGGCGCTGCAATAAAACTGACAATGCTGGATCGTTCCAGCTGCCGCTTACGGTGCCTTTTTCAGAATGGTCTTTAAGCCCGGCTTTAAGAAAAGGCATGGTGGTGCTGTTCGTTGGATATATCATTACTTCTTTTATTCCGGGAACACTGAGTTTAGCAGGCCAGATGATGTTTATTGCGCTTACAACGCTGCTTTCTATACAGGGCTTAAGCCTGCTTACGTTCTGGCTTTCACGCTTTGTAAAACGATTTTATTTTAAGCTGTTTTTGCTTTTCCTGCTTTATGCAATATTAAATAGAGCGATGGCGTGGATAGGACTATTCGATTTGATTTTTAACTTTAGGATGCGCGCTTTGCCTATGAACAATAACAATGGAAATTCCAACAACGAGGAGGATAATATATGAAGGTTATTTTACTAAGAGATGTGCCTGGCACCGGCAAAAAGAACCAGGTATTAAACGTATCGGACGGCTTTGCCCGCAACTATCTTTTCCCGCGCAAATGGGCCATACAAGCTACAAGCAAGGCCGTGCAGGAAGTTGAACACCAGAAGGAAGTTGAAAGGCGCAAAGAGGAAGAAAGGCGTAAGCAAGCTCAGGACATGGCAAAAGCGCTTGAAGGAAAGACAATAACCATAGAAGCCAAGGCCGGTGAGGGCGGAAGGCTTTATGGAAGCGTTACCGCTCAGGAAGTAGCTGATGCTTTACAAAAGCAGTTTGGCATAAATATTGACAAGCGCAAAATAGACTTAAAGGATTCAATACGACAGATAGGCAAGACAAGCATAGAAGTAAAGCTTTATTTAGGCATTTCCGCTAAAATGAATGTGAATGTTGTAGAAGCATAGCAATAATGACAAACTTTCCGGAAGCTATCACGCAGGTGCCTCCAAACAGCCAGGAGGCTGAAAAATCTGTTTTAGGCGCCCTTATGCAGGACGCTAACGCCGTTACGGAAGCGCTTGAGCTGCTAAACAGCGATGATTTTTACAACCCGCAGCACGCGGCAATATTTGATGCGGTTGTTTATTTGAACAGGCACAACAGCGCCGTGGATATTGTAACCATGGACGCTGAGCTTTCGCGTACAGGCAAGCTTGAAGGCGTGGGCGGTACAGAGTATCTCGTGGAGCTTGTGCGCTTTGTCCCGACAACGGTACATCTTAAGCATTATATTAACATAGTGCTTGAAAAGTCGACGCTGCGCAAATTGATTTCTTCGTCAAATGAAATAATAAAAAACTGCTACCGACAGGACATGGAATTGCAGGATATACTTCTGCACGCTGAGAAATCAATTTTCGATATAGTTATGCGCCGCAACGGCAGCCAAAGCCTTGTTCATATTTATGAAGTCATGCAGCTTACTTACCGCAAAATGGAAGAAATTGCGCGCAACAAAGGAAAGATAGACGGCGTTCCGACAGGCTTTACACTGCTTGACAATCTGCTTACAGGGCTTCACCAAGGAGAGCTTGTGCTTGTAGGCGCGCGTCCAAGCATGGGCAAAACAAGCTTCGCTATAAATATCGCGACGCACGCAGCTTTAAAAGGCTTTACCACAGCTATATTCAGCTTGGAAATGCCAAACGAGCAAATAGCTATGCGCGTCTTATGCTGCGAAGCGAGGGTTGATATGCAGAAAGCGCGCAACGGCACGTTGAACGACGAAGAATGGATGAAATTGGCGAGGGCGATAGCGCCGTTATCAAAAGCGCCATTTTATATGGACGATACGGCTTCTCTAACGCCTACACAGCTTAGAAGCCGCTGCAGGCGCCTTATGATGGAAACAGGCGGGCTGGATTTAATAGTCATAGACTATTTGCAGCTTATGACGACAGATTCGCGTGCAGAAAACCGCCAGCTTGAAGTGAGTGAAATATCAAGAAGATTAAAGTCGATTGCGCTTGAATTAAAAGTGCCTATACTCGCCTGCGCACAGCTTTCGCGCGCAAATATGCAGCGCGCTACAAAGCGGCCCATGCTTTCCGACCTGCGCGATTCAGGCTCTATAGAGCAGGACGCCGATATAGTAATGTTTCTGCACAGGGAAAGCTACTACGAGGAAAGCAGCGAAGAAACGAACATAGCAGAAGTTATTGTAGCGAAGCAGCGCAACGGCCCTCTTGGCACAATAAAGCTCTACTGGCATGACGACTATACTTTGTTTGAAGATTTAAGGAGTGAATGATTTGCCTTCTCAAATAGCAGTAAATGAACTTTTAAAGGACGACCGCTTTGAAGGGTTTCTTCTGGTTCGCAGCGCGAGCAGCAGGGTAGGCTCCACGGGCAATCCATATCTTGACATGATGCTTATAGATAAGTCTGGAAGCATAAATGCGAAGGTATGGAATACTTCTCAGACTGCCCCTGAAGCGGGAACTGTGCTCAAAGTAAAAGGCGGCGTTATAGAGTTTAACGGCCGTCTGCAGCTTAGAGTTGAAAAATTCCGTGAAGCGCATGAAGAAGACCATGTGGATTTTTCTACTCTTGTTCCTTCTGCTCCTGAAAAGCCAGAGGACATGTATCAGGAGATTTTAGACACAACAGATTCATTCAGCAATACTACGCTTAAAAAAATAGTAATGTATCTTATAACCAAGTTTAAAGATAAATTGATGTATTTTCCTGCCGCGCAGAGCCTGCACCATGCCGAACGCTCGGGACTTCTGCATCACACAACAAGCATGTTGCGCCTGGCGAAAGCTATAATGCCTGTGTACGCGTTTTTGGACAGCGATCTTCTGCTAAGCGGGATAATCGTGCATGATCTGGGTAAAATTTTAGAATTAGATTCAGACAAATTTGGCAATGTTCAGGATTATACAAAAGATGGTCTGCTTTTAGGGCATCTTGTGCGCGGAGTTACGCTTATTGATGAAGCGGCCAGAAAGCAGAATATAGATGAAAATGATGAATATGTGCTTTTGCTTGAGCACATGATGCTTAGCCACCACGGAATACCGGAATACGGCAGTACACGCCCGCCTATGTTTCCGGAAGCTGAGATGCTGCACATCATAGACGATATGGACGCGCGCATGAATGAAATGGAGAGTGTAATAAGTAGAACGCCTAAGGGAGTGTTCAGCGAAAGAATATGGTCCCTGGAAAGGCGCCTGTACAATCCGTTATACAGAAAGGAATAAATTGTTGTAGTATATGCCAAAAAATAAAAAACTTATGTTTCGTATAGAAATAAATTATGCTGCACTGCAATCTTCATTCTGGGTATCAAACCTGGCATATCAGGGCTTTACAGCTGTATTCCTATCGTTTCATGGTTTTACAGACACGCAGATTGGCGTTACGTCTTCGCTTTTAAGCATATTGTCCATAGCTTTCCAGCTTACTGCGTCTTCTTTTACAGACAACCACAGCAATATTCCTATAAAAAAAATAATGGCGGCGGTTATGCTGATGTCCATGGTATGCGGCGCGCTTATATTAAGCGTGCCTTTATCAATTACGCTAATGGCTCTTGTGTTTTCAATAGGCGGCGCTTTTCAAAACACAAATGCAGCGCTTATAAACGCTCAAATTATGCAGTATGTTAACGCAGGAGTGCATGTTAACTATGGCTGGCCAAGAGGCATAGGTTCTATTGCCTATGCTTTATCTGCATATATAATAGGCCGGCAGCTTGAAATAAACTCGCCTTCAATTTTGATGCCTGCTTATTGTGTGCTTATCTTGCTGTCCGTTGCGCTTGTTATGCTTATGCCGGACGTTGATGACGTTGCCAAAAAAGCCGCATCCGTATATGTTCAGGAAAAATACAGCAGCCGTACGAGCTATAAACAGATGCTTAATAATAATCCAGTATTGCTTCTTTTTCTTATAGCGAGTGTTCTGCTGTATATGGGAATGACGCCTGCGTTCCTTTTCCTTATTAACGTAGTAGAAAATGTGGGCGGTGGAGGAAGAGAGCTTGGAATAAGCATGCTTATACAATCCGGCGTTGAAATGCCTGCAATGTTCTTGGCTCCTGCGTTGCTTGAAAAAGTAAAGCCTCGCTATTTGCTTGTTTTATGCTTTTTTGCTTATTTTGTAAAAATGCTTATCATTTCTTTTGCAGGAAATATGCCTGTAATCTACTTTGCCATGGCAATAAGCGTGCTTTGCTACGGGCTGTATGGAGTTTCATCTACTTTTTTTGCCAACAACATAGTTTCTAAAGGAGAAAAGGTAAGGGCGCAGGGACTTGTGATTTTAGCAAGCAATGTGGGAGGAATATTAGGCAATGTTTTAGCGGGTTTATTGCTTGATAACGCGGGAATTAAGTACTTGCTTTATGTAAGCTGCGCTATAGAATTCTTTGCGGCCATAGTAATGCTTATATGCGCAAAAAAAGAAGCGTCTCTGGAGAAACAATTAATAAAAGCTATATAAAACGCGTAAAATAAAAGAATGCAGACTTTTATAAGCATTAAAAATTGATATGTAAAACCTAAGAAGATTTTAATGTTTAATGCTGTTGGCTGTGCTATAATGCTTTTAGAGAAAGGGGAGTGGCGCATGGCAAAGGAACACTATGAACTTCTGGCGTTGTTTATGCGCTATTGGTTCGTCTTTCTTATAGTTATGATAGCGTGGCGCGCAACGCGCCAAATGCTTAAGGAAAGGCATCAGCATAATAGAATATTAAGATCGCTTCCTGATGCAGGCCTTGTAGGGGAAATTGTAGATATAAAAACCAGCGAAGCGTATCCTTTGCCAAGAGAGGGATTTATAAGCTGCAAGCCTTCAGCGGATATAAGGCTTAAAAATTTAGATAAGCGTTTTGAGCTTCATTTTGAATTTATTGATTCCAAGGGAATACAGCTAAGCCCCTTGGGCAGGCGCTCTTCCGCGCTCCTGGACGGTGTGTCCGTAAAAAACAATCCTTATGCTTTGCACGGAACCTACCTTGAAATAGGCGGCTATGTGCTGCGCTTCAGGCTTTTTGAAGGATTAAAAGTACCTAAGCGCACTCCTAAAACAAAAGAAAACATACAGGATTATATCCCTTCGTTTGAAAACACGTGGACGTTTGCTGTTGAGCCCCCGCAGTATGAAGCGGACGTTCAATATAACATGCAGGACGACGATAAATATACTGATAATTATTTAATACAGGATACTCAGCGGGAAACGCAGGAGAACTATGAAGATTCTCCTTATGAGCATGAAGAACGCTTTGACGACGGATCGTATTTTAAGCCCGCAAACTATGCGTATAACGTGAATAATACGAATGAAATAAACGAAAACGAATATTTTTCTCATGAACAGCGCTCTAAAGAGCAAGAGGAACAAAACAATGGCTAAAAAAAAGAGGGTACTTTTAGATAAGCTTATACTTACCATTGTTTTGTTCATATTGTCCGGCTTTATTATGCTTATGCTTAAAAATATGGACCTTCAGACGCTTATAATAGGCATTGCCGTACCGCTTATATTTTTGCTTTCAAGTGTTCTTATACCCAAGCTCTTTTCCGCTGATAAACTTCTTTTATCTCTTGTTAATTTTTTATGCTCATTAGGCGTGCTGGTATTGTACCGCATGAACCCGCAGCAGGGAATAAACCACGCAATAAACTATTTTGTAGGCTTAATTGCGATGGTAATTGTAATGCTGTCTGTAAAATATTTAAGAAAGCTTAAAAAACTATCTGTAATTATAGGCGCGGCGTCTATACTTATTATGGCTCTGCCTTTAGTTATAGGCAGGGAAGTAGGCGGCGCGAAAGCGTGGATTAAAATTGGCGGAGCGTCTTTTCAGCCGAGTGAAGTTGTTAAAGTCGTCTTAGTGCTTGTAAACGCGTATTTTTTGTCAAAAAACAAACTTATGCTGAGCGTCGCATATACAGGGGTATGCCTTCTGCTGCTCGTGCTGCAGCGCGACCTTGGCACCGCCCTGCTTTATTATACAGTAACACTTGCTATGATGTTTATAGCGTCTGGAAGCTGGCTTCTGCTTGCAGCGGGCGTTTTAGGCGCAGGAGCCGTTGCAGCTATCGGCTATCCGCTGCTTAAAAAAATAGGCTTTGCTCATTTGGAGCGCAGGCTTGAAGCCTGGATTAACCCTTGGGGCAATTACCGCGACGCGGGCTATCAAACCGTGCAGTCCCTTTTAGCTATCGTAAACGGCGGAGCGTTCGGCTTGGGCTTGGGCGCGGGCAACGCCTATACTATACCTGTAAAAGAAACGGACTTTATATTTCCTTTCATAGTGAATGAATTCGGGATTATATTTGGAATATGTATTATATTAATATATATAATAATATTTATACGTGGCATAGGCGTAGCCATGCGGTGCAACCATCAAATGCACAGCCTTATGGCTGCTGGCAGCAGCTTGTTTTTAGCTATACAGACGTTTGTTATAATAGGCGGCAATATAAATATGTTTCCAATAACGGGCGTAACGCTGCCTTTTATAAGCTATGGAGGTTCTTCAATGCTTAGCTGTATGTGTATGATAGGAGTAATACAAGGCGTTGAAAACATAAACAAGGAGCATATATTAGAAGACGAGCTGCTTGCGGACATAGGAGAAAATGCTTTATGAAACGCCTTAGACGATACCTTAAAATGGTTTTAGCTGTTGTAGTAGTTATGCTGTCTTCGCTTGTCGCATTTGGCGCATACAATGTGATTACACAGGGAAACAGATGGTTTTCTTCAAGCGCAAACACGCATTTGAGGGAGCTTAAGGCGGACGCCATCCCGGGCAATATTTATGACAGATCGGGGAACGTTTTAGCTTCAACAGACGTAAACGGAAAAAGAATATACCATTCTGATGAGCGTGTTCGCCGCGCCATGGTTCACGTTTTGGGCGACAGGAAAAATAACGTCGGCTATGGAGTAGAATCCTTTATGGCAAATGAATTGTACGGGTTCGATACTTCTCCCTTTATACGCCTTGCGGCTTTTGTTAAAGGTGAAAAAATGCGCGGCAATGACCTTTTACTTTCCGCTGACGTTGGCTTATCAAGCTATATAAGCAGCATATTTCCTCAAAATAAAAAAGGCGCCTGCGTTGTTATGAACTATAAAACGGGCGAAGTAATAAGCCTTTTAAGCTTCCCTAATTTTGACCCTGACCATATAACAGAAGAAACCAAAAGAGACAGGCGGCAGCCGTTCTGGAACAATGCGACAAGATGGGTCTCCGCCCCCGGATCTACTTATAAAATAATAACTTTGGCAGCGGCTCTTCAAAATATCCCTGACGTGCAGAATACAAAGCGTTTTTGCGACGGCATATTAACGTTTCCATCAGGAAAGCATTCAATTGTGGATGCGGGAAACGCCAAGCACGGGGAAATCAGCCTTAAGGACGCTTTTGCGAAATCATGCAACGTCACATTTGCTTCGCTTGCTTTACAGATGGGCGATGAAGCTTTAAAAAGTACAGCGTCTAAATTTGGCGTTGGCGATTATTTTTTATTTAAGGATTTTGTTGTTGAAAACTCTGTATATCCTGCGAAAAACAGAACAACGAGCGAAATTGCCTGGACAGGCGTTGGACAGAGCGCTCTTCAAATTAGCCCTTTGCATATGTGCATGATCGCTTCTTCAGTGGCGAACAATGGAACTATGATGGAACCGCAGCTTATTTTAAGAAGCGTAAATTCAAATAAAGAAATCATGGCGCAGTTTGCGCCTAAAATTTATAAGCAGCCCTTAAGCCATGAAAACGCCGCGATTATAAAAGAATACATGCGATATGTAATACAAAAAGGCACCGGAACAGGAGCCTCGGTGCCTGGCAAAAAGATTTGTGGTAAAACTGGTTCTGCTGAAATTGACGGTCAGAAAGAAACAAATTCATGGTTTGTAGGGTTCAGCGACGAGCCAAATTACCCTTATTCCGTATGTGTAGTAGTTATGGACGCAGGGGGCGGGGGAAAAGTCGCGGCTCCCTTAGCCGGTAAAATATTCAAAGCTATTTTCGGGCAGATTTAATTATAAGCTTCCGCTTCTTCCTCCGTAGGACCTGCCGGAGGAACTCTTAAAGCTGCTCCCTCCGCCGCTGCTGGAATTGCTTTCAATTTTTGTTCTCGTTTCTGTGCTGTAGAGATATATGTCATTTGAGCGCATAAGGTTTAAGCTGCCTGGAACTATATACTGCTGCGCGTCTTCCTGATAGTGCTTGCGTTTCATGCCCTGCGCCATAACAAAAACTGTAATTCCGCCTATAATCAAAGAAACGACTAATGCATAAGGCAAGTATCTGCTGAAAAGCTCTGCTTTTGTAGGTGGTATAAGCGCATCTTCAAGGTAATCCATATAGCTAAGCATAGCTCCATAATAATTTCTATCGGGCAAATACGGTTCCAACACTTCGTAAAGCGCGTCGTCGCTTTTGCTTGCGAGCATAGTTTTTGCATCGCCATAGCTTGCTTCCCCGTACTTTTTAATATCAAGGCAAAAGGCGAATGCGACATAGCTGTCAATATCTTTATATGGACGCACTTCTTCGTAGTATTTAGCGGCAAACCGCCTGGGGAAATAACCGCGTGAGTTAATTGTTGTAATAATAATCAAATCCGTCTCTGTTTTATCAAGCAACGCTTCAGCTCTTTTGTTAAGACTGGATATTTGCTCTTGGGTAAAATACTTCGCATCGTCAAAAACATGGTTTTCAGCGGCGAACGCGGGAAGACTGAACAATAAAGCAAGAAGCAGCAAAAATAAAAATGTTTTTTTCATTATATTTCTCCCGAATTACAAAACTAAGTACAATATAAGGGCGATTATTGCAAAAGCGGCGGCTGAAACGCCGAAAAACCAGCCTGTTGCCTTGGGCACGGATATTGGAACATCGCATGTCAGCTTTTCTGTTTGGCCGTTGATAGCGAAAGTATATGTCTTATCGCCTTTTTTCGTTGTTATAATCCAAACGGGGAAAAGCGCGGGGGATGCCATGCCCTTTGGTACATTTAATTTTGTTGAAGCAGGTATTACAGACGAATACCCTGTAATTGTGCTGCGCAAGGTGTTTTGCATGCTTGAAGCGATTCTTTCGTCGGCGCGCTTTTTGCTTTCATCAGCGCTTATATCCGCCCTGCTTGCCTGAACGCCTGAAAGTATTTCAGGTGTAAACGCAAGCTTTTCATCCATGTTGTAAGGCTCTATGGATTCCGTCGTTTCATTGTCCGCTTTTTTGCTTGAGCTTATAGGGAGGTTTTTAAAGTCCACAGTGCCCGCTCGCCTTAACAGATAATGTCTTGTTTGAGTAATTTGATATTTCCCACGCCTGAAAGTGCGTATCTTTGTCGCTTTATACTGTATATCGGCCATGGCCTGACAGCTAAAGAGCCAGTATGGTACGTAGAGCTCGCGTATTTCGCTTATCCTGTTATCATTTTTAAATATATTTGGCAAAAGCTTTTTATGCTTGAAATAGTCGTTAAAAAGCTTTTCTGCTTTTTCTTTTTTCACAGTAAACGGGAGTACGCTTTGAGGCCTTGTTCCGGGAGTAAATTGATCAGGTATAATGGATGGACTGCCGCAGAAAGCGCATTCTGTTGATACGGTAGTTTCGTCCGTTATAAGCTGCGCTCCGCACGAAGAGCAAGAATAGGTTCTTGCCTGTTTAAGCTCGTCGGAACTGAAGGCTTCATCGTGCATATCCCAATATCTGCTTTGAGGAACCTGCTCGGTTTCTCTTTCAACTTCAGCAGCTTTTTTTAAATTCTCAACTTCAAAGGTGTTGCCGCAGCTTGAACAAGTCATTTCTTTTGTGCTGCCGTCAAACGTAAGAGGGCTTGCGCATGAAGGGCATTTGTAAGTAATTGTAGGCATTTTAACCTCCTTATACTAATATCTCCTCTTTGCGATTTTAGCAGATAATGAATAAATTGTAAACGCTTGTAATATACCTTTGTACATTTGTCAATGATGTGAGACCGAGTTAAAGATAAAACGACGGTCTGTA